>NZ_JBYNRN010000012.1:0-597632 GCF_057785155.1 Paenisporosarcina sp.
GTCGGGCTCATAACCCGAAGGTCGCAGGTTCAAATCCTGCCCCCGCAACCAACTGGTCCCGTGGTGTAGCGGTTAACATGCCTGCCTGTCACGCAGGAGATCGCGGGTTCGATTCCCGTCGGGACCGCCATTTTTTAAGAAATATCAGAATTGAAATAAGCAATGAGACTAACAAAGTTTCGAAGCTTAGTGCAATTCAATTGTGGCTCAGTAGCTCAGTCGGTAGAGCAAAGGACTGAAAATCCTTGTGTCGGCGGTTCGATTCCGTCCTGAGCCACCATATTTGCGGGTGTAGTTTAGTGGTAAAACCTCAGCCTTCCAAGCTGATGATGAGAGTTCGATTCTCTTCACCCGCTCCATTTTTTATGTGGGCCTATAGCTCAGCTGGTTAGAGCGCACGCCTGATAAGCGTGAGGTCGATGGTTCGAGTCCATTTAGGCCCACCATTCCGAAGTAGCTCAGTGGTAGAGCAACCGGCTGTTAACCGGTTGGTCGTAGGTTCGAGTCCTACCTTCGGAGCCAACTCTGGGGAAGTACTCAAGTGGCTGAAGAGGCGCCCCTGCTAAGGGTGTAGATCGGGCAACCGGTGCGAGGGTTCAAATCCCTCCTTCTCCGCCAGATGTTTGGCCCCTTGGTCAAGCGGTTAAGACACCGCCCTTTCACGGCGGTAACACGGGTTCGAATCCCGTAGGGGTCATTTAAGAAGATGCGCTATCATTAGATAGCGTGTTTTTTTATGGACTTTTTTATTGGATGCATTATGTGTTCAACTATTTCAATTTGGGCATACAAAAGGACTGCTTCGTTTATAACGACTAAGCAGTCCTTTGCATTTACATTAAATAGCCAATCAGTATCCCAACGCCTAATAGAAAACCAAAGATTGTATTGGTTAAAGCCGTATCTTTCATCGCTGGCATAACTTCTAATGGATGTTCGTACGTTCTGAAAGTTTTAATTGCGTGAATTGGTTTTTTTATGCTTAAAAGAACTAGTAAAGACCATGGTGTAATCATACCAAGTGCAACCATCACAATAATCCAAACGTAAGAAACGATAAATAATAATAGCAAAACAGTAATTGCATGCTGACGGCCAATTAAGATAGCCATCGTGCGTCTACCACTTTCTTTATCACCTACAATGTCTCTAATGTTATTTGATAACATAATTGCTGCAACGAGCAACATGCTAGGAATGGATAATAGCACTGCAAGCAGAGTAATCTGTTCCGTTTGAATATAAAAAGCAATTAACACAATCAACATGCCCATAAATACGCCGGAGAATAATTCTCCGAATGGTGTATATGCAATAGGGAAAGGTCCGCCTGTATAAAAGTAACCGATTGCCATTGAAACTGCCCCAACTACAGCTAAGAGCCAAGTTGTCTCTAAACAAATATAAATCCCGAGAAGTGCAGCAATTCCATAAAGCAGGAAGGCTAATTGTAATACTGTTTTAGGTGCTACTCCATTACGAACAATGGCTCCGCCAATCCCTACTGATTTTTCATTGTCTAACCCTCTTGCAAAGTCATAATACTCGTTAAACATATTGGTAGCCGCTTGAATTAATAAGCTTGCCACTAACATAGCTAAAAATAAAATCCAGTTAATAGGACTATATGATAAGGCAATCATGGTTCCAAGGAATACCGGTACAAATGATGCGGTTAAGGTATGTGGTCTTGTTAATTGCCACCATACGCGCCAACCGGTATCGGCTTTTAAATCGTGTGACATTTGTTTTTCGCTCCTTCTAGTGTTTTTACCTCTCTCATTGTACTTCATCCAATAGTTTATGGATAGATTGTTTGCTTAACGGGTGCTGAAATGGCGAGAAAGAGGTATGATAGAAGGTATGATATTCAAGGATAGTCACGAAAACGTGTAGTCCTATTTACGGAGGGAAAATGGATGAAACAGAAGTCTTTTACATCCACTAATTTGACGATTGAAGATGAAACTTCAACGTATTATTTTTATACAGAAACTATTGAAGTAAGTGGCTTATCCTCGATTGCCTTTTTTGAAGCAGGCGAGTCATATAAAGGTAACCGGTTTTATTGGCAGAATCGTGAAAAGACTTTTACGCTAGTAGGTCTCGGTCATGCTTATGTGATACAAAATTCGTTACAAGATCATCGTTTTGAAGATATAGATTCACAATGGAAAAAGTTATGTGCATCGATTGTTAATGAAGAGCATGAACTTCAACCAATATTGTTTGGTGGATTTTCTTTCGATCCATTAAATCAAATAGAGTCAGAGTGGGATTCGTTTCCTTCTGCATACTTTGCTGTACCATCATTTCAATTAGTTATAAGAGATGACCGGGTTTTTATTAGCATCCATTTAATTACGAAAGATCCAAACTCTCAGATTGCATTTGATCAATTACGTACACAACGAGATGACTTAATACATGCTGCACAAGTGAATGAATTAAAACCCTATGCGAAGCCGGTGGTTTCACACTTAACTGAACGTTTTAAAGAAACGTATTTAGATGCTGTTTCTCATGTAACTCGACTTATTGAAGCTAAGGAAGCGCAGAAAGTCGTGATAGCTCGTTCATTGGCATTACAATTTATCGAAGAAGTTAGTTCACCTTCAGCTATGTATCATGTTTCAAAAGAACAACCGGAAAGCTTTGTGTTTGGCTTAGAGCTTGAGGAACAATTATTCTTTGGAGCGACGCCTGAAAGGTTAGTGAAAGTAGAAAATCAAAAAGCACTGTCTACTTGTCTGGCCGGTTCTATAAAAAGAGGTCAAACGGCAACAGAAGATCAGCAGCTTGGAAATGAATTGCTTCAGGACGCGAAAAATCGTGAAGAGCATCAATATGTCGTGGATATGATTTCGCAGGTATTTGAAGAATACTGTGAAGAAGTGAAAGTACCTAAAAATCCTAAACTAATGAAAATTAGGGATATCCAACACTTATATACACCGGTTGAAGGAACCTTGAAAAAGGGACAAGGCTTATTACAACTTGTCCAAGACTTACATCCTACTCCAGCACTTGGTGGGGAGCCACGAAATGATGCAATGGCCATTATTCGTATGGTAGAACAAATGAATAGAGGGTATTATGCGGCTCCTATTGGATGGATTGATGCAAATGGTAATGGTGAATTCGCCGTCGCTATTCGATCAGCTTTATTAAATAAAGACCAAGCATACTTATATGCAGGTGGCGGGATTGTCGGTACGTCAGATCCAACTTCTGAATATGCAGAGACCTTGGTTAAATTTAGACCTATGTTACGCACTCTTGGAGGTAAGTTAAATGGATGATCATCGTGCAATTTTGACTGAATATGTGCACTCGATAGCACAAGCCTTCCTTGATGCTGGTGTTACGGAAGTGGTGATTAGTCCAGGTTCAAGATCCACTCCTTTAGCGTATGTGTTTAGCCATATGAAGGAATTTACAACGTATATGCAAATAGATGAGCGTTCAGCAGGATTTTTTGCCCTCGGATTAGCAAAAACGAAGAAAAATCCTATTCTATTACTATGTACATCTGGGACTGCGGCCGCGAATTATTTTCCAGCCATCGTTGAAGCTAATTATGCAAGAGTACCATTGATTGTGTTAACGGCAGATCGACCACATGAGTTACGTGAAGTTGGCGCACCTCAAGCAATCGATCAAATTCAGCTTTACGGAAATCATGTAAAATGGAGCGTAGACTTCCCACTAGCTGATTCAAGTAGTGAAACGATTCCTTTTGTGGAACGCCATACGGCAAGAGCAATTGCACAAGCAAAAGCTGCACCAATGGGTCCAATCCATATCAATATTCCGTTTAGAGAACCTTTACTACTTGATTTTGATTTCATCAAGAAGCCTTCAACATTTCAACAGTCATTTTCAGGGGATGTACAAGCTTCTGAAGAGGCTAAAAATTTCGTTGCCGAAAAAATTAATCAAGCTAAGAGTGGATTCATTATGGTTGGTGAACTGCCAAAAGAGTTTTCACACGAAGACTTTTGGACTTTTGCTAAAGTCTTGAAATGGCCGATACTAGCGGACCCACTTTCGCAATTAAGGTCAAATGTTCCAGAAGCATGTCAAGATTACTTAATTGATCAATATGACGCACTTCTAAAAAACGAAAATTTTGCGCAATCTATGATTCCAGAAGTCGTCATTCGCTTTGGTGCTCAACCCGTTTCAAAACCATTAACTCTATTTTTAAAAACCTACCAACCTAAGACATTCATTATCATTGATGAAAATCCTGTCTTTCGTGATTTCATAGGAGTTGTGACCCACCATATTCATTCCGTACCTAACGTTTTTTGGAATGAATCGTATGTGAATGAATCAAGTGATTATCTTAATAAATGGACACAAGCAAATGAAATGGCAACTAACCATGTAAATCAATACATAGCCAATCAAAAGGATGAGGGAGCATACGCAGGATTGTTGTTTCAACATTTAGAGGATTCAAGTGATTTGATCTGTGGTAGCAGTATGCCGATTCGAGATGTCGACACGTTTTTCAATAAAACATCAAAGGACATTGGCATTTATGCAAATCGTGGGACAAATGGAATTGATGGAGTTGTCTCGACAGCTTTAGGGATTCAGCAGTCATTAAAGAGATCTAGCACACTCCTTATTGGTGATATCTCCTTTTTACACGATGTGAATGGCTTGTTAGTGTCTCGTTTCCATAAGACTGATTTAACGATCGTGGTGATGAATAATGACGGAGGTGGAATCTTTTCATATCTACCCCAGTCATCTGAAGAACAATATTTCGAAAAGTTATTTGGGACACCAACAGGATTATCATTTGATTCCATTGCGCATATGTATGAAGCGGAATATTTCTTGATTGAATCAAAAGAGGCATTTCTGACAGCATTGAAAACTCCGAAACAAACGGATATTCGAATTATTGAAGTGAAGACGAATCGTCAAGAAAATGTTAGGGTACATCGACAATTGTGGAAAGCGATTTCTGAGGAGATTGACCAGTCATGGAACATTTAAGTGCGAATGTTAGAGGAATACAAATCAGTTATACGATGACAAATCCCGATGCAAACGAGTCTATTGTATTTTTGCATGGCTTTACAGGAAGTTGGAGATCTTGGGAACCAGTTGTTAAACTTCTACCAAAAGACATCAACTGTATCTCGATTGATTTAATGGGACATGGTTCAACAGAAGTAAGTTCAAATTCTGAACGCTATCGGATGAATGAGCAATTACTCGATTTAGAGGAGTTCTTTTCTGCGATTCAGTTATCTAGATTTTCATTAGTTGGGTATTCAATGGGTGGGCGTATTGCTTTAGCTTATGCATTAGGACATCCACAACAAGTTAAGAAATTAGTGTTGGAAAGTGCTTCACCCGGACTAAAGGCCAATGAAGAGCAACAGTTGAGACGACAAGCTGATGATCAATTAGCTGATCGGATTGAACAAGATGGACTCGAATCATTTATCGATTTTTGGAAGAACATATCTTTATTTGAATCTCAAAAGTCACTTTCGAATGAAAAGCAGCATGAAATTCGTTCCGAAAGGCTTGCACAATCTGCGGTAGGTCTCGCGAATAGTCTGAGAGGGATGGGGACTGGACAACAACCATCTTATTGGTCGAAACTAGATAAACTAGAAATGCCTGTGTATCTAGTGACTGGAGAATATGATACAAAGTTTACCGAGATTGCGGACGAAATGGTCAAAAAGTTAAAAGATGGATCCCATCTGCAAGTTTCGTCAGTTGGACATGCAATACATGTGGAAAATCCCGTTCAGTTTGCTACAATAATAATGGAGCAATTGATTGATGGAAATTAGAGGAGGAAGATTATGACACGTCAATGGGTAACAGAACGTACATATGAAGATATTAAATATGAAACATATAACGGGATCGCTAAAATTACGATTAACCGTCCGGAAGTTCGAAATGCTTTCCGTCCTAAAACGGTGAAGGAATTACTTGAAGCTTTCACGTATGCACGTGATGATTCAAAGGTTGGCGTTATTGTTTTAACAGGGGAAGGAGAAAAAGCCTTCTGCTCAGGTGGTGACCAATCGGTACGTGGTCATGGTGGATACGTAGGAGAAGACGAAATTCCACGTTTAAATGTTTTAGATTTACAACGTTTAATTCGTGTTATTCCTAAACCAGTAGTTGCAATGGTAGCAGGTTACGCCATTGGTGGCGGACATGTTCTTCATGTTGTTTGTGACTTAACAATTGCTGCTGATAACGCGATTTTCGGACAAACAGGTCCAAAGGTTGGATCATTTGATGCGGGTTATGGCTCTGGTTATTTAGCTCGTATTATTGGTCACAAAAAAGCGCGAGAAATTTGGTATTTATGTCGTCAGTATGATGCGCAAGCCGCACTTGATATGGGCTTAGTCAATACAGTTGTGCCTTACGCTCAGTTAGAAGACGAAACAGTTCAATGGTGTGAAGAAATGTTATCTATGTCTCCAACAGCTTTACGATTCTTAAAAGCTGCAATGAATGCAGATACAGATGGCTTAGCTGGACTTCAGCAAATGGCTGGAGACGCAACTCTTCTTTACTACACAACTGATGAAGCGAAAGAAGGCCGCGATGCCTTTAAGGAAAAACGTAAACCTGACTTTGGTCAGTTCCCACGATTCCCTTGATTTGAACTTCCAAAGCTGTCCTTTATGGGCAGCTTTTTGTAAAGGAGAAGATTTTTTGTATCCAAATTTAATTACTAAAAGAGCTTCCTTAACACCTCAAAAAACTGCCATTATTTTTGGTCAGGAGAGATGGACATTCAAAGATGTGGAAGTCGTAGCCCGTGAAATGGCAGGGAAACTTCGATCAGTAGGCATTGAACCAGGAATGAGAATTGCTTTGCTTTCATCTACGAACACAGACTTTTTGAAGGTCATATATGGCTGTATGTATGCAGGTTGTGAGATGGTCTTTTTAAATGAACGATTGAGCGAAGAAGAATTGAAGTATCAAGTGGAAGACTCAAATGCGGTTAAAATTTTAGTAGATGATAGCTACGCATCAAAATTAATAAGTAAATCTGTTTGTTTATTTTCAACTTTAAATCAAGCACCCATTGAACAAGTTACTTCTGCAAAAGAATGGGCACCAGATCGGACGATTTCTGTTATGTACACATCGGGGACTACTGGGTTTCCTAAAGGTGTTCGCCAAACAATGGAAAACCATTTTTCGAGTGCGACTGCTTCTGCATTCAATATGGGGGTTGACCCTAATGATGTATGGTTATGTACGATGCCGTTATTTCATATTAGTGGATTTTCGATCATCATGCGCTCACTAATCTATGGAATTGGCATTTCATTGTACGCCAAATTCGATGCTGTTAAAATAACGGATGAATTAATTGATGGCACAGTCACACATATGTCTGTAGTGTCCGTCATGCTTGAGCGGATTCTAACAGAATTAGAGCATCGAAATGAACTTGTTTCAACTAAGTTTAAAATCATGTTAGCTGGTGGTGGACCCATTCCGATTGCTTATTTGGAGCGAGCTCAAGCTAAAGGCATTGCCATTTTACAAACATACGGTATGACAGAAACAAGTTCGCAAACGTCAACTTTAGCTGCGGAAGATGCGAGGAGAAAAATCGGTTCTTCAGGGAAACCTCTTTTATTAAATGAAATAAAGATTGATGGTGCAACCTCACCTCATGAAATCGGTGAAATCCTTATTAAGGGTCCTCACGTAACGCCAGGGTATATCGGTCATTTTGCTAATCATCCTGCACAAAGAGATGGCTGGCTATATACTGGGGATGTCGGTTATCTTGATGAAGAAGGCTATTTGTACGTTGTTGATAGACGATCCGACTTAATTATTTCAGGTGGAGAAAATGTTTACCCTGCTGAAGTTGAGAATGCCATACTGAAACATTCCGATATTTTGGGTGCAGGGGTTTGTGGTCACAAAGACGAGCAATGGGGAGAGGTACCTGTCGCATTTATCGTAACGAATGCGCAAATTACTTTAGAGTCATTGCAGAAATTTTTATCAAACCATTTGGCGGCATATAAAATACCCAAGTTTATGTATGTAGTAGAAGAACTCCCAAGGAATGCCTCGAACAAATTGTTGAGAAGAGAGTTGAAAAAGTGGCTACTATCAAAATAATAAGTGCAAAGATGTTTCACGTAAAAGTACCATTAAAAAAACCCTTCACAACACATTTACAATCGGTCGAGGAGCGGGAAAGTATTCTTATTGAGCTGATGGATGCCGATGGAACGATCGGTGTAGGAGAATGTGTGGCTTTTACTTCTCCTTGGTATACAGAAGAAACAGTATCCACTACTTGGCATGCGATTGAACAATGGTTAATGCCTTTGGTCTTGAATGAAGCTCTTACGCATCCAAATGAATTAGATCATGCCATGTCTTCCGTCAAAGGAAATCGTATGGCGAAGGCATCTTTAAATCATGCTTTATGGGATATTTATTCCAAAAAAATGAATCAACCTTTGTGGAAATTAATTGGTGGAGTTAAAAGCGAAATTGAAGCTGGTGTCGTGATTCCAGAAAACAATTTCACTGATCTTATAAAAAAAGTAAATGAGGCAGCAACAGATGGATATAAGCGAGTTAAGTTGAAAATATCTACTACTTCAAATCCAACAGAATTGAAGGAATTGGTTATTCGATTTCCTAACTTGCAATTTTTCGCCGATGCAAATGGTGCGTTTTCAAAGGATTCAATACATATTCTTAAGCAGTATGATGAGGTTGGACTAACGCTTATCGAGCAGCCTTTTAGTGAAGATGAGAATCTCTTGTCAGCACAAGTTCAAGCGACGATGAAGACACCTTTTGCATTAGATGAAAGTATTACTAGCTATACAGATGCCAAGCAAATGAACAAAGAACAATCAGGGAAAATCATTGTGCTCAAACAAGGTCGAGTTGGAGGGTTAAGTGAGGCGTTAAAAATACACCAACTTGCGATGGAAGAGAACATTCCACTTTGGATCGGTGGAATGATTGAATTTGGTGTTTCAAAAGCATTTAATGCTACCTTTGCGTCATTACCGTCCATTAAGTATCCAGGTGACTTTAGTTCAGCCGACTATTTTTTTGAACAAGATTTAGCCACTCCACCCGTTCAAGTTCAAAATGGAATTTATTCTTTAACGAATGAACCGGGAGTAGGAGTTTTGTGGAACCACGAATTAATCGAACAGTTTTTAATTAAAAAACAAGTATGGAATGAAAAACCACGCAAAGGAACTTAATCCCTTTACGTGGTTATTTTAATGCTTCTTCTAGTGTCGTTAAATTTTTCTCCATTAATGTAAAATAGGTTTCATCGTTTTGAATATCTTCTTCAGTAAGGACGCTGAGATTATGAAGAATACCTGATTCAGCTCCAACCTCCGATTGAATCACTTTTGCTAAGTTTGACGAAACATTTTGTTCGAACAATATCGTTTTAATTTGTTTCTCTTTTGCTAGTTCTACAATTTCAGTTAATTCTTTTTGAGAAGGTTCATCTTGTGAATTCAATCCAGCAATTGCAACCTGCTCCAGTCCATATGCCCCTGCTAAATATCCAAACGCTGCATGTGAAACAAAAAATGTCTTGTTGGGTACATTGTTTGCCATTTCTTGAAATTTAGCATCTAAAGCTTCTAATTCTGTTTGCAATGCATCAAAGTTCTTTGTATAAGTTTCCTTGTTTGCAGGATCTTGTTCAATGAGTGAATCTTGAATCGATTTTGCTAACTTTATACTGATAGTGGGTGAAATCCACAAATGGGGATCAATGTCTCCATGATCATGATCATCATGATTTTCTACTGCTTCATTTTCATGTCCGTGTTCATCCTCATCTTCATGAGCATCTTCATCTGTGCCTTCATCTTCATGCGCTTGTTCTTGTACCAACTCTTCGTCAGAAACGGAATTAGAGGTAGCAATTAATTTTACTTGCTCATTCGCTAATGTTTTTTGGGCATTATCAACAAAGCCTTCAAGTCCCATGCCAATATAGAAAAATAAATCTGCATCTGCAAGATTCATCATATCCTTTTGCGTAGGGTCAAACGTATGTTCATTTGAACCAGTTGGGTAAATTGATTTTACTTGAACGAGGTTTCCACCAATTCGCTCTGTAAAGTATGTGAGAGGATAAACGGTTGTGTAAATGGTTAATTTATCTACGTCATTATTTTCTTGAGGAAGAGTTTCTTTTTGTCCGCATGCAGCGGTAAATAGGATAAGTATGCTAGTAAGTATTATAAACCATGCTTTTTTCATTAATTGATCTCCTTAATAGTAATCATTACGATTTGTTTTATAACCTTTATTAGCATACAAGAATCGTTCCAAAAAGACAAGAAAAAAGAAATGACTTTTTTCAAGTCATTTCTTCTTCGGCCATTCTTCAGGAACTGGATCATATCCACCTTCATGAAAAGGATGACAACTTAATATTCTTTTTGTGGCTAAGTAAATACCTTTAAGGGCACCATGTTTTTGAACTGCTTCAACTCCATAATGCGAACAAGTCGGATAGAATCGACAACTTGGGGGAGTTAAGGGAGAAATCACTTTTTGATAAAATCGAAATATGCCGATTACAATATATTTCATACGTTCTTATCATCCGTCATTGATTTTTGTGGTACTGGATCAATTGTGTGTTTATGTGAATATGCTTTCTTTGTTGATAAAAGGAAAATGAGCGTTATTCCAATGACAACAATGAACGCAACAACTAAAAGTAACCATAAAGTCATTTCTTTCACTCCATTTCTGTCTGTATGTTTATTGTAGTGACTTTAGTGGTAAATTAACAGTAGAAAAGCTTTAAATATAAAAGAGGAGAGTGTTTTTTTATGTCAGCAGCATTAAACAAAGAATTAAATAAGCAAGTAGCAACTTGGTCAGTTATGTATACGAAATTACATAATTTCCATTGGTATGTAAAAGGACCTCAATTTTTCACACTTCATGCTAAATTTGAAGAACTTTATAATGAAGCAACACTTCATATGGATGAAATTGCGGAAAGATTATTAACATTAGGTGGAAAACCTGTTGCGACTTTAGCGGAGCATCTTGAATTGTCTGATGTAAAAGAAGCTACTGGGAAAGAATCAACAGATCAAATGGTTAGTTCCGTTGTGAAGGATTTCGATACGATTATGAAATCATTGAAAAAAGGGATGGACGAAGCTGCTAAAGATGAAGATGATATGACGGAAGATTTATTAAATGCTGTCTATCAATCGATTGAAAAACATCAATGGATGCTAAATGCATTCTTAGGTGATACGAATAAATGAGTGAGTATAGACAAATTCCTTTTCAGAGGAATTTGTCTTTATTTTTTGTGAGAATGGACGATATTAGATTTGTAGGGAAGGAGGTATGTTTATGGAAATGAGCTCAATTATGGCAAGTCAATTGAGAGAACTACAGTCTACAGTTCAAATGAGCGTTATGAAAAATGCGCTTAATATGAGCTCGGCATCTGCAGTTGAAATGCTCCAAAACATGCCTGAGCAACCGACAGCTTCTCATCCTTATAAAGGAACAGTTGTCGATATTTCAGGCTAACCCAAAGCAAAAGACATGCCATCAATTTGATGTGCATGTTTTTTGTTTTATGTAACATCCTATCTAAAAGAAAGGATGTATGATATGGCGAAAATATATGTCTCCGTAACCCATCATCAATATTATTTCCATCCAGAAGATTCTCCATGGGAATATGAAATTGAAGGAAAGCCAGAAGTGATTACAATACTGGACGAATTATTTAATCAGAAACAAGAGTGGGAGTGGAAAAATTTCCTCCGTGCACATTTACCTTATATTCCTTATCATTTAGATCCAGAAAATGACGAAGTGGACTTACGATTGAAAAAGCTATATGCAGTCATTCATGAATATGGAACTGATGATGCGAAAGTGCTAATAGAATCAATGCCCTTTTATGCACCAAGGGAACAATCTATGAACGAAATTCGATAAATGTTGAATGCAATGCATGCCTTCGCTACACTTTAATGAAAGGGGTGTAGAAGGCATGTATTTTTTTAAAGATTTAAATGGATATGATGTGACTTTATCATTTGTTCCAGATACGTTTTCCATACCTGCGAAACATGTTCTGATACTTGCTAATAAAGAAGATAAGTGGTTAGTAACGAAACACCCAGAGCGAGGGATTGAGTTCCCTGGTGGAAAGGTCGAAGAAGGCGAGACATTAGTAGAAGCTGCAAAAAGAGAGACATATGAAGAAACCGGTGCTTCATTAACAGATGTGATTTGGTTTGCAGAATATACCGTTCATACAGAACCTCCATTTCGTAAAGTAGTATTTAGAGCGACCGTTGATCACATAGTGAAACTGAACGAACAGTTTGAAACAGATGGCTATAAATGGATGACTTTGACTGAATTTAATAAAGAGGAAAATCTAAGTTTTCATATGAGAGACGAAGGTATGAAAAAAATGTTGGAAAGAGTGATGCTGAATGAAAAAAAGCGGTGAAATCTTCTCTAAACAGCCTTACCCAAGTCCAAATCCGAGTATCCAACTAAGTGAAATTATTTATTGGTCCAATGGTTTACGAGTAAAAGGTTTACTTGCAGAGCCAAAAGGAAAAGGTAATTATGAAGGGATTCTATACTTACGTGGGGGAATTCAGCGAGTTGGCATGGTCCGACCTAGCCGAATCGCTCAATTTGCTGCGCAAGGCTTCGTCGTTTTCGCACCCTATTATAGAGGGAATCGTGGAGGAGAAGGCTTTGATGAGTTTGCAGGTGATGATCGATATGATGCCGTACACGCAGTAAATGTATTAAAACTTTTTCTAAAGGTACATAGAATACATATCTTTTCTTTTTCTAGGGGAGGAATCATGGCCCTATGGACAGCCATCTTACGTAATGATATTGCCTCTGTGGTTACGTGGGCCGGAGTTACAGATGCTGCCTTAACGTATGATGAACGTAAAGATATGAGACGAATGATGAAACGAGTTATTGGTGGTACTCCTACCAATCATCCCGAGCTTTATCATGCAAGAACACCATTGAATTTTATGGATGAGTTTACGTCCCGTGTACTAATTATTCATGGCTTGCAAGATCAGCATGTAAGTCTAGAACATGCAAAGAAGCTAGAAGCTAAACTATCGCAATCAAAGAATGAAGTGAAAACTTGGTATTTTGAAAAATATAAGCATCACTTCCCACCTGCAGTAAATAGACAAACAGTAAGAGATTTAACACAGTGGATGAGAAATACGAAAGGGGATTTGTCATGAAACATATTAAAATTCAATTAGAAACAACCCATTCTGAACACAAAACATCATTTCCAATTACGACGTCTTATTGGCAAGAACTTTGGGATACATACACCACCGATTTCAGTTCAGTAGAAATTCATTGTTGGAAAGTAGAGCCAAAACACATTGAGGAACTTGAGAAAATCGCTTCGCTAATTCAAGATCAAAATTTAATTATGGCTTATACCATAACCTTGAACGAAGAAAATCGAGAATTTTTGCGAAATAACTCCATTGATGAAAATGGGGGATTAAAATGGTTTACGTTGTTATTCTATAAGGAAACGACGCAAATGTTGGAAATTGGACAATATGGTTCTGAAATTAGTTTGTACGGGATTGATGAAAAGGAAGCGGAGACATTTAAAGCGATCTTTCCTGAAAATATCGAGTCAGAATATTTTAAAGAACATTTAATGTGACATAGAGTATCACACATTAGAAATGTATCTATCAAATTAATTTATTGTAGCTTAGCTATTTTGGAAAGGGAAGAGACGAACGGGATGAAGCTCGAGCTGTCTCCGAAGAAGTTTTGTCATATGAAAAAGAGCTTGCACAAGTTAATGTGCAAGCTCTTTTTGATTAAATAATTGGTCCACCTTTAGAAGAAATATCTTCTGAAACTGATCCGAATTTTTTGAAGTTTTCACGGAATTGATCAGCCAATTCTTTTGCTTTTTTATCGTAAGCATCTGGGTCTGCCCAAGCATCGCGTGGATTTAATACGTTTGTTGGAACGCCAGGGATTTCTGTTGGAATTGCTAAACCAAAAACTGAACCTTTGTTTGTTTCCACATCATCGAGTTTTCCTTCAAGTGCTGCACGAACCATAGCTCTTGTATAAGATAACTTCATGCGGCTACCAACGCCGTATTCTCCACCAGTCCAACCGGTATTAACTAAGAATACTTGTGAGTTATGCTCATCAATTTTCTTACCTAACATTTCTGCATAAACAGTTGCAGGTAGTGGTAAGAATGGAGAACCGTAACACGTTGAGAAAGCAGCTTGAGGTGAAGTGATTCCACGCTCAGTTCCTGCAAGTTTCGATGTGAAACCGCTTAGGAAGTGATACATCGCTTGCTCTTTCGTAAGTTTACTGATTGGAGGCAATACGCCAAATGCGTCAGCAGTTAAGAAAATAATTGTTTTTGGATGACCAGCTACAGATGGGTCTACAATATTATCAATTGCTTGAAGTGGGTACGCTGCACGTGTATTTTCAGTTAATGAGATATCATCGTAATCAGCAATTCTAGTTTCTGAGTCTATAACTACGTTCTCTAAAACAGAACCAAAACGAATTGCATCATAAATTTGAGGTTCATTTTCATGCGTTAAATTAATCGCTTTTGCATAACATCCGCCTTCAATATTGAAGACGCCATTGTCTGACCAACCATGCTCATCGTCACCGATTAATTTGCGATCAGCATCAGCTGATAATGTTGTTTTACCTGTACCTGATAATCCGAAGAACAAAGCAACGTCGCCTTTTTCTCCAACGTTAGCAGAACAGTGCATTGGAAGAATACCTTGTTCAGGTAATAAGTAATTCATGATCGAGAAGATCGATTTTTTCATTTCACCAGCATACTCAGTACCACCGATTAAAATAATGCGCTTCTCCATTGACACCATGATGAAAGTTTCTGAAGACGTACCATCTACTGCTGGATCTGCTTTAAAAGTCGGAGCAGATACAATCGTGAAATCTGCTTCGTGAGTAGTTAGCTCTTCTGCAGAAGGGCGAATAAATAATTGGTGAGCAAAAAGGTTATGCCAAGCATACTCGTTAATCACTTGTAAAGATAAGCGAGATTGTTTGTCTGCACCAGCAAAGCCTTTAAACACAAATAATTCTTCTTTAGTTTTTAGGTAATCGATTACTTTCTTATATAATGAGTCAAAAATTTCAGATGAGATGGGTTGATTAACAGGACCCCAGTCAATTTTGTCCTTTGAAATGTCTTCTTCAACCATGTACTTATCTTTAGGCGAACGACCTGTGTATTTTCCAGTCTCCGCTTTTACAGCACCTGTTGATGTTAAGACAGCTTCTCCGCGTGATGTTGCTTTCTCCACTAATTGTGGAACTGAAAGTTGAACGTGCACGTTTTGGCCATTTAACAATTCGTTCAGCTCGGTAATTGTGTTCACTGAATTCATGTATATGTACCTTCCTTTTTCAAGTATTCCCGATAAAATGGGGTAATTTTGATTCGAGAATTAGTATAACACATTCCGTTTAATAATCTACACTAATAGCCTGTATAAAATGTAGATATTTCTTGTCAAAATTTATGTGCATAAAATGTTTGACATTGTCGAAATTGTTTATTATGATGTAAAACTGAACGGATACTCTTATCCCGAGCTGGTGGAGGGGTCAGGCCCTATGAAACCCGGCAACCTGCGATTATATGATTTCATATAATTGGCGAAGGTGCTGAACCTGAAGCAAGGTGAATTCCTTGGATGATAAGAGTGAAAGGTGCCTACTAAATCATACCTTTCCTCATGTAATTGACGTGAGAGAGGGTTTTTTTTATGCTATCTCAGTAAATTGCATATAAATGGATGATTTAACACAGACATCTCCCTTTATCCTCGTGTAGAAGCCCGAAACGGCGAAAGGTTTTATTCAATCGAGTAAAGCTTGACATGGGAAATGAGTACCGTTTGAATTTTCCGAGAGAAATCTCGAAGGATATAGGAGGAATTAATAATGACAACTCGTCGATTATTTACATCAGAATCAGTAACAGAAGGGCATCCGGATAAGATTTGTGACCAAATCTCAGATGCAATATTAGATGCGATTTTAACAGAAGATCCAAATGCACGTGTGGCATGTGAAACAACAGTTACAACAGGATTAGTTCTTGTTGCTGGAGAAATCACAACGTCTGCATATGTTGATATTCAAAAAGTAGTTCGTGAAACCGTTCGTGAAATTGGTTATACTCGTGCAAAATATGGTTTTGACTCAGAAACATCAGCTGTTTTAACAGCAATCGATGAGCAGTCAGCTGATATCGCAATGGGTGTTGACCAAGCATTAGAAGCTCGTGAAGGTTCTATGTCAGATGATGATATTGAAGCAATCGGAGCTGGAGACCAAGGGTTAATGTTTGGGTTTGCTTGTAATGAAACGCCTGAATTAATGCCTCTTCCAATTAGTTTAGCTCACAAGTTAGCTCGTCGTTTAGCATTGGTTCGTAAAGAAGAAATTCTTTCTTACCTACGTCCAGATGGTAAAACACAAGTAACTGTAGAATATGATGAAAACAACAAACCATTGCGTATTGACACAATCGTTATTTCTACTCAACATCACCCAGAAGTAACGCTTGAACAAATCCAACGCAATCTGAAAGAACATGTTATTAATCCAGTTGTACCTGCAGAATTAATTGATGAAAACACAAAATACTTCATTAATCCAACTGGTCGCTTTGTTATTGGTGGACCACAAGGAGATGCAGGTTTAACAGGACGCAAAATTATCGTTGATACTTACGGTGGTTATGCTCGTCACGGTGGTGGAGCATTCTCTGGTAAGGATGCAACAAAAGTTGACCGTTCTGCAGCTTATGCAGCTCGTTATGTTGCTAAAAACATCGTAGCAGCAGGTCTTGCTGATCGCTGTGAAGTTCAATTAGCATATGCAATTGGTGTTGCTCAACCTGTATCGATTGCTATTGATACATTTGGAACGGGTACAGTTGAAGAGTCGAAAATGGTTGAAATGGTTCGCGAATTATTCGACCTACGCCCAGCTGGAATCATCAAAATGTTAGATCTTCGTCGTCCAATCTACAAACAAACTGCAGCATATGGACACTTTGGTCGTACAGACATAGATGTTCCTTGGGAGAAAACAGACAAAGCTGCTGCATTAAAAGAAAAAGCAGGCGTTTAATAGAAAAAAGCTGCTCCGGAAAAATTCGGAGCAGCTTTTTCATTCTATTAATCCTTTTGCATTGTTTTATAAATTTGTCCTTTTTCGGCATACTCTCGAACAATACGTTCCATATCCTTACGGTCTTCATCGTTTAAATCTCTGACTACTTTAGCGGGTCTCCCAAGAGCCAGTACACCCGGCGGAATCACTTTACCTGGTGGGACTAAACTGCCTGCGCCAATAAACGCCCCTTCTCCGATTACAGCTCCATCTAACACAATCGATCCCATACCAATTAAAGCACCTTGTTTCACCGTACAACTATGTAAAGTCACTTGATGACCGACAGTTACCTCATCTTCTAAAATTAATGGAAAAGCTGGACTCTGATGCAAGCAACATAAATCTTGAATGTTCACCTTATTACCGATAATCGTTTTATTCACATCTCCACGGATGACCGTATTGAACCATACCGTAGACTCTGGACCAATCGTGACATCCCCACTAATTGTCACAAAATCAGCTATATACACAGATGAATCAATTTCAGGAGTCTTTCCATTAAAAGGGTAAATCATTACATGACCTCATTTCTTCGTTTAGCTAAGTTTCATTATACTAAAAAAGAGGGAATCATAACTAGAATAGAGTGAAAGCCTTTTTTATCCATCCTCTAAATCAGTTGTGTAATGGTATAATAAAAGGATTAATAGCATTTAGTAAAAGGGGAAGATGTTCATGTGGAAATGGGAAGCAGAAGGTAAAGCAAAAGCTGTCATAGCTATTGTACATAGTGCATATGAGCATCATCGTCGTTACGCATGGACGATTGAACAATTTAGAAATTCGGGTTTTCATGTGGTGATGGGAGATCTCCCAGGTCACGGTGAAGATTCTTCATTAAATGAGGCACATGACGAAGATTTTGAGTTGTATTCTAAATACGTCAAACAACTAGTTGAAGTTTCCATGGCGGATTCCTTACCTGTATTTGTAATGGGACATGGAATGGGAGCGACTTTGGTTATGCATGCATTACAAACTCATTCGATTGAATGTGCAGGAGTCATTTTGACCTCACCATGGTTAAATTTGCGTATCCAGCCGTCTAAATTATCTGGTGCTCTAGCGAATATGGGCAAGCTAGCAGATCATATGAAGAGTACTCATGAAATTTCAATAAAAGAATTGACACGTAACTATGATGTATATGTACAAGAAAAAGACGATCCTCTTTTTACAAATAAAATTACATTAAAGTGGTATAGAGAGTTACAAAATTTAAAGAAAAATACGGTTAGTAGTGTTGAATCCATCTCCAATATCCCGGTTTTATTAATGACAGGTGAACGAGATAAAGTGACGGATCCAGTCTTTAGTGAAAACTGGCTGAGCAAGCAAAAATTATGTGAGTATCAATTTAAAGAATGGAAAAATGCTTATCATGATTTATTTCATGAACCAGAGCGTGAAAATGTTTATTATTACACGGAATCATTTATGCACAATGTTCTGCGTTCCATTGGGTACATTATTTAGGAGAATACACAAAAAGAAAGAGCACTTGACTGTGCTTTTTCTTTTTATCTTCATCTATTAAAAACTAGCTTAAAATAATATTTTTTCAGACTATTTCTATTTCTCGGCTTGTGTTCATACAATATCTATAATATAGTGAATTGTGTGACAATAATGTGAACTATACAAAGGGGGAGAACAGATGGAAGAGTTTATTGGTCAAGTAAACAATTTTTTATGGGGTCCGTGGATGATTTACGGATGTTTAGCAGTGGGACTTTTATTTTCAATTCTTACACGTTTTGTTCAAGTTCGTTTAGTGAAAGATATGGTTCAACAGATTTTTAAAGGTAAAGAGTCAGCAGCTGGGGTATCTTCATTCCAAGCATTAGCTATTGCTTTATCGGGTCGTGTTGGTACGGGTAATATTGCAGGTACAGCAACGGCGATCGCATTTGGTGGTCCTGGTGCCGTTTTCTGGATGTGGATGATTGCCTTCATTGGTGCAGCATCAGCATTTGTGGAATCAACACTTGCACAAATTTATAAAGTGAAAGATCAAGGGCAATACCGTGGTGGTCCAGCCTACTACATAGAAAAAGGAATTGGCGTGAAGTGGTATGCCATTCTATTCGCACTAGCTGCTTTATTAGCAATGTCGATCTTAATGCCAGGTATTCAATCGAATTCAATTGCAATCGGAATGGAAAATGCATTCGGATTAGAGCGTTGGATCACTGGTGCAGCAATCGTTGTCATTTTAGGTATCATTATCTTGGGTGGAGTTAAACGTATTGCACATGTTGCGCAATTAGTTGTTCCATTCATGGCAATTGCTTATATGTTAATGGCAATTGTTATTATCGGAATGAACATTACTGAATTACCAGGTGTCATTTCATTAATTTTCTCAAGTGCATTTGGTTTTGATTCTACTTTCGGTGGGATGATCGGTGCAGCAATTGCTTGGGGCGTTAAACGCGGAATTTACTCAAACGAAGCTGGTCAAGGTACTGGTCCTCACGCAGCAGCAGCTGCTGAAGTATCACATCCTGCAAAACAAGGTTTGGTTCAAGCATTCTCAGTATATATCGATACTTTACTAGTTTGTTCGGCAACAGCATTTATGATCCTATTTACAGGAATGTATAATGTTCAGTTAGATGATGGAGAAGGCGCATTTGTTGTAGAAAACTTACCAGACATTGAAGCGGGTCCTGGCTATACACAAGCTGCCATTGACCTTGCACTTCCTGGAACAGGAATTGGCGCTGGATTCGTTGCAATCGCACTATTCTTCTTCGCATTTACAACAATCATGGCTTACTACTATATGGCTGAAACAAATGTGGCTTACTTATTAAAAGGGAATGCTGAAAAAATCGGGATTTTTGTTCTGAAAATAGTAATCCTTGTTACAGCGTTCTTAGGAACAGTTCGTGAAGCTGGTCTTGCTTGGGCGCTAGGGGATGTCGGTTTAGGGTTGATGGTATGGTTAAACTTAATTGCCATCTTAATCATTGCCAAACCGGCACTTATTGCACTAAAAGACTATGAAGCACAGAAGAAAGAAGGCTTGGATCCTGTCTTTGACCCTACTAAACTAGGTATTAAAAATGCAGATTTCTGGGTTGAGTACAACGAAAACTTGAAAAAATAATACACATTCGCCCAACCTAAGTTGGGCGATGTTTTTTCTGTTATAGTTAAAGTTAAAAAGGGGTATGTTACGTGGAAATGGCTTTATCAGTCTTTATCATTGCAGTGGGAATTAGTGTTTTTATTATCATGAAGAAATTCTCTCATACGAACAAAACGTACTTAGTGAACTTTGCCATTGCGCTTCTATTAGGTTTACTAGTATTGCGCACACTTATGCTCGATCCAATTGACTGGATCGGATACTTAGCCATCGTATTTTGTGCACTCGGCTTCCTCGCACAATTAATTTTAGGATTTAAAAACTTAAAAACTTCAGAATAAAAAACCAACCGTTGCTGCGTGCAACGGTTGGTTTTTTATTTGGGTTGTTGTTTTATACCACTCCGCTTCCATTACTAATCATTCTCTTCGGGCAATAAAGTTCGTCAGATGATCTTTAACCATGACATTCTACTAAGATCTTTCAACATTATCCATCAAGTATTAATCTTATTTGGTATCTAGATATATTTAAGTTGTTACAGAAGTAGAGTTAGTTTTGATTATTTATTTTGTTTAAGTAGAACAATTAAATAAGAAATAAACTCATCAAAGCTCCTTTTTGATGTATACATAATTTATTTGTTTACGGTAATAATAAAAAGTTCTGCATATTTCAGTTATAAACACATATATTTTTGGAGAGAATGATTAAGTGGAAGGGAATGGAAAATAAAAATCCAAGCATTTTTTTTTTGCTTTTTAGTAAGAATTGAATATTTTTCCATTGTTTCGACTTTTCCTTACAAATAAAAAAACGAATTCGACAGAAGCTTACAGAACCTCCTATGTACTAATAAATTTATTTGATTTAAATTTAGATGGTAGGAAAAAAGGTTCAAGTAATTTTTACATGTGAATAAATAATTTTATTAAGTAGAACTTTTTATTCATTTAAATGTAATTATTTGAATATTTTTTATGAGTATTAAGTACTTTGTACTTTTACTATAAATTAATTTGGCCTGAGAGCCCCAAGGGAGAGGGAATATGAATCAACTATTCAAATCAGTTTATTAGTAAAAACATTTGTACCAGTATTTCGCTTCGATTGCTCTACTACGAAAAAATGTTTATAGCAATTGGAAGGGAGAGGAATTTATGAAAAAGCTTATTGGAATTATAATTGCCTCCTCTGTGCTGGTTAGTGCAGGATCGATTTATGCAAATGTTGATCCAGCAACCAAACTCTCAAATTGGTATGATCATTCATTTCAAAAGGAGAGCGAAAAATTAGGAGCAGAGACGGCAGTTGGTTTAGTTAAAACTGTAGGGCAGGTAAAAATTTTTTTGAGTGAATCAAGAGAATTACTTGAAACTTCAATCGTTAATTACACTGCTGACCGTGTAAAAGAGGTCGTTTCAGAAATTAATAAAATCAATAACGAAAATGAAAATCGTATTGAACAAACAGTTTCTGAATTAAAAAAAGAAAACTTCGATGATTATGCTAAAAATGCAAATATTGAAGTTCAGATCGAACAAGATATCGAAAATATCTTAGAAGACGTGTTAAATGAAACAAGCTCTAAATGAATTTCTCGAAACGGGTCAATTCATTAAAAAAAACCAACGACAAAGGGGACATTTAAATGTTAAAAACAGTTAAAGGTAAAGTAATCGCAGGTACAGTAACAGCAGTTTTGGTATCAGGGGCAGGCGTAGCGTTCGGAGCTTCGAATGCTGGTGATAAACTAGAAGCATGGTATGATGGTCAATTTGGAACGGCTTCTTCTAATATTGAAAGAGACGTTGCGGCTAACGTTAATAGCAGAATTAATGGTTTAGCAACTGAATACAACGGCTTAAAAACAGCTGCAGAAACAAGTATTAGTAATGATGGTACAAGTGCATATACTACAGCAAGTGGTAATATTGATACAAAGACTCAAGAGCATATCGAAGCAATTGCAGCACAACAATTGCATATCGAAGGCTATATGGATGATCAGTTTGCAAGATTATCATCATTTGCTGACGGGCTAATAAATCAAGCTGGAAATACGGCTTTGGGTTATGCAAATAGAGATTTAACTAGTTATACAGGAACTAAAGGTGAAGCTGCACGTGCAAGCCTAACTACAGAACTAGGAACAGATACTAGTGAAGCAGTTGGTGAATTACAACAAGCAATTTCTGATGCAAAAGGTGACCTTCAAGATCAGTTAGATTCACTAGAAGCTGCAACTACTGAAGACATTATTGCTGCTATTGATGCTAAAATTGAAGATCTACGTACAATTATCACACAAAAAAGAGATGATTTAGTTGCTGCTCAAAAAGTTCTTATTGACGCAAAAGCACTTGAGTTAGAGGAAGCTGCAAAAGCTGCTTTACAAGCTGAAGTTGACGGCATTTAATTAGTTATTTTCATACTAAATAAGGACCTCGTTTTTTAGAGGTCTTTATTCTTGTAACTGGAGGTATTGAATTGGATAGTAGAGCTGAAAAATATAAAAAGAAGCGCAAAACTAAGAAAAATATCGTTTTAATTGGTGCGGTCATTTTAACACTTGGTATCGGAAGTGGTATGAAAACGACATTTGCAGATGCTGATGTCAGTACAATGTTAATTAATTGGTTTAATAATAAACAATCCGATTCTATCAGAGAAATTGATACAGCAATAACAGCTGAAAAAGAAATCTTATTAGCCGATTTGAAAATACAACTAAAAGCTGAAATGGATGCTGCTGAAAGTGATCTTGATCAATTTACTGAGCAAATAAAATCGGAACGAATTGCTTCATTGAGAGAACATGCATCTACTTTAATCGCTAACATAGATATTGATAACAGCGAACAACAAGCCGCTATTACTGCGAATATCGATTCAATTGTTGAAAATGCAATTGCACAAATGAATGGTGCTGCGGCTACGGTTCCTGAGACGGTTGTAGTGCCTGTACCGGAATCACCAGTAAAAAGTGAACCAGTAGAAGTTCCTGAAACAAAGCCAGAGCCAATCAGTGAAACGGTTCCAGCTCCTGTAACTCCTACTCCAGAACCATCTCCAATAACGGATCCAATTATAGAACCTGTAACTGAATCAGAAACTGAAGAGGAAACAGAAATAGTTGAAGAGCCTACAACTGAATCAACTCCAGAGCCAATCTCCACACCACCAAATATAGTAGTTGAAGATGTTCAAGCAAATCGCGATTCGAGCTTGGAAGATGAGTTAACTGAATAAGTTTAGTTTTAAATGAGGGCTCTCTAATGAGGGTCTTTTTTTTTCGGATGTGATAATTAAATATTAATACAAATAAATACTACTAATAATCTCTCCAAAAATTTGCTATAATGGACGAATGACTTTTTCTAGCAAAGATGCGTAGGAAAAATAGGAGGATATTATGGCATTACAAGAAATTATTCGTACGTTAATCGTTGAAACACCGTCAAAACCAGGGAACTTTGCGAAAGTGGCAACAGCTATAGGGGTAGCGGGTGGAGATATAGGAGATATCACAATTATCAAGGATGGAACGTTATCTACGATTCGTGATATTAGTGTTAAGTGTGAAAATCTTGAACAGTTAGATCAAGTAATTGAAAATGTTCGAGCGATTAGTGAAGATGTTCATATACATGCAGTAACGGATGACGTTTTAAAAGCACATGAAGGCGGAAAAATTCACATGAAGAGTCGCATTGATGTCCGCTCTTTAGGGGATCTTCGTCGAATTTATACACCGGGCGTTGCGAGTGTGTGTTTAGACATTCAAGAAGACCCAGATAAAGCACGCTATTTTACAAGTATAGGTAACACAGTTGCCATCGTTACAGATGGAACGGCGATACTAGGGCTTGGTAATATTGGTCCTGTTGCCGGAATGCCTGTAATGGAAGGGAAAGCTGTTTTATTTGATCAATTTGCTGGGATTAGCGGAATTCCTATCTTACTAGATACGAGTGATATTGATTCAGTGGTTGAAACGATTAAGCATATTCATCAAGGATTTGGAGCCATCTTGCTTGAAGATATTGGTTCTCCACATTGCTTTGAAATCGAAGAGCGATTGAAGAAGGAATTGCCGATTCCAGTTATGCATGATGATCAGCATGGAACAGCGGTAGTAGCACTTGCTTCCGTATTATCGGCTTGTCGTGCAACTGGAGTGGACCCTAAAGGAGCTGTTATCGGCCAAATTGGTTTAGGTGCAGCAGGTTTGGCAATATGTCGTATGCTAATGGCTTATGGAGTCGACAATGTTTATGGTATCGATCGTCAGCAAGAAGCATTAGATCGACTTACTAGCTATGGTGGCCAAACACTATCTTCATTGGAAGAGATCATGGCGACTTGTGATATCGTAGTGGCTACAACTGGAGTAGCCGGTCTGATTAAACCGAGTATGGTTCGCCCAGGGCAAATTATTTTAGCGTTGTCGAATCCAAATCCTGAAATTACGCCTGAAGATGCATTAGCGGCAGGTGCTGCTTATGCTGCGGATGGTCGTCTTGTTAACAATGCAATCGGTTTCCCAGGTATTTTTAGAGGGGCACTGGACGCAGGGGCTAGCGAAATTACGTACCCAATGCTTGTAGCAGCGGCTCAAGCAATCTTCAATCATACAAAACCAGGGGATTTAATTCCGAATCCGTTAGATCCTTCTGTACACCAAGTAGTTGCTCGAGCAGTTGAATTAGCAGCTACAAAACAAAAGTAATGAAACAAACCGGTCTTTTCCATTGTGAAAAGATCGGTTTTTCATTTACACTGATACAAAATCAACTTTTGGATGTGAATAAAATGAAGCAACTTTTACATAATGCAAAATTCTATACAATGAAAAGTCCAGGCGACCGTGTTGAAGCGGTCTTAATTGAAGATGGCAGAATTCTTCAAATGGGCAAATATGAAAAACTGAAGAACGAAACTGCCAATCAATTAGATTTAAAAGGATTATTCGTCTATCCCGGATTCGTTGATAGTCATATTCACTTAATCGGACATGGCGATAAATTACGTTATATCGATTTGTCCCTTTTTGAATCTGCTGAGACTATGAAGGGACATTTGAAAAATCTGTTTGAACAGCGGAATCCGCAAGAATGGATTGTTGCTGAAGGATGGAATGAAAATAATTTTCCGGATAAAAAAATTCTTCATCGAACGGAATTAGACGTAATTACTACTTCACCACTCGTATTAAAACGCATTTGTCGCCATGCAATGATTGTGAATTCGAGAGCACTTGAAATCGCAGGAATTACTAAAGACACACCCGACCCAAGTGATGGCGTAATTGTTCGTGATGAATTCGGAGAACCTACAGG
Source organism: Paenisporosarcina sp. (assembly GCF_057785155.1). Lineage (NCBI taxonomy): Bacteria > Bacillati > Bacillota > Bacilli > Caryophanales > Caryophanaceae > Paenisporosarcina > Paenisporosarcina sp. Next base: position 25,759 of record NZ_JBYNRN010000012.1, read on the forward strand.
GTATTTAATGGACGGGGCACAGGCACTGATCTTAAAACAAATTCCTGAAGTCAGTGTTGATCAATTAAGGACTTCACTAGAAATGGCAGCTGAAGATTTACTATCTTTAGGATTCACAGGTGTTCATACGGAAGACATGAGTTACTACGGAAATTACTCAAAACCTCTTGAAGCATTCCAAAAAACATTCGGTGAACATAAAAAGTTCCGGATTCATTTGTTGAGACATCACTTAGTTTTTGATGAGATGATTCAAAATGCATCGTATAGTGAACCTTGGATTGAACCAGGTGCGATGAAAATATTTATTGATGGAGCGCTTGGTGGACGAACGGCTTTACTGACAAAACCTTATGCGGATGATAAATCCACACAAGGGGTCAACATTCACTCACAACAACAACTGAATGCATTGGTTGCGAAAGCTAGATCTCACGGAGAAGCTATTGCAGTTCATGCGATTGGTGATCTTGGAATGGAAATGATTGTGGAAGCTATCGAATTACATCCAGTACCAAAAGGAAAACGTGATCGACTGATTCACGCAAACGTGCTAAATGAAAATTTAGTGAGTAGAATTGAAAAATTGGATGTCGTGTTAGATATCCAGCCGAGTTTTGTAACTTCTGATTTTCCGTGGGTGAGGGAAAGACTAGGCGAAGAACGATTGACTTGGGCATACGCTTGGAGAAAATTAATCGATCGAGGGATTGTGTGTAGTGGTGGTTCAGATTCACCGATTGAAACGGTTGATCCAAGACTTGGCATGTATGCGGCAGTGGCAAGGAGAAATCCGGGGGAGACACACGACGGCTATTTACCTGAAGAAAAGTTAACTCGTTTTGAAGCCATTTCTTTATACACAACTGGAAGTGCTTACGCTATCGGAAAAGAATTGTCTCGTGGGAAAATCGATGTCAATTACGATGCAGACTTCACCATCTTTGACCGAGACTTGTTTGAAGGAACAGAAGAACAACTTTTAGAAGCAAATGTTGTAAAAACGATTGTAGCTGGGGAAGTTATGTTTTCTGAAAATAACTTGTAGTATAAAAAAACGAGTAGCACGATATGTTACTCTAGGTGATTCGGACGATTTATCGTCCGGATCTTTTTATCATTTCACTATTAATCATAATAATTTCAAGGAGTTCAGCGGAGACTCCAGAGGGAAAAGCGAAGTGGCAAAATTAACTCGGACGAATTTTTCAATCTATTTCGGCTCAAGTCTGCGGAAAGTGTCCGTCCGATACGCAAATTCATAAATAAAATAATGGACCATCTCTCCGTCACTAAATGACTTTGAGACAGTCCTTTTTTTCATTACCATCTAGAAAACTTCCTTATAATTCGTACCTTCACAAAGTGCTGCTTCTTCGATTGGAATTCGAACAGATAACATGTAAAGATTTAATAAGGTAAACACAAGGGCGGTAATAAACGCATTAAACATTAATGGAAGGACTAACAGTTCAAGAGCAACAACCGTGTAATTAGGATGTCTCATATATTGAAAAGGTCCTTTTTTAACGACTGAAGCTCCAGGAAGAATCATGATTTTTGTGTTCCAAAATCGTCCTAATGAAGAAAGTATCCAGATTCTCATTAATTGTGTGACTGCAAAGACAGTGAAAAGTGGCAATAAAAATATAGATAGCCCTCGATTTAATAATGTGAATTCGAGCAATAAACTAATAAAAAAACCTACATGCAAGGCAACCATAAATGGATAATGACGTTTGCCAACTTCATACCCACCTTGAGATTTAATCCAATCTTCGTTTCGCTTCGCTATAAATAATTCAATAACTCGTTGAATGATGACAAATCCGAAAATGATGAGAAAAACAATTAAGTTTATGTCCATTTTAATAGCACCAATTCGCCACTGAATCCTGGACCCAATGCAGTTAATAATCCAATATCTCCACTACTTTTCTTTTGCTTCATAAATTCTTCTAACACATATAAAACAGTCGGGGAAGACATATTGCCGTGATTCTTTAACACTTCTCTTGAGATATTTGTTTTATTCGAATCTAAACCCAATGCTTTTTCATAAGCTGCTAAAACTTTTTTTCCACCCGGGTGTGCAATGAAGTGATCAATTTGTTCAGCAGTGATTTGATGCTCGGTTAAGAATTCTGTGACAAAGGGTTCTAGCCATTTTTCAATAATAGACGGAATGCTTTTCGAAAAGACCACATGCAGACCATCATTTTTCATATTCCAACCCATGACGTCTTCTGAATTTGCCATTGTTTTAGAAGAGGTAGCGACAAAACTTGGTAAAGGCTCACTTGAAGAGACCTCCACTTCATCTCCGCAAACTAAGGCGCAGGCAACTCCATCCGCAAATAAAGAAGCACCTATCAAATTGCTTTTCGTGTAGTCATTCGGTTGAAAGGTGAGGCTACAGAGCTCTACACAAAGAATAAGTACTTTAGCTTTTGGATAGGCAAGACAATATTCAAATGCGCGGCTCAAGCCCGATGCTCCTCCTGCACAACCTAAACCCCAAATCGGTATTCGTTTGACGTAATCCGAAAATGGCAATTGGTTTAAAATGCGTGCATCAATGCTGGGAGTTGAAAAACCAGTACTGGAAATGAAAAAAATCCCGTCAATCTCTGAAGGATGAATTGGTTGTTTTAAGAAAGTGGAATTGTTCAAGCAAGCATGAACTGCTAATGAGCCATAAGAAGTGGCTAACTCGATATATAGACGATTTCGTTCTTCTAAATCATGTGGCTGTTCGAACCACTCCATCGGTACACAAAACTGCCTTGATTCGATTTCACCGTTTTCAAAAACTTTTAACATCCGGTCTAAGTCTGCGTAGTGATCGGTAAATAAATTTTTTAATAATGTAGCTGCGTCATTTTGAGAGTATGAGTAGGGTGGCATATATGAACTAATTGAATGGATTTGAGGCATACATATTCTCCTTATATGGTTCAATAATAGTTTCATCTTTTCCATATAAAAGAAAATATATTCAAATAAGAGACTGTTAAATAGGGGCCGAACAAAAACAGGTGGAGAGAAAAGATTGATATTTCTTCATCTGTTTTGATTTGTCGTACGTTTTTTGGAAACACCACTATGATGTGAGGATCCCTCTAATGACTAAAAGACTGTCATAAATTAACACAGCTTTGAAAAATGATGAATATAATAGTTTATTTTATGCTGACCAATGGGAGTGAAATAATGGGAGCAATTAATGGGAAGGAATTAATCGACCGTTTGAATCAATTGGGAAGCGAAATATGGTTCGATGGAGAGAAAGTAACAGGGAAGATTTCAGAGCATCCTGCATTCAAGGGGATTCTTGAAACAAAAGCATCTTTGTATAACTTGCAATTTGATTCCAGTCTTTCAAATGAAATGGTGTTTATTTCACCTAATTCCAATAAACCAATAGGACTTTCATATTTACAACCTAGAACTAAAGAGGATTTAGTAAAGAGAAGAACAATGATGGAGCATTGGGCAAGATTGACCAAGGGAATGATGGGTCGGAGTCCAGATTATATAAACTCTGTTTTAATGGCTTTTGCTTCATCTGCTTCATATTTAAAGGGAAGAGAAAAGTGTTTTCCAGAGAACATTCAGTCTATTTATGAATTAGCCATGAATAAAGATTTAACATTCACTCACACATTTGTTACCCCTCAAGTGAACCGGTCCTCCTTTAATTTTTATTCCTCAAAGGAACCAATTTCGGCAAAAGTAATCGATCAGAACGAACACGGGTTAGTCATAAAAGGTGCTCGTCTACTAGCTACTCAAGGAGGCTTAACGGACGAAGTCTTAGTTTTTAGCACCCCCAATTTTTTCTTAGATGAGGATGAAGCATATGCTTTCTCAATCCCTTCAAATACGCCAGGGTTAAAGTTTATTTGTAGGGAATCTTTTGTTGGTGGCGATTCAGTCTTTAATTATCCGCTTAGCTCGAGATTCGAAGAAATGGATTCTCTTGTTGTCTTTGATAATGTGTTGGTCCCGTGGAACCGTGTATTCTATTATGGAAATATAGAAGTATCGGCCAACTTCCTGATAAAAACCTCTTTTCATTGTTTTGCATTGCATCAAACCATAAACAGACAAATTGTGAAATCTGAATTCATGTTAGGGCTTGCTCAACTTCTTGTGAAGACCATTGATGTATGCGAGTATCAGCACATTCAAGAAAAGCTATCAGAATTTATCATTGGGCTGGAAACAATGAAAGCACTTCTTGAGAAATCTGAGCATCACAGTAAATTAGATGAATTTGGAACGATGCGTCCACATCTACCTCCTCTTCAAATTGCTAGTAATATTTTCCCTAGAATTTATCCTCGATATTGTGAAATCATCCAATTAATCGGTGCAAGCGGTATGGTAACTTTGCCCACTGAAAAAGCAATTAATTCTTCAATCGGCTCTGATATTCACCAATATCTCCAAGGCTCAAACATAACTGCCGAAGAGCGTTTAAAGATTTTCCGATTGGCATGGGATTTAACGATGAGTTCATTTGGCACTAGACAAATTCAATACGAACGGTACTTTTTTGGAGATCCCATACGGTTATCAAGTGTCCTATATAATACTTATCCAAAGGATCAATACGTAAAAAACGTCTATGAATTTCTTGATATCAAATATGAATAAAATTGTTCAATGCTGAGAATGGATATACATTTGAAAGAGAGCTATTCATATTTTTCTATTCATCATACATGTTCTCTACTCGTCCTTTTCATAGTATTATCGGATTGCCTGTTTCCGGAAAGTGTCTGCACAATGGGATTTAAATTTTTCAGCCTAATAAAATCTAATGGAATCTAGTTAGTCTAGTCCATTAGATTTTAAATTTGTTTAGTTTTTTCTAATGCTAATATAAACGGTGCATGATTTACTTGATTTATAAATTCATATTTTAATACTTGAATGGAGGATTGAGGCAGTTCACTTACATACTGGAGTAGGGCATCACGTTCGATATCTCCACCTTCGTGTCCATGGTACACAACGATAACAATGATTCCACCAACTTTTAGTAAATTGAGACAAGCTTCAATTGCCATGACAGTAGTACCAGGTTTAGTAATGGTGGAATGATTTGCACCAGGTAAATACCCGAGATTGAAGACAGCGGCTGAAATTTCTTGATTTACATATTTGGGTATGTGTTCATGTCCGTCTAGAATTACGGATGATTGATTACTAAATTCTACAAGTTTTTGCTTTGTTGAATCAATCGCAGATTGCTGTATGTCAAAAGCGTAGACATGTCCATTTTCCCCAACTAGTTTAGCGAGGAAGAGGGTATCATGCCCATTTCCTGCCGTCCCATCAATTACAATGTCACCTTCTGAAATAGCTCTTTGTAATAAAGTTTTTGAGTAGGAAAGAACTCGTTCTAAAATCATTCGGTTTTCACTCCTTTAAAAAGAAGTTTACCATGATTTCATTGACTAGCTAATGTCTATTAATTTCGGAATAATCTTTGTATTTAAGACATCTTGTTGTCCTTCATTAAATAGAATACAATTATTTTGGATTTCGAAATAATGGAGGAAGAAAGATGCCAAAAAGTGTTTGGCTGCTAATCATTGGAATGCTTGTAAATGTTACAGGTAATTCATTTTTATGGCCTTTGAATACAATATATTTGCATGATCATTTAGGGAAAAGTTTATCGGTCGCGGGCTTAGTATTAATGGCTAACGCAGGAGCGGGTATCATCGGTAATTTACTCGGTGGTTATTTATTCGACAAAATTGGTGGTTACAAATCAATCATGCTAGGAATCACCATAACAATTATTGGATTAACCGGTCTGACGATCTGGCACGGTTGGCCACATTATGTGTGGTTTCTTACCATTATGGGTTTTAGTGGGGGAATTGTCTTCCCAAGTATGTATGCGATGGTAGGTACTGCTTGGCCAGAGGGCGGACGAAAAGCATTTAATGCTATTTACCTTGCACAAAACTTAGGTGTTGCAATTGGGCCAGCGGTTGCTGGTGTTATAGCCGATTATAGTTTTGACTATATTTTTGTTGCTAATCTAGGCATGTATGTAGTGTTCTTCTTTATTGCATTAATAGGTTATCGTAAATTTAATATAGCACCTGATAGACATACTTCAGTTATTAATGAAGGGAAAAAGATTAAAAACAAAGCACCATTTTACGCTTTGTTAATTGTTACAAGTGGCTATCTAATTTGTTGGTTAGTTTACGTACAGTGGCAATCGACCATTGCAACATATACGCAAGAATTAGGTATTACACTGAAACAATATAGTCTGTTATGGACAATCAACGGGTTACTAATTTTAGCTGCACAACCTGTCATACAGCCGATTGTGAAGCGTTTAGAACATCGAATAAAAGCTCAATTGGTTTTGGGAATTGTTATTATGATGATTTCGTTTGTTGTAGTAGGCTTCGCAGATGCATTTTCAATGTTTGTCACATCAATGGTTATTCTAACTATTGGTGAGATGTTTGTTTGGCCAGCTGTGCCAACATTAGCTAGTCAATTGGCGCCAAAAGGACGAGAAGGTTTCTATCAAGGGATTGTTAATAGTACAGCCACTGTTGGAAGGATGCTAGGACCATTTTTCGGGGGCGTCCTAGTAGACCTATATGGAATGACTGCTATGTTCTTAATATTAACATCATTCATGGCATTAGCCATCATTCCAAGTCTTTTATATGATCGACCACTATTAAAAATGGAGAAAATAGACTAGATATCCACTCGGACGTTAAGTACGAGTTAATTCGGTGCTAGCCTGTGGAATGCGAAGCTGATTTTGTCGATTATCATCTGTCCTATTCTATCTTAAATTTTAATCTTTAGAGGCTGGGACATAAGTAGAAATACCTTTAAATGAGAAAAAATCTACATTAATAAATTGCTACTCTATGAATTGATTGAAGTGGAGGGGCGACTCCTGGGGAAACAGCACGAGTGAGAGACTACAGGCTCGAGCCGTGCCCCCGGAAAGCGTCCCCGCAACGGAAATCAATTTAGCATAAGAGATAAAATATCAAAATTTCTCAGTGAGAAATTTTGATATTTTTTGTTTTGTCCAAGCCTCCTTTTGCATATTTTCAGATACTTTGGGAAAATAGAATAGAACGAATCGTGAGGTAGGGTGAATCAAAATGAAATCTGTTTTTCAACAATTACCGGAATCTGTACTGACTCAAATTCTTGAAAATGCTTTTCAGTGGTTTGTGGTGGTTGATAAAGAATGCCGTATTCTCTATATCAATGAAGATTATTGCCGTTTCTTAGAAGTTCCTAGGGACAAAGCCATTGGTCAACCGGTTGATCAAGTCATTGAAAATACTCAAATGCATGAAGTAGTTAAGTCAGGAAAAGCACATGTGGCTTCGCCGCACTATATTAAAGGCACATACATGCTAGCTAACCGTGTGCCATTAATTGTAGACGGAGAGATTGTTGGAGCTTTCGGGAGCGTGGTTTTCCGAGATATGACAGATTGGAAAAAGCTAAGTTCTCATGTTCGTACGACAATGGATAAAATCACGATAAATTCCAATGATTCTAATCAAAAATCATATCGATTAGAAGATATTAAAGGAAGTTCACAAGCGATTCGCTCGATAAAAGAAACGATTCAAATGATTGCCCCAAGTGATTTATCCGTTTTAGTAGAAGGAGAAAGTGGAACCGGTAAGGAACTATTTGCTCAAAGTATCCACGAACGTTCGGAACGATCTGACTTGCCGTTTGTCAAAATTAATTGTGCCGCGATTCCATCTGAACTACTTGAGGCAGAAATTTTTGGTTCTTTTTCAGAGTCAAAAAATCAATATCGCAAAGGCCGTTTTGAGCAAGCTGACAATGGCACGCTTTTTATTGACGAAATAGGAGCAATGCCACTTACGATTCAAGCCAAACTACTTCGAGCTATTCAAGAGGGAGAAATTGAGCCGTTGGGTGCTCAACAAAGTATTCGGGTAAATGTACGAATTTTAGCTGCAACAAATAAGCCATTAGAAACGCTGATCGAGCAAGGGAAGTTTAGGGAAGATTTGTATTACCGTATTCAAGCCATTACTCTACGTATTCCCCCGTTGCGTGAGCGAATGGAAGATTTTACGGAACTTGCAAATACTTTTTTACAGCAATACATATTAAAAGCTGGGAAACGTAGACTTGTATTAGCCAGTCAAACGAGAGATTATTTACAAGCCTATCATTGGCCAGGGAATGTTCGAGAATTACAAAATGTTATTCAAGCTGCAGTTTATTTAGCAGATAATGAAACCATTGAACCATCTGCTTTACCAGATACGCTCAAACAACATCGAGCGAATCAATTTAATGAATCTAATAATCTGCAAGATGCAATTGAGCAACTAGAACGGTCCATGATTCAAGAAGCATTGGGTATCGAAGATGATAAAAAAGTGGTGGCTAAGCGTCTTGGGTTAAGCAGATCGACACTTTACGAAAAAATAAAAAAATATAACTTATGACCTATTTCCGATAATTCGGACTTAATTCCGATAATCCGGACTATTAAAATAGGTGAAATAACCAAAGATAAAAACTATACTGCTATAAAATCCGAAATTTCGGACGGATATAGGGCAAAACCGGACAAAATGTTGTCACAACTGCTATTGCGTGAATATTAAGGTTCTGTTTTAATAGCTAGTGAAAGCGCTTTTATACAAAAATTCAAACGATTTCTTGTAAGGAGGAAAACCCATGAAGCCAATCTATTCTTCTGCAGAAGAGGCTGTACAACAAATTCAAGATGGAGCCACATTAATGGTCGGTGGTTTCGGACTTGTAGGAATACCAGAGACGTTAATTTTAGCTTTAGTTGAAAAAGGAGTTAAAGATTTAACGGTTATTTCAAATAATTGTGGCGTTGACGAATGGGGTCTTGGACTTTTATTGAAAAATAAACAAATAAAAAAGATGATTGGTTCATATGTTGGTGAAAACAAAGAATTCGAGCGCCAAGTATTATCTGGCGAAATCGAAGTGGAATTGACACCTCAAGGAACTTTAGCAGAAAAAATCCGTGCTGGCGGAGCAGGGATTCCAGCATTCTTTACACCTGCAGGGGTTGGGACAACCGTTGCTGAAGGCAAAGAAATTCGTGTGTATGATGGAAAAGAGTACGTTCTTGAAGAAGCTTTACGTGCTGATTTTGCACTTGTTCGTGCAGCGAAAGCTGACAAGTTTGGAAACTTAGTCTATAACAAAACGGCGCAAAACTTTAATCCGATGATGGCTGCTGCAGGTAAATTTACGATTGCAGAAGTAGAAGAAATTGTTGAAACGGGAGATATTGATCCTAATACCGTTCAAACACCTAGCATCTATGTGCAGGGGATTCTACAAGCGAAACAAGAAAAACGGATAGAGCGACTAACGACGCGTTCATAGAATAGGAGGAGACAAGCTATGGGAACAGTAAATGTCAGAGAACGTATAGCAATTCGAGCAGAACAAGAGATCGAAGATGGAAACTATGTCAACTTAGGTATCGGAATGCCAACATTGGTTGCGAATTACATTTCACCTAATAAGACTGTAGTTCTTCAATCAGAAAATGGTCTATTAGGTATTGGACCATATCCTACTGAAGATGAAGTGGATCCAGATTTGATTAACGCAGGTAAAGAAACAGTTACAACGATTCCAGGGTCAGCCTTTTTCACAAGTGCAGAATCTTTTGGCATGATTCGTGGTGGGCATGTGGATGTTGCCATTCTAGGTGGTATGGAAGTATCCGAAAATGGTGACCTTGCCAACTGGATGATTCCAGGGAAAATGATTAAAGGTATGGGTGGAGCTATGGATTTAGTTCACGGTGCCAAAAAAATCATCGTAATCATGGATCATGTTGCAAAAGACGGTTCACCAAAAATTAAAAAGCAATGCGATTTACCGTTAACAGGTAAGGGTGTGGTTAACAAAATTATTACGGAACGTGCACTAATTGAAGTAACACCTAATGGTTTAGTTTTGAAGGAAGTTTTCGAGGGATTCACTGTTCAGGACGTCATTGATTCTACAGAAGCTTCTTTAAATGTTGATGATGTAAAAGAAAACGTCTAATAAAATTTCGGGGGAAATTTATTCATGGATACTAGTGTTGTATTGAGCATGATCGGACTTATTGGTGGACTTGCTTTACTAATCTTTTTAACACTTAAAGGTGTTAACATTCTTATTGGCGGACCTATTTCTGCTTTATTCGTAGCTGTAATGAGTGGATTGCCTTTATTCCCTCAGTTAGTTGAAGAGGGTGCGGCAAACTTTGTTACTAGTTATATGACTGGTTTTACATCATTCATTTTGGCTTGGTACTTAATGTTCTTACTTGGAGCTGTTTTCGGTAAAGTAATGGAAGATAGTGGAGCTGCAGATTCAGTAGCTAAATGGTTTGTTGGCAAATTAGGTATGAAGTACACAGTTCTTGCACTTGTACTAGCTTGTGCTGTTTTGACTTACGGTGGAGTTAGTTTATTCGTTGTAGCATTCTCGGTTTATCCGATGGCTATTTCATTATTTAAACAAGCAGATTTACCACGACGTTTTATTTCAGCTACATTAGCTTTAGGTTCTGTAACGTTCACAATGACATCAGCAGGTTCTCCAGAAATTCAAAACTGGATTCCCATCCCATTCTTGGGTACAAACCAGTTTGCTGGTTGGGAAGTTAGTTTAATCGTTGCTGCATTCATGGCTGTGTTTGGTTACTGGTGGTTAAAGAAAATTATCAACAAAGCTGTTAATAAAGGTGAACGTTTTATCGATCGTGAAACGGATCCAACATTTGACGTTACACGACCATTACCAAATCCTTTCTTAGCAATGATTCCATTATTAGTCGTACTTGTTATTTCATTCATCTTCCATGATTCATTAAAGCAATCCGCTTTAATTGTTGCTTTACTAGGCGGTATTATTGCCACATTTATCGTTAGTTGGAAATACTTTAAAGCTCCTTGGGAAGCAGTATCTGCTGGTACAATCGGTGCGATTATCGCAATCGGTAATACAGCGGCAGTTGTTGGTTTCGGTGGAGTTGCTAAATCGGTACCAGCATTCCAAGTAGCGGTTGATGCAATGACAAACATTCCTGGTTCTCCGTTAATTGGAGCGGCGGTAGCAGTATCTGTTATTGCAGGTATGACCGGTTCAGCTTCTGGTGGTCAAGCAATTGCATTACCACTATTAGCTCCTGGATATATGGATGCAGGTGTTAACCCTGAAGCGTTACACCGTGTTGTAGCGATTTCATCTGGTGCACTGGATTCACTTCCACACAATGGATATGTTGTTACGACAATTCACTCTATCTGTGGTGAGAAATATAGTGCAGCTTACTGGGCTGTAGCGGCAACAACAGTTGTAACACCAGTGATCGGTGTTATTATTGCCATCGTACTATTCTCATTCGGCTTTGGACTTTAATTAATCAAATTCAGCCGCCTCGTGCGGCTGATTTTTTTGGAGGGACATATAATGGTAAACGACAAAGTTTTATTTATAACAGGTGCTGCACAAGGAATTGGTTTTGAAATTGCACGTGAATTTTCTAAAGCAGGTGCAAAGGTTGTCTTAACAGACTTGAATGAAGAAAAAGTGAAAGAAGCTGCTGCATCTCTAAGTTCTGACGCGATTGGTTTAAAATGCGATGTTACAAAAGAAGAAGATATTATTCAATCAATTGATGCAACAATTGCTCATTTTGGTCGACTAGATATTTTAATCAACAATGCTGGGATGCAACATGTTGCCATGCTTGAGGATTTCCCGACTGAACGTTTTGAATTACTCATTAAGATCATGTTAACAGCTCCATTTATTGCCACGAAAAATGTTCTTCCACATATGCGAAAACAAGGTTTTGGACGAATTATTAATATGGCTTCAATTAATGGATTAGTTGGATTTGCAGGTAAAGCAGCTTATAATTCTGCTAAACATGGTGTCATTGGCCTAACAAAAGTAGCTGCGCTAGAAACAGCAGCGGATGGAATTACGGTCAATGCCGTTTGTCCGGGGTACGTAGATACGCCACTTGTTCGCAATCAGCTTCAAGATTTAGCGACTACGCGTAAAGTTCCACTTGAGTCTGTTTTAGAGGAAGTTATCTATCCGTTAGTTCCTCAGAAACGATTATTAGATGTAAAAGAAATTGCTGACTTGACTCTATTCTTATCGAGTGAACAGGCAAAAGGAATGACGGGGCAAGCTGTCGTCTTAGATGGTGGATATACTGTTCAATAAATTCTTGTGCTTTTTCCATACTTCGATTACAATGAAAAAACAATAGTGTTTGACCGTGAAGAGGAATAGTAAATAATTTTGTGTTTGTAGAGAGCTGACGGTTGGTGAAAGTCAGTATCACAATTTATCGAACTCGCCTTGGAGTCAGCATTGGTGAAGGAATAGTAACCGGTGCCGTTTTCCGCGTTAAGGAAACAAGTTGAGCAATTGTATGATTGCTAATTTGGGTGGTACCGCGGGAGTATGCGTATAACTCTCGTCCCTTAGTCTTTTTTGACTATTGGGACGAGAGTTTTTTTATTTTCAAAAGGAGGAAAACACATGAACTTTAATCATCAACAGATCGAACAAAAATGGCAAGCTTATTGGGAGCAAAATCATACTTTTAAGACAGGGGAAGACGCATCTAAACCGAAGTTTTACGCATTAGATATGTTCCCTTTTCCTTCAGGTGCAGGGTTACATGTAGGACATCCAGAAGGCTATACCGCAACCGATATTTTAAGCCGATTTAAACGCATGCAAGGATACAATGTATTACATCCGATGGGTTGGGATGCATTCGGATTACCTGCAGAGCAATATGCTTTAGATACAGGAAATGACCCTGCTGAATTTACAGCGAAAAACATTGCAACATTTAAACGTCAAATTCAAGAACTTGGATTTTCGTATGACTGGGACCGTGAAATCAATACAACGGATCCGTCCTACTACAAATGGACGCAATGGATTTTTCTTCAGCTTCATAAAAAGGGATTAGCTTACGTTGACGAAGTAGCTGTAAACTGGTGCCCGGCTTTAGGGACTGTTTTGGCGAATGAAGAAGTAATTGACGGGAAATCTGAGCGTGGAGGACATCCAGTAGAAAGACGCCCAATGAAACAGTGGATGTTGAAAATCACAGCTTATGCAGATCGTTTAATTGAAGATTTGGATGACTTGGATTGGCCGGATAGCATTAAAGATATGCAAAGAAACTGGGTTGGACGTTCTGAAGGTGCAGAATTAACATTTAACATTGCCGATACAGATCATTCATTCAAAGTCTTTACAACGCGTCCTGATACAATTTTTGGAGCTACTTACGCAGTTCTTGCACCAGAGCATGCATTAGTGAAAGAGATTACGACTTCTGAGAATAAAGAAGCAGTTTCTAAATACATCGATTCAGTTAAATTGAAAAGTGATCTAGAGAGAACGGATCTTGCAAAACACAAAACTGGTGAATTTACAGGTGCATACGCAGTAAATCCGGTTAATGGTGAAAAGATGCCAATCTGGATTGCTGATTATGTTCTTGCAACGTATGGTACGGGAGCAATCATGGCGGTACCAGCACATGATGAGCGTGATTATGAATTTGCTACGCAATTTAATTTACCAATCGTTGAAGTGGTCGAAGGTGGCAATATTCAAAAAGAAGCTTACGCTGGTGAAGGTCCACACATCAATTCGGACTTCTTGAATGGATTGGAAAAAACAGAAGCGATTGAAAAAGCAATTGCTTGGTTTGAAGAAAACGGTACAGGTGAAAAGAAAGTAACATATCGTTTGCGTGACTGGTTATTTAGTCGTCAACGTTATTGGGGTGAACCGATTCCAGTGATTCACTGGGAAGATGGCTCAATAACTGCTGTTGAAGAATCTGAACTTCCTTTAATTCTACCGAAAGCAACAGATATCAAACCGAGTGGAACTGGTGAATCACCACTTGCAAAAATTGATGAATGGGTAAATGTTGTCGATCCGAAAACAGGTATGAAGGGTCGTCGTGAAACGAATACAATGCCAAACTGGGCAGGAAGCTGCTGGTATTACTTGCGTTATATCGATCCTAAGAATGATCAAGCAATTGCAGATCCAGAATTGATTAAACAATGGTTACCTGTGGATATCTATATCGGAGGAGCAGAGCATGCTGTGCTTCACTTGTTATATGCTCGTTTCTGGCACAAAGTGTTGTACGATATCGGGGTAGTTCATACAAAAGAACCTTTCCAAAAACTATTTAACCAAGGCATGATTTTAGGTGAAAATAACGAAAAAATGTCTAAATCAAAAGGGAATGTCGTGAACCCAGATGATATCGTAGCAAGTCATGGTGCAGATACATTACGTCTATACGAAATGTTTATGGGACCACTAGATGCATCAATCGCATGGTCTGAAAATGGCTTAGATGGCGCTCGTCGCTTTTTAGATCGCATTTGGCGTTTGTTTATGAATGAAGACGGTACTGTTAGCAATAAAATCGTCGATTCTAATGACGGAACGCTAGAAAAAGTCTATCATCAAACTGTTAAAAAAGTGACAGAGGACTATGAAGGAATCCGCTTTAACACAGCCATTTCTCAAATGATGGTATTCATAAATGAAGCCTATAAAGCGAAATCAGTACCAATGGAATATGCAAAAGGATTTGTTCAAATACTAGCACCAGTAGCCCCTCATTTATCTGAAGAATTGTGGGAAAAATTTGGTGGGACTGAAACAATTTCATATGTGGAATGGCCGGTATATGATGAATCTAAATTAGTTGAAAATGAAATCGAAATGGTGATTCAAGTTAACGGTAAGGTTCGAACGAAGATTGTCGTTAGCAAAGATCTTACAAAAGACGAACTTGAAAAAGCTGTTTTGGCTGATGAAAAAGTAAAAGAAATTCTTGAAGGTAAAGAAATGAAAAAACTAATCGCCATTCCAGGCAAATTAGTTAACATGGTCATTGTGTAATGGAAGCGATTCATGTCGTTGTCATCATTGTAATAGCAGCATTTTCATGGAAGCTCTTTAGTATCCTGCGTCAAGAGGAAATATCTAAAGGCGGTAAAAGAATGGCTATTAGTTTATATGTCTTTACTCTGATTTCATTAGCAGTTGCGCTATATTTTGGTTAAATATTGAAGAATCCTCTTGTCTCATGAAAATTGAGATAAGAGGATTTTTTTGACTTTAAATTAGTGAATGATCGCTCAGTTAAAGATTTCGCAATCTTGGTTAGAATTTTAGCGTCCTCAGTTAGAAAAATAGCATTCTTGGTTAGAATTATCTCCATCTCAGTTGTAATTGTCCTCAAAGTCCGTCGTTGAAGAAGGTTATCTTACAGGAAAGGCTGCGAAAGTGAAGCGTGCAGCCCCAATTAGTCCTGCCCGCTCCGCTTGGTAGGTATTTCTGTGAGTGAATATAGTCGCTCAGTTAAAGATATCGCAATCTTGGTTAGAATTTTAGCGTTCTCAGTTCGAAAATACACATTCTTGGTTAGAATTATCGCCATCTCAGTCGTAATTGTCCTCAAGTTTGATCGTTGAAGTAGGTTATCTAACAGGAAAGGCTGCGAAAGTGAAGCGTGCAGCCCAAATTAGCCCTGCCCGCTTCGCTTAGCAGGTGTTTCTGTGAGTGAATATAGTCGCTTAGTAGAAAACCCGTCAAAGTGAATACGCCACTTTAACGGGTTCAAATGTTATCCTTT
This sequence comes from Paenisporosarcina sp., assembly GCF_057785155.1. Classification (NCBI taxonomy): domain Bacteria; kingdom Bacillati; phylum Bacillota; class Bacilli; order Caryophanales; family Caryophanaceae; genus Paenisporosarcina; species Paenisporosarcina sp. Next base: position 41,528 of record NZ_JBYNRN010000012.1, read on the forward strand.
TAATAATTTACTGGTACATAAGGAAAAGTTTTAGCATGTTGAGCTGCACTCATGCCAGCAATTTTTCCCGTTACCAAGGCGGCAGTTATATTGTATCCACCTGTGTAGCCATGAATGTCTAAGATTTCTCCGCAGAAATAAAGACCATTTTTTTTCTTTGACGCCATCGTTTTTGGTTCGATTTCTTTTACTGAAACACCACCACCGGTAACAAAAGCTTTTTCAATTGGCTGGGTACCGTTCACTTCCATTGTAAATGAATTAAGTAATAAAGCTAAACTACGCACTTTTTCATTCGGTAATGTCGCTCCAATATCATTTCCGTCGATTCCTGCACGTTGTAGTAAGAATAATAACCAGCGTTCAGGTGCGACACCTTTCCAAACATTTTTGATTGCTTTTTTAGGTTCGTCCTTCATCATTTTAACGAGCATTTGAAAAGCAGATTCATTATTTTCCGCAGGTAGCGAATCGATGACCATTTGTACTGGTTTTTCTCCATTTTTCATACGTTCTTTCACTACGTATTGACTACAACGAAGAATAGCCGGTCCACTTAAACCGAAATGTGTGAACAACATGTCCATTTGATGTGTCACAAGGATTTTTCCTTTATTATTTAAAACGGACACAGCCACATCACGTAAAGCTAATCCTTGAAGTTCTTTCGATCGGATGAATTTCTCATCTGAAAGGAGGGGAACTTCCGTTGGATACAAAGTTGTTACTGTATGACCAGCTTGTTTAGCCCATGGATATCCGTCCCCAGTGGAACCAGTTTGGGGAACTGCTTTACCGCCGACAGCAAGTACTACGGCTCGACTTAAAATTTCTTCGCCACTTTTAAGTCGAACACCCGTTATCTTTTCGTCGTCCATTAAAAGTTTCGCAACAGTTCTTTCGAATAAAACCTCTACCTTTAATTTGTCTAGTTGACGAATAAGGGTATCAACAACATCCTGTGCTCTGTTCGAGACGGGAAACATACGTCCGTGATCTTCCTCTTTTAATTCAACACCTAAGCCTTCAAAAAAAGTAATAATGTCTTCGTTATTAAAAACAGAGAAGGGGCTATATAAAAATCGACCGTTACCAGGAATATGCTTAACGATTTCTTCTTGAGATAAACGATTTGTTACATTACAGCGACCGCCACCTGAAATAGCGAGCTTTTTACCGAGTTTTGTTCCTTTTTCGAGTAATAACACTTTTTTACCTATTTCGCCTGCAGCAATTGCAGCCATCAATCCAGAGGGTCCGCCTCCAACAATAATTACATCGTACATGTGTCCACACACTTTCTTTTCTTTTTCTTTATTATAAACCATTTGTGGTTTTGATGTCTGAGGAGTAAAATACCATGTAGATTGTAAAATTTAGAAGTCAGGAAGTAACTCATGTCAAATAATTTATTTAAAGGAACAGCCATTTTAACACTTGGTTTGTTTCTCTCAAAAATACTCGGTGTAATTTACATCATTCCATTCTATGCAATGGTCGGAGAAGATAACATTGGTCTCTATCAATATGCTTATATTCCATATAATTTGATGCTGGCAGTGGCTATTTCAGGAGCACCATTAGCTTTTTCCAGATTTGTATCTAAATATAATACGCTTGGGGACTTTCACACCGGACGTAATTTATTGAGATCTGGATTGCTAACAATGATGGTCACAGGCTTTTTATCATTCCTTTTCTTATATTTCTTTGCAGAGCCTTTAGCTGCATTATCTATTGATAAGGATGAAGAAATTTACTCGGTCACTGATGTTAAAGAAGCAATTCAATGGGTTAGTTTTGCTTTAATTGTTGTTCCTTTTATGAGCTTATTAAGAGGATTCTTCCAAGGGTATAGCTATATGATGCCCACAGCTGTATCACAATTAATCGAACAAATTGTTCGTATCATTTTCTTACTTGGTGGAGCCTTTGTAGTTATTAATTTAATGGATGGATCACCAAAGCTTGCTATTCAAGTGGCTGTATTATCCGCATTTGTCGGTGCAATCGGCGGGTTAGTTGTCCTTTATTATTATTGGAAACGTAAGAAACCAGAATACGATCACTTGTTAACAACTTCGACAACATCACATGATGTGAGTTTAAAAGATATGTATAAAGAAATTCTTGTCTATGCAGTGCCTGTTGTTTTCTTAGGGGTTGCTAATCCATTATTTCAATTTGTAGATTTATTAACGTTTAATCGTGCAATGGATTCCGCGTTAGATTTTGATTACTTAGGAGTTTTAAACCTTACAGCTCACAAGTTAGTTATGATTCCGGTTATGCTTGCCACTGGATTTTCTATGGCACTTATTCCATTAGTAACAAAATATTTCACGATGAATGAACACGAACAGTTATCACAAACATTGGATAAAACGTTCCAAGTACTATATTTCTTAACTTTACCAGCAGTAGTAGGAATGACGGTTCTCGCAAATGAGTTATATCATTTCTTTTATGAACCAAGCAAGATCGGTTCAGATATTCTTGCACATTATTTACCCGTAGCCATCTTGTTTAGTTTATTCCCAGTGACTGCAGCAATTCTACAAGGAATTAATCAGCAAAAATGGATTATCTTGAATTTATTGGTCGGTTTATTAATTAAATTAGCAATAAACATTCCATTGATTAATCTATGGGAAACAAATGGTGCAATAGCCGCAACCATTATTGGGTATAGTGTAGCTATTTTCATGAATTTTGCCGTACTTGTTACTACTCAAAACTATCGATCTAAACTATTAGTAAGAAGAATCATACTAATTACTGCTATCAATGTTTTAATGCTATTTGCAGCAGCACTAACTAGAATGTTTTTAATCCAATTCATGCCGGCTGATTCAAAACTTTCAGCCTTACTCATTATTTTGATTGTAGGGGTAGTAGGTGGTCTCGTATATGGAGCAATTAGTATACGTCTAGGAATTGCACAAAAACTATTTGGTGAACGTTTAACGAAGTATACAAGGAAATTTGGTTTTTAAGGTGGGACATTAATGCGGCTAGATAAACTTTTATCCAATATGGGATATGGTTCTAGGAAAGAAATAAAAATAATTGTAAAATCTAAGGCAGTAGAAGTTAATGGGAAAGTCGCAAAAGATGTATCGATGCATGTAGATAGTGAAAAGGATGACATTCTCATCTCAGGAGAGAAGGTAATTTACACCGAGTTTATTTATTTAATGATGAATAAACCGCCTGGCGTCATTTCAGCTACAGAAGATAAAAAGGATCAAACGGTAATTGATTTACTTGAGCCGATCGATCAGCATTTTCAACCGTTTCCAGTTGGAAGATTAGATAAGGATACAGAAGGCTTACTTCTTATTACAAACGATGGTCACTTAACTCATCAGTTGTTGTCTCCAAAAAAACATGTGCCAAAATTATATTTTGCTGAAATTGATGGAATGGTAACTGAAGAGGATATCTTGGAGTTTAAGGAAGGCGTCATCCTTGAAGATGGTTATTTAACAAAGCCTGGTGATCTTACTATCCTGCGTAGTGGTGAAACCTCAGAAATAGAATTAATCATTACTGAAGGTAAATTTCATCAAGTGAAAAGAATGTTTGAAGCAGTTGGAAAGCGAGTGACATACTTAAAGCGCTTGAAGATGGGGTCACTTGAATTAGATTCAACACTAGAACTGGGTCAATATAGATCATTAACTGATAAAGAGTTAGAAGAACTTAAGCCAAAAGAATAAATAACCACAAAAACACAGCTTACACTCAAAATAATGAGTGCAAGCTGTGTTTTTTATACAGGATTTCTAAGATGTCATTCTTACTCGCTTACTCGTCGTTGTCCATCTGCCTCGACTTGGGCTGCTAATTAAGTCATTAAAGGCTAACACGTTCAAATCTCTTTGAACGGTGCGAGGAGTGATGCCGAATTCATCGACTAGATCTTGTGTCGTGACAATTCCATGATCTCGAATGTACATATACACATCTTTAATTCGATTGAGCATCCGATCAGTAGTTGGTTTCATTTGTAGAACCACTCCTTCATCTTATGTTCTCTTGGCAAAGACTAGCGGACGACATGAAGTTTCTAATAGAAACAGGTGTTTAAGTAACTTGTCTTAGACATCCCCTATTCTATATTGTTCGTCAAATGGTTATCTGACAATTCAATTATAACGGATTATCATTATTTTCTCTATAAATATCTCTAAATTTAACGAAATCTTTACATAAACATTACCATTATGAACGAACGATACTATCAAATTTGTTATTATCATTCGCTTTATTGAATTTCCACTATTATTTTTTAGAGAAAAGTGTAGAATAGCTTTAAGTAATATGGAGGGTGGTTTTTTCGAATGGATTGGATGAAAGAAGCACAAAATCGACAAGATGAATTAATTTTAGACTTACAACAACTCATACAAATACCAAGTGTGTTAGATGAGTCATTAGCTAATGAAGATTATCCATTTGGACCTGAACCATATCGGGCTTTAAAATGGTTACTTGATAAAGGTGAAAAAGAAGGAATGATCGTTAAAGATGTAGACCATATGGCTGGACATATCGAAATGGGTGAAGGAGAAGAAATTCTTGGCATTTTGGGTCATGTAGATGTTGTTCCTGCAGGGAATGGATGGACCTACCCACCATTTGAAGGAACAGTAGTAGGGAATAAACTATTTGGTCGTGGATCAATTGATGATAAAGGTCCAACAATGGCTGCATGGATGGCTATGAAAATGGTGAAGGATGCCGGGATCCAATTAGACAAACGTGTACGGTTAATCATTGGGACGGATGAAGAAAGTGGATTCCGTTGTGTGGAGCGATACTTCCAAAAAGAAGCCATGCCAACCATTGGCTTTGCTCCGGATGCTGATTTTCCAATTATTAATGCTGAAAAAGGTATCTCAACTCTCCGTTTTTCATTCCAGACCGATAACACGAACGAGGATATTCAATCGTTTGCATCTGGGAAGCGAACGAATATGGTACCAGATTTTGCAGAAGCCGTTTTCATACATGATGATCCAAACATAGGGAAGACATTTGAGCAGTTTCTGCTTACCAATAAAGTCACGGGATCTGTCATTCCTAAACATAACGAGTGGCACTTTACGCTAGAAGGTAAATCAGCACATGCCATGGAACCTAATGATGGCGTGAATGCCGCGATATATCTTGCAAAATTCCTTGCAAAATATGTAACATCAACGGGTTCAAAGAAATTTATCGATTTTCTAGTAAATACTTTTTGGAATGATTCGAGAGGACATGCCATTGGATTAGCATTTACCGACGAAATGTCTGGTGATACTACGCTAAATGCAGGTGTCATCGCTTTTGATGGGAAAACGGGTACTGTTGATGTTAGCTTACGCTATTCGGTAAGTTATTCATTTGAAGAGAAATTGACGCAATGCCAAACAGCTGTTAATGAACAAGGAATCGCAGTAGATGTACTGTCCAACTCAAAACCTCATTACGTAGATGAGTCGGAAGAGTTAATTCAAAGCTTAAAGAAAGTATATGAACGTCAAACGGGTGAACCCGCAACGTTGCTAGCTATTGGTGGCGGAACATATGCAAGAGTGTTAGAAAAAGGTGTAGCATTTGGGATGTTATTCCCTGGAGAAAAAGATGTTGCTCATCAACTTGATGAATTTGTAGATATTCAAAACCTCATAAAATCTGCAGCGATTTATGCGGATGCAATTTGTGAATTAGCTGCTAAAAAATGAAGCTTTGATACACGGTAGAACGTAGAATCTATTTCGTTCGTAAAATTATAGAAACTACATTTTTTATTGGAATTAACAAAATAACCTCAAAAAATAGAGTAATACACGAAAGAAGGATTTAGCATGTCAATCATTTTATGGAACAACCAATTAATAAATGAAGAAGAAATCAATATTTCAAAAGAAGATCGTGGCTATCAATTTGGTGACGGGATTTATGAAGTCATTCGTGTTTATGATGGTTCCATGTATACAGCAAAAGAACATATTGATCGGTTATATGAAAGTGCGGACAAAATTAGACTGATCATTCCGCATACAAAAGATGTTTTCCACAAAATGATGTATGACTTGATTGAAGCAAATGAGGTTGTTACGGGTCAGGTGTATGTTCAGGTAACTCGTGGAGTATCTGCTAGACAACATCAATTTCCTTCACCAGCAGTGGAATGTGTCATTACGGCTTATACAAAAGAAGTAGCGCGTCCTGTTACACAAATGGCAAATGGTGTTTCAGCTAAAACAGTGGAAGATGTACGGTGGTTACGCTGTGATATTAAGAGTTTAAATCTACTTGGAAATGTACTCGCTAAACAGGAAGCGCATGATGAAGGTTGTTTTGAAGCTGTATTACATCGAGGAGATGTAATTACAGAAGGGTCATCTTCTAATATGTATGGCATACGTGGCGGCGTCCTTTATACGCATCCAGCAACAAATTACATATTAAATGGTATTACCAGACGAGTGATTCTAGAATGCTGCGAAGAAATTGGATTACCAGTGGTAGAAGAAGCGATGTCATTAACGAATTTATATGACCATGAAGAATTTTTCATGTCTTCAACGACAGCTGAAATATTACCGATCATTATGATTGATCAAAAACCAATAGGAACTGGTTTACCGGGAAGTTGGACTACCAAATTACAAGCTGCATTTGAAGCGAAAATTAATAAAGCAGTTCTTGCTTAAAAAGGCATCCCTCTTTTGGTAGAGGGATGTTTTTATATACTGTTTTTTTATTGTAAGCTACTGTAAACTAATGGTACTAAGACTGGTGGTGACAAGCTCATGAATCAGCATTATTTTGTTGGAATATCAGTGCCAAAACAACTGACGAATTCATTAATAAAAACAGCGCATGAAATGGAATTAAAGAAAACACATAAAATAGTGGTGACTTCAGAAGATATGCACATTACTCTGATGTATTTAGGGGCAGTTAATCCTCATCAAATGAATGAACTTATCAAATATATGGAAAGTGCATCAAAATGTCATAACCCGTTTGAGATTCATTCTACATCTGTGCGGGTATTTGGCAATGAAGAAATGCCACGAGTAGTTTACGCAAATATTGAAGAAAAGCAGGAGTTACATTCATTACAAACAGATTTATCAATAGGTGCTACTGAAACAGGACTCCTGTTAGATAAAAAACCTTTTGTACCTCATATCACGTTAGCGAAAAAATGGAGCGGTTTCGGACAGATGCAATCCATTATTTCGTTTAATGATCCAATTTCTTTTACTGTCGAAAAGTTTTCATTATTTGAGATTCGTCCAAACCAAAGTCCAAAATACAAACCGATTGCCACTTTTCAACTAGGAGATAGATAAATTATGGCGCAACTCGTAAAACTTCAAGATTATATATCACGTTATCAACGAGATTTGAAGAGATACCCAACCCAATTTGTGAGACTAAAAAAAATTCAGTGGGAACGCATGAAGACTGAATGGGAAACCGGTGCGGAAGTTCCGCACTGGGAACACGAGGAAGAAGTTGAGACGTTCGAAAAAAAGGGTTGGTTCAAGCGAATATTCGATAAGAAGAAAGAACAGGAATTAGCTTGGGAAGAAAATTCATTAGATCTAGAAACACAAGATGAGGAAGAAGATGACAGTGGTTTTCATTTTGAACCTAATATTGTGTATACCCCTCAAAATTTAGAAGATTTAAAACGTATGTATATGGATCAACTTTTCCATTTTCAATTAAAGTGGGCAAGCTCAACTCTTTTGGAAAAATCCCATGTAGATCCTAAGTTTTTACGCGACAGCCTATTACGACAATTAACTCAAAAACTACCTGATAATTATTTACTATTTTACTATCCGATTTTACAATTAAAAAATGCTCCTTTAGAGTTGGATATTTTGTTATTAACACCTACTGAAGCTTTATGCATTAAAGTGTTAGAGGAAGAAAACATGGCAGCGTTCATTGGAAGCGGTGATCGCTTTTGGGTAAAAAAAGTTGGGAAAACTGAGAAGAAAATTTTGAATCCAACCATTGGTCTAAATCGGATGGAAACGATACTAACCCAAATATTTAAGCGAGAAGAAATTGAATTGCCAATAAGAAAAATAATTGTTTCTCGAAACGGCTATATCGATTTTCCAGGTTCAACTTATGGATTTCAGTTTGTAGACAAACGGAAGTTTCCTGAGTGGTTAACGCAACTGAAAAGTACAAATTCGCCAATGAAACATATGCAACTAAAAGCAGCTCAAGCGGTATTGGGGATGGTTCAAACCACATCTTACCATCGTGTTGGCTGGGAAGTAGATGTTGAGGAAGATCCATCATGAAAGTAACTTTTATTATTAATCCCCTTGCTGGAAACGGCAAGGCGGAACGAAAATGGCAAACTTTTAAAGAAGGATTAGACTTTCCGTATGAATTTTTCCTGACTAGGGCTGCAAAAGATGCAACTGCAATTGCTTCAGATGTCTATAAAGCTTATGAGAAGAACCATTTAATCATTGCTTTCGGTGGAGATGGTACCGTTCATGAAGTAATCGAAGGGTTATTGGATTCTGATTTTTCGATTGTAGGAGTTGTTGGAGCGGGTTCCGGAAATGATTTCGGTCGCGGTTATGTTGCTTTTAAAACACCAGTTGAAATTAATGAATATGTTAGGTCAGAGAATAACCATCAAATGATGGATATTGGTATCATTCAAAATGAGCACCAGCCATATTATTTCGTTAACAATGCAGGATTAGGGTTTGATGCTTTTGTGGCGTTTAAAGTGAATCAATCTCCTTTTAAGAAATGGTTAAACCAATTTGGACTTGGTAAATTAACGTATACATATTTTGTGATCTATACATTACTTACGTTTAAGAGATTCAATCTTTCAATTTCTACAAAATCAGATCAACTAGAATTTAAAAATGTGTGGTTTGCTACTGTAAGCAATCAGCCTTATTTTGGTGGTGGAATGAAAATCTCCCCAGCATCTAATCCTAGTGACGGTTTGTTAGAGTTAACAGTTGTTCATGATCTATCAAGATTAAAATTATTAGTGGTGTTTGCTACTGTATTTTTTGGAAAACACACGAACTTTAAAGAGGTTCATCAAATGCAAGCTCCTTCATTCAAATTATCGACAGATACATCAGTCTACCGTCATACGGATGGAGAATTTGCTGGTTTAACAGAACCATTTATTGTAGATGAATTTAATGTACAACAAGGGAAGTGGCGGCTAGTAAAATAATTCTCAACTTGACGAAATTGACTAGATTCGTAATAATGGATTGTCATATATAAATGTAATAACGAAAGTAGGAAAGTATCAAATGAGATTACGTCATAAACCATGGGCAGAAGATTTTATTGCAGCTCATCCAGAAATAGTCATTGCAAACCCAGAAGAACATAAAGGCAAATGGCACGAAGTATTTGGGAACGATCATCCCCTTCATATAGAAGTAGGTACAGGAAAAGGACAATTTGTTACGGGGATGGCACTAGCCAATCCTGACATTAATTATATCGGTATCGAGTTGTATGATAGTGTTATAGTTTGTGCAGTTGAAACAATCTTAGAAGCAGGGGACATTCCAAACTTAAGATTATTAAAAGTAAATGGTGCAGACTTGCATAAGTTTTTCCAAAAGAACGACGTGAAACAAGTTTATTTAAATTTCTCTGACCCTTGGCCTAAAACTCGTCATGCAAAAAGAAGATTAACACATGAAGAATTCTTAAAACTTTATGAATCGATTTTAGTAGATTTTGGTGAAATTCACTTTAAAACTGACAATCGTGGTTTGTTTGAATTTTCACTTCTAAGCATGTCCTCATACGGCATGTTGCTTAAAGATGTGTCATTAGATCTTCATGCTAATCCCCCTGAAGGCAATGTAATGACTGAGTATGAAGAAAAGTTTTCTGCCAAAGGGCAACCGATTTACCGTTTAGAATCACGATTTGTTAAAAAGGAAAGTCTCTGATTTCAGAGGCTTTTTTTGTTATACTGATTAGCAAGTAAGATTAAGGATATTAGTAAAAGAGGCAGGAATCACTACTTGCAAGCTGAATTTATTTGTACAGACAAAGTCCTTCAAATATTAATTCGAAACAAAAAAACACGAAATTTAAAAAAGGTGGAATCGCACATATGGATCAATATACATTTCATCAAATGAAACTAACTTGGCTAGAAGGTGGCTTTACGAACTTAGATGGCGGAGCGATGTTCGGGGTAGTCCCAAAGCCGCTATGGTCAAAAAAGTACCCTGTTAATGAATTAAACCAAATAGACCTTAGTACCGATCCAATTCTCATCCAGTATAAAGGCAAAAACGTGTTGATAGATTCAGGAGTTGGATTTAATAAGATGACTGAGAGACAGTTAAGAAATAATGGAGTCACAATGCAATCGCATTTAGAAGATTCATTAGCAGAGATTGGTTTACTTACAGAGGATATTCATTTTGTTTTAATGACACATATGCATGCTGATCATGCGTCTGGTCTAACAAAATTTGAAAACGAGCAGTTAATGCCCACGTTTCCTAATGCAGAAATTATGATGTCTGCAATCGAGTGGGAAGAAGTTCGTCATCCGAATATTCGATCGAGAAATACATATTGGAAAGAAAATTGGGAGCCCATTCAACATCAAGTTAAAACGTTTGTTGAAGAAGTCGAAGTAATACCAGGAATCAAAATGATCCATACAGGTGGTCATAGTGCAGGGCATAGTATTATCAAACTTACTCAAAATGATGAAACCTTAATTCATATGGCGGATATTATGCCGACACATGCTCATCAAAACCCTTTATGGGTGCTGGCTTTTGATGATTACCCCATGTCCTCTATTTATGCAAAAGAAAAAATTATGGCAGAAGCACTTGCCAATGGTCATGGTTTTATTTTCTATCATGATGCTTTTTATCGTTTAATAAAATGGGATGTAACAGGCAAAGAAATTATTGAAAAATTAGAGCGTACTAATAGTTAAAAATAATGGATATAAATAAAAGCGATCCCTAAAAAGGGGATCGCTTTTCATTACATTTTGATTAATTCTACAATCGTTCCTGTTCGAGCATCTGCGAAAAATTCAAATTGCTCCATCTCGCCTTCGCTAACTCGTGAAATTCCCCCTCGATACACATCAGTGGAAATTCCTTGGCGATTGAAACCTTCAGTCTTCATATAAATCCAAGAACCGTCGATCGGTCCTTCTTTCTTAAATGACTGTTTCACCCCGTGAAGTACAAGTTCTGCTGGTTTCAACGGTTCAATACGTTTTGCAACTTCGCGGATTAATAAACCCGCAGCAATTCCGGTGGTGAATCCTATGAATAAGTCACGTGTTTTCAATTGACCAGCCCCCTATGCAAATTGTAGTAACAGTTTACCATAAGATACGCTAAATCACTCTGTAAAAGAATGCGGTAAATAATTCGGAAAGCGAAAGATGGGGGTGGAAATACTTTGTCAAGTCGACTACAATATTAAAGAATGTACATAATGAGGAGGATATAAAAGTGAATACAGAAACCCTTCAATTATTTAAAACACTAACAGAACTTCCGGGGGCTCCTGGAAATGAGCATGCAATGAGAAAGTTTATGAAAAGTGAACTTGAAAAATATTCGGATGAAATCATTCAAGATCGCCTTGGCGGAATTTTCGGCGTAAAAAAAGGCGATGACCAAGGACCGAGAATTATGGTGGCAGGTCATATGGATGAAGTTGGATTTATGGTGACACAAATTACGGAGAACGGAATGATTCGTTTTCAACCTCTTGGTGGCTGGTGGAGTCAAGTTTTATTAGCACAAAGAGTTGAGATTATTACTGACAATGGACCAGTAGTTGGTGTAATAGGTTCTATTCCTCCACACTTGCTAAGTGATGAAATGCGTAATAAACCAATGGATATTAAAAATATGTTAATTGATATTGGTGCAGATGATCTATCAGATGCGAAGAAAATCGGTATTCGTCCAGGACAACAAATTGTACCGGTATGTTCGTTTACCCCAATGGCGAATGAGAAGAAAATTTTAGCCAAGGCATGGGACAACCGTTATGGATGTGGACTTGCGATTGAATTATTAAAAGAGTTAAAAGATGAAACTTTACCAAACACTTTATATTCCGGAGCGAATGTAATGGAGGAGGTAGGTCTTCGTGGCGCACAAGCGGCAGCAACCATGATTAATCCAGATTTATTCTTCGCTTTAGATGCTAGTCCAGCTAACGATATGTCTGGATCGAAAACTGAATTTGGTCAACTTGGAAAAGGTACACTATTACGTATTTTTGATAAATCCATGATTACTCACCGTGGGATGCGAGAGTTTGTATTAGATACTGCTGAATCTAACAATATTCCTTATCAGTACTTCATTTCTCAAGGTGGAACAGATGCAGGTAGAGTTCATATGTCTAATGAAGGTGTTCCAAGTGCAGTAGTTGGTATATGTTCAAGATATATTCATACATCTGGTTCAATCATTCATACAGACGATTATGCTGCAGCAAAAGAGCTAATTATTAAATTGGTTAAATCTGCGGATCGTACAACATTAGAAACCATTCATCAAAATGTTTAAAAAAGGAGCCTGAAAGGGCTCCTTTTAAACTGTAAATAAAAGAATAAGGGTATCATCATAAAATAATTTTTAACTTTAATCCTTTACTGAAGTAGAAGGTGGAAGGCTCTTTCTTTCGCTTTCCGCGGACGAAACGCCAGCTTCCTCGGCTGTTAAAAATCTATGCTCCTGCGGTTACTCGTCGCAAACGAATTGTTCACAATTCGTTGCCTGTGGGGTCTAGCGTATTTCGTTTTTCCGCAGGAGTCTTCAGAAATAGCCGTCCACTTTCTACTAAAATGTATTGTTAACAGAGCTATACAAAAATGATTGTTTAAGTTTAAACACCTAGCGTATGATTGTAGCGCAAGGCGGCGACTCCTGTGGGACTAGCACGTACTGAAAGCCCCGCAGGAACGGAGTGACGAGGAGATTGAAGGCGTGCCCCACGGAAAGCGTCCGCATGGAGCGGAAATCAACTTTGTTAGAGTTTTATTATTAGATTATTTATTATGAAATTGACTCAAGTATATATTTATTGGGATTTCTGTTGATTGGAATGGAGGCGGCGACTCCGAGAGGATTAGCAAGAGCTTTAGACCCTGGACTGAGCCTCGCGAAGGAAGCGGCTTTTAGATGAACACAGACTAGGAACGCCACATCGTGTGGCAACGTCTGTGAAACCAACATCCTTTTGGCCTCCTCCGGAAAGCGACCGTCGAAATGGAAATCAACCTTTTTTACATATCTCAGTTCCATAGTTTCTCACAAATTGTATGCAGAGGAGAGGCAAATAGTTGAAAATAGGCATTGGCACGAAAAACCCAGCGAAAACATCAGCAGTTAAACGATTATGCGATATACACATTCATAATGCTATTATTTCCGAATATAAAGCACATTCTCTTGTTTCAGAACAACCTTTAAGCGACGAGGAAACATTACTTGGCGCAAAAAACAGAGCAGCACATGTCCTCGAACTCTCCGATGTGCAGCTTGCATTTGGACTTGAAGGTGGAGTGAAAGAAGTAAACGGTCAAATGTACATATGTAATTGGGGAGCATTAGCTCTAAGAGATGGCACTTTTTTTGTAGCGGGTGGAGCGCAAATTCCATTGCCGCAAGAAGTAGCAAAATCTATTCGGGAGGGTTTAGAACTTGGCCCAGTTATGGATGCGTATACCAACCGAAGTGGAATTAGTCACTCCGAAGGAGCAGTAGGCGTTTTTACAAATGGTTTATTAAATCGACAAGAAATGTTTGAACATATACTTATTATGTTGATTGGACAATATAAGCGGTCACAATCCACCATTTGATACGCTTGAGTTGCAACCATTACCGAACAATATTAAAATGTAAGTACTGCGTAATTGAATGGAGGAAAGAAAATGAATCGAAGTTGGTTGCGGGTTTTAATCGCACCTCTCGTCATGATCAGTTTAGTTGGATGTTCAGCATCTGTTGAAAATCAAACAGAGGATGGCATTCAAGAAGCTAAAAAAGTATTCCAAGGTGAATCCATTAAGCCAAATGAACAAGTAGAATCCGTTCAATTCTATGTTCCAGGTGGCTTTGCTATAAAAGAGGAATCCGATGAATCAAATATTGTTCTTTCGGATGATCAAGACTCATTTGTGCTATTTATTAATCCAAACGAAAAAGAAAATAGTCAATTATTTTATGATTTATTGCTTGCTGAAAAGAAAGACATGATTTTAGCAGAGCAAACGTTTGAACAAAACGGTCGATTTGGTTTTGTTGCGTTATTACCATCTGGAGAAGAGCATTATGAAATTATTGTAAGTAGTGGTGGTTATAAATTATCAACGATATCAGATGAAAATAAAATCGCTGATAATATGCAGCAGATGATGGAAATTATTCGTTCCGTTAAAGTTGAAAAATAAGGGAGGTTTGATGAATGAAGAATTTAGAGTCAGTGGAACAATTTAATGAGTTAAAAGAATCTTCAACTGTTGTGTTCTTATTTACAGCTGACTGGTGTCCGGATTGTCATTTCATCGATCCATTTATGCCAGAAATAGAACAAACTTTTAACAACCTAACATTCATTTCAGTTAACCGTGATCAGTTCATCGACATATGTGCCGAGAATGAAATTTACGGAATTCCTAGTTTTTTAGCTTATAGAGATGGTGTGGAAGTTGGAAGGTTTGTCAGTAAAGAACGTAAAACGAAACTAGAAATAGAAGAATTCTTAAATAGAATCTAAAAATTAAATGGATATAACTATTATTATTTGTTGTAAATGATATGAACCGCAATAGTCAAATCTATTACGGAATCGCTTGTCATATGTAATAGATCCAATAAATAATGAACGGTTCCGCCACATTGGTGTGAGCCGTTTACTTTTGTAGAGGATGTGAAAGTATGAATTCAGAGCAATTGGTAAATCGTTTAAAAGAAAAGTTAGCTGATCCAAACTTTAATTGGCAATTCGATAAAAAAACAGATCGAATCCGGTTAGACCATTCTGTATTAAATAAAGGAATGGATATTTCTTTACCGGAAATCTTAGCTAAGTATGAAGTGAAAAAAGAACAAGCGATTGATGAAGTTGTGTATACGATTAGCCAGACATTTTCTGCTATGGAGATGGAAGCTAAGGGACTTATTCAATCGAATCATTCAATTTTCCCGGTTATTAGATCAACGTCATTCCCAATAAAATCGAATGATGGTGAAGTATTTATTACTTCTGAACATACAGCGGAGACAAGAATTTATTATGCCTTAGATTTAGGGAATACTTATCGGTTGATTGACCAAAAGGTGTTAAATGAATTAAACCTGTCCGAATCCCTTGTTAAAGAAACTGCTCGTTTCCAAGTTAGAAAATTAGCTATCAAATTAAAAGAAGATCATGTAGCAGGTAATGTTTTTTATTTCTTAAATGTAAATGATGGTTATGATGCTAGCCGTATTTTAAATGAATCATTCTTAAAAGAAATGGAAGCGAAAATTGAAGGGGACATGACTTTATCTGTCCCTCATCAAGACGTATTGATAATTGGCGATATTCGAAATGATGTAGGATATGATGTTCTTGCACAGATGACAATGCATTTCTTTACTGTCGGAACGGTTCCTGTTACATCTTTATCGTTTCTTTATGAAAACGGGGAGTTAGAGCCTATATTTATCATGGCTAAAAATCGAGTTGAAAAGGAGAAAGAAAATAAATGAATATGTTTTATAACACACAAGGAATTGGTGACGTTTTACTCGTCCAATTAACTATGGATTCATTCGAAAATATCGAATCTGAAACAAAAGGTGACATTACTTTAATAAAGGATGCACAATCAGGAAAAGTAGGAGCATTTAATTTATTTCAAGCAAGCAATTATGTAAGTATTGCTGATAAAGGTTCAGTAGAAATAACGGAAGATCTTGTTGCTAAGGTACAAGAGGCGTTAAATAAAAACGGTGTGGATTTAGTTTTAGAAATCGATTTGTCGCCGAAATTTGTTGTTGGACATGTTACTTCGAAAGAAAAACATCCAAATGCAGACAAATTAAACGTATGCCAAGTTAACGTTGGGAATGAGACCATACAAATAGTTTGTGGTGCGCCTAATGTCGACGAAGGTCAAAAAGTAGTTGTCGCAAAGGTCGGAGCTGTCATGCCGTCTGGTTTAGTTATTCGTGATGCAGAACTAAGAGGCGTACCTTCGAGCGGTATGATTTGTTCAGCAAAAGAGTTAGCAATCCCAGATGCACCAGCTGAAAAAGGCATTTTAGTATTAGAAGAATCGACAGAAGTAGGAATTCCATTTACAATCTAATACATTTTACAAGGCTAAGTATCCATTTTTAAGGATTCTTAGTCTTTTCTTTTTAGATTCATTTAAAACGCAAGGCAAAACTGATAAAATGGAAATATTGAAATGAAAAGAGGGTTTTATTTTGAAATGGTTGACCAATAAATTGCAACGCTTGTTTTCAACAGATCGAGAGGATTCTGTTGAAATCGAAAGTGAACTTGAATACACGGATACTAAAGTATACATAGATAAAAAAACACCGTTTCGTTTTCCTTTAATAAGTGATGACGAAAAAGAACATAAAAATGATGGTCACATTCCTCATGTGAAAGATGAAGAAGATCTAGAGGGAGACATCCAGCCTCTTTATATGCATAAGAAATGGCAACAAAATCGTCCGACTGCACCAGCCACTCAAACGATAAAAAAACCAGAAATCAAAGCGATTCCACAAACAAAGAAAATACCAGTGGCGACAAAAACGTTTACGCCGACTCAAGTTCCTTCACCCATACATGGATTTGCACGTCCGAATGTTAAAACGGGTAAGCCAATTGAAGAATTACTTGCTAAAAAAAATCTGGACGAGCCTAATGCGAGTAAAGCATTGAGGATTAGTACTGAGCCAGAACCATTAAAGATTAGTGAAAGACAAGAAGAAATACCGAAACCGATTATGTTATCTGAACCTACTCGGGAGATTCCAAATACTTCTGAATCCCAAAAAGAAATAATTATCAAAGAAGAAGTACATGAAAAAGAGATTCAAGCAGTTCAAGTTGAACCAGTTTTAGAAAAACCAACATCAAACAAAACCTTACCATTCAATGTCATGATGTTGAAATCGGATAAGCAAAAGCTTGAAAACAAAATGGACATGCCTTCTAAAGTACAAGCTAGTAACTCTTTTAACCAACCGGCTGCAACTGAAGTAGTTGCAACAAATATGGCACCTGCTATACCGATTGCACCAGTTCAAACGAAGCCAGCTGTTTTGCCAGCCGAAGAGAATGGGTACATCTTTCCGCCACATCAATTCTTAGTACCACCTGAGCAGAAAACACAGGACACTGAATGGATGGAAATGCAGGCAACGAGATTAGTAGAAGCGTTATCCTACTTCCAAGTAAAAGGTGAAATTATTCAGATGGTGCAAGGTCCTGCTGTCACTCAATTTGAAATGACAGTCGGGAATGGCACGAAAGTAAGTAAAATCAGAAATCTCGCAGACGATTTAAAACTGGCGTTAGCTGCAAAAGATATTCGAATTCAAGCACCGATTCCAGGTAAGAGTTCAATTGGAATTGAAATACCAAATCGAGTATCTAGACCGGTTCGTATTTCAGAAGTTGTAGATAGTGAGCCTTTTATCACGTCCGATTCACCATTAGAGGCAGCACTAGGACTAGACCTAACTGGTAAACCTGTGACCATTGATTTGCGAAAAATGCCGCATGGTTTAATTGCTGGAGCTACAGGTTCAGGTAAATCAGTATGTATTAACTCATTATTAATTAGTTTGTTGTACAAATCGAATCCTTCTGAACTGAAATTATTACTAATTGATCCGAAGATGGTGGAGCTCGCTCCATTTAATCATATTCCTCACTTAGTAAGTCCTGTTATTACCGATGTGAAAGCTGCGACTGCTGCTTTAAGATGGGCAGTTGAAGAGATGGAAAGACGTTATCAATTATTTGCGCATGTTGGCGTTCGTGATATTACTCGATACAACTCAATAGCAACTGAAAAACGTCAATTTGCACAAAAAATGCCTTATCTTTTAATCGTTATTGATGAATTAGCTGATTTAATGATGATGGCACCAACTGAGGTTGAGGAAGCCATTTGTCGAATTGCTCAAAAAGCAAGAGCTTGTGGCATACATTTAGTAGTATCGACACAACGTCCATCTGTAGATGTCATTACGGGCTTAATAAAAGCAAATATCCCAACTCGTATTGCTTTCTCAGTATCATCTCAAGTAGATTCTCGCACGATCCTGGATACACAGGGTGCAGAACGATTATTAGGACGCGGAGACATGTTGTACTTAGGAAATGGAATGTCAGCTCCAGTGCGTCTTCAAGGTACTTATGTGACCGATGATGAAATGGAAGCTATTATTGAACACGTAAGAAGCCAAGGAGAGCCTGAATACTTATTCGAGCAAGATGAGCTAGTACGACGACTCGAAGTTTCTGACGATCAAGACGAACTTTTTGAAGAAGCCTGTCGTTTCATTTTAGAACAAGGTTCTGCTTCTACCTCGTTACTCCAGCGTAAATTCCATATTGGATATAACCGAGCGGCAAGGTTAGTGGATTTAATGGAACAACATGGTTACGTCTCTGAGCAAAAAGGTAGCAAGGCGAGAGAGGTCTTTATTACTGAAAATGATCTCGAAGCATTATTTGGATGATTCATAGCGAATACATTTGTAAAAGGATGTATATGCTTTGTTAAATAGTAAGAAAAAACGTTCATTTCTTGAGAAGATTAATTGATGATATAATAGGGTAAGTAATTTAAGAGAAAAGTTCGGGTACCTTTCCCAGGAGGTTATATATAATGACATTGTTTCATTTTACAGGTATTAAAGGGTCAGGTATGAGTTCACTGGCTCAAATTTTGCATGATGCTGGAAATCAAGTTCAAGGGTCTGATATTGAAAAGCACTTCTTCACAGAAGATCCACTTCATAAAAGAGGAATTACGATTCTTCCTTTTAATAAAGATAATATTCAAGAAGGCATGACTGTTATAGCAGGAAATGCTTTTCGTGATGATCATGAAGAATTAGTTGAAGCTAAAAACAAGGGCATTGAAGTGATTCGTTACCACGTATTCTTAGGAGATTTAATGAACCAGTTTATATCAATCGGTATAACAGGATCTCACGGGAAAACATCAACAACTGGTTTGATGTCACATGTATTAGGTGGTCATGCGCCTACTTCATACTTAATCGGAGACGGAACAGGACATGGTACAGAAGATGCAACGTATTTTGCTTTTGAAGCATGTGAATACAGACGCCACTTTTTAGCGTACCACCCGGACTACATGATTATGACCAATGTAGACTTCGACCATCCAGATTATTTTGGTGGAATTGATGATGTATTTTCGGCATTTCAAACGATGGCCTTGCAGGTGAATAAAGCAATTATTGCTTGTGGTGATGATGAGCATTTGCAAAAAATTCAAGCGAATGTGCCGGTTGTATTTTATGGATTTGGATCTGAAAATGATTTTGAAGCTAGAAATGTAACCAAAACAACGACGGGTTCAACATTTGATGTGTTTGTTCGAAATGAATTCTATTACACATTTGAAATTCCATTATTCGGAGATCACACGGTTTTGAATGCCTTAGCTGTCATTTCACTTTGTCACTATGAAGGTATCAAAGCTGAGACAATACAAGCGCAATTAGCAACGTTTAAAGGTGTTAAACGTAGATTTACAGAAAGCGAAAAAGGTGGCCATATTCTGATCGATGATTATGCTCACCATCCGACTGAAATTAAAGCAACGATTCAATCTGCACGACAAAAATATCCTGAACGCGAAATTGTAGCTATCTTCCAACCACATACATTTTCTCGTACTCGAACATTTTTAAATGAGTTTGCTGAAAGTTTAGAAGGTGCGGATGCTGTTTATTTATGTGATATATTCGGTTCTGCTCGTGAAAATGTAGGAGATTTATCAATTGGTGATTTAAGTGAGTTAATCCCAAATTGTTCTGTCCTAACAACTGAAGAGATTGATCGGTTATTAAACCATAAAAATGCAGTCTTTTTATTCATGGGTGCTGGAGATGTACAAAAATTCCAACGTGCTTTTGAAGAAAAAATTATATAAAAGAGGAGCTCTAGCCATATTTGGCTAGAGTTTTTATTTTGTACGATGATATCGGTATTTATCAGCAGGATTTTTGAAGCTTTTGTAGAATAAAGATATCATTCACGTTTAATTACTGCTGTGAATGGGAACATAGTTTATATGAACATCATAGAGGAGGAATAAAGTATGGAGATGGAAATTATTCTATACATAGCTGCCTTAATCGCGGCAATAGGCTTTCTAGTCTTATGTATTAGTTTAGCCATGACGTTAACATCATTGAAAAAGACCCTTACAAACGTGTCTAATACAATGGCAGGATTAGAAGGGCAACTTCAAGGTGTAACGAGAGAAACGACTGAATTGCTTCACAAAACGAACGGTTTAGCGTCAGATCTTCAGTATAAATCTGAGAAACTAAACAGTGTAGTGGATGCAGTTAAAAATGTTGGTGAATCTGTAAATGGATTAAATACATCAGTTAGAAGAATTACGTCTTCTATTTCCACAGAAGTTGAAAGAAATGAAGACAAAATTGCTCAAGTTGTACAATGGAGCAATGTTGTCATGGGCATTCGAGATAAGTTTAAAGAAAGAAAAGCACTTGAAGAAGCAAGAGCAGGATATACGATTTACTCAAATAATCCTGATGAAGTAACTGCTAAACAAAATCAAGGAGGAATTTAATATGACGAACTACAAACCAAATTACAACGAAGCTCAATATAATCATGAATTCTACAATAACAAATCTAAACAAACGGAAGCTTACTTACCACAATCTTATGAATATCAAAATGGGCACCGCGATTCACTTTACTCAAATGATGAAGTCAATTCAAAAGACTTTGTAATTGGTGCATTAGTTGGTGGAATTATTGGTGCAGCTGCTGCACTGTTCCTTGCTCCAAAAACAGGTAGAGAATTACGTGAAAATGTTTCAACACAAGCCATGCAATTAAAAGACAAAACAGCTGATTTCTCATCAACTGCAAAAGAAAAAACTTCTCATTTGTCTACTCAATTAAAAGAACAATCTGGACAAATCGTTGATAAAGTAAAAGGGATGAAAACAAAATCATCAGCTCCAATGGATGATGGCACTGCTTCTTCTGAAGGAGAAGAGCCAATTGATTTCTTAGAAACGGTTACAAATACGGTAGACGAAGTAGCAGATGAAGGCAACAAAGGCTTAACGGCGACAGCTAAAGCTTTACAAGAAGCTGTAGAAGATCAAAATAATAAATAAGTTTTATGTTAAAAACCCCTCACACTTTTAAAAGATGTGAGGGGTTTATTTGTTCACGAACTAAAATTAATTTCTAACTGATCTCCACCAAAAATGGGTTCATCAAAAGTAGATGACTGTCCATTTCTTAAAATAACGAATTGGCCGGATTGTTGTTCAGAAAGTTTCCAATCTGTAAATCGGAAAACATCTTGGAAAATCCATGGATTCGTGTCTAACTTCTCAATAGTTACATGACTTCCAGCAGAAACAACATCATCTAATGTTGCACTAGTTCCATTGACGTGTACGGAAACACAATTTTTTTCTAGTTTAGTTTGCTTACCTTGAAATGAAATTGTTATCGTATCTTGAAGCTTTATTTGAAGTTGATCCGCAATGTTTTGAACAGATGGTGACATACTTTTAGATATGGACAATATATCAGAATCTTGAACAGGGTATTGAAGTTTAATGGGTAAATCATTGAGTAAAAGTTGTGAAGAAAATTCTGGGAATAAAACAGATTTTCCATCGACTGTTATAAAATAGGGTTTAATCTTTTGGAATATATGCGATTGACCAGTTGCTTTAATAATTTCTTCAGCAGAATCAATGGTTTTAATGGTTACTTTATCTCTTTCTTGTAGAGATGAATCGAGAGTTGCGGAATTGCCATTGACTTGAATTAATGGCTCAACCATATACATCGTACCTTCTATAATGACTGTTTTAATAGATGCATCATCGATTAAATCACGTACTGTCACTTGAGCATTAGCTCCGTCTCGTCCTTCAATTAAATGAATAATATCTCCATTTTTAATGAGAGACTTTGTAATGGCAGGTTCATTATTTACATGTAAAGTTGCAGGTTGACCATGCTCGCCAGGAATCATGATATCTCTACCATTTACGTTTACTGCTAATGCCATACCAGGTTTTCCGTATAAACTACGTGCGCGAATATTCGCTGCTAGAAGAGCATCTCCTACAGTCATTTCTTTTAATTCGAATAGTCGAATCACCTTTTCATTAACTTGTACAGACATATAATGAATCGGTGTTTTTCTTGCTGCAATGGCTATCCCAATCGGCGTTACTAATTCAGGTGAAGAAGAAACATGCTGGGCTTTCGTTAATGACTGAATAGCATCAAGACCTCTAACAGCTACGCGATTCTCTGGTAACTCTAATTCAGCTGCAATATGTTTTGTGATATCAGGAGTTAAACTTCCACCTCCTACTAACATGATGGCTTTAGGTGATTGCTGATTATTTAGTCTCAAAATTTCATGAGCAATAGATTTAGCTAAATTTGAGGTTGCTGGACGTAATGCTTCTATGACTTCGACCTTGGGGAAAAATTGGTCAAATCCTAAAATATCTTGGATACGGATTTCGTCAGAATGGTTAATCATTCTTTTTGCTTCTTCAGCTAAAGGGAAATCTAGTAAATAGTGATCACTCATAGCTTCCGTAATCTCATCACCAGCTGTTGGAACCATTCCATAGGCAACCACGGTACCTTTATCCGTAATCGCAATGTCAGACGTTCCAGCGCCAATATCAACCAGTGCAACATTTAATCGTCGCATAGAAGGTGGAATCAGCACGTTAATCGCTGCAATCGGCTCTAAGGTTAAGCCTTCCATTTCAAGGTCCGCTCTTTTTAACGCAGATAAAAGTGATTCCACAACAACTCGTGGCAGGAAGGTTGCAATAACTTCAACCGAAGCAGTCGAACCTTGTTGGTCGACTAAACTTCCAATTTCTTCACCATCTAATCTGTAATAAAGAACAGAATAGCCCACACAATAGTAATGACTATTTTTGTTTTCTAAATCGTCAGTGAGTAATTGTTGTTGAGCTTGCTGGACCGCTGCTAACTCTAATCGACTAATATCTTCTTCGGAAAATAGAGGACGATTTGTTACATCCATTTCAACTAAAGCTTGTTCGGTTTTTAAAGCACGACCAGCGGCTGCTACACTTACTTTAGTAAGAGGACCATGGGTTTGTTCAAGGTTTTCTTTTACGTGTCTGATGACATCTGCAACAGCTAGAACATTATGTATTTGTCCATCTAACATAGCCCGCTCTTTATGTTCTTCTACAACTAGGTCTGCTACATGGTAGGAATCATTTTTTTCTTCTAATATGATGCCAACTACTGATCTCGTTCCGATATCTAAAGCGAATAGTTTTTCAGCCAATCGAAAGCACATCCTTTTATCTTCATAATCCACTTTTACTTTCGCGCGTTGAAGCGATAAAGAAAATGCGTGACTTTCTAATTTTCATTGATTATAATAGTTCTATTATCTAAAAATGTATCATAGTTTTCGGTTCGCCGAAAGACCTGGTACCAGGAAGAGAGGAGATCACGGTATGAGCCATCAAGAATTAGATCATTTACGCACACGTGTTGATGAATTAAATTTAGAAATTTTAAAATTAATCAATGAACGTGCAAGCGTAGTTCAAGAAATTGGAAAAGTAAAAGAAAAGCAAGGTGTCAACCGTTATGATCCTCTTCGTGAGCGACATATGTTGAATTTATTGAAAGATAATAACGTTGGTCCACTGCCGCAATCGACAGTTGAACATATATTTAAAGAAATCTTTAAATCTGCATTAGAACTACAAGAAGATGATCATCGTAAAGCACTATTAGTATCGAGAAAGAAAAAAGCAGAAGATACGATTGTCGTGATTAATGGAGAACGCATTGGAGAAGGCGGTCCATCATTTGTATTCGGACCATGTGCAGTTGAATCATATGATCAAGTCGCAACAGTTGCCGGAGCCATCCAAGCAAAAGGTTTGAGAATGATTCGTGGAGGCGCTTATAAACCAAGAACATCGCCTTACGACTTCCAAGGTCTTGGATTAGAAGGATTGAAAATTTTAAAACGTGTAGCACAAGAATATAATTTAGCAGTTGTCAGTGAAATTGTGACACCTTCACACTTAGAAGAAGCTTTAGAATACATTGATGTAGTTCAAATTGGAGCACGTAATATGCAAAACTTTGAATTATTAAAAGCAGCAGGGTCTATTAAGAAACCCGTCCTATTAAAACGAGGAATGGCTGCAACGATTGATGAATTCATCAATGCTGCTGAATATATTATTTCACAAGGTAATGATCAAATTATATTATGCGAACGTGGGATTCGTACGTATGAGAAAGCGACACGAAATACACTAGATATTTCAGCTGTGCCAATTTTAAAGCAAGAAACACATTTACCAGTATTTGTGGATGTTACTCATTCCACAGGACGTCGTGATTTATTGCTACCTGCAGCTAAAGCAGCGATTGCGATCGGGGCTGATGGAGTAATGGCTGAAGTCCACCCAGATCCAGCTGTTGCCTTATCAGATGCAGCACAACAAATGAATTTACAACAATTCGATGAGTTCTACGATTCGTTGCAAAAATTCATGAAGAACTATGATATGAAATAATTTACGCTGTTTAAGGCATACAACCTAGTGAATGACATACGTTTCATATCAATGAAAGACTCACTGCCTCTTGTCCCAACTTGTGGATAAGAGGTGTTTTTCTATTTTTTTGTTATTGCTTTATAATGGCAGAAAACTATTATATGATGAATAAATAAGAATGGGTATGGGCGGGGAGTGAAGATAAATGACAATAACAATCTACGATGTAGCGCGAGAAGCAAATGTTTCTATGGCAACGGTGTCTCGAGTAGTAAATGGTAATCCAAATGTAAAACCAGCAACCAGAAAGAAAGTTCTAGATGTCATTGAACGTTTAGAATATCGACCAAATGCTGTGGCTAGAGGTTTAGCAAGTAAGAAAACAACAACTGTTGGCGTAATAATTCCAGATATCTCGAATGTTTTTTATGCTGAACTAGCAAGAGGGATTGAAGATATCGCAACGATGTATCGATATAATATTATTTTATCGAACTCCGATCAAAGAGAAGAGAAAGAATTACAACTATTAGAAACAATGTTCGGCAAACAAGTAGATGGGATCGTGTTAATGAGCGAACAAGTATCAAATGACCTGTTGCAAATGATGGAACGATCTCCAGTACCAATTGTATTAGCAGGAACAATAGATGCGACAGATCGGATACCATCCGTAAATATTGATTATCATCAAGCGGCATATGAAGCAGTGAGTAGACTTATTCAAAATAATCATAAACGAATTGCGTTTGTTTCAGGTTCACTTAGCTCAACAATTAATCGTGCCTTCAAATTTACAGGGTATGAAAAAGCACTAGAAGACGCTGGTCTAACCATCGATCAATCATTAGTCATCGAAAGTGATGCTACTTATGACGACGGTATCGAAGCATTTTTAAGTCTTCAAGGTATAGAAAATCCACCGACTGCTTATTTTGCAGGGAATGATGAATTGGCAATTGGTTTAATCCATGGTGCTCAAGATCAAGGCTTGAATGTCCCTGAAGACGTTGAAGTCATAAGTTTTGAAAATTCAAAGTTAGCTCGAATGGTTCGTCCAACATTAACGAGTGTGGTTCTACCCCTTTATGATATTGGTGCCGTTTCCATGCGTTTATTAACTAAATTCATGAGTAAAGAGAAGATAGAAGAAAAAACAGTTGTTTTACCACATCGCATTGAGGAACGACATTCTGTTAAACCTCTTCAATAAAAATGTGCTAAGCACTAAGAAATCAGTCCGGAGAGGAATTGATTTCTTAGTGTTTTTTTAGATAGAGAGTGAAGGAGTAAGTGACATTCTTGATTTCGAAGGTCTTATTCAAGGATTCGTTAAGGCTGCTCTCCATTTGGATGGTGCTATTCTAGAATTGGCCTGGCCGATTCAAGGATTCGAGCATCACATTCTAAAATTCATGATTTTAAAACAATTTAACTCACTTGAAATGGTGTCAGTTAATTAGTCAACTGACACTTTTATGTTAGTGAAGGTAAAATTTGTATCGCATCTATTGGACTTGATTAAAAATGAAGGTGGTCTGCCAACTTTAGGAAAATATGACTTGGAACGTCTCGATGCTTCCATTCAAATTAAGTTGTAATTGGCAAATTGATTTGCTATTTCTGAAGACTCCTGCAGAAAAACGAAATGCTTAACACACAAGTTTATAGGGAATCGCAAATTGGTATATTGTTATTTAAAGAATTTATAAATGATTGGAATGTAGGCGGCGACTCCAGCGGAATGAGCAAGAACTGAAGACCCTGGACTGAGCATCGCGAGGGAAGCGGCTGAAGTCTTGCCCGCGGAACGCGTCCGCCGAAATGGAAATCAACCTATAGTATTTGTATACAGTCAAAAAGGAATGAATGCGATATAAATAGGCATTCATTCCTTTTATTTAATCTGTATGGTTTCGAATAATATATAACGATTTTTGCAATACTTGGTGATTTTTTTCCGTAATCTCCGCTTTTCTTGGAATGGGTTCGTATAATTTTTCTGGGTCAGTCCAAGTAGGGATTAGAGTAACTGGAGACTCACTTTGCCAACTATCAATCCAATCTTGTGGCAAATCACCTTTTGGTAAGGGGAGACCTTTCATTTCCATCCATAATAAAGACCAAGCTCGAGGTACTACTCTCCATATATCATAGCCTCCACCGCCAACACCAATCCATCGTCCACCACAAAATTCATGTGCTAGTTCATGTGCTAACTTAGGAATTTCTTCATATATTTTCATAGAACCATAAAGATGAGTTAGGGGGTCAAAGTAATGAGCATCGGCTCCATTTTGACTAATAATCACATCGGGTTTAAAATGCTCAGCTATCTCACGGAAGGCTGTTTTATATAACTCTAAAAATGAATCATCTTCGGTAAATGCATCAATCGGAAGGTTAAAAGAGGTACCATATCCTTCTCCTGTACCTCTCTCTGTAACATTGCCAGTCCCAGGAAATAAATATCTTCCAGTTTCATGTATAGAGACAGTACAAACTGATGGATCGTCGTAAAATGTCCATTGCACGCCATCCCCATGATGGGCATCTGTATCAATATATAAGACACGTGCTTTATATTTTTCTTGTATGTATTTAATAGCTACTGAACTGTCGTTGTAAATGCAAAATCCAGAGGCTCGTCCACGAAATCCGTGATGTAAGCCACCACCTAAATTAAGTGCATGATATGCTTTATTTTCCATGACGTAATCCACAGCTGTGAGCGTACCTCCAACTAATAATGCGCTTGCTTCATGCATATTAGGAAAGATAGGAGTATCTTCCGTTCCTATTCCATAGCTTTCTGTTTGCTCGCCAGTGACCAAGCCTTTGCTCGCTTTTTTCACCATTTCGATATAGCGCTCATCATGAGCGAGAAGCAATTCATCATCTGTAGCCATTCGAGGAGCAATAATGTCTTCATCTGATAGAACGTTCATTTTACGTAGTAAATCTGTCGTTAATACAAGACGCTTTTGGTTAAATGGGTGTGTGTCAGAAAATTTATACCCTAATTGATTTTCTGAATACACAAATACTGCTTCTTTTTTTACGTGTTGATTCCCGGCATGTTTGGCCATAATACATCGAAACCTTCTTTGCGGATATCCTCTATAATTTGGAGAGGATTCATCGTTTTGACTCTGAAAACTAGTATTTTGTTTTCTTCACTTTTTGCATCAGGGTATACCAATACACTTAAAACGTTCGCGCTATGGTCATGAAAAACTTTCGAAACTTCGAATAATATGCCGGGTTTGTTAGGCACTCTCACTTCAATATGAGAACCGGGTTGATGTGCACCAGTTAATTCAATATATTTGTACAATAAATCAGTTTCCGTAACAATACCCACCAATTTTTCTTGACTGACAATTGGTAAACAACCTATTTGTTGATCGTAAAAAATCGTTGCAACTTCTTCCACGAAATCGAGTGGATGACCTAAAATGGGATTTTTTGTCATAATTTTATCAAGCGTAATCGTCATAAGTTCGTTATCATTATGATCTAAAATATTCGATGGAGTCGCTTGTTTAATATCCCGATCTGAAATAATGCCAATGACTTTACCTTCTAAATCTGTGATTGGCAAATGACGAATTTTATTCTCACGCAATACATGTATGGCATCTTTGATTGTGTGAGTAGGTTGCAAGGTGAGAACTTTTTTTTGCATCATTTCTTCAACAATCATGAGGCATAATCTCCTTTATATCCTGGGTTTTGAACTAGTACATAAAGCGGTTCATAAATCGGAGTTGATCGAAACGCTGAATCGATTCCATATCAATTCGACTACCGATTTTAGCCATTAAACAATTAGCAGGATGAGAACTAATTTCAGGATCATCCGTAGCGAAGTATTCCAAGCCGCCTGCATTCATCATTTTTTCCATTACTTTTCGGTATTCCCAGACATTTAAACCTGTACCTTTTAAATCCCAATGCCAGTAATATTCAGTCGTAATTGTAATATAATCTTCCATCATATCATCCATCATGGACACTTTTAATAAGCCTTTCCCAACGCCTGAACCACGGAATTTAGGGATGACTTCAATTGCGCCTAATTCGATTAAATTTTCCATTTGACCTTTAGACCAACGCTCAAGAGGGTCAGGATATAAGTACGTTACATAACCAACAATTGTAAAGTTATCACGAGCAATTAGAATTCTTCCTTCAGGCAACTTTGCAATTTCAGTAATTGCTTTATGTTGCTGTGCAGGTGGTCTAAATGCAACCAGGTCTTTGTGAAAATCCAAACGAGCTATATCTTCTGAGGACACAGGACCTTCAAGAATGAGACTGCCATGTTTTGTTTTTAATTCAATGGCATTATAGGTTTTTGTATGTTCCATATTTGCACCACCTAGTTTGACAATATGTTCATTATACATGAATTATAAAAGAGGAAAACGTTTTCACAAAATCAAAAGTAAAATTTTCGAAAAATAAAATAATTCGCTTTTTAATTTCTGATTGATGTAAACTAGTAAATGTATCGTATTCGAAAGGGTGGTAGAAATGAAACTTGAGTCACTTCCTGTTGTTCAAGGAGATTACTTACTCCAAAATTATGATGAGGCTGCTTCAAACTTTGATTGGGCAGACGTTGAGAAAGAATTTAGTTGGTCGGAAACGGGTAGATTAAATGTTGCTCATGAAGCAATTGATCGCCATGCTAACTCACATCGAAAAAATAAGGTTGCTCTTTACTATAAAGATGGAGTTCGAAAAGAAACCTATACGTTTAATGAGATGAAGAAATGGTCTAATAAAGCAGCAAATGTATTGAAAACGCATACAAATCTTGAAAAAGGGGATCGCCTGTTTATTTTCATGCCTCGATCACCAGAATTATATTTTTCACTGATTGGTGCTTTAAAAATGGGTGTTATAGTCGGTCCCTTATTTGAAGCTTTTATGGAAGGAGCAGTTTATGATCGTTTAGCGGATAGTGAAGCAAAAGTGATCGTGACAACTCCAGAATTGTTAAGTCGAATTCCAGTAGATAAATTACCTCATTTAGAAACGATTTTACTTGTGGGTGACGGAATAGAAGAACAAGGAAAAAACGTGGACTTTATGAAGTATCTCGAAACAGCTTCTCCCTATTTCCAAGTGGAGTGGCTATCGAAGGAAGACGGATTAGTATTGCATTATACTTCTGGTTCTACAGGAAAGCCTAAGGGTGTTCTGCATGTGCAAGAAGCGATGCTGCAACATTATCAAACGGCTAAATGGGTACTAGATTTAAAAGAAGAAGACATTTATTGGTGTACGGCAGACCCTGGCTGGGTAACTGGTACTTCTTACGGGATTTTTGGTCCATGGCTTACTGGAACAACTATGGTTGTTTTAGGTGGACGCTTCTCACCTGATACATGGTATAAAACGATTGAGGATTATGGTGTAACTGTATGGTACAGTGCCCCTACTGCATTCCGTATGTTAATGGGGGCGGGGGATGCGCTCGTGAAATCTTTTGATTTATCTTCATTGCGTCATGTTTTATCAGTAGGAGAGCCACTAAATCCTGAAGTTATTCGATGGGGGGCACAAGTCTTTAATCATCGTATTCACGATACATGGTGGATGACCGAGACGGGTGCTCAAATGATTTGTAATTATGCTTGTCTACCAATTCGTCCAGGTTCAATGGGCAAGCCGATACCAGGGGTAAAAGCAGCAATCGTAGATGATCGTGGTGTCGAGTTAGCTCCTTATCAAATGGGGAACTTGGCCCTGAAAAAAGGTTGGCCATCAATGATGCGTCAAATTTGGAATAATCCTGAAAAATATCATTCTTATTTCTTAAATGACGAGTGGTATGTTTCTGGAGATTCAGCTTATATGGATGAAGATGGCTACTTCTGGTTTCAAGGACGCGTAGATGACGTTATTATGACATCTGGCGAACGTGTTGGACCATTTGAAGTGGAAAGCAAGTTATTAGAACATCCAGCAATAGTAGAAGCAGGCGTTATCGGTAAACCCGATCCGATCCGTGGAGAAATCATCAAAGCATTTGTTGCATTAAAAGAGGGTGTTGAACCTTCGGATGAGCTAATCGCTGATATTCAACAATTTGTGAAAAAAGGTTTAGCTGCTCATGCAGCACCAAGAGAAATCGAATTCAAAGACAAATTGCCGAAAACACGTAGCGGAAAAATCATGCGCCGAGTTTTGAAAGCCTGGGAATTAGATTTACCAACAGGTGATTTATCAACAATGGAAGATTAATTATTACAGAAAAGCTGTACTACTCATCAATTTGAAGAGTAGTACAGCTTTTTATTTCCTTTTCTATTCTTGTTAATTCATGAAAAAACACAACTTGTCCATTTCGGGCAAGTTGTGTTTTCATTATACGTTATTCATCTTCACCTTCAGCAGGTGGCTCAACAGGTGGTTCAGGTGGTGTTCCACCATCCCCAGGGGGATTTCCAGGTTCATCCGTAGGCGGCTTCGGCTCACTAGGTGGTGGTGGTTTAGGACCAGCTGGTGGCTTAGTTGGCTGAGTCGGATTTGGTGTAGGTGTAGGTGTTGGCTCCGGTTTTGGAGCATCAATTTTCACGATATTAGAACTAGCTGATTGTTTGCCAGTAATATCTACTGCTACAACAAAGTACTCACCAGGACCGGATACTGAGAACTGATTTCCACTTGCTTCTAAAACAGAAGCTAATTTAACATTACTACTTCCTGAGCGTTGGAATACTCGGTAACCGACAACATCATTTGATCCCGAATTACTCCAAGATAAACTACTTCCAGATAGACTAGCAGTTACACCATTTGGTGACGCTCCATCTGCTTCAAACGTGTCTTCAGAAACGACACGATTTGCAAACCCTGAATTTTGTGGGAATAGCTTGCTCGGATCACCTTTTATTCTTCCAAACATACGATTTATAAAGTCTTCATTCACTCCAACTCCACCCTCAACTACAAATTCACTAGGTGTAGATGGCAATGAACGGAATCGTTTCCCTTTTATCATTACATAAGATGATGAAATGAAACTATCATCGACTTTTTGTGAAACATACGTATTACCATTGAACAAATCAGAAGTGACGAGTCCTGCTTTAGAACATCCATCTGATGGCGCAAGACCAGAAATCGAACAGAATGATTTAGAAACGACACCTTTAGGTGCTTTAAATTCAACATTTGGATCGACTAGTTCTGGGTTAACATCATATGAACTATTCATAATTCGAGCCCAAAGTAAATTGACGCGTGTACCAGGCTGTAAATAGGTTCCATTCGCAAGATTTAAGTTGGTTGGTTGATCGTAACCTAACCAAACACCTAAAGTAATAGAAGGGTTATAACCCATAAACCATACATCATGAGCGTCATTTGTTGTTCCTGTCTTTGCAGCAAAATCAGATTGGAATTTAAGTTCACCGTTTGCTCTAGTTCCTGTTCCTTCACTCAATACATCACGCAACATATCCGTCACAATGTATGAAGTTTGAGGGGAGTATACTGGTGTTGCTTCAGACTGATGTTGGAAAATAATATTGCCATCTGCATCTTCAATTTTTTCAATCATATACGATTCAATAAATTGTCCGCCATTTGCAAGTGTGGCGTAAGCATTTGTGTTTTCTTGAACTGTAACACCTCTAAACATACCACCGATAGAGGTCGAAATGTTCGTGTAATCTTGTTCTTCTAGACGTGAAAATTGAAGTTTCTCTAAAAATGTTGCAGGTCTCTTATCCAAGATTTGGTCATATAATCGTAAAGCTGCTAAATTTTGAGATGAAGCAAGGGCTTGTCGAGCTGGAATTATCCCAAGTTCTTGGTCACGATTAAAGTTACCCGGATTATAAGGATCTCCAGATCCATCAATATAATCCTCAAATGCAACATCGACTACTGGGCTTCCCGCACCAATTACACCATATTCAATAGCAGGAGCATAAACCAATAATGGTTTCATCGTTGAACCATTTTGTCTAAAGGCTGTCGTAGCATGATTTTGAGCTTCCAGTTTATGGTCGCGACCGCCAATGAAACTTAAAATTCGGCCTGTACTATTTTCCATTAACACACTACCAACTTGAACTGGCGCATCGACTTCTTCAACTTCACCTGTGTCAGGATTTGTTCTCTTTTTCTTCAAAGTAGGACCATAATTTTTAAATTCATCTTTAACTTTTTGATGTGCATCATACATATTTTTATCAATCGTAGAATAAATTCGATATCCATTTGTTCGCATTGCACGATCGGCAAGTATTTCATACTTCTGTTGTAAGGTTTCCTCATCTGCTAATCGTGAAGGGTCTATATTATCTTTTTCTGCTAGCATTTCAGAAATAATTACCTTAGCTTGTCTTTCTAATTCAAATGTTAAAAAAGGATATCTTTCTTGTGGTAATGGCTCGGGTTTTTTGAAATCTTGTGTAATGTCATATGATACTGCTGCATCATATTCAGCTTCCGTAATATAGCCAGTTTCTTTCATGCGATATAGTACGGTTAACATACGATCAATTCCTGGTTTTAAACCGGCCTCATCTTTTAACACACCTTTAGAAGTAAATGGTGTATGAGCAAATGGTGCTTGTGGAATTCCTGCTATAAATGCAGCTTGTGGAAGGGTTAAATCTTTTGCTGCTACATTAAAAATACCTTCCGCAGCTGTTTCAATTCCCGCGATATTAGCTCCAGATGCATTTCGTCCATAAGGAATAATATTTAAATAAGCTTCGAGAATTTCTTCTTTAGACATGAATTTCTCTAATCTAAGTGCCAATAAAATTTCTTTCGCTTTTCGTTCATATGAAACTTCGTTCGTTAAAATCTGATTCTTGATTAACTGTTGCGTTAATGTTGAACCACCTGTTTGACTATCTGAATTTGTTACATCTTGCATAAGACCTCGGAAAATTGCTTTTGGAACAATTCCTTCATGGACATTAAAATATTCATCTTCAGTTGCATATACAGCATCTAATACATACGGTGAGACTGAACTTAACTTCGTTTCATTTCGTTGAAGATCTGTTCGTAACTTTCCTAGATAGACGTTATTTGCGAAGTACACTTCTGATGTCTCTTCATAACTGAAAATGGATGAACGCATTTCTTCTTCCTTACGTAATGGCTCTTGATCAACTAATGAAGCAAAATATCCTGCTCCGACAGAACCTACAAAGACGATACTAGTAATAATAACAATCACGAATAGGAGAGCTAGATTCCAAAGAACACCTGAAGTGATTCTAAGTCCTTTTGCCCATTTTGCTTGTGTCCATTTATTCCACGTTTCATTTATGCGATTTAGCCAGTTTTTTGCCTGATCATTCAATTGAATCGACCCCCTAAAATCTTGTTACATTATATCATAATTTCTGGATATCTAATATATTTATTGACATTGGAAAAAAAGAGCGTAAAATGACCTAATATATAGTTTCTTAAGCGATGAAAAGTCCGAAGTAATGGATGCATAAACTGTTTAGAGAGTCAGCGGGTGGTGAAAGCTGATCAGTATGCAAACGTGAATTACAGGCTTGGAGCATAACGCATGCACAGCGATAAAGTGCTTGTTAAGCGGAAGGGATTTTTTCCTTCAAGCTGGGTGGTACCGCGCAAAATGTTAATTAGCGTCCCTGCATGATTCTTTATGAATCGTGTGGGGACTTTTTTATTTAGAGGAGGAATTAAAATGACTAACACATTAATCGAAGATTTAAAATGGAGAGGGTTAGCTTATCAGTTAACAGATGAAACCGGTATGGTTGATTTGTTGAATAAAGAATCGATTTCATTATATTGTGGTGTGGATCCGACAGCCGATAGTATGCATATCGGACATATCGTTCCGCTACTTACTTTACGTCGTTTTCAAATGCACGGGCATCGACCAGTATTACTAATCGGTGGAGCAACTGGGATGATTGGTGATCCTTCAGGTCGAAGTGAAGAGAGACAGCTTCAAACAACAGACCAGATCGATTTAAATGTAAAAGGCTTACAAAAACAAATGGAACGAATTTTTGATTTTAATTCAGATAACGGCGCAATCTTAGTTAACAATCGTGACTGGATTGGTTCAATGGACGTTATTGAATTTTTACGTGATTATGGGAAATATATTGGTGTGAATTACATGTTAGCAAAGGATACGGTAGCATCTCGTCTAGAAGGTGGCATCTCATTTACGGAATTCTCATACATGTTAATTCAAGCTATTGATTACAATCATTTATACAATGAACACCAGTGTCGAATACAAGTAGGTGGCTCAGATCAATGGGGAAATATCACAACCGGCTTAGAAATGATTCGTAAAACGCATACAGAAGAAACGAAAGCATTTGGTATGACAATTCCACTTGTGACAAAAGCTGATGGCACTAAATTCGGGAAATCTGCATCTGGTTCCGTTTGGTTAGATGCTGAGAAGACGTCTCCATATGAATTCTACCAATTTTGGTTAAATACTGCAGATGCGGATGTTATTCGATACATGAAAATCTTTACGTTCCTAACACGAGAAGAAATTGAAGCCTTTGAAGTGACTGTTACGGAAGAGGCACATCTTCGTAAAGCTCAAAAAGCTTTAGCAGAAGAAATGACGAAGATGATTCATGGAGAAGCTGCACTTGAAAATGCAATTCGTATTACAAATGCATTATTTAGTGGAGACATAAAAGCGTTGTCTGCTAATGAAATGAAAGAAGTATTTAAAGATGTTCCTTCTATTGAATTGACGAAGGAAGATAAAAATATTGTTGACCTTATTGTTGAAGGTGCTATTTCATCATCAAAACGTCAAGCTAGAGAAGATGTAACAAATGGTGCAATTTCGATTAATGGAGAAAAAATCACAGATGTAGGATACGTGATAAGTGCTGCTGATCGGTTGGATGATTCATTTGCCATTGTACGTCGAGGAAAGAAAAAGTATCATATGTTGAAATTTGTTTAATAGTAGAATGAAAAAGATGCCTTGAGACTTAAATCTCTTGGCATCTTTTTCATACTAATTTTTCGCTTCAAATCCAACTTGAAGTTGGTCACGAAGGGGCGTTTGCAGAGCAGAAGTCTTTAAATTTTTGTTCCATATTTCGAAATAAAAGTTATTCACCAGTGGTATTTACCATAGACGATTAACTAGCATTTGTTACCCAAGCAGGAAGGAGTAAGTCACTGTATATTTCTGGATGAAGTATATTCGCTAGTTTAAAGGCACCTTCAAGTAAGCGAGGGGAGGGGCGACAATAAAGTTCTTCTTCCATAATATAAAGTTGTTTCTTTTGGTCGTCACTAAGCCCGTCGTACCCAGGCCGTTTCTCAATAACTTTTGTATTCACTTTAGCTTGTGCTACACCTACCCAGGCTAAGAAAATATAATCTGGATTTCTACGTAACACATCATCCCAATCCGTTTGAATACTTGCTAACTCCACATCACGAAATACATTTCGACCGCCTGCAATCTCACTAACTTCCGTTAACCAGTTTATTTGCCCAGGCGTGAAAATCGGTTTTGGCCACCATTCCCAATATAGTTCTGGGCGGTAAGAGATAGTAGAGGCACGATTTTTCATGTCATTTATGAATTCATGGTATTCAGCGACAACTAATTTAGCAGTTTTAGAATGATTGCACGCATGTCCAACAGTTAATAAATCTTCTGCAATATTTTCTAAACTTTGTGGATTCAAGACAAGGTGAGGGATCCCTCGTGCAATTAATTCATCCACATTTTTTTCCATTCCAGGAACACTTAGTGACGCTAACACTAAATCAGGTTTCAATGCTTCAAGATCGTCCATACGAATAGATAAATCGGGACCGAGTTTAGGTAAATGTTGGACCGATGATGGCCAATCCGAAAAATCGTCCAAGCCAACAAGTTGATCACATAAGCCTAAATAAGCTAAAAGTTCGGTGTTACTTGGGCAAATTGAAATGAGTCTCATAACAAAACTCCTTTAATTGTTTTTTTAAGTTTAGCATAAACAAAAAAAGAGCCCCAAAAGGGACTCTTTCATGATTAACGTGAGTAGTACTCAACGATTAATGCTTCGTTAATTTCTGCATGTAATTCACTACGTTCTGGGTTACGAACGAATGTACCAACTTTTTTGTCTGCATCGAAAGTTAAGTAATCAGGAACAAAGTTGTTCACTTCGATTGACTCGTTTACGATATCAAGGTTTTGAGATTTCTCACGAAGAGAAATTTCTTGACCTGGCTTCAGACGGTATGAAGGAATATCAACGCGTTTTCCATCGACCATAACGTGACCGTGGTTAACTAATTGACGAGCACCACGACGAGTGCGTGAAAGACCTAAACGGTAAACGATGTTATCTAAGCGAGTATCAAGAAGAATCATGAAGTTCTCACCTGATTTACCAGGCATTTTAGCAGCTTTATCAAATAGTGTACGGAATTGACGTTCGTTTACACCATACATATGACGAAGTTTTTGTTTTTCTTGTAATTGTAAACCATATTCAGACATTTTTTTACGTTGGTTAGGACCGTGTTGTCCTGGTGCGTAAGGGCGTTTCTCTAATTCTTTACCTGTGCCGCTTAGTGATAAACCAAGACGACGAGACAGTTTCCATGCTGGACCTGTATAACGAGCCATGAGAGACTCCTCCTTTAAGTGGTTTTATTTTGTTGTAAAATAAGACCAGATGTATCAAACTTATTGTCATTTTATTTTCATGTACCTTCGCCCTCGCAGCCAAGGGTTACGCGATACCCCTTCCGATTTAATCGGAGGAATAAAATGAAACACATAAATCCATACAACTGCTGCATTTATTTTACACAAACTCCATTGTAACTAGAATAGGACAAAGTGTCAAGGTACTTCTTTAAAAACCAAAGTTTAGATATTTGAAATTAAATTCCAAATATCTCATTTCATAATAGTCAAAATGGCACATTAAATGTATACTAATAAATAGTTAGTAATTCATGGAATTTTTAAAATTCTTAATAAAATTAGGTGATATTATGTTAAATCATAATGAAACAATTGTTCATATAAAATCAGAAATGCTTGATTTGTGGAATGAAAATGGAATGAAAAATATTCCGGCTACTGGATGGTTTGATTTATTTAACCAACTATTAGAGAAATATTTTGGAATCCAAGAAAGTCATTTCATGTTATTTGATATGGATCGATTTATCCCTTTAAACTACAATCACTCAATTATGAAAAAAATGGACTCATTAACTTGGCAACAAGTTAGTTACGCATTCTCTACTTCATGTGTAGCAAATTTAAGCAAAGAATACTCTTCTGTGGATCCTTCAATGGATTCGGCACTGTTGTTTAAAAGCAGTGAAGGCACTCCCGAAGGATTAATGTTATTGAAGTCTACTCAACAATGGAATTCTTTTTCTAATTCGGATTATGTAGAGGAGTTTTCTACTATCTCTTCCTATTTAATCTCTAACATTAAGAAACAAATATTTATTGCTCAAAAAGAAAAACAATATAGAGAATTATTTAACGTCACGGAAATGTTCCATTCCACCATGGACATTGACCGAATCCTAGAAGGCGTTCTATTAGCGATGAATAGTGCATTTCCATCATTCCAAACAGATTTAGTTTTATCGAATGATCAGGATCGTCAAATGAAAATTGCGGTTAAATTATTTGATTATTTGTCTGAAAGGCCTTCAGCGATTGAAGCATTTGTTTCAGGAGAAATCACTGTAGAAAATGCGAGTGATTTAGATTGTCGATTATTAAATGCTCCGATAAAAGGGAGACAAGGAATTTATGGGATTCTGCAAGTAAGAACACCAGAAGATTACTTATTCTCTAATCGCCAAAAAGATTTCATTCGAATGTTAGCAAATACATCAGGGAATGCTCTCGAGAATGCAAAGCTATACCATCAATCACATAGATTAATAGCAGATTTGCAATTAATAAATGAAACTTCCCATAAATTAAATATGAATTTGAAACTTGAAGAAATGCTATATTTCCTTCAAAAGCAACTGACAAAATCATTTCATCCTATGCAGTCTTGTTTTGTCTTTATAAATGATGCTGAAATGGATATTACGACATCTTGTCCAAAGTTTATAGCATCCAAACCCGGACAAATGTATATTTCACATATTAGTAATCATTTCAAGAAGTCTAGAGATTCGCTGTTTATAGCCGATTTCACGAAATTCGCTGACGAAAAAGTTCCGTATCTTTCTTTGATGGCTGTTCCACTATTAGATCAGCAAGAGATTTTTGGTTACTGCTTCGTACTTCATGAAGAGCCGTATTTCTTTTCTTTTGATAGTTTTAAACTTATGCAATCACTTATTCATCACTGCACACTTGCCATTACGAACTCTAAACTAAGAGATCAGCTACAAGACATGGTGGATCGTGATCATTTAACCAAATTATATGCAAGAAGTTATCTCGATCAGTATGTTGAAGAGTCAATTGAAAAAGATCATTCAGGCGTCTTTATTTTGCTCGATATTGATAACTTTAAGCAAGTGAATGATACTTACGGACACCAGGTAGGAGATAAAATTTTGGTTCAAATCGCTCAGCTTCTTGATCAAACGATCGGTGGAAAAGGGATAGGTGCTCGATGGGGTGGAGAAGAATTAGCTGTGTTTTTACCTCATTTTACCGAAGATGAAGGAAAGAATCTTGGTCTGACTTTAGTAGATTTAGTACCAAAGATGACAAACCCACCAGTAACTATTTCATCAGGTCTTGCAAGTTGGGAACATTCAGGGAAAGAAGCATTTCATGATGTTTTTCATGCTGCTGATACGGCTTTATATGAAGCAAAGAATAATGGGAAAAATCAACTCCGAATTTTTGATTCAAACGTCTCTTTATAGAGGCGTTTTTTTATATGGATTTAACAAATTCAATTTAGAAATTCATTAAAAATCAACCATATAAGTAATTCTATATTTGTATAAATTTATTGACCTTTGCAAAAAGCAACGATTCAAGTAAAATGGAATAGGATGGAATGAAAGCGTTTACATCAAGAAGGGGTGTTTTATATGCATAATAAAGAAGTTAAAAAGGAAACATCACTTATCCACAAAGGCTATGTTTCTAAAAACCATCATGATAGTTTGACAATTCCTCTCTACCAAACATCCACTTTTGCATTTTCTAGTGCAGAGGAAGGTGAGCGTCGTTTTGCAGGTGAAGAAAGTGGAAATATTTATTCCCGTTTAGGCAATCCTACCGTGAGCTTGTTAGAAGAACGGATGATGGAACTTGAAAGTGGGAAAGGAGCACTTGCCTTTGGGTCGGGGATGGCCGCAGTAAGTGCTGTATTGTTACATGTTATCAAATCTGGTGATCATATTATGTGTTCGCGAGGAATTTATGGATGTACCTTTGGACTGTTCGAAATGTTTGAAGAAAAATTCAATATTTCACATAGTTTTCACGCGATGGAAACTGAAGAAGAAATAGAAGCAGCCATTCGACCAAATACAGCTTGCTTATATATTGAAACACCGATTAATCCAACAATGGAGATAGTTGATTTATCTCTAGTAATAAAAGTTGCTAAAAAGCATGGTATTAAGGTCATTGTAGATAATACATTCTCCTCACCATTTTTACAAAACCCATTAGAAATGGGAGCTGATTATGTCCTTCACAGTGCAACGAAATATATAAATGGTCATGGAGATGTAATCGCTGGTTTGCTCGTTGGAAATGATGCAGACGATATGATGAAATTACGTATGACTGTTCAAAAGGATGTTGGAGGAATCATTTCTCCATTCGATGCTTGGCTATTAATTAGAGGTCTTAAAACCTTGCATGTTCGAATGGATCGACATACTCAAAATGCAGGAACACTATTGTCTTTTTTAAAAAATGAGCCATTTGTTGAAAATATTTATTATCCTTTTGATGAGTCACATCCACAATATCACATTGCAAAAAAACAAATGAAAGCTGGAGGAGGATTAATTTCCTTTACCATTCGAGGTGGAAAAGAAGCAGCACAGCTCTTCTTGAATTCACTATCTCTTATAAAAATAGCGGTAAGTTTGGGAGATGCGGAAACGCTTATTCAACATCCTGCGACCATGACTCATTCAGTTATTCCAGAAATGGAACGAGAAAAAATGGGCATTACCCATTCGTTACTTCGAGTTTCGGTAGGATTAGAACATCCAAAAGATTTGATTAACGATTTAAAGCAGGCTTTTATAAAAGTCCAAGAGCAAATGCCAACAACGAATGTAAACTAAAAAAAGTATGGGACAAAACAAAAAACATCAAAATTTCTCACTGAGAAATTTTGATGTTTTTTGCTTATTCTAAATTGATTTCCGTTGCGGGGACGCTTTCCGAGGGCACGGCTCGAGCCTGTAGTCTCTCCCTCGTGCTGTTCCCCCAGGAAAGATTAGCAACAAAGAATTTGGTGCTAATCTTTGCGATGAAGCTAGCTTAGCGATGCAGGAGCAGATGTTATACGCCCCTCCACTTCAATCAATTCATGAAGTATCAATTTCTTAATATAGATTTTGCCTCATTTAAAGAAATTTTTACTTATGTTCCAGCCTTTTTTACTACTATATATGTTTCATTAATATTTGGACAAAACCTTCCAAACCTGCTTGATCTTCACTTGAGAATCGATTTTTTTCAGGACTATCGATATCAAGAACACCAATAACTTCTCCATTTTTTATTAGCGGAATCACAATTTCAGACTGAGATGCTGCGTCACATGCTATATGCCCTGGGAAGGCATGTACGTCAGCTACGACCATCGTTTCTTGTTTAGCGATAGTTGTACCACAGACTCCACGACCTACAGGAATTCGAACACATGCAGGTAGTCCTTGGAATGGACCTAAAACAAGCTCACCATTCTCCATTAAGTAAAATCCGACCCAATTAATCCGGTCTAAAAATTGATTTAATAATGCGGATGCATTACTTAAGTTAGCAATTTGATTTTTTTCACCTTCTAATAAGGCATTGAGTTGTTTACCTAACATGGAGTATTGCTCCACGCTGTTTCCTGCATAATCTGTCTTTGTAAACATAGGTGCACCTCTTTTAAATGTTATTTTAATGTAGTATAAACGTCTTCGTAATATTGGTGCAAGTCATCAGCACAATGAGCATCTGAACCAAAAACAAGTGGAATACCTTGCTCTTTAGCATATTGAATATAAGGTGAAGGTGGATATGTTTCTAAACAATATTTTTTAGCGAGACCCGCGCTATTCAGATCGATTTCATAATCGTGAATTTTAATATCTTGGAGTGTACGAACGATTAAATCGTGGTCATCCATTTTTTCTTGAAGGCTATGTTGAAATTTATGAATTAAAGTTGGGTGACCAATCCGGAATGGTTTATATGAACCTAGGTCAGCCACAATAGACTGTCTGACGGTATTGTAATAGTTTTCGTAAACGGTTTTTAATGAACCAACCTCACGAACATAATTATTGAAATGTTCGACAGAGTAATCAATACATTCATATTTCTTTTGATGTAAAAGAAAATGCACAGATAAAATGGAGTCATCCAAGTGGTGTCCAACTTTATTTAAGAAATTTTTTGTTTCCATTTCAAATCCTTGTATGTAATCGACTTCTAGGCCTATATTAATTTGAATTTTAGAAGAATATTTCATTTTAAGTTTTTGTAATTCAGTTATGTAAGGATCTAAATACTCCATTTTCATAAAGCTGTCTTGTTCAGGAACCGTGTCAATAAACCCTTTTGGTGCTGGAGCATGTTCAGTGAAAGTAATGTGAGTGAAGCGATTATTAATCGCTTTCTCAATATATTTTTCAAAAGAATCTGAAGAGCCGTGAGGACAAAAAGGGCTGTGTATATGACCGTCAATTTTCAAAAAAGGACACCTCCAAGTATAAAGAACCGAATTTTTTATATATTTCAGCAAAATTCTTGTAAATTCGTCAGCATATTTGCTTTATTCATGGTAAGATTACATGTATAAAATGGCATAGACCGTGATTTTGGAACAGGGGGCTTACGATGGATTATATCATTATTGCAATCATCGTACTAATAGCACTGATTATCGTTGGATTTTCTTTTCGACGA
Source organism: Paenisporosarcina sp. (assembly GCF_057785155.1). Classification (NCBI taxonomy): domain Bacteria; kingdom Bacillati; phylum Bacillota; class Bacilli; order Caryophanales; family Caryophanaceae; genus Paenisporosarcina; species Paenisporosarcina sp. Next base: position 84,560 of record NZ_JBYNRN010000012.1, read on the forward strand.
AAACATAATGCTGAAATAGAGCGTTTGGAGCATGAAAAACATCAAATTCAAAATAAACCAATCTTAGAAGAAATGACGAAAGTAAAACAATTGAACATGAATGGTCAAACAGAAGAAATGTTTGAGAGTTGGAGAAATAGTTGGACTGAAGTTATGGACATACATATGCCTAAAATTGACGCCTTATTGTTCGATGCAGAAGAATCAATCGATAAGTTTAGATTTAAACGTGCATCTGCTATTGAAAAAGAAATTAGTCAACGGATAAAAGAATGTGATGCACAGATGTCACAAATTTTAATCGAACTGGAATCTTTAATTGGTAGTGAAGAAAAAAATCGTATCGAAATTGACCAATTAAAAGAACAATATAGATCGGCTCGAAAAACATTATTAGCGCATCAGCATTCTTTTGGTGCAGCAGCTGTCCCATTAGAAAAGAAATTAGAAGAGTTTGTTCCATTATTTGAAGAATATGATCAACTAACCGGTTCAGGGAATTATCTGCAAGCACGTGAAATTGTGATAGCTCTTTGTCAAGAAGGTGAAAGAGTGTTCAGTATTTTGCACGACATTCCTTCCTTACTAACTGAAATTCAAAATAAGATTCCTTCTAATATCCATGACCTTCGAAGTGGCCAACGTGAGATGGAAGAGCAATCATATTATTTAGAGCATCTTGAGATGACAGAGCAATTGAATAAATTAGAGGAAGAATTAGTGTCCCTAAAAGAATCAATTATTAAACTAGAGCTTACTCATGTAATACCACGTGTGCATGAGATTAAGGATGAAATTGAAACATTTTATGATTTACTTGAAAAAGAAGTAATGGCGAAACGTTTTGTCGATCAAAATCGTCAATCCACAGAACTTCGTTTAGCAGAAGTGACAACCATCACAAGACAAACAAATGATGAAGCCGCTTATGTTCAACAAAGTTACCGTATTCCTGAAAAAGAAGCAGAGATTCCACAAGTTTGTTTAAAACAAATTGAATCTTTACAAAAACGATATGATTTACTTTCTCAAAGAGCGAGCGAAGATCAATTAGCTTACTCCATTTTACAAGACGAATTAACACAAATCGCTATAAATTTAGAAAATCTGTATGATGAGCAAGATGAATTTGCGAACAGTTTGAAAAATCTTCGAATTGATGAAAATCGTGCTCGTACAAAGCTTGATGAATTAAAGCGCTTATTGCATGAAACAGACAGGATGTTACATAAAGCAAATATGCCTGGAATTCCTGAAGAGATGGATGCTCGTCTAGAAGAAGCTGAGGAACATATTTACCTTGTTATGCAAAGCTTGCAGGAAGTACCATTGAACATGAAATTAGTGGATTCCTACTTAACAAAAGCTGATAAATGTATACATGAAGTTCATGAGAAATCCAAAGAAATGCTAGAAAATGTACTATTAATTGAACGGATTATTCAGTATGGAAATCGATATAGAGCGAGCCATCCTCAAATGAATCAACGTTTACTTGAGGCTGAAGCAGCATTTAGACAACTACGATATACGAAAGCGCTTGAGGAAGCCGCTACTGCAGTGGAAGAAGTGGAACCTGGTGCAATGAAACGAATCGAAGTGCTTGTCAAAGAAGATGCTTGGCGTTCATAATAGGAGCATCATTAACCACCACACAAGATTCTTGTGGGTGGTTTTCTTTTCGAAAGGAAGAGTGCAGTTGAATTATATGGATCATAGCGCCACTACCAAGCCACGTAAAGAAGTTCTTGATACTTTTATTAAGGTAAACGATAACTATTATGGGAACCCAGCTTCTATCCATGAAATGGGTGTAGAAGCGAATGCTTTATTGGAAAGAGCGCGTTCACAAATCGCAACGATGTTAGGTACAGAAAATCATAAAGTTATTTTCACTTCTGGGGGTACTGAATCTAATCACTTTTCGATAACAGGAATAGCAAAAGGATTAAAAAGTCGAGGTTCACATATAATTACCTCGAAAATTGAACATCCATCTGTCCTAGAAACAGTTAAGCAATTAGAAAATGAAGGCTTTGAAATTGACTACTTAGAAGTGAATAAAGATGGGAATGTTTCTATAGAAGATTTACGTACGAAACTCAGAAAAGATACTGTCCTTGTAAGTGTTATGCATATCAATAACGAAATTGGCTCAATTCAGCCAATCGCAGAATTAGCTGAGCATGTGAAGAAAAACAGTCGTGCGATTTTTCATGTAGATGCAATTCAAAGCTTTGGCAAATATCCTGTAGATTTAAACTCTTTGGGAGTTGATGTTTTATCTCTTTCAGGCCACAAAATAAATGGACTTAAAGGTACGGGGATTGTTGCTTGGAAACCCGAGTTAACCTTTTTCCCTGTGTTAGTCGGTGGTGGACAAGAGTTTGGATTAAGAAGTGGAACAGTTGCTGTTCCTCAAGCAGTTTCATTAGCCAAAGCCATGAGACTGACATTCGAGAACACTGCACAAGCTCATTCGCAATATGCAAAATGGTCCACTGAACTTAGAGAGTTTTTAAGTGAATTCCCATCCATTAAAATTATTTCTCCTTCTGATGGCGCTGTTCATATTTTGTCCTTCAGTGTGAGAAGTATAAAAGGTGAAGTATTAATAAATGCACTTCAAACTAGAGGGATAATTGTTTCGACATCCAGTGCATGCTCTTCACGACAAGTAAAAACTAGTCATGTGATTGAAGCATTAAAAATTGCAGATGACTATAAAAAAGGTGTACTTCGAATCAGTTTTGGTTATGGCATGGAGGACCAACAAATTCAAGATTTTAAATATCATTTTAAAGAAATAATGAAGCAGTTAAAAGGAGAATAATACAAAATGAATTGGAAAGAAATATTAATACGTTATGGTGAACTATCAACAAAAGGTCGCAATAGAAATGCATTTACCGGGAGACTTCGTGATAATATCCGCTATGCGTTTGCAGATTTACCTAAAATGGAAATTATTACTGAACGTGATCGTATGTTTATTCGACCAAATGAGGATGAAACGATGAAGGAAGTTTTGAGTCGCTTGCCACATATATTTGGGATCCAATCGTTTAGTCCTGTTGCATCTTGTAGTTTGGACTTAGAAGATATTAAAGATACAGCTGTGCGTGTTGTTCAAGCAATTGAGCGTGAAGGTAAGACATTTAAGGTAACAGTGAAACGTTCCTATAAACCATTCCCTTTAGAAACCAATGAATTACAGCTTTTGGTTGGATCACATGTATTGCGCAATTTCCCTGAAATTAAAGTTCAAATGAAGAAACCAGATATCGAACTTCGTGTAGAAATTAGACGTGAAGGTGCATATATGACAGCCGAGGTTATCCAAGGAGCTGGCGGATTACCGATTGGTTCTAACGGTAAATCGATTTTGATGTTATCTGGTGGAATCGATAGTCCAGTTGCTGGTTATCAAATGTTAAAACGTGGTGTTAGACTTGATGCAATCCACTTCCATAGTCCTCCTTATACAAGTGATCGCTCAAAAGAGAAAGTTATGGATTTAGCTGAAAAATTAAGTCGTTTTGGTGCATCTGTAAAGTTACATATCATTCCTTTTACAGAAATCCAAGAAGAAATTCAAAAACAAATTCCTGAAAATGTGTCAATGACCACTACTCGAAGAATGATGCTTAAGATTGCAGATCGAGTGAGAGAAGAAACGGGTGCGTTAGCTATTATTACAGGAGAAAGTTTAGGTCAAGTGGCTAGTCAAACATTAGAAAGTTTAACGGCCATTAACGCCGTAACTAATACACCAATATTAAGACCTTTAATAGCGTTTGATAAACAAGATATCATCACAATTGCTCAAGAAATCGATACTTATGAAGTGTCTATTCGTCCATACGAAGATTGCTGTACCATCTTTACACCAGCTAGTCCAAAAACAAAACCAAAATTAGAAAAAGTTGAGTTTTATGAGAGCTTTAAATCTTTTGATGATATGCTTGAAAAAGCAGTTACCGATCGTGAGATATGTGTTTTCCCGATTAAAAAGAACGATAAATTTTCGAATTTACTTTAATTCCATGAATTACTATTTTCCATGTGTGCATGAAAGTGAGCAAATCGCACATTCTATCTTCACAAGGAGGTGACACACATGGCAAATCAAAGTTCAAATCAATTAGTAGTTCCGGGTGTGAAACAAGCTTTAGATCAAATGAAATATGAAATTGCTCAAGAGTTTGGCGTACAGCTTGGACCAGATGCTACAGCGCGTGCTAACGGATCCGTTGGCGGAGAAATTACTAAGCGTTTAGTGCAAATGGCAGAGCAATCATTAAACGGTTACTCTAAATAATGGTATTAAGGGCCGGTAGCTTCTGCTACCGGTCTTTTTCTTTTTGAGTTAAACATTATTTTAGCCCGAAAAGTTTTTTAGATGAAAAGTTAATATTTCCAGCCAACCATACTTGAAAATGTTTTATGAGAATAATTTATTAAATTTACATTCCTTAAAAAGGACTCTATAATAAATTTATTATTTCGAGAGTCAAAAGGAATGGGGTGGAATCTTGTCAGATAGTCAAAAAGGCATTATATGGGCAACAGGTGCTTATGTAGTATGGGGAGTTCTACCGATATATTGGAAAACGTTGCAACATGTACCGAGTGCTGAAATATTAACTAGTCGTGTACTATGGGCATGTTTGTTCACGCTTATTATCGTAATTTTAATGGGGAATCTTTCAACACTTCGAAATGATTTAATTGCCTTGTGGAGAAATAAAAAAGCATTTTGGAGTTTGTTTAGTGCTTCCTTTTTAATAACGGCAAATTGGTTTTTATATATATGGGCAGTAAATTCAAGTCATATGGTTGAAACAAGTTTAGGTTATTACATAAATCCATTGGTTTCAGTATTATTAGGCATTTTCTTTTTAAAAGAAAGATTGACGAAAGCCCAGTTAGCTGCCTTTTTCATAGCGGCAATCGGTGTCTTAATTTTGACGGTTTCTTATGGAAGATTTCCGTGGTTAGCTTTCGCACTAGCCCTTAGCTTTGGTTTATATGGATTAATGAAAAAGACGATCAAATTGGATGCACTAAGAGGGCTTACGATTGAAACCATGTTTGTATTGCCCTTTGCTATTATCTTTTATATGTATTTATTTATAAATGGAAAAGCAGTTTTATTTCATGACACGTTCCAAACTGATTTCTTATTACTATTAACTGGCGCCGCAACGGCTATACCTTTACTGTTATTTACAAAAGGCGCACAAAATATTCCATTATATATGATTGGTTTCTTACAATATATCGCTCCAACATGTATGTTAATTTTAGGCGTCATTATATATGGAGAATCATTTGCTTTAATTGATATGATTTCATTTTCGTTTATTTGGTTTGCATTAATTCTCTTTACTGTTTCTAAGGTTCTAGAAGCAAGAACTCGAAGAAAAACAACATGAACAACTAGAAAAAAAGCAGGCAAGAAATGATTCTCGTCTACTTTTAATTTATAGATATGTTCTTTTTACTTTTTCCCAGAAAGAATTATTCTTTAATTTAACCGTTTTTACGACTAAATCGCTAAGTTGAATTTTTACCGCATCTACATGTTGAATGCTTAGCGATTCATTATCCATACCCATTGTTGGGAACACATTCCCATTTTGCTGTAGTTTTAATGTTAAGGTACGTTGACCGCTTAATATGAAAGAAGATCCTAACGTTCTAAATTTATTACTATTAACAGAGGCCAGTTCAGATACTTGTAAACAAGGAAGTAACGGATCTACAACAGCTCCATTTACTGACTTATTGTATGCAGTACTACCAGTAGGAGTCGCAATAATCATACCGTCTCCTCGGAACGTTTCAAAATGTAAATCATCAATATGGACATCTAAAACGAAGGTCTTCGTAATATTTGAACGAATACTGAATTCATTTAAACAATAAAAAGCTGGATTCTCATCCACAAATACTTGTAAGATAGGATAGCGACGTACTTCTATTTCCGCATTTTGAACATCACGAATCATGTTTTCTAAGTCGTTAAAGTGAAAATCGCAATACATACCTAGAGTACCGGTTGTGGAAATACCTGCGTATAAACAATCCTGTCTAAAACCAGTTTTTCGAACGGCTTGTAAAAACGCCCCATCTCCACCCAAACTCACAATAATGTTGGCATCATTTTCATCTTCAACAACCGAAAATCCAAATTTGTGTATGGTATCAGAAAGTGTTTTTTTATTGGCTAAAGAAGCCTCATCGTGTTTTGAATAAATAAATATATGTTTACGTTCAGACATGTATTTGGGCCCCTTTCAAAGAATTCTTGTCGTTATTTTAGCATGTTCTGAAACATTTCGACACGATATTCGTATAACTTATTGTAGAAACTAAGGAGGAAAGAGATTTATGAACACAAAACGTTGGATTGCATTAGGTGCGGCTGCACTCTTACTAGGAATTTCACTAGTCGTCAATATGGCATCACTTGCTTTTAGCAACAATTGGTCGAGCAGTTTTGAAGAGATGCTAGCTATACCCGAATCAGAATTCACTGAAACGATTCTAGAAGAAGGTAATATGGACGAAAAAATTGCTGTTTTAACAGTGGATGGCGTTATTCAAGATACAGGAAGTGCTAATTCATTGTTTGGAGCTGTGGGTTACGATCATCAGTTTTTTATGAATCAACTTCAAATGATTAAAGAAGATGAATCAGTTAAAGCAGTTGTTTTGCAAGTTAATTCACCTGGTGGTGGAGTTGTAGAATCTGCACAAATTTACGATAAGATTGTGGAGATTCAAGAAGAAGTCGGTGTACCATTCTATGTTTCAATGGGAAGTATGGCAGCTTCAGGAGGATATTACATATCAGCTCCAGCAGATAAGATCTTTGTGAATAAAGAAACTCTTACAGGGTCGATTGGTGTCATTATGGAAAGTATCAACTACGGAGATCTTGCTGAAAAATATGGCATTGATTTTGTAACCATTAAAACGGGTCCTTACAAAGATATTATGAGTCCAACTCGTGATATGACTGAGGATGAACGTGCGATGCTACAAGAAATGATCAATGATTCGTATGAGTCCTTTGTCGACATTATCGAAGACGGTAGAGGCATGACGGAAGCAGAAGTAAAAGCAGTTGCTGATGGTCGAATTATGAATGGTCGTCAAGCTATTGAAGCAGGTTTAGCGGATGAGACTGGTTATTTAGAAGATGTGATCGCAGCAGTGAGAACAGATTTTGATTTATCGAATGCGCAAGTGATTGAATATGGTTATTCCCAAGATTTAGCGAGCTTATTCTCTTTAAAAGCACAGTCATTATTTGGAGGCAACATTGAAAATCAATTGATAGGTAAATTGCTTTCTGATTACCACGCACCAAGAATGATGTACATTTACGGTGAGAAGTAAGGAGGATGACACAATGAACGAATCTCAAGAAACAATTATTTCAAATGAACATACATCCACTTCTCCAGTTCAAAAAGATCCTGCACAATTTGAAATGTATGATCGATTTGTTCCAAAGCCAGCAGGTTTTTGGACTCGTTTTTGGGCTTATTTAATTGATTTAATTGTGATTTCATCCATAACAAGCATATTTGTCTACCCACTATTCCGTATTTTTGAATGGGATTTACAAGGGACAACTTGGTATGCACCAATTGGAATCATCACGAGTCTCATTTTCTATTTATATTTTATATTAATGACTTTGTTCTTAAAACAAACGGTAGGGAAAATGATTTTCGGCGTACGAGTGATTTCTAGTAAACAGGATAAGCTTTCTTTTTCTACTATACTATTTAGAGAATGGATTGGTCGTTTCTTTTCAGCAACAATCTGGCCATTATACTGGCTAATTGGTTTTACTCCAAACAAACAAGGCGTTCACGATTTTATTGCTGACACAATGGTGATCCATGAACAAGCGTTTGAAAAGAAAACTTTCCGAAGAGTGATTACTACTGAAAGGTCGACTGAGTTGCCAGAAACAAACTCGATTTAGTAAGATAGAAAAAAGGGAGGCGTTATCTTGGTACAAGTTACATTTAAACACGAACCCATAACACTTATCGGAACTGAAGTGAAAATTGGAGATAGTGCGCCGAATTTCACTGTTTTAGCAAACGATCTAAGCCCAGTTACTCTGGAAGATTCAAAAGGCAAAGTACGTTTAATCAGTGTGGTGCCTTCATTAGATACGGGTACATGTGATGCACAAACGCGCAAATTTAATGAGAGTGCTTCTGAACTTGGAGAGAACGTTGTGATTTTAACGATTTCTAATGATTTACCATTTGCGCAAAAACGTTGGTGTGCAGCTGCAGGAATTGACGCAGTACAAACACTTTCGGATCATCGAGATTTATCATTTGGTGAAGCTTATGGTGTAGCGATTAAAGAATTACGTTTACTTACTCGTGCTATTTTCGTAGTCGATACAAATGATAAAGTTACGTATGTTGAATATGTACCTGAAGCGACTGAACACCCAAATTATGAAAAAGCAATCGAAGCTGTTAAAGCTCTTACAAATTAATGCGACGAAACCCACTCGAGAAATTTGAGTGGGTTTCCCATTTGCATGAAAGTAATAATCACATTTTATAAGGAGTTATATATGAACAGTTCATTGGAACAATTATTTACGTTTATAGATACACATGCGAAACAAATGCAAAGTGATGAAAATATCACCTATATCGAAGGTGTTTTAGAAACAACAGAACTTTGGTTGGATGGAGACATCTCACCCGAAGTGAATCAAATTGAAAAAGAAGATATTCGAAAAGCAATTCAACTAGCCATTTTAAAAGGCATGAAGGAACATGTGCAGCCCCATCATCAGATGACACCTGATTCCCTTGGATTACTCGTTGGGTACTTTGTGGATTTATTAACGAAAAACAAAGAGCAAGTATCTATTTTAGATCCAGCCGCTGGAACGGGGAATCTGTTATTTACGGTTCTAAACTTTTTACAAGGAAAAGCAATTTCATCGGCAGTAGAAATTGATGACATGCTTATCCGTTTATCAGCTTCAACTGGTGATTTATTGCAACATCCTGTTACGTTATATCGACAAGATGCCCTACAACCATTGATGATTGACCCGGTAGATGTCGTTGTTAGTGATTTGCCTGTTGGATACTATCCAGATGAAAAAACTGCTTCTAGTTATGAATTAAAGGCAAAGGAAGGCATGTCATTTGCTCATCATTTAATGATTGAACAGTCTATCCGTCACACTGTGGATGGTGGATATCTCGTTTTGTTAGTCCCTCAAGGTATTTTTGAATCTAATCAAGCAAAAGAGCTACACACTTATTTCTCTAAACATGCATGGATGCAAGCCGTCATTCAATTGCCGACGAATTTGTTTAAAAATGAAGCGCATGCAAAAAGTCTTCTTGTCATTCAAAAAAAATCGGCCGACTTAAAACAACCGAAAGAAGTCCTTTTAGCCAAAGTACCTAATATGTCTAACAAAGAAGCAATGTCCTTGTTTTTTGAAAAAGTGAACATATGGCATAAAGAAAACTCTAGTAGATAGTTGCCCGTCCCTTTTTTCCACTGTACAATTACCGTAACAGTGGAAAAGGGGCGTTTTTTTATGGTCAAAATTATAGCAATTAATGCTGGAAGTTCGTCATTGAAATTCCAACTACTTCAAATGCCTGAAGAACAGGTCATTGCAAAAGGATTAATAGAACGCATTGGCTTAAAAGATCCAATCTTCTCGATGACGACAAACGGAGAGAAAATAGAACTCATTCAACCTATTCAAAACCATCAAGATGCCGTGAAAATTCTTTTACATATGCTTATTGAACAAAAGGCGGTTTCATCATTGAATGACATTGATGGTATCGGACATAGATTAGTACATGGTGGAGAAGACTTTAGCGATTCGGTATTAATTACGGAAGATGCAATCACTCATTTTGAAAAACTATCCGACCTAGCACCTTTACATAACCCTGCTAACATAACAGGAATTAAGGAATTTCAAAAAGCACTTCCACAAGTGCCAGCAGTAGCAGTATTTGATACCGCGTTCCATCAAACGATGCCTGAAAGCTCGTTTTTGTACTCGATCCCATATGATTACTATAAGAAATACGGAATACGAAAATATGGATTTCATGGTACATCCCATAAATATGTTTCAGGCAGAGCAGCTGAATTACTAAATCGTCCAATTGAATCGATCCGATTAATTTCCTGTCATCTCGGAAATGGAGCGAGTATCGCTGCAATTGACGGTGGTCAATCGATTGATACATCTATGGGCTTTACGCCATTAGCAGGTGTAACTATGGGAACAAGATCAGGAAATCTAGACCCAGCACTTATTCCATTTATCATGGAGAAAACTGATAAAAGTGCAGAAGAAGTGTTAGACGTTTTGAATAAAAAGTCGGGCATGTTAGGGGTTTCCGGTTTCTCTAGTGATTTACGTGATATTGAAGTAGAAGCTTCTAAAGGAAATCCAAGAGCTCAGCTAGCCTTAGATGTTTTTGCGAGCAGAATTCATAAATACATTGGATCATATGCGGCACGAATGAATGGAGTAGACGCGATCATTTTCACTGCGGGAATAGGTGAAAACAGTGATGTCATTCGCGAAAAAGTTTTAGCAGGTCTGCAGTTTATGGGGGTCTACGTGGATCCAGATTTAAACAAAATTCGAGGCAAAGAAGCATTTATTAGCTATCCACATTCACCTGTAAAAGTGATCGTGATTCCAACGAATGAGGAAGTCATGATTGCGAGAGATACGGTACGATTAGCAAATTTATGACATGAAAATCCCGAGGCTATATGCCATCGGGATTTTTTTTTACTCGTGTTCGTCAGTACGGACAACCAATACGTCACATTTAGCAACACGTACGATATACTCTGATACACTGCCGATTAAGAAACGCTCGACTGTACTTAGTCCTGTTGCTCCACAAATAATTAAATCAGCTTCTACTTTGTTAGCTAAGTCTTTTGCAATAACTGACTTTGGTGAACCATAATCTACAATGACATTTACCTTTGTGACACCAGCTGCTTCAGCTTCTTTTTTATATCCAGCCAAAAGTTCTTCTGCAAAAGCCTGAGCTTTGTCGGCAATGGAGCGATCGTAAGCTTCAACTGCAGCAAATGATCGAGTATCGATCACGTTTGCTAAGTTTAATGTAGCGTCGTTACGCTTAGCAATTGCAACTGAATTTTTGAAAGCCCATTCTGCTTCTTTTGAACCGTCTACCGCGACTAGAATATGTTTATAAGTGATTGACATTCTGTTTCCTCCTTTATTTGTTCTCTATGATATTATTCGACAAGTTAGCTTAAAATCCTTTTGTCAGGCCTATTTATTTTATTATTTTAAAAACATTTTTAGCTAGGATAAGGTAAAGTAGTGAACTACTTATGAAAATGAGCATCCCAGGAGAAAACGTCTGAGGAATCATTAAATAGACAATACTCATACTAGCAAATGTGAAAATTGCAGCAAGATTTAATTGATATGAACCACTAATTACTTTTAATAGTACATCCTCTGAAATGATGCCTTTTTTAATTAATAAATAATCTGTCACTAATATGGCAGAAAGAGGAATAATACCAGCCCCTAGATAGGAAATGAAATAAGAAGCTTCAGAAGCTAAAGTTGGGAAACAACTAAAAGTAATACCCACTACACCAAATAGAAGTGAACTCCTAATGCGTCCAAGTGACGGCCATGTATTTAGTAAACTGAAACTTCCCGTATAGGCATTTCCAATATTGATTGAAATCATGGCAAGTAAGCCACTGAAGGTGATAAATAACTCAACTAATACATGAGGGGCACTTTCACTTAATACAACAAAGGGATTAGTTGAATTAAAATAGGAACCAACAAGTGTGCCAATAAGTGCTGTCATAAAGTAACCAGCTGCATTGCCAACAAACATGCCAGTAAATCCTTGCTTAGCGGTTTTTGCATATCTTGTCATGTCACTTGAAGCACTAACACCAGAGACAAATTGGACAAATGCTAAACTCATATAGAAAAGAAAAGGTCCCCATTGAAATGAGGTAAATGAAGCAACTTCACTATTCTCAAAAGATATTTGAGATAAAATCACAAACAGCATTAGACCTTGACCAATCAAAAGAACGGGCAGAAATAGTCTCGTTATTTTCTTGACTGCGTCATATCCTACAATAGCCAAATATGCCATAATCCCTGATGTACAAATAGCGAGTATTGGGAATGGTATTTCTATCTTTAAAAAATTAGAAATAACTGTTTGTAATATGAATGTGCCGCCTATTGTTTGAACACTAAACCAATACAATGAGGTGATCACTCGAATAGGCGAAGCGATTTTTGTAGCAAGCCATGATCCAGTAAAAGCCCTAACGATGTATTGTCCAGGTAAACCATATAATGCACCAGGTATAGATAGAGCTGAGACTAAGAGGAAAGCTAGAAGTGCTCCTATCCATACTGCTAAAAACGCTGCTTGCCAAGTTAAGTTTCCTTGAGTTACAGCTAATGTCGGTACTAAAAAGTTTCCTGCATTCACAGAGAATGCGAATGTAATAATTGCGTATTCTTTCCAACTGGATTGTTTAAGAGATATAGGAACGGGTTCTAACCCGTATCTTTCGAATTTACTCGTATTCATATTAGTCATCGTATAAAACACCGTCTTTCAATTATCAGAAATATTGAAAAATCATTTCTCGAAATATTTTTAAAGCCATTTTCAATTATATCTGATAGAATGGATTTGCTTTGAGATATTTTATTAATGTCAGCACATCTGACTTATGATTATGAATCTATATATACACACAGGAGGGTTTTTCAATGAAAATTGGAGTGCCAAAAGAAATAAAAAATAACGAAAATCGCGTTGCAATGACACCAGCTGGTGTTGTCAATTTATCTGTATTTGGTCATGAAGTATTTATTGAATCAGGTGCAGGTCTAGGTTCTGGTTTCACTGATGAAGCATATGAATCTGCTGGCGCAACAATTGTTGCAACTGCAAGTGAAGCTTGGGCTAAAGATATGGTCATGAAAGTGAAGGAGCCAATTGCTTCAGAATATGGTTACTTCTCAGAAGGACTTATTTTGTTCACATATTTACATTTAGCACCTGAGCCAGAGTTAACAAAAGCTCTAGTTGATAATAAAGTCGTTGGTATCGCGTATGAAACAGTACAATTACCGAACAACTCATTGCCATTGTTAACTCCTATGAGTGAGGTAGCGGGTCGTATGTCTACACAAATCGGTGCACAATTCTTAGAAAAAATCCACGGTGGAATGGGTATTCTTTTAGGTGGAGTTCCTGGTGTTTCTCGTGGGAAAGTAACGATTATTGGTGGAGGAATTGCTGGAACGAACGCTGCACGTGTTGCAGTAGGTATGGGAGCAGATGTTACGATTATCGACTTGAGTCCAGATCGTTTGCGCCAATTAGAAGAATTATTTGGTCGCGATGTACAAACATTGATTTCAAATCCATTCAATATCGCAGAATCTGTAAAAGAATCTGATTTAGTTATTGGTGCTGTATTAATTCCAGGTGCAAAAGCTCCTAAATTAGTTACAGAAGAAATGATCATGTCAATGAAACCTGGTTCAGTGGTTGTTGATATTGCAATTGACCAAGGTGGTATTCTTGAAACGTCTGATCGTATTACAACACATGATAATCCAACATATGAAAAACACGGCGTTGTACATTATGCGGTAGCAAATATGCCTGGTGCGGTTCCAAGAACTTCTACAATGGCATTAACAAATGTTACGGTTCCTTATGCAGTGCAAATTGCAAACAAAGGATATAAACAAGCTTGCTTAGATAATAACGCACTTCTAAAAGGTGTAAACACTTTAGATGGTAACGTGACGTATCAAGCAGTAGCTGAAGCTCAAGATCTACCATATGTGAGTGTAGATTCTCTTTTAAGATAATCGTTAGAAAAGACCCTTTTCAATATGAAAAGGGTCTTTTCGATTTTATATATAGAAATATTTTATTTTTGAAAAGTTTAACGACTTTCAAATTCTATTCACTATTCTGCAGAAACGATAACCAATTCTTTTGGATATTTTGTTAAAACTTCGACGCCATCTTTCGTCACCACAACATCATCTTCAATTCGAACACCCGTAATACTTGGATCGTAAATTCCAGGTTCGATTGTAAACACCATTCCTTCGCTCAATTCCATCTCATTATTCCCTGTTACTGATGGGAATTCATGTACGGAAATACCAAGACCATGGCCTAAGCGATGGGTGAAGAATTCGCCATAACCCGCTTCAGTAATAATATCTCGTGCAATCTTATCTAATTCCATAGCTTTTACACCAGGTTTAACAGCGTCTACTGCAGCTTGTTCTGCTTTGCGTACCGTTTCATAAACCTCTTTTTGCTTAGTTGAAGGTTCACCAAAAGCCACTGTGCGTGTTATATCCGAGCAATATCCTTTGTAAATAACACCGAGGTCAAATAATACAAGGTCACCTTTTTGGATTTTACGATCACCAGGCTTGCCATGTGGAGAAGCAGTTTTGGGTCCACTTAAAACCATGGTGTCAAATGACATATGGGAGATCCCTTTTTTCTTTAAAGCTAATTCGATTGCCGTTAAAATCTCAAGCTCGGTTTTTCCTTCTGCAATTTCACTTACTCCGACTTCAATCGCATAGTCAGCATATGCAGCTGCATCACGAAGGATAGCTAATTCGTTTGCGTCTTTTACAACACGCATCGAATTGAGTTGATCATCAAGTCTAGTGAAAGTAACATCTGGGTATAATTCTTGAATAGCTTCTAAACGTTCAACCGTCATATGTGATTTTTCAATAGCTATTTGTGACGGAGTTATTTTTTTGTTTTCGATGGCTTGTTTTAATAATTGCCATGGCTGATCCGTATCTTGATGTCCGACAACATCAAAATTCCATCCTGCATTTTTTGCATCGGGTACTTCCATTTGAGGAAGAATCATTAGAGGTTCAGTGTCTTGAAAGACTAAAACGCCAAGTAACCGTTCATGAGGATTGCTTCTAAAACCAGAAACATAAAACACGTTATCAGGTGTTGTAATAAAAGCCGCATCTATATTATGCTCTTTTAAATAAGTGGAAATTTGATTGATTTTACTCATGGTAGCACTCCTTTTTGTATTGTTTTCCTAAATAGCATATCAAAAAACAGGATTCTCGGCATTTTTATCGAATAAAGAACAATATCCACAGAAGGAGGTTATAAAAATGTATGTATCTTTCCATGGACATTCAGTTGTCAAAATTAAAACAGGGGACTTTACAATTCTGATTGACCCTTTTATTTCCGGAAATGGCTTAACAGATTTAATTGCTGAAAATGAAAAACCAAATGTTATATTGTTGACGCATGGACATAATGATCATGTCGGCGACACGGTAGCCATAGCAAAGGCTAATGATTCACTTGTTATCGCACCATTTGAACTTGCTGAATACTTAGAGTGGCAAGGAGTGCGAACGCACGGGATGCACATCGGTGGAGCTTACCAATTTGAATTTGGGAAAGTGAAATTCACACAGGCTTTTCATGGTTCATCGTATGTCACAGAAAAAAATGAAATTATTTACACAGGAATGCCAGCGGGAATTTTGTTCTCGGCAGAAGGTAAAACCATTTACCATGCAGGGGATACTGCATTGTTTGGAGATATGAAATTAATTGGGGAACGTCATCCAATCGATCTTGCTTTTTTACCAATTGGTGATAATTTCACAATGGGAATCGAGGATGCTGCCTATGCAGTAGAGTTATTGAAACCCCAAGCAGTCGTTCCGATTCACTACAATACGTTCCCACCAATAAAACAAGATCCTAATGACTTTAAAGAATTGGTCAAACATTCAAACGTTCATATTTGGGAAGCAGGAGATGGAACAGAAATGTAGTGTGTAGCACGGAAAGTCTTTGACTTTTCGTGCGTTTTTTATGGCTGAAAAATGATACCTTTGTGATACACTAACAATAGAACGATTGTTTGGGAAATAGGTGATGACATGGCAACTAAGCATGAACAAATTTTACAATATATCGAGTCACTACCCGTTGGAGATAAAATCTCTGTGCGACGTATTGCGAAAGAACTTCAAGTCAGTGAAGGGACCGCTTACCGAGCGATAAAAGAAGCAGAATCTCAACGGTATGTGAGTACCATTGAACGAGTTGGTACGATTAGAATTGAAAAGAAAAAGAAAGAAAATATTGAACGATTAACATTTGCAGAGGTCGTCAATATTGTAGATGGTCAAGTGTTGGGCGGGAAAAGTGGTTTACATAAAACGTTAACGAAATTTGTTATTGGTGCCATGCAACTGGATGATATGATGCGATATACAGATGCAGGCAGTCTATTAATCGTCGGAAATCGGACGAAAGCGCATTTTACTGCTTTAAAAGCTGGAGCGGCTGTTTTGATTACTGGAGGATTCGAAGCTTCAGACATGTTAAAAAAATCAGCAGACGAGCTGGAATTACCCATTATTTCAACGAGCTATGACACGTTTACAGTTGCAACCATGATTAATCGTGCGATCTATGATCAATTAATTAAAAAAGAGATTCTCTTTATTGAAGATATTTATGTACCTTATCAAGAAACAGATTTTTTAAAGGTAACAGACGAAGTGAAAAGTTATCACGAGCAAAATGCCTTAACAACCCATGGTGGATTCCCAGTGATCGATGCCAATCAAAAGTTGGTTGGAATTGTTACAGCTAGAGATGTCATTGGGATTGACCATAATGAATCTATAGAAAAAATAATGACCAAAAACCCACTAACTGTATCGATGAAAACGAGTGTTGCAACTGCTGGACATCGAATGATATGGGAAGGCATTGATTTAATGCCGGTAGTAAATGACGCGGGGAATTTAGAAGGTGTCATCAGTAGACAAGATGTTTTGAAAGCATTGCAATTAGCTCAACGACAACCTCAGCATGGTGAAACAATCGACGATATCGTAAAAAGTCAAATGAAGGTTTTAGATGAGAATGATTTAGCGGTGGAATTTACTGTTACTCCACAAATGACCAACCAATTTGGCGCGATTTCTTATGGCGCATTTACAACGCTGCTCGCTGAAGTTGGAAATCATGTTTTAAAGAAAAACAAACGCGGGGATAGTGTTGCTGAAAATATGACCATCTACTTTATTAAGCCGATGCAAATGGATAGTGTCATTACAGTGAAGCCAAGCATTTTAGACATGAGTAGGAAATTTGTGAAAATGGAATTTGATGTGTATCAATCAACTTTACTTGTTGGTAAAGCCATGATGATGTTCCAACTCTTAGAAAGATAGAGATGGCAAAGAAAAAAGTGATGCGGTAAAACGCATCACTTTTTATTCAAACGAAATTCTTCTTCTACAAACTGACCATAATGTTTCATTACTTTGGCATAATGAACGATGGTAATTAAACCGATGACAATAAAAATGGCTGAAATGACATATGTTATGGTTGTAGAAAATAAGAAAAGTTGGTTTAAGCCAAAGAAGAAAAGTAAACTTCCGAGAGCAACCATTGCTCGATTGGCATACCATTTTTTTGCAATAGGTAATTCACTTCGCAATTGTTTCACTTTCATGTAAAAGTAAAAAACAGCTGAAATGATTATGAAAAAGACAAAAACTGCATTTATCATCGTAAACCTCCTGGAATATGTGAAACTGTCATAATTGTAACGACATTTCCTAGAAAATGCGAATGGTATTAATTTTAACTTGGAGGGAAATCACATGAAACGTCAAATCATTGACACAATAGCTAAGTACGAAACAATCATCATTCATCGCCATGTAAGACCTGATCCAGATGCCTATGGTTCAGCATTTGGCTTACGCGAAATTTTAAGAGCGACTTACCCAAATAAGAAAGTTTACACTACTGGAGAGCATGAAGAAACACTCTCGTTTTTAACTATGCCTGATAAAGTGACAGATGATCAATTTAAAGATGCATTAGTTATAGTGACAGATACCGCAAACACAGAACGAGTGGATGATCAGAGATATAAAACGGGTGCTTTTTTACTGAAAATTGACCATCATCCGAATGATGATCCTTATGGCGATTTGCTTTGGGTTAATACAGATGCTAGTTCAGCTAGTGAAATGATTTACGATCTTTATGAAGAAGGAAAGAAAGTGGCCGACTGGACTATGTCCGACGAAGCTGCAAGATTGTTATTCGCAGGTATTGTAGGAGATACAGGTCGATTTATGTTCCATAGTACAAGTCGAAAAACGTTTGAAACAGCTGGCGATTTAATTTCTTATAATTTTGATCGAACTGAACTGTTTAATGGAATGTACGAAGTCGATCGTAATTTATTGAATCTGCAAGGTTATATATATCAGAAATTCGTTATTGATGATAATGGAATGGCGTATGTCAAATTAACAATGGACACATTAAAAGAATTTGGCGTAACGTCGAGTGAAACATCATTATTAGTTGGATCTCTTGGAAATGTAAAAGGAATTCGAGCGTGGGTTATTTTCATCGAAGAATCAGATCAAATTAGAGTTCGACTTCGTTCAAAAGGACCGATTATAAATGAATTAGCGAAAGAATTCGGTGGCGGCGGGCATCCCCTTGCTTCAGGAGCATCGGTTTATTCATGGGAAGAAGCAGATCGAGTAATCGAAAAATTAAAAGGTATATGCCAATAAAGAGAAGGGAGAAAATCAAGTGAATCCAGTATATCCACATGTACAAACATCAGCAGATTTATTAAATAGTACGGTACGACTGGAATCACTGATTCCTTTCTTACAAGAACAAAAAGCGTCGGCTGTCGCAATTACGAATCGGAGAATGTATGGCACACTTCCATTTTATAAGTCTGTAAAAGCCGCTGGAATTCATCCTGTCATCGGGTTGAGTTGTGACGTTGAATTTTCAGATACGATTAAATTACCTATTCAAGTGTACGCCAAGTCGAATAAAGGGTACCAAAACTTGTTGAAAATTAGTAGTGCTCTTGAAGTGAAAGGGTTAGTACAGCTTCCACTAAATTGGTTAAGAGCATATAAAGAAGATTGCGCCATCATCTTAGCTATACCAGATACTGATGATTGGTCGGATAGTCAAATTGAAGAAGTTGTATCCGACATGAAACAACTTTTTTTAGATGATGTGTATGGTGGTATTGAAAGACCTGGTGGTATTGTTTCGCCGCGTGAAAACTTCATTGTTTCCACTATGAATCAACAAGGAATTCCTGTCATAGCGACACATCATGTTAAATATGAACATGCGGATCATGCATTCTCTTATGAAGTGGCTCAAGCGATTTCTAATGGAGTAAAACTGCAGGATTCATCACGTGTAAAACCAAGCCATACGAATTCATACTTGCCAAGTGCTCGGGATTGGATTGAATGGTTTGCTGACCATCCAGAGTGGTTAGATTCTTCTGAAAAACTTTTACATAGTTGTTTAGTGGACATTCCATTACATAAAATGTACATGCCTGCATTTCCAGTGACTCCTCCTTTAACATCCGCGGAAGTACTTAAATCACAATGCTTATCTGGGCTTTCCCAACGCTTAGGAAAAGTATCTCACGAGTATTTCGATCGACTTGACATGGAACTTTCGATTATTAATCAAATGGGATATGCAGATTATTTCTTAATTGTGGCTGATTTTATGGCCTATGCAAAAGAGAAAAAAATCCTTACTGGACCAGGACGTGGTTCTTCAGCAAGTTCACTCGTTGCATTTTCTTTATTTATCACTCATGTAGATCCTTTAAAGTTTGGTCTTTTATTCGAGAGATTTTTAAATCCAGAACGAGTCACGATGCCCGATATTGATATCGATTTTGTAGATAACCGTAGACAAGAAGTTATTCAATACGTAGCACAAAAATATGGTCAAGCTTTTGTCGCGCAAATCATCACGTTCGGGACATTATCAGCAAAAGCAGCTGCTCGTGATGTAGCTCGTGTTTTTGGTTTTAGTAATGATGTATTAGAAATGATTTCAAAACAACTTCCGAATAAAGCTGGGATTTCCTTAAAAGAAGGTATAGACTCCTCGTCTATTCTAAAAAAATGGATAGAATCTGATGCGTTACACAAACGTTGGGAAGAAGTAGCGTTACAATTAGAAGGTTTGCCTAGAAATGGTTCGACTCATGCAGCTGGAGTTGTTTTATCTCCAGTTCCTTTAGTTGAGCTTTTACCTATTGAAGATGGACAAGAAGGAATTTATTTGACGCAATGGCCGATGCAAGATGTCGAGCAGAGCGGTTTGTTAAAGATGGATTTCTTAGGTCTCCGCAATCTCACAATTCTAGATCGAATCCGTTCTATGATTTGGTATGATACAAAAAAATGGTTAGATTTCGAGAAAATCCCTCTAGATGACTCTCAAACCTTTCAATTGTTGCAAGCGGGCGATACAACAGGCGTATTCCAGTTAGAATCCGATGGGATGAGACAGGCGTTAATTGATATTAAACCATCTCATTTTAATGATATTGTAGCGGTAAATGCCCTATATCGTCCCGGACCAATGGAGCATATTGCGACCTACAAGCGTCGAAAACATGGTGAGGAAAAAACAATTTATCAACATCCGATTTTAGAGCCGATTTTAAGTGACACTTACGGCGTAATTGTCTATCAAGAACAAATCATGCAAATAGCATCACAAATGGCAGGATTTACTTTTGGTGAAGCTGATATTTTACGAAGAGCCGTCAGTAAAAAGAATAGACAAGTGTTGGACGAGCAACGCCAACACTTTGTTACTAAATCAATGGCTAAAAACTTTACTTCTCATGAAGCAGAGAGTATTTATGATTTAATCGTTCGTTTCGCAGATTATGGATTTCCAAAAAGTCATGCTGTCGCATATAGCATGATTTCGTATCAAATGGCTTATTTAAAAGCCAAGTATCCCGCTTATTTTTATGCTTCTTTATTAACAAGTGCAATCGGAAATAGTGATAAAACCATGAAAATTTTACAAGAAGTTAAACAAAAAAAGATTTCCTTATTACCGCCCTCCCTATTAAATAGTGGACTTACATTCCGAGTAGAGAATGGGGCAATTCGATTTGGATTATCTGCTGTAAAAGGAATTTCTTATGAATTTTTAAAACGGATCATTGAAGCTCGTAAATCTGCTATTCCACAATGGAAAGATATCTTTGAATTAGCCGCGAGTTTGTCTGCTCAATATTTTTCGAGAAAACACATAGAACCATTAATAAAATCTGGGGCATTGGATGAGTTTCATCAAGATCGATCCACTTTACTAGCCACATTGGACGCTGCTGTTAAATATGCTGAACTTGTACGTCCTAAAATGGAAGTGGATCTATTTGAAGGGGATTTCAATTCTTTTGGGAAACCAAAATACATTGTGAAAGAACCTTTGCCAGATATGATGAAATTACAGTTCGAAAGAGAAACCCTCGGCTTCTATATGTCTAGCCATCCAATCGGAAGATGGAAAGAGACCTTAAATCAACCATTCATAGATCTTCAAAATTTGGGGAATAAAAAGAATGGAGAGCATGTTTCCGTACTTGGCATGATTGAGGAAATACGCCGAATTCGCACGAAAAAGGGAGAATCAATGGCTTTTGTTACTCTTCAAGATGAAACCGGAGACGGATCAATTACTATTTTCCCTAGCGACTACGCTAATATTAATCTTATTTTAAAAGAACAAGAGATTGTTAACGTCGAAGGCATTATCGAATGGCGTCAAGGTAAGCCACAAATCATCTTAAAACAAATGAAAAGCTTTAAATAATTTAAGAACCAGAGGCTATCTCAAAAGTCATTAAGTGACGGAGAGATAGTCCTTTTTTTATGAATTGAAAAGTACAGGTTTGGTTGTTTAATGATGGATATGATTGTTTTAATTTGCAGCAGTTTGTGTTTGAACCTTGAAATAGAGCTTTCACTGGCATTATCAATCAAAATGGAGATTTATCAATCAAATTGAGGATTTATCAATCAAACTAGAGATTTATCAATCAAAATCGCACTTTTATCAATCAAACCCGTTTCATAAGCAAGTCAACTTCTTGAGAAAACCACTCATCTCTATTGAAATCCAGAAAGTTGCTGTTTCTATACCGCCACACTAGCTGCGTTGAAAAACAATTAACGTACCAATCTTTTCATTCAAAACAAATCTTTTATGAATACCCGACTAACACATTAAGACATTTTCAAATAATGCCCATTGCAACCAATCGAATTTTTTTGTATGATAGTCACATTGAGTGGTCAGACCACTTTGTAAATAATGGAAGCAAGAGGGATGCACATGGACAAACAGTCCACTAAAATGTATTTGCAAATTGTTCGAGAACTCAGGCTCCTTATTCAATCAGAAAATATTAAACCCGGTGGCAAATTGCCTTCTGAAAGAGAATTAGTTGAACGACTTAAAGTTGGGCGGTCGACTGTTCGTGAAGCACTTAGAAGTTTAGAATTATTGGGATTAATTGAAACAAAACGTGGAGAAGGAACTTTTTTAACAGATTATCGTAATCATAAACTAGTTGAGATTTTATCAACTTTTATACTACAAGATACAAAAACAATTAATGATGTCCATTTAACTAGACAGACTCTTGAAAAAGAAGCGATCCGTATTGTATCTGCTTCACCTAATTTAATGGAGTTGCCCGTCTGGGAGAGTTTATTAATAAAGTTAGAAGAAGAAGGAACTGTTCAACGTGAGGACATCATTCGTGAAATTTTAATCGTAAGCAATAATCGGTTGTCTTTAAAAATGTGGTTTTTACTAAAACAATATGGTGAAGAGCCCTATCAAGGTTTCACAAATGAAGATGAAAATACCTACCTTATACAATTGCTACAAGCAGTCAAGGATGGCGAAATTGAACAAGCTGTCGAAGCATATAATGCTTGGACGAATTTATTAACAAAGGGGAGAGAGAATGTATGATACGAGATATTTTTTCAAGAAATCGTAAACACAAATATGCGACGATTCCAAATCTCGCTTCCAAAACGGATGTACCTGAAGGGATTATGACAAAATGTCCTGAGTGTAAATATATAGGTTTAACTAAAGATTTAATGTCGAATAAAAAAGTTTGTCCGGGATGCGATCATCATTACAAAATGACTGCCTATGAACGAGTAGCTAATTTCTTAGATGAATCTACTTTTGTTTCTATGGATGATCATCTAGAAACAGTTAATCCGCTTAATTTCCCTGGTTATACAGACAAAATAAAATCAGATAGTAAAAAAACTGGCTTAAATGAGGCTGTGCTGACTGGTACTGGGCAAATCAATGGTCAGAATGTAGTGGTTGCGATAATGGATGCTCATTTCCGAATGGGTTCTATGGGGTCTGTTGTTGGTGAGAAAATCACACGTGCTGTAGAAGAAGCGACGAAACAAGGCGTACCTTTTATTATTTTCACTGCAAGTGGTGGAGCAAGAATGCAAGAGGGTGTTCTTTCTTTAATGCAAATGGCGAAAACAAGTGTTGCTCTTAAGCGTCATAGTGAAAAAGGTTATTTGTTCATCTCGATTTTAACTCATCCAACTACAGGTGGAGTTTCAGCAAGTTTTGCATCGCTAGGAGACATTAATTTAGCTGAACCAAAAGCTTTAATTGGTTTTGCTGGTCGACGTGTAATTGAACAAACGGTGAGAGAAAAACTGCCTGAAAACTTCCAAACAGCTGAATTTTTACTGGATCATGGACAATTGGATGCAGTCGTTCATCGAGCATCGATGAAAGATACTGTATCAACATTAGTGAAACTACATTCGAAAGGGGAAAACAAAAATGGTTAAAACATTACCTTTCGAAGAACCAGTTATTCAACTAAGAGCGAAGATCAGTGAACTAAAAGATTTCACTTCTAATGCAGAGGTTGATCTTTCAACAGAGATTCAACAATTAGAAGATCGACTTCAAAAACTAGAAACAGATATTTATGAGAATATGCAACCTTGGGATCGTGTTCAAGTAGCAAGACATCCTGAGCGACCAACGACACTCGATTACATTCGTGACTTATTTACAGATTTTATTGAACTTCATGGGGATCGTTTGTATGGAGATGATGAAGCGATTGTTGGAGGTATTGCCTCATTCAATGGCCAACCTATTACCATAATTGGTCATCAGCGCGGAAGAGATACAAAAGAAAATATTAGACGAAACTTTGGAATGCCTCATCCGGAAGGCTATAGAAAAGCCCTTCGTTTAATGAAACAAGCTGAAAAATTCAATCGACCTATTATTTGCTTTATTGATACAAAAGGAGCTTACCCTGGTAAAGCCGCTGAAGAACGGGGACAAAGCGAAGCCATTGCTCGAAACTTGTTTGAAATGGCGGGATTGAAAGTACCAGTCATAAGTGTAGTAATCGGCGAAGGTGGAAGTGGCGGTGCATTAGCTTTAGGCGTTGCCAACCATATTCATATGTTAGAAAATGCAACGTATTCGGTTATTTCACCAGAAGGAGCAGCATCAATTCTTTGGAAAGATGCCGCACTTGCTCAGCAAGCAGCTGAAGCGATGAAAATTACAGCACCAGATTTAAAAGAAATGGGAATAGTAGACGAAATTATTCCAGAATCTACAGGAGGTGCGCACCGAGATCCAAAACGACAAGCCGTATTAATGGGAGAAGTTTTACAACGTTCCCTTGACGAATTGTTGAAGTTAAATGAAGATCAATTAGTCGACACTAGATATGAGAAATTTAAATCGATTGGTGAATTTATTGAATAACAAAAATATGAGCTTGTCCCAAAACGGGGCAAGCTATATTTTTCATTCATTTCTTTTCTACTTTTACGTATGATCAAATATACAAGATTGTATAAACCATGTTAATGTGAATTAATGATCTATAAAATTGCCGATTTGAAGGAGGATATCCTAATGAAAAAAATTGCTGTTTTAACCAGTGGTGGGGATGCACCAGGTATGAATGCTGCTATTCGAGCAGTCGTTCGAAAAGGAATTTACCATGGCTTAGAAGTTATGGGTGTCTATAATGGATATCAAGGATTAATCGAAGGAAATATACATAAGCTTGACCTAGGCTCGGTTGGTGACATCATTCAAAGAGGTGGTACAAGACTTTATTCGGCTAGATGTCTTGAATTTATGACAGAAGAAGGTCAGTT
This sequence comes from Paenisporosarcina sp., assembly GCF_057785155.1. Classification (NCBI taxonomy): domain Bacteria; kingdom Bacillati; phylum Bacillota; class Bacilli; order Caryophanales; family Caryophanaceae; genus Paenisporosarcina; species Paenisporosarcina sp. The sequence goes on from NZ_JBYNRN010000012.1 coordinate 109,800, forward strand.
AAAAGGAATCGAGCAAATGAAGAAACATGGGATCGAAGGTTTAGTCGTTATTGGTGGGGATGGTTCTTATCGAGGTGCAATGGCTTTGACAAAAAGAGGTATCCCAGCTGTAGGTATTCCTGGAACAATTGACAATGATATTCCTGGCACAGACTATACAATTGGTTTTGATACTGCATTAAATACAGTGATTGAAGCCATAGATAAAATTCGTGATACGGCTACTTCACATGAACGAACTTTTATTGTAGAAGTTATGGGTCGTGACGCAGGAGACTTAGCTTTATGGGCTGGTTTAGCAGGTGGAGCTGAAACAATCGTGATCCCAGAAGATCCGTATCAACTTGATGATATTGTTGCAAGATTAAAGAGTGGACACGAACGAGGCAAAAAGCACAGTATCATCATTGTTGCTGAAGGTGTGATGAGTGGAAACGCTTTGGCCAAATTAATTGAAAAGCATGCAAATATTGAAACACGAGTTTCTGTTTTAGGGCATATTCAACGTGGAGGTTCACCAACAGCACGTGATCGTGTCTTAGCTAGTCAATTTGGTGCTAGAGCAGTGGAGCTTCTAATGGAAGGTCAAGGAGGACTAGCTGTTGGCATGCGCAATCACCAAGTGGTAGACTATTCTATGACAGAGGCTTTTCAAGGAAGCCATAAAACGGATCTTTCAATGTATCAATTATCTAAAGAATTATCGATATAACGTAACGGAGAGGATATTACTATGAGAAAAACCAAAATTGTATGTACAATCGGACCAGCGAGTGAATCACCAGAAATGCTGGAACAACTTATTGAAGCGGGAATGAACGTGGCTCGTTTAAACTTTTCACACGGCAATCACGAAGAACATGGAGAACGTATTCGTCGAATTCGCGAAGCTTCTAAAAAGACGGGTAAAATTGTTGGAATATTGCTGGATACGAAAGGACCTGAAATTCGTACACATCAAATGGAGAACGATGCAATTGAGTTAACTACTGGGCAAACGATTGCCATATCGATGAAAGAAGTATTAGGAACGAAAGAAATGTTCTCTATCTCTTACGATCATTTGATTGAAGATGTTCAAGAAGGCTCGGTTATTTTACTAGATGATGGATTAATTGAACTGCGAGTAAAGAGCATTGATGCAGCTGCAGGATTAATTCATACAGAAGTATATAATGCAGGCACCCTTAAAAATAAAAAAGGTGTTAATGTACCAGGAGTATCAGTTCAATTACCTGGTATTACTGAAAAAGATGCACAAGATATTTTGTTTGGGATTTCACAAGAAGTTGATTTCATTGCCGCTTCTTTCGTAAGAAGAGCAAAAGATGTTATGCAGATTCGTGAATTATTAGAGAAAAATGATGGCTCTTACATTCAAATCATTCCTAAAATTGAAAACCAAGAGGGCGTCGATAATATCGATGAAATCATCCAAGTATCTGATGGATTAATGGTTGCCCGTGGAGATTTAGGGGTAGAAATACCAGCTGAAGAAGTACCTTTAGTACAAAAGAGTTTAATTGCAAAATGTAATGAAGCAGGAAAACCGGTTATTACTGCGACTCAAATGTTAGATTCGATGCAGCGTAATCCTAGACCAACTAGAGCTGAAGCTAGTGATGTAGCAAATGCTATATTCGACGGAACAGATGCAATTATGCTTTCTGGTGAAACGGCTGCTGGAATGTATCCAGTTGAATCCGTAAAAACAATGGATAAAATTTCAATTCGCACAGAAGCTGCACTTGATTATCGAGCAATTGTTACAGCAAAAAGTAAGAGCAAAGATGTAAATATGACGGATGCGATTGGTCAAGCTGTAGCTCATACCGCAATCAATTTAAAAGTGAAAGCGGTAATTGCTCCTACTGAAAGTGGTCATACTGCGAAAATGATTTCCAAATACCGTCAAGGTGCACCGATTATAGCTGTTACGTCAACTGAACAACCATCACGTAAACTCACTTTGGTTTGGGGCGTATACCCAATCGTTGGAGAAAAAGTAGGATCAACAGATGAGATTTTAGAGTTATCAGTTGAAGAAAGTATTAAACATAATTATGTAAAACATGGTGATCTAGTTATTATTACAGCGGGTGTTCCAGTTGGTGAAGCCGGTACAACCAATTTAATGAAAGTTCATCTAATTGGAGATATGGTTGCTAAAGGACAAGGCATTGGAAAATCAGTTGCTGTTGGTCGAGCAGTTGTGGCAAACAACGCAAAAGATGCTCTTTTAGCGAATGTCGATGGTGCCATCTTAGTAACACTTGGTTCAGATCGTGACATGATGCCAGCCATTGAAAAGTGTGCAGGTTTAATAACGGAAGAAGGCGGTTTAACGAGTCATGCGGCTGTGGTTGGTTTAAGCCTAGGAATTCCTGTAATTGTCGGTGTCAAAGATGCAACTAAGCTAATTGAAAACGGTCAAGAAATTACGATGGATGCTGAATCCGGTGTTATCTACCATGGTCATGCAAGTGTATTATAAGTAACAGAGATAAAAATACCTCAACGCATATTGTGTTGAGGTCATTTTTTTACACATATGTAATGTAAGGAAGGGAGATGTTTACAATGAAATGGTTGCTTTTTGTATTAATCGTAGCTCCAGTGATTGAAATAAGTGTGTTAATTTGGTCAGGAAACCAATTTGGAATTCTACCAACAATATTAATTATTCTTAGTACCGGAATTTTAGGTGCGTTTCTAGCCAAAAAACAAGGACTAAAGGCAATTCGAGATATACAAAACCAAATGAAGAATTTCGAAGCTCCAGGCGATGCTATGGTGAATGCCCTTTTTGTATTTGCAGGTGGAATCATGTTACTATCACCAGGCTTTGTAACAGATATTTTCGGTTTCTTATTTTTATTTTCACCAACAAGACAGTTGTTCAAGCCAATCATTTATAAATGGATTCGAACTAAAATGAAAAAAGGTCAGCTTATTGTGATGTGAACCAATGGTGTTCTCTAAAATGAACAGCTGCGAGTAAAAGAAATGGACTTAATAGGATTCCAGGAACACCAAACATCAATAGTGAACATGCACTAATAAAAAATACATGAATCGCTCGAATATGCATGGTATTTGCCCACAAAAAGGATTCAAGTAATTGTCGTGTCAATAAAATAAATGCATATAACAATATAATAACAATTCCTAATGTAGATTGATTGGTTAGCATAAAGAAGACAGCCATTGGTATGAGAATGATACCTGTCCCTAAAAACGGCATGACATCAGCAAAAGAAATTAAAAAAGCGAGTCCAATTGGGGATGAAAAGTTCAACGCATAAAAACCAACTGCTAGCTGGGCAAAAGTGGTGAGAAACAGGACGATTTCTACTTTTGTAAACTTTTCAAATAATTGAGTGGCACTAATAAATAACGGTTTAATGGTTTTGCGAGTTTTAGTTGGGATATAAATGAAAAACCAAGTACGAGACTTGATTGATTCTAATAATGCAAAGTAAAAAGCGATGATAAAAACAAATGTCTCGACAAATTGTTCAGGTAAATGTTGAATGAACAAGCTGATTTTTTTAATCATCGTTTCACTTAATAAAGAAAAAGCCTCTAAAGCGGATTTCCAATTCGCTTTATTTTCATTTACTAACACTTTTAATTCTTCTAAGTGAAAGCGAAGAGGGTAGACAATTTCAAATAGCTCTTTAACTACTAATGTAGCGATAGCGATCAACGAAACGATTAAGATGCTTTCAAATAGAAAAACAGTCAGCCATCTTGGTAATCTAGTTTTTTGATGGATCCATTTAACAATTGGTTGAAAGAAATAGGCAAATAATATGGCTAGACTTACCGGATAGATAATCCATGTGATGATTAAAATAACGATGACAGGAAGCCATTTTTTAAAATTGTTCATTATATTTTCATACATTATGTAGGCCTCCTTAGCAGAAATAGTACCTAAAACCGTAGCATTTCGCTTAAACAGAATATTTCTACTTTAAGACAAATTCTCTTAATTTTTTCGAATTTTTACGAAAAACGAGCGTTTTCATTCACAAAGGCGTCAATATTGATTATAATGTTCAATGTAAGCGATTAAATAAAGGTTCATAAGAGCAGATGAGCCATCATTCTGCGTTTTTTTTGTGGGATGATGAATTTTATAAGAAGAAGGAGCGGTATACATGACGACAACAAAAGGTCTCGAAGGAGTAGTAGCAACTCAATCAGCTATTAGTTCAATAATTGACGATACACTTACATACGTTGGCTATGATATTGATGATTTAGCGGACCATGCAAGTTTTGAAGAAGTAATTTATTTGTTATGGCATCAACGTCTGCCTAAAGCAGCAGAATTGGCTGAGCTTAAACAACAATTAGCGGATAATATGGCTGTACCTCAAGAGGTATTAAACCATTTTAAAGCTTATCCAATTGATAAAGTTCATCCAATGACAGCACTTCGTACGGCAGTATCTATGCTTGGATTGTATGATGAGAAAGCAGAAGATATGTCACAAGAAGCTAACTACTTGAAAGCGATTCAACTTCAAGCAAAAATGTCCACTTTAGTAACAGCATTTGCTCGCGTTCGCAAAGGACAAGAACCAATCGCACCTAAAAATGATTTAAGCTTCGCAGCTAACTTCTTGTACATGCTTAACGGAGAAGTTCCTGAAGCAATTGAAGAAGAAGCGTTTAACAAAGCGTTAGTTTTACATGCTGACCACGAATTGAATGCATCAACATTTACTGCTCGTGTTTGTGTAGCAACACTTTCAGACGTTTACTCTGGAGTAGTTGCAGCAATCGGTGCTCTTAAAGGACCTCTTCACGGCGGTGCAAATGAGCAAGTAATGAAAATGTTAATGGAAATCGGTTCAGTAGAAAATGTAGATTCTTACATTAATACAAAGCTTGAAAACAAAGAAAAAATTATGGGATTCGGCCACCGTGTTTATCGTAAAGGTGATCCTCGTGCGAAACACTTACGTGAAATGTCTCAAAAATTAACGAAACTTCGTGGTGAAGAGAAATGGTACGAGATGTCAATTAAAATTGATGAAATCGTAACAGGTCAAAAGAATCTACCACCTAATGTAGATTTCTATTCTGCATCTGTGTATCATTCTTTAAATATTGACCATGATTTATTTACACCAATTTTCGCAGTATCACGTGTTTCTGGATGGTTAGCTCACATTTTAGAGCAGTATTCAAATAACCGTCTAATTCGTCCACGTGCAGAATACATCGGTCCTGGTATGCAAAAATATGTACCAGTTAGCGAGCGTTAATTTTTAAATTACACATTATAGGGCTGTGCTTGATTATAAGATTTTTACATCTTTAATCGTACATGCCCTATGACTATGATTATAGGAGGAATTTTATTATGACAAACGGTGGAAAAATTTCAGTTGAAAACGGCGTATTAAATGTACCAAATAATCCAATCATCCCTTACATTGAAGGTGACGGTATTGGTCCTGATATTTGGGCAGCTTCAGAACGCGTTTTAGAAGCAGCTGTTGAAAAAGCATATAACGGCGAAAAATCAATCGTATGGAAAGAAGTTTTAGCTGGACAAAAAGCATTCGACAAAACTGGCGAATGGTTACCAGAAGAAACTTTAGAAGTTATTCGTGAGTATTTGATTGCAATTAAAGGACCTTTAACAACTCCTGTTGGAGGCGGAATCCGTTCTTTAAATGTTGCATTACGTCAAGAATTAGATTTATACACTTGTGTACGCCCAGTTCGTTACTTTGACGGAGTACCTTCACCGGTAAAACGTCCTGAAGATACGGATATGGTTATCTTCCGTGAAAACACTGAAGATATTTATGCAGGTATTGAATTTGCTAAAGGTTCTGATGAAGTGAAAAAAATCATCGAATTCTTACAAAATGAAATGGGTACAAAAAACATCCGTTTCCCTGAAACTTCTGGTATTGGTATCAAACCAATCTCTGAAGAAGGAACAAAACGTTTAGTACGTGCTGCTTTAAATTACATTATTAAAGAAGGCCGTGAATCACTAACTTTAGTTCACAAAGGAAACATCATGAAGTTCACTGAAGGAGCTTTCAAAACTTGGGGTTACGAAGTAGCTGAACAAGAATTTGCTGAGCAAACTTTCACATGGAACCAATACGATCAAATTAAAGCTGATAAAGGTGCAGAAGCTGCTGATAAAGCACAAGCAGACGCTTTAGCAGCAGGTAAAATTTTAGTAAAAGATTCGATTGCTGATATCTTCTTACAACAAATTTTAACTCGCCCAAGCGAATTTGATGTTGTTGCTACAATGAACTTAAACGGAGATTATATTTCTGATGCATTAGCTGCTCAAGTTGGTGGTATCGGGATTGCTCCAGGAGCTAACATTAACTACTTAACTGGACATGCAATTTTTGAAGCTACTCATGGTACAGCTCCTAAATATGCTGGATTAGATAAAGTAAATCCTTCTTCTGTCATCCTTTCAGGTGTATTAATGCTTGAACACCTTGGATGGAACGAAGCGGCTAAATTAGTAATGGACTCTATGGAGAAAACGATTTCTTCTAAAGTAGTAACATATGACTTTGCACGTTTAATGGATGGTGCTACAGAAGTTAAATGTTCTGAGTTCGCAGACGAATTAATCAAAAACCTATAAGAGTTGTTTGAAGGCGTTGTGTCCCAGTGGCACAACGCCTTTATTTTTTATGGCAATAAACTTAGGCATGCTAAAAGTAGGTAGAATTTATAATAATTAGGTATACTTTGTTAGAAGGGATTCTGTTATTCTCTTTACCTAAGTAAAAGGAGTGTATTCTGATGACAATGAAACGTAAAAAGATTTCAGTAATCGGTTCAGGATTTACAGGAGCTACTACAGCATTTTTACTTGCTCAAAAAGAATTGGGAGATGTTGTCTTAGTTGATATTCCGCAAATGGAAAACCCAACGAAAGGTAAAGCTCTTGATATGTTAGAAGCTGGTCCTGTTCAAGGTTTTGATGCTAATATTATTGGTACTTCTAACTACGAAGATACAAAGGATTCAGATATCGTAATCATTACAGCTGGAATTGCACGTAAACCAGGAATGAGCCGTGACGATTTAGTTCAAACAAACCAAAAAGTGATGAAAATTGTGACAGGTGAAATTGTTAAGCACTCTCCAAATACAACTATTATTGTATTAACCAATCCCGTTGATGCAATGACTTATACAGTTTATAAAGAATCAGGATTCCCTAAAGAACGTGTAATTGGACAATCTGGTGTACTTGATTCAGCACGTTTTAGAACTTTCGTAGCTCAAGAATTAAACTTATCAGTAAAAGACATTACTGGATTTGTTCTGGGTGGACATGGGGACGACATGGTTCCACTAGTACGTTATTCATATGCAGGAGGAATTCCTTTAGAAACATTGATCCCATCTGATCGTTTAGCTGCTATCGTGGAAAGAACTCGAAAAGGTGGCGCTGAAATTGTGAATCTTCTTGGAAATGGTTCAGCCTACTACGCGCCAGCAGCTTCAATTGTTGAAATGGCTGAAGCAATTCTTAAAGACCAACGTCGAGTGTTACCATCTATCGCATACTTGGAAGGTGAATATGAGTTAGAAGGTATTTACCTAGGGGTACCAACAATTCTTGGTGCAGGCGGAATTGAACAAATTATTGAGCTAGAGTTAACAGAAGAAGAAAAAGCTCAGTTAGATAAATCTGCTGCATCAGTCCGTAATGTAATGGAGATTTTAACTTAATTTCGCTGAAATCCTCTGAATGAATTCCAATGTTATGTAGAATAAATTCAAAATCTATTCCCTTCTTATCAATGAAATATCAATCGAGTAGGCAATCCCTGCTCGATTTTTTTTATACTTATTGATACTATGAAAGTAGAACTACTCAAGGGGGATTAAGAATGTTACTTGGAAAGAAACGTAAATTAGGACGTAAAGTTGAAAGTATGTCAGTAGGAGAAAAGTTAAAGCTGACTGAAAAAATTGAAGATAAAGACTTACTATTATATTTAGGTTTAACAAATGACGGAAATCCCTTATATATTCAACATGATTTTGCTTCACAAACTTCATATGAAAAACCAATTGTACCGGCTATTATGTTAACAGGTATTGTAACATCTGCGATTTCAAAATATTTACCTGGGCCAGGTTCTCATATTGTCGATCAACATATCTCTTTCCCAAAACCGGTGTATCATTACGCAACGATTGATTTTTTATTAACAGTAGTAGCTGTTGATGTAGAAAAGAATTTTGTTGAAATTGAAGTGGAAGCTACCAATGAAGAGGGAGAGGTCGTTATTACAGGGAAACTTGTTGCAACACCACCTCGTCTTGAGAATAAATTAACTTCGCACGCAATGGATAATTTCTAATACAGCTAAATGGGTTTGAAATGGGGGTTTCAAATCGATTGTGGAGGCTAAATCATGTCAAATAAAATTCTAGTGGTAGACGACGAATCGTCTATCGTCACGTTACTTCAATACAATTTAGAACAAGCTGGATTTGAAGTCATTACTGCAGCAGATGGTCAACAAGCTTTTGATTCTGTCATCGCAAACAAACCTGATTTAATTGTGCTTGATTTAATGTTGCCAAAAATGGACGGTATGGAAGTGTGCAAGGCACTGCGCCTTCAAAAAATTAGCACACCTATCATTATGTTAACCGCTAAAGATGATGAATTTGATAAAGTTTTGGGACTCGAACTCGGGGCAGATGACTATATGACAAAACCTTTTAGTCCTCGGGAAGTAACGGCTAGAGTTAAAGCTGTACTTAGAAGAACAAACACCATTTCGGATGAAGTTCAACCGTCAAAATCCGAGAACTCTTATGAATTTAATCATTTGCGCGTATATCCTGAGCGTTATGAAGTTTTCTTACATGATGAACAGCTCGAATTCACTCCGAAGGAATTTGAATTGCTCGTCTATCTTATGGATAATAAAAATCGAGTACTAACTCGCGATCAATTATTAAGTGCTGTGTGGAATTATGACTTTGCAGGAGATACACGTATCGTCGATGTGCATATAAGTCATTTACGTGAAAAAATTGAAGAAAGTAGTCGGAAACCTTTATTCATAAAGACGATTAGAGGATTAGGTTACAAATTCGAGGAGCCTAAAAAAGGATGAAGTCACTCCAAAAAAACTTAATAATGTCCTTTTCGTTATTAATGGCGTCAATTCTTGCTGGCTTAGGTATTATTTTAAGTCAGCTTTTTCCTGTATACGTTGAAGATGCAGTTCGGTCGAATACCATAAATACGGGGGAAGAAATTGCCCAAGTTTTAGAGAATTCAGGAGATGGACTTAGTGACGATCAATTAATTGAAGTGAATAAAATTCTTACTGACGTCGAACATGGCAATGAATTTAATGAAATTCGTCAAAAGTTATGGTTAATCATTGGAATCGTTTTAGTAGGGGCATTTCTTATGATGCTTCTTTTCACAGTACGCATGGCAAAAAAACATGCACAACCGATTGATAATGTAACGGAAGTTGCCATTGAGCTTGCAAAAGGCAATTATCGAGCTCGCGCATTTGAAGATGAAACGAGTAATTCTGTCCATTTAAGTACTTCGATTAATATTTTAGCTAGAAACTTACAAGATATTTCAAAAACACGTGAAATAGAAAAAGAGCGTTTAAAGACACTAATTGAGAATATGGGAAGTGCATTATTAATGATTGGTCGAGATGGCCAAGTTACAATTGTAAATAAATCATTTCTCACGCAGTTTTCAAGAAAGTTAATGGATGTTCAAGACCATTCTTTTAAAGGTGTCGGATTGCCTAAGGAATTAGAAGACTTAATTGATTTCGTATTCTTAACGGAATCATCCATTCGAAAGCAACTTCGATTAACACTTAAGCAAGACCAGAGACATATGGAAGTGTATGGCGCTCCTGTTATTGGTGAGTATGGTAGATGGCTAGGGGTAGTTATCGTTATGCATGACATTACGGATTTAGTGCGGTTGGAGCAAATACGGAAAGATTTTGTAGCGAATGTATCTCACGAACTTCGCACACCTGTTACATCGATCAAAGGATTTACCGAAACATTATTAGATGGCGCTTCAAACGATAAAAATACACTGAACACATTTTTAGAAATTATTCATCAAGAAAGCAATCGATTACAAGATTTAATTGAAGATTTATTGGAATTATCCAAGATAGAGCAACACGGTTTTTCAGTTGAGCATACAATCATCAATTTGAAAGAAGTGATGATGAGGGCAGCTGAAATGACTGGACCAAGATTAGATGAAAAAAATATGGTTTTGAAATACGATTTTGAACAAGATATTTTTGTAGAAGGCGATTTTAACCGATTAATTCAAGTGTTGATGAATTTATTAACAAATGCTATTACGTATTCACCTGAAAACACCACCATAACAATGGATTTATCAGAAACAGAGTCAAGTGGAATCATGCTTATTCAAGATGAAGGAATAGGCATAGAAGAAAGCGAAATTCCTCGTATCTTTGAAAGATTTTATCGCGTAGATCGTGCAAGGAGCCGGAATTCTGGTGGGACAGGTCTTGGTCTAGCGATTGTGAAACATTTAATCGAAGCACATCAAGGGAAAATAACAGTGAAAAGTTCCATTGGTAAAGGGACAAGATTTGAAATTTCAATCCCAAAGAAACAATCAACTTAACATGTTATTTACAATTTCTTCATAGGGAATTCACAATGCTTTGATAAGATACTTATGAAACCCCCCAATACCGCATTTGGCAAAAGGAAAAGCTCTCAATTGAGGGCTTTTTCTTTGTTTTCGCCGTTAATTACATAATATTTTAGGTCTTCCTTATTTTCCGGGAAATAAATTAATATCATAAATCCATATTTCATCAATTAACCGAAATTCTAATTGTTTTTTATTGTGTATCTTTTGAAATTTGACAGCTATGAGTTAATTAAATCCTATGAATCGCTTTGCTAATGAAATTGACTCAAAAGCAAATCAAATAAAATAATGTGGGTAAGTTTTTGAAACCTTAGTAAAAGTTAATCGTAAAACTATAGAAGAATAGAAATGAGGGGAATTACGATGAGTGTTAAACGAATATTATCTATTGTGTCTTTATCAATACTAGGAATTATTGCATTAATAGCTATTTTTACATCTTGGTATACCGTAGATGAGTCTGAGCAAGCAGTTGTTATTACATTTGGTAAAGCAGAAGCACCAATCCTTGACTCAGGTTTACATTTTAAACTACCTTGGCCAATGCAAAAAGTGAAAGTTCTTTCCAAGGAAACATTTAGTCTCCAGTTTGGTTATAAACAATCAGCTGATGGAGAAATCGTCTCGTTTGATAACGAAACAAAAATGATTACTGGTGATGAAAACATTGTTTTAACTGATTTAGTTGTGCAATGGAAAATTACCGATCCGGCTAAATATTTATTTAACGCTGAATCACCACAAGTCATATTACATGATGCAACGTCAGCATCCATTCGTTCAATCATTGGTAGTTCATTAATCGATGAGGCGCTAACTTCTGGTAAAGCAGAGATAGAAGCGGAAACTCGTGATTTACTTGCATCATTAATTGAGAAATACGATATTGGTATTACGATTCTTGGAGTTAAATTGCAAGATGTTGAGTTGCCAAATGCAGAAGTTCGTGCTGCCTTTACCGCAGTAACAGATGCACGTGAAACGAAAAACACGAAAACAAATGAAGCTGATAAATATAAAAACCAACGTGAAAGTGAAGCGATTGGAGAAATTTCTGCGATTAAATCTCGTGCAGAGGGACAACGTACAGCTCGTATTGAACAAGCAAAAGGTGAAATTGCTGTATTTGATAAGCTTTATACCGAATATAAAGACAATCAAGAGATAACGAGACAACGTTTAGTCATTGAAACACTAGAATCTGTCTTGCCGAATGCGCAAATTTATATCATGAATGATTCAGGAGAGACGGTAAAATATTTACCATTGCAACAACCAACGCAAGTGCCACCTGTTGCAACTGAAGGAGGCGGAAATTAATGGACCAAAATAAACAAAATCCATTTAGTTCTTTGGAACAAAAATTTAATGAACAATTTAATAAAAACAATAAAGTTCCAAAGACAAATGAACCCATTAATTTTAAAAAGCATATGAAGACTATTATCATTCTTACACTAATATTTGCTTCGTTCGTTATCTTACTTGCCAATATCTATGTCGTAAAAGAGAGCGAGTACCGTGTGGTTCGTCAATTTGGTGAAGTAAAAGAAATTCGTCATACACCAGGTATTTATATAAAGGTTCCATTTTTACAAAGTGTCACCTCGTTGCCTCGTTACCAAATGACATATAACGTGTCAGAAGCAGAGATTAATACGATGGATAAAAAACGTATTATTATAGACAACTATGCTGTATGGCGTATTACGAATCCAAAAATGATGATTACGAATGCCGGTAATATGCTGAATGCTGAAGGACGTATGGAAGAATTCATTTATTCAGTGGTTCGTACAGAGTTGGGTCAACTAGCATATGACGAGATTATTAATGATGAAAATACTTCTCGAGGGAGTTTAAACGATCGAGTAACTGAGAGAGTAAATGAATTATTAGCAAAAGACAAATATGGGATTGAAGTAGTTGACGTACGTATGAAACGTACAGATCTTCCACCTGAAAATGAACAATCGGTTTATACACGTATGATTTCAGAGCGTCAATCAATTGCTCAAAAGTATCTTTCTGAAGGGGATGCTGATAAACGAACGATTGAGTCTACAACAGATAAAAAAGTTCAAGAAATGATTGCGGTCGCACAAAAAGAAGCTGCCCTTATTACTGCAGAAGGCGAATCAGAAGCAGCGAAAATTTATAACCAATCGTTTTCTAAAGACCCTGAGTTTTATGCATTATACCGCACACTTGAATCTTATAAGAAAACCATTGGGGAAGACACAATGATTATTCTTCCATCCGATTCACCCTATGCAAAAATTCTCACAGGTTATTTAGAATAGCTTTTATTCGAATTTAAATGCAAATGATCTTCTTTGAATTTGAAGCGTCATTTTCCTTTCATCTACCCATCATGGTAAAATGAAGGAAGATGGCGTCTTTTTGCTTGGAAAATATATAACGGATAAATTTTAGGATTTCAATACATAGAGGAGTGGAATAGCTTGAGCAAAAATAAAGTGTTATTACTCGACGGAAACAGTTTGGCGTACCGTGCTTTTTTCGCACTTCCTTTACTGACAAATGAAAGCGGAATTCATACGAATGCAGTTTATGGTTTTACGATGATGCTACAAAAGATTTTAGATGAAGAAAATCCGACGCATATGTTGGTAGCATTTGATGCAGGGAAAACGACATTTAGACATTCTACTTTTGGAGAATACAAGGGAGGACGTCAAAAGACTCCACCAGAACTTTCAGAGCAATTTCCTTACTTGCGAAAATTGTTAACTGCATATCAAATCCCTCAATATGAACTCGAAATGTATGAGGCAGATGATATTATCGGAACACTTAGCAAACAATCAGAGTTAGCTGGTGATGAAGTTGTAATCGTTTCTGGTGATAAGGATTTAACGCAATTGTCTTCTCCTACGACAACTGTGTACATTACAAGAAAAGGTATGACAGATATTGAGAAATACACACCAGAACATATTAAAGAGAAATATGGCTTAACACCTGATCAAATTATCGATATGAAAGGATTAATGGGCGATTCATCCGATAACATACCGGGTGTTCCTGGAGTCGGAGAAAAAACGGCTATTAAATTATTGCTTGAACACAAAACTGTAGACGGAGTTTACCAAGGTTTAGAAAGTGTTAAAGGGAAGTTGAAAGAAAAGCTAGAAGCCAATGAAGAGCAAGCGAAAATGAGTAAAGTACTTGCCACGATTGAGACAAATGCACCCATAACTATTGGCTTCAAAGATCTTCAGTATGAGGGGCCAAACATGGAAGAAGTGTTGAATATTTGGCAAGAGCTTTCCTTTAAATCGCTACTTGAGAAAACTACTTACACCCAAAAAGAAGTCGCTCAAGAAGACATTGTATTTGAACACCTTACAGAAATAACATCGGAACATTTATCAGATGAGATGGCCGTCCATTTAGAGTTGTATGATGAACAATATCATACAGCGGATATGTTAGGTCTTGCATTAGTAGATGAACACAATGCCTATTTCATAAAAGTGGATGATGCGTTTAAATCATCAGATTTCCGTGCTTGGTTAATTGATGACACAAAGAAAAAGCGATTAGTTGATGCAAAAGCTGCACTTGCAGCATTCCATCGTAAAGATGTCTTGCTAGATGGTGTGGAATTTGATTTTGTATTAGCAGCCTATATTGTGAATCCTGCCATTACCTCAGATGATGTAGCTGTTTTATCGAGAGAGTTTGGCTACATGGAAGTCTCGACTAATGAACAAGTATATGGAAAAGGTGCTAAAAAATCCGTACCGGAAGTTGACATCCTCAGTGATCATATTGTTCGAAAAGCAATGGCTGTTTGGAAATTACGAAATACAATGGATGACAAACTAAAAGAAAACGAACAATATGAGCTATACCATGACCTTGAACTACCTCTTGCCACTATTCTTGGGAAGATGGAATCAGATGGCGTTAAAGTTGACAAACAAACACTTTTAGACATCGGTGAAGATTTAGCTGGCAAACTTACTGAAATTGAACAAGCGATTTATCATGCATCTGGTGAAAGCTTCAATATTAACTCACCTAAACAATTAGGCGTTATCTTATTTGAGAAACTTGGTCTTCCACCTTTAAAGAAAACGAAGACGGGTTATTCTACTGCAGCAGATGTTTTAGAAAAACTTGAAGGAAAACATGCGATTATTTCTCATATTTTACTTTACCGACAATTAGGTAAGCTTCAATCTACTTATATTGAAGGTCTTTTAAAAGAAATTCATGAAGACGATGGAAAAATCCATACTCGTTACCAACAAGCTCTGACTCAAACGGGTAGACTGAGTTCTACGAATCCAAATTTACAAAATATACCCGTTCGATTAGAAGAAGGGCGTAAAATCCGAAAAGCCTTTGTTCCTTCTCAACCTGACTGGGTTTTATTTGCAGCCGATTATTCGCAAATTGAACTACGTGTATTGGCTCATATGTCAGATGACGCTGAATTAATTGACGCATTCCGAAACGATCTTGATATCCATACAAAAACAGCAATGGATGTTTTCCATGTGGAAGTAGATGCAGTGACGTCAGATATGCGCCGTGCCGCCAAAGCAGTTAATTTTGGGATAGTTTATGGAATTAGTGATTATGGTCTATCTCAAAACTTGTCGATCACGCGTAAAGAAGCAGCAGAATTTATTGATCGCTATTTACAAAGTTTCCCGGGCGTTAAAGAATATATGGACAATATCGTTTATGAAGCGAAGCAAAAAGGATTTGTTACGACGATTTTAAATAGAAGAAGATATTTGCCAGATATTACGAGCTCGAACTTTAATTTACGTGGCTTTGCTGAACGCACAGCAATGAATACACCAATACAAGGTAGTGCTGCGGATATTATTAAGAAAGCAATGATTGATATGGCTGATCGTTTAGAGAAAGAAAATCTCCAAACCCGTATGCTACTTCAAGTTCATGATGAATTAATCTTTGAAGCACCACCTGAAGAAATTGCCATTTTAGAAAAAATCGTGCCTGAAGTGATGGAGCATGCAATCGAATTGAAAGTTCCTTTAAAAGTTGATTATGCATATGGTTCCACTTGGTACGAAACGAAATAAGGGGGCTGACTAAGTGCCTGAATTGCCAGAGGTGGAAGGAGTAGTAAACTCTTTAAAACCAGTTGCAACTGGAAAGACAATCAATGAAGTTAAGGTTTCTTCAGTCATTACCCATGCACATTCACAAGGAAGACAAGCCATCGTCAAAGGAAGTTCACTTCAACAGTTTTGTAGTGGTCTAGCAGGTGCCAAAATTGAACAAGTGGTTAGAAGATCTAAATACATTTATTTTCATTTAATAAAAAACAATGAACAAAAGTTACTGGTCACTCACTTAGGTATGACTGGCGCATGGTTTTATGTTCAGCATACCGAAGATGTGACGGAAGAAAAATTCAGGAAACATATTCATGTTCATTTTCAATTAGATGACGACATGATTTTAGTTTATGCTGACATTCGAAGATTTGGGGAAATGAGATTGCTCGATATGGAATCACAATTTCCACCTCTTTTATTAATGGCTCCAGAACCCTTTGAAGAAATTGCGCTGAATCATTTTTTGCAGATGTCTTTATTGCCCAAATACCAACAAAAATCGATTAAAGAAACAATTATGGACGGACAAGTCATTTCAGGCTGTGGAAATATATATGCAACTGAAGCATTGTTTCGAATGAAGATACATCCTGGTAGGACGGTCAAACGCATTAGTGAGAAAAGAAAAGTACAGTTGTTTAAAGAGATTGTAGATGTATTGAATGAAAGTATTTCTGCAGGAGGCAGTTCAATCTCTGATTACCGGAATATAAATGGTGAAGCGGGTAATATGCAAGACCGCTTACAAATGTATGGGAAGAAAATTTGTCCAACATGTCAGCAACCAGTTAAGCAGCGAGTGCTCGGAGGACGAAATTCTTGGTATTGTTCAACATGTCAACGATAAAGGATGAAGAGTTACATGATTATTGGTTTAACAGGAAGTATAGCGAGTGGGAAAAGTACGGTTTCCAAAATGCTTCAAGATATGGGATTCTCCATTATTGATGCAGATATTGTGGCGAGAGAAGTTGTCGAGCTAGGAAGTGATACACTTCAAGAAATACAAAACCAGTTTGGAAATGATGTACTTCATTCAGACGGAACACTTAATCGAGAAGTTCTTGGCTCCATGATTTTTCACCAACCGGGTAAGCGCAAACTATTAAACGACATCATGCATCCCGCTATTCGAAAAGAAATGTTAAAACAGCGTGATGATTTGACCAAAAAGGGAATTGAAACATTTTTCATGGATATTCCATTGCTTTTTGAAAGTCGTCTTCAACATTTGGTTGAGAAAATATTAGTTGTTTCGGTGACTGAGGACGTCCAATTAGAGCGTCTCATGAGTCGCAATAACTTATCCAAAGAAGAAGCAGAAGCACGAATTAAATCTCAGTTACCTTTATCCGAAAAAGAAAAAGGGGCTGATGCGGTTATCTATAACAATGGATCAATTGAGGAGTCTAAAAAGCAATTGGAAGGCATTTTAAAAATTTGGGATGTATCACCTTATAATTCAGAAAAGTAGAACTTCTTTAGGTTTAGTTGAAAGTGTTTACCCAAATTTTATATGTGTTATACTAATTACGGATAAAAGTTCAACAGTATAACATACATGTAGGAGGATTTTTCAATGTCAGCTTCTATTGCTATTAATGGTTTTGGCCGTATTGGCCGTATGGTATTCCGACAAGCTATTCTTGAAGATAATCTAGACGTAGTGGCAATTAATGCCAGCTATCCCGCTGAAACGTTAGCACATTTGATTAAGTATGACACAAATCATGGTACATTCTCTGGAACAGTAGAAATTGAAGAAGATGCGTTAATCGTTAATGGTAAAAGAGTTCAACTAGTTAGTGACCGTGATCCTCTAAATTTACCATGGAAAGAAATGAATATTGATATTGTTATTGAAGCTACAGGTAAATTTAATGCACGTGAGAAAGCAGCCTTGCATTTAGACGCAGGTGCAAAAAAAGTAATTTTGACGGCTCCTGGTAAAAATGAAGATGTAACAATCGTTATGGGTGTTAATGATGACAAATTAGACATTGAGGCACATGATGTTATCTCAAATGCTAGTTGTACAACGAATTGTCTTGCTCCAGTAGCGAAAGTATTGAATGATACTTTTGGTATTGAAAATGGATTAATGACCACTGTTCACGCATATACAAATGATCAGAAAAATTTAGATAATCCACATAAAGATTTACGTAGAGCTCGTGCATGTGCACAATCTATCATCCCAACATCTACAGGAGCAGCTAAAGCATTATCGTTAGTGTTGCCTGAATTGCAAGGGAAACTTCATGGATTGTCATTACGTGTACCAACACCAAACGTATCACTTGTAGATTTAGTTGTAGATCTTCAACAAGACGTAACAGTTGAAGATGTGAACAATGCTTTTATTAAAGCGTCTGAAGGAAGTATGAAAGGTGTACTTGGTTTCACAACTGAACCTTTAGTTTCAATTGATTTTAATACAAATCCACATTCTGCAATTATTGACGGTTTAACAACGATGGTTATGGGTTCAAGAAAAGTAAAAGTTCTTGCTTGGTATGACAATGAATGGGGTTATTCTGCTCGTGTCGTTGACTTGACGAAAAAAGTTGGCGCAGCACTTAAAGAAAAAGTTCAAGCTTAATATAAACATTCATTCTATCTTTTGATAGAGTGGATGTTTTTTATATACAAAAGATAACAATTTTTATTTTGCAATTTGATTCCTAATATTATGTACTTAACTGAACATGGATGTGGTCGGCTATTTCTTTCGCTTTCCGCGGACGAAACGCAAGCCTCCTCGGCTCATCTATCTCTGATAGCTGAATCTGTGGGGTCTTGCGTGTTTTGTTTTTCCGCTGGAGTCTTCAGAAATAGTCAACCACTTTCCTAGAAAATAGTTTGAGGAGTTATGAAACGCCTTGAAAATTGCAACTCATATAACAAGGATCCTCTTTTCTTAAGGTGTAATAAAATTAAAAGTATTAATTCACCCTGGAACATGAATGGAATTTTTTTAAGGATTCATGTTGATTGGAATGGAAGCGGCGACTCCGAGGGGAGATAGCAGATGTTTTGTGCACCGAAAGCGAAGCGGCAGGTGCATGAGTTTTAGACCCTGGAGCGGAATCTAGAGGAACAAAGACTAAGAACGCCACATCACTTGGCAACGTCTTTTAAACCAACCAATCTCTAACAAAGAATTCCATTTATATAGTATTGTGAAATTATTTTAAGTTTTTATCTTGCATTGATATTTAAAACATCATATAATGACATTCGTGTACTTCGAATGTACATACGGACTGCTTAAAGGGTTAGGACCTCTCTGGACTAACTTTCCCCCGTGGTAGTCAAACTTTAAGAAGGTTACAAAATTCTTAAATTTTTTATTAGAGGGGGAAAACGAACCATGGAAACAATGGGACGTCATGTAATTGCAGAACTTTGGGAATGTGAATTTGACAAATTAAACGATGTGAATTTTATCGAAAGAACATTTGTTGATGCAGCACTAAAATCAGGAGCGGAAGTACGTGAAGTTGCATTCCACAAATTTGCACCACAGGGTGTAAGTGGAGTAGTAATTATTTCCGAGTCACATTTAACGATTCATAGCTTCCCAGAACACGGTTACGCAAGTATCGATGTATATACATGTGGCGATTTAGATCCAACGATAGCTGCAGAATACATTGCAGATGCACTTGGGTCAAAAACTCGTGAAACAATGGAACTGCCTCGTGGTATGGGTCCAGTTAAAGCGGGTAAAGCACTTGTAACAGCACATGCATAACATTTGAAATTATAAACGAGAGAGCAGAGGGAGAAATTCCTCTGCTTTTTCGATTTTAGGGACAAATGTTTGATATAATAAATGAAATAAAAGAATTACGAAATCAGGAGATTATCATATGAGATGCCCAAGCTGTCAATACAATGGAACAAGAGTTGTCGATTCAAGACCTGTCGATGATAATAAGGCGATACGCCGAAGAAGAGAGTGTGAGGATTGTGGTTCTCGTTTTACTACTTTTGAAAAAGTAGAAGAGATGCCATTAATCGTTGTGAAAAAAGATGGGTCACGAGAAGAATTCAGTCACGAAAAAGTTTTACGTGGTCTTATTCGTGCTTGTGAAAAACGTCCCGTTTCTTTAGATGTACTTGAGAACGTCGTCTTTTCAATTGAAAAAGATTTACGTCGTATTGGAAATTCTGAAGTGAAGTCAGAAGAAGTTGGTGAAATGGTAATGGACCGTTTAGCCAAAATTGATGAAGTAGCTTATGTGAGATTTGCATCTGTCTACCGCCAGTTTAAAGACATTAATGTATTTATCGATGAACTAAAAGATTTATTGAAAAAGACACCAGAAGACCCACGTTAAAGGTAAGGGAGGTATGATGTATGCAATTTTTGTTTAAAGAACTTCAACCCGTGGATAGCTGCATCATTCAAATGCCCTATCCATTAACGGATCAAGATCGTCAGTTAGTGACTCTTTTATATAAGCCCATTATCGGAATTGAAGCTATGAGTCTTTATTTTACATTATGGGCTGAATCTGAGTACCATCCTGCTGAACCCGTTAGTCATTATTTTTTAATGGACGTATTAGGTATGCCTTTAAAGAAAATATTTGATGCTCGTGTTTCATTAGAAGCAATCGGATTATTAAAAACATGGAAACAAGACAAGTCAGACCAGAGATTGTTTATTTATGAAGTATTAGCTCCTTTAACGGCTCACGCGTTTTTTAGTGAACCCATTTTAGCTACTTCACTATATAGCGTCATCCATGAAAAGGCCTATATAAAAGTACGAGATCGATTTATGAAAAAACAGCAAACACATCAAGATTTCGAAAATGTTTCTCGCGAACTTAAAGACGTCTACAAAAGTAATCATGACTATAATAAGCTAGGCCATATTTTTGATAACACCCCGACTGAGGAAGTGAGTCGACCTAGTAAATTGCCGTTTTATTCACTAGATTTCGATTTCGACTTATTAAAATCAGGGTTGTCTGAAGTGATGATTCCTTCGCATGTATTAACTTTACCCGTAAAAGAATTGATAGCGAAGGTAGCGTTTTTATATTCGTTTAATCCAATCGACATGCAAAAGGTTGTTATGCTCGCGATTGATGATCAAAATCGGATTACGGAAGACCGCTTAAAAAAATCAGCAGCAGATTTTTATAAATTGACGGTTTCTTCTAAACCACCTAAGTTAATGAAACAAGTGAAAAATACAACTGAGCCTGCTAGTCAACTTGCAAAATCATCAAAGGATGATTTGTTGATTAAATATCTCGAAGAAACACCTCCGCTTGAAGTGTTAAGAGATATTTCAAAAGGTAGAGAACCGATGCCGATTGAAGTAGAATTGGCTAACGAATTGGTCATGAAATATGAACTGCCACCACCCGTGGTAAATGTGTTACTTCAATTCGTTCTAATACGTGCAAAAATGAAATTAAATAAAAACTATGTCCATAAAATTGCGGCTCATTGGCAACGAGAAAATGTTCAAACAGCTAGAGAAGCAATCGATATTTCGAGAAAAGAACATGATCAATATCTGGATTGGCAAAATAGTGCATCAAAACCTGCAGCTTTCCGTAAAAAGGGAACTCGAGATGAAAAAGTTCCGGAATGGTTCTTTAAAGCCAAAGAAAGCCGAGCGACTAAACAAACAATTGAAAATGAAGTCACTGAAGACTTTGAAATTGAGAAACAAAAATTGCTTAAGAAACTCGGTGTAACAGAGGGGCAGGCGAAATAAAATGGAACCGATTAGCGAAACATTAAAACGAGTAGTAAACGCGCCAGAATTCTCTAAACGATATGATAATATGAAAGCCGAAATATTAGAGAATCCTGGAGTCCAACAGTTCTTATCTCAGCATGCTGATGAAGTGAATAAAGCGATGGTGGATAGAAGTTTAGGGAAACTATATGAATACACGACTCAAAATCATGATTGCGAAAATTGTGCAAACGTCGCTCAATGCTCGAACATGATGAAAGGATTCGTCCCAAACCTCGTAATTACAAGAGGTAGTATTGATATTGAATACACAAAGTGTAATCAGAGACTAGTTGAAGAAGAGCGTCGCCACGTATCGGAAATGATATCAAGCATGCATATGCCGAAAGATGTATTAAAGGCTAGACTTGCTACTGTCACATACGATCATAATACGCGAGTTAACCTGGGATCAGCCGCACAAACTTTCTTAGAAGAAGTGAAAACCGAAGGAAGTTTACCTGCAAAAGGTTTTTATATTTATGGTGAATTTGGTGTTGGTAAGTCATATGTTTTAGGTGCGCTTGCGAATGAACTAGCTGAATTACGAATAAAAACAGTTCTTGTCTATGTTCCTGAATTCCTTAGAGAAATGAAACATGCGATTCAAGATCAATCGTTACAAGAAAAAGTGGATTATGTGAAAAAAGCTCCTGTATTAATGTTAGACGATTTAGGTGCAGAAACACTTTCTAGCTGGACAAGAGATGAAATTTTAGGAACCGTATTACATTATCGAATGGCTGAAAACCTTCCTACTTTTATTACCTCGAATTTTGATTATGACGGATTAGAAGATCACTTAGCCTATTCAGGTAAAGGTGAAAGAGAATTAGTAAAAGCAGCAAGAATAATGGAAAGAATACGTTCCATAACAATTCCAATGAGATTAAGTGGGAAAAATAGAAGAGATGGCTAAAAAAAAGTGTCTAAAAAGTTGTGAAAATAACTTTTGGACACCTTTTTTATGTGAGTAGAAGTAGTCGGTGATTTTGAGGAAATAGATTTGATGTCACCAAGGCAAGTTGGATCTGAAGACTAAAGCAGATAAATAAATGAATTCTATTCGAAATTTAGTTTGAATATTGCGAATATCCTAAAGTCGTTTACGATTGGTTGACTTTTTCATAATCCGATTTATAATTGATATTGAGAATCGTTTTCAATAACAAATCATTTAATAAAGGGAGAGACAACAAGTGAAAAAAGCATTATTTCTATTATTATCATTTACCCTGTTAGTTTTAACTGCATGTGGTAATGACCAAGCAACAAAAACGACTGATACAAAAGAAGTAAAAGAAACAAACGAAAGTATGGAAGTGAACTTATATACAGCTCGTCATTATGATGTTGACGATGAATTATATGCTAAATTTACAGAAGAAACAGGAATTAAAGTAAATGTTATTAAAGGTGAGGCTGATGAATTACTTGAGCGTATTAAGCGTGAAGGTGATGCAACAGCAGCAGATTTATTTTTAACAGCAGATGCTGGACGATTATTCCGTGCGAAAGACGATGGTTTATTACAAGCAGTATCTAGTGATGTATTAGATGAGCAAATTCCAGCTAATTTCCAAGACGAAGATCAAATGTGGTATGGCTTAACTAAACGTGCTCGTGTCATTGTTTACAACAAAGAGACAGTAAAACCAGAAGATTTATCAACGTACGAAGCTTTAACAGAAGATCAATGGAAAAGTCGTGTTTTAATTCGTGGTTCTGAAAATATTTATAATCAATCTTTATTAGCATCATTTGTTGAAATTGAAGGGGAAGAAAAAGCGAAAGAGTGGGCTGCAGGACTTGTAGCAAACTTTGCACGTGACCCTGAAGGTGGAGATCGTGACCAAGCTAAGGCAATTGCTGCAGGTATTGGTGACGTGGCTATTATGAATACGTACTACCTTGGACAAATGCTGAACTCCGAAGATGCAGAAGAAGTTAAAGTTGCTGAAGGCTTAGGTGTTTTCTTCCCTAACCAAGAAACAACAGGAACTCATGTAAATGTAAGTGGAGCTGGAGTAGTTAAAACAGCTAAAAATAAACAGAACGCAATTAAGCTTTTAGAATTTTTATCAGCGCCTGAAGCTCAAGGTGAATTTGCAAAAGCAAATTATGAATACCCAGTGAATGAATCTGTAGAACCTACAGAATTATTAAAATCATGGGGCGAGTTTAAAGAACAAGACATCTCATTATCAGCTTTAGGTGATCATAATGCGAAGTCCATTTTAATCTTCAATGAAGTAGGCTGGAAATAAATAAATAAAATTCCCTTGTTACAATTTTCGTAACAAGGGTTTTCTTACATTAATTTCTGTTAACATGTATAAGGATAACAGAAAGGGATCACTTTCTTATTAATTAAGCATAGTATGGGTTTCTAATATTAGTTACGAGGTGTAGGGGCGTTATGCAAAGAAAATTTACAAATTTTAATAGTTGGACCGTGACGGCGGCAGTTATCATGCTCTTGTTGTTTTTGCCGAATTTAACGATCGTAACTGGCATATTCACACCTACAAATGAAAACTGGGAGCATATGAAAGAATTTGTTCTAAGTTCGTTCATTAAAACATCTCTAATACTAATAAGTGCTACTGCCATTCTAACCATAACGATTGGATTGAGTTTGGCATGGCTTATCGCACAATATCAATTTCCGCTAAGGAATTTTCTTAAATGGGCACTCATTTTACCTCTTTCAATTCCACCTTTCATCGGTGCGTATACGTATCATGGAATTGTGAATTATACAGGTATTATTCAATCGACGCTTCGAGATCACTTTGGTTTAAATTTGAGTCCAGCGTTTTTTGATATAATGAATTTACCTGGTGCCATTTTCATATACACGATGTTTTTATATCCATATGTATACACGATTACTCGGATATTTTTGTCGCAACAATCAGCTTCACTAATTGAAAGTGCACGAATGCTAGGTAAGGGACCTTGGCGTACCTTTTTTCAAGTAGTCATTCCTATTTCTCGCGTATCAATCATTGGTGGTGCAAGTTTAGTTGTTCTTGAAGTCTTAAATGATTATGGCGTGGTTAAATACTACGGAATTCAAACCTTTACGACTGCAATTTTTCAAACTTGGTTTGGATTAGGTGATATAGAATCTTCTATTAAGCTTGCTGCATCCTTAATGGGATTTGTAATCTTAATTTTAATGATCGAAAAGATTTTGCGTGGCAGAAGACAATATAGTTATTCCACTACAAAGGTCCGTCCATTACCTTTAATAAAATTAAATGGATGGCGTGCAGGAATAGCAACAGCATACGGTTTACTTATTTTAAGTTTAGGATTTTTTGTACCAATCGCTCAATTGATTGATTGGATGATTTTAACCATTGGCACGATTCCTATGGGTGAATTTTTAACTTATGTTAAAAATTCCGTACTCGTTGCTGGTATAAGTGCGACGGCAATTATTGTTTTTGCCTTGATTGTTGGTAACTTTAGTCGTCTTGTTCATGGTAAAATAGCAAAATTATTGCCTAAACTAACAATTCTCGGTTATTCTATACCGGGTGCGGTAATTGCAGTTGCAGTAGTTACTGCTTTTATAGCCCTTGATCGATTTTTAGTTCCACTGTATCGATTAATTGGTATGGAAACCACTTTATTTTTGAGTGTAAGTTTAGTCATGTTAATATCTGCTTATATTATTCGATTCTTTGCGATCGGCTATAATTCAATTGAATCTGGTTATGATAAAATTGGAACAGATTTCCGAGATGCATCGAGACTCTTAGGAGTAGGATTAACCAAAACATTTTTTAAAGTTGACGTGCCTATGTTAAAAGGAGCAATCATAAGTGGATTTATTATAGTATTTATAGATATTTTAAAAGAAATCCCACTGACATTAATTTTACGTCCATTTAACTTTGACACATTATCAACAAAAGCTTTTCAATATGCGAGTGATGAAAAAATTATGGAAGCCTCACAGGCTTCGTTATTAATTGTCGGTATTAGTGCCCTTGCCATTGTTGTTTTCTATAAGTTTCTTGAAAAGGAGCCGAATTGACATGTTTATTTCTATTAATAATGTTTGTTTTTCATATCCCAATTCAGAAAGTCCAGCACTTGATCATTTTTCAATGTCAATTGAAAAAGGGGAAGTCATTTCAATCTTAGGTCGGAGCGGAAGTGGGAAAAGTACTATTTTACGCCTACTTGCGGGGCTTGAGAAACCAACAACTGGTTCACTGACGATACAAAATGAAGTCTTGTTTGATGATAAAACATTCTTGCAACCTGAAAAGCGTGGAATAGGAATGGTCTTTCAGGATTATGCATTATTTCCACATATGACAGTTGCTGAAAATATTCTGTTTGGATTATTTCAATTAAACAGAGCAGAAAAGAAAAAGCGTCTCCAAGAAGTATTGGAATTAGTTGAATTGGAAGGTTTTGAAAAACGCTATCCTCATCAGTTGAGTGGCGGACAACAACAACGTGTGGCAATTGCAAGAGCGATTGCTCCGAATCCTCATTTAATCTTGTTGGACGAACCATTTAGTAACTTGGATGCTGAGTTGCAAGTGAAGATCCGAAAAGATTTACGTGAAATTTTGAAAAAAGCTAATATTACTTCCATTTTTGTTACACATGATGAAAATGATGCACATGCTTTAGCTGATCGTATCGTGAAATTGAAAGATGGATGCATAGATTTAATTGGGAGACCATGCGATTTACTTGGAATACATCCGCATCCAACACCTCAATTTGAACAAGTTGTTGAAACGAGAGAATTAGCAACTGTATAAATTAATTTAAGTATTGCAATTAATTTAAAGCAAGAGTAAAATGTCAACATAAGAATAATGAAATGCCAAGAAGAGGACAATATTTGTCTATACGACTTTAAGAGAGAGAAGCCATGGCTGGAAGCTTCTTAAGTACGATAGTCATTTAACCACCTCGGAGCAGCAACAGTGAAATTTTTAGTAATTGTTGACGGTAACGGCCCGTTAGCCGGCTCAAAGCTTCGTCTTTTTAGTCATGCGACTACTGAGAAGGAAGAAGGGTGGAACCACGAACTCAAACCTCGTCCCTTTCATAGGATGAGGTTTTTTTGCGTTCATTTTTATACTAATAAGAAAATTTATAAGGAGTGGTCAACATGTCAGAAAACATTAAATTAACATTTCCAGATGGTGCGATAAAGGAGTTCCCAATTGGAACAACGACAGAAGATGTGGCTGCTTCAATTAGCCCAGGCTTGCGTAAAAAAGCTTTAGCAGGTCAATTAAATGGTCAACTTGTCGATTTAAAAGCACCACTTAAACAAGATGGAACGATTGCGATTGTGATGCCAGGATCGAATGAAGGGCTAGAAGTATTGCGTCATAGCTCAGCTCATTTATTGGCACAAGCAGTTAAACGTTTGTTCAAAGATGTAAAACTTGGAGTAGGTCCTGTTATTGAAAACGGATTTTACTACGATATTGATTCCCCTGAACCAATAACTGCTGAGGATTTACAATCTATTGAAAAAGAAATGAAAAAAATCATCAATGAGAACATTGAAATTGTTCGTCATGATGTAAGTCGTGCTGAAGCATTTGAAAAGTTTAAAGAAGATGAATATAAGATTGAGTTATTAGAAGCCATCGCTGAAGACGATCAAGTATCAATTTATGAGCAAGGTGATTTCTTTGATTTATGTCGTGGAGTACATGTTCCTTCAACGGGCAAATTAAAAGAGTTTAAACTGTTAAGTATTGCTGGGGCTTACTGGCGTGGAAATAGTGACAATAAAATGCTTCAACGTATTTACGGAACAGCATTCTTCACGAAAGAAGAACTTGCCGCTCACATGCAAATGTTAGAAGAAGCAAAAGAGCGCGATCATCGTAAAATCGGTAAAGAATTAGATCTTTTCATGAATTCTCAAAAAGTGGGTCAAGGACTGCCGATGTGGTTGCCAAAAGGTGCGACAATCCGTCGTATTATTGAACGATACATTGTCGATAAAGAAGTGAAACTAGGATATGATCACGTTTATACTCCTGTAATGGGTAGTGTAGAACTTTATAAAACGAGTGGTCACTGGGATCACTATCAAGAAAATATGTTCCCAGTCATGAGCATGGATAATGAAGATTTAGTTCTTCGTCCAATGAACTGTCCTCATCATATGATGATTTTCAAAAATGGAATCCATTCATATCGAAACTTACCGATGCGTATTGCAGAATTAGGTACAATGCATCGTTATGAATTATCAGGTGCTTTAACAGGTCTACAACGTGTTCGTGGGATGACTTTAAATGATGCACATATTTTCGTTCGACCAGATCAAATCAAAGACGAGTTCAAACGCGTTGTCCAATTAGTAATCGATGTGTACAAGGATTTTGATTTGAATGATTATTCATTCCGTTTGTCATATCGTGATCCAGAAGACAAAGAAAAGTACTTTGATGATGATAACATGTGGAATAAAGCGCAAGGTATGATTAAAGAAGCAATGGATGAACTAGAATTAGAGTACTTTGAAGCTGAAGGTGAAGCTGCATTCTACGGTCCAAAACTTGATGTCATGGTGAAAACAGCTTTAGGGAAAGAAGAAACATTATCTACAGTTCAATTAGATTTCTTATTACCAGAACGCTTTGATCTTTCTTATATTGGTGAAGATGGAAAACAACATCGTCCAGTTGTTATTCACCGTGGGGTTGTATCAACAATGGAACGTTTCGTAGCTTTTTTAATCGAAGAATACAAAGGCGCATTCCCAACATGGTTAGCTCCAGTCCAAGTACAAGTGATTCCAGTTTCTAATGAAGTGCATTTTGAGTATGCAAAAGGAGTGATTGAAAAACTCCAAGCTGCTGGACTTCGTGTTGAAATGGATGATCGTGACGAAAAACTAGGATACAAAATACGCGAAGCTCAAATGCAAAAGATTCCGTACATGCTGGTTCTTGGCGATAAAGAACTAGAGAGCGGTTTCGTAAACGTTCGTAAATATGGAGAGCAAAATTCTGAAAGCATTGCTTTTGATGAATTCCTTTCTCGTATTTCAAAAGAAAACCAATAAACACTATTGACAGTCATAGTTCCAAGTGATATAGTTATTAAGGTTAATGAATACAAGTTTGTGGTATAAGTAGAGGCTGCCCGCTTCTCACCTGATCGACACATTATGTTGTTTACAGGTAGACACACGATTGAACGTAACGTACAGTGTTGTACGTAACATATATCGGCGGGCGGACATCTTATAAAATGTCCGCTCGTTTTTTTATTGTCCGGAACGGCGTAACTGACTCGTTAGGAATTCCTAATTAGCAATATGCCCAAACCACGTATTCGCGACACTACCTGGAGGTGGATTACTATTAGCAAAGACATGTATGTAAACGATGGCATTCGCGCACGTGAACTTCGAATTATAGACCAAAATGGTGAACAATTAGGAGTTAAAACGCGTAACGAAGCGCTTGAAATTGCCGCTAACGTTAATTTGGATCTTGTCCTTGTGGCCCCTCAAGCCAAGCCACCAGTCGCTCGTATCATGGACTATGGTAAATTCAAGTTTGAGAATCAAAAGAAAGATCGTGAAATTCGTAAAAATCAAAAGATTATTGTATTGAAAGAGGTTCGTTTGAGCCCAACAATCGATGAGCATGATTTCCAAACGAAATTACGTAACGCGATCAAGTTCCTTGAAAAAGGCGACAAAGTTAAAGCATCTATTCGTTTTAAAGGCCGTGCAATTACGCACAAAGAAATTGGTCAACGCGTATTAGATCGCTTTGCAGAAGCTTGTGCTGAAGTATCGACGGTTGAACAAAAACCGAAGATGGAAGGCCGTAGCATGTTCTTAGTGTTACAACCAAAGAACGAGAAAAAGTAAGATCTACGAACAGTTTAGGAGGAATTTGACATGCCAAAAATGAAAACTCACCGCGGCGCGGCTAAGCGTTTTAAAAAGACCGGTTCTGGAAAAATTAGACGTGCTAGTGCTTACCGCAGTCACTTATTCGCTAACAAGTCAACAAAAGCTAAACGTAAGTTACGTAAAGGTGGACTTGTATCAAAAGGTGATTACAAACGTATCAAATCACTTATCGCTTACATGAAATAAAACTCGAAATTTAATTGTTCGAAATAATAGCAGGAGGTAATTATTATGCCACGTGTAAAAAGCACACCAGTCACAAAAAGACGTCGTAATAAAGTTCTAAAATTAGCAAAAGGTTATTATGGTGCTAAAAAATTACTTTATAAAGTAGCAAACCAAGCAGTTATGAAATCAGGTATGTACGCATACCGTGACCGTCGTAACAAGAAACGTGACTTCCGTAGATTATGGATCACTCGTATCAATGCAGCGGCTCGCATGAATGGTCTTTCATATAGCCGTTTAATGCACGGTTTGAAATTAGCTGGTATCGAAGTTAACCGTAAAATGTTAGCTGAATTAGCTGTTTCTGACTCTGCAGCATTCACACAATTAGCAGACGCTGCTAAAAAAGCAATGAATAACTAATCTTAACTATTAAAAAGGCTGATGGATTTTCCGTCAGTCTTTTTTTTTGTACCGAAAAATTAAGATTACTTTTGTTTATGAATAAACATAGAGACCTCAACCAGCTAAAATGTTTTTAATACTGAAAAATAGATAGAGAGAATTGAGTGGAATTTCTATTCTTTATATGTTCGTGTCATATGAATGAAAAGTAGCTACTTATTTAATGTGGAAAAGGGTTATTTCAAATAGTCACATTTCAGAATTTAGGAACCATCACATAGTTATTAAATCGTTTTTATTAAACCAATACACATGGTATGCTTGCTTTATTGATTAAATCATCGAAGGAGAAGTATATGAATCTATTGCCAGTTCTATTGATTATCTTGATGTCGATTATTGCCTTCGTAGCAATGGGTGTAGACAAGCGGAAGGCTAAACAGCACAAGCATCGAATTTCGGAAAAAACATTGTGGATTTTAGCACTTCTAGGAGGGGCTATCGGTTCATACTTGGGTATGATTTTCTTTCGACACAAAACGAAGCACTTAAACTTTCGAATTGGATTTACTTTATTAGCAGTTGGTCAATTAACTTTGCTTTTTTGGCTTTATTTTATTCGTGATTATCGATAAATAGATCGATTTAGAATTCAAGTAAAAACCCGTTACGAAATTAATCGTGACGGGTTTTATTTATTCATTCATTAACTTTTCGATTGGGTTTTTCCAACTGATTTTGGCATCAGGATAATTCATGTGAATCTCATTCTCTAAAAAAAGAAAATCCTCTTTCGTCATTCCTTGTAAGGTCATTGTATCCTTTACCCACACAAAAATCGACACAACTTCAAATGAATCCTTTGTTGTTCCTAAATACTTTTCACCTTCGAATAATGCACCCTTGTAGGTGATGAAAAAATTTTTTCTCACATTTTTAATATCATCGTAAAAATAGTACGAATTTTTTTCAACTGCTTCATCTAATTTTCTTTTAGGATCCATTAAAAACGAAATTCCACGGTAAAATAAATAAATAATAAATGCAAGAACAACGAAACGTAATAAAACAATTATCATAATGAACCCCCTTTTGGGCAGACGTGTTACTATTATATACGGATTACCTAATAAAATGGTTTCAATTTTATTAAAAAGATTTGAGAGGGGACTTCAATGTGCAATTACAACCTTTATTTACAATGCAAAAGACTTTAGATGCTTATATACAAACTGAAAAAAACATCTCACATGATGTCTTTTTAGAAAAAGGATTAGCTCTTTTAGTAGAACTTGCAGAACTTGCAAATGAAACTCGTTGCTTTAAATTTTGGAGTGAAAAAGGACCTTCTGAAAAAGAAGTCATACTTGAGGAATATGTTGATTCAATTCATTTTCTATTGTCCCTTGGTATTGAAATGAACTTTAATACATTAGAAAACTGGCCAAAAAGCCACAAGGAAGAATCCCTCACCTTATTATTTTTGCACACACAATCTTCAATCAATCAATTCTTATTAGAACCTACTATGAATCAATACATGGATATTTGGTCGTGGTATGGGGCACTTGCAGAGAAATTAGGGTTTATTCATGAAGATGTGGTACAAGCATACAATGCTAAGAATGAAAAAAATTATGAACGACAACGCTCTGGTTATTAAAGAAAATTTTGAATACTGTACGCGTATACATTATAATAAAATTGACGGTATATTTAGGAGGGCGAAATAATGACGAAACTAGATCCAACGTTAACGATGTTAAAAGAATTAACTGACGCTAAAGCAATTCCAGGTAATGAACGTGAAGCTCGTGATGTTATGAGAAAATACATAGAACCATTTGCAGATAAAATGGATACAGATAATTTGGGGAGTCTTATTGCTGAAAAAGTAGGAGACCCTGATGGACCGAAAATTATGGTAGCTGGACATTTAGATGAAGTAGGATTCATGGTTTCACAAATTGATGAAAAGGGATTCTTGAAATTCCAAACCGTCGGTGGATGGTGGTCACAAGTGATGTTAGCTCAGCGTGTAACGATTGTTACTCGCAAAGGAGAATCAATTACTGGTGTAATAGGCTCGAAACCACCACATATTTTGCCAGCTGAAGTTCGTAACAAGCCAGTTGATATAAAAGATATGTTTATTGATATCGGTGCATCATCGAAAGAAGAAGCAATGGAGTGGGGCGTTTTACCAGGAGACATGGTAACTCCTTATTTCGAATTTACTGTCATGAACAACGAAAAACTATTATTAGCAAAAGCGTGGGATAACCGTATCGGTTGTGCGATTGCTATTGATGTTTTAAAAGCTCTAAAAGACGAAAAACATCCTAATATTGTATATGGTGTCGGAGCTGCGCAAGAAGAGATTGGTTTAAGAGGAGCCCGCACAGCGGCTGCTAAAATTAAACCTGATATTGGGTTCGCTGTAGATGTGGGTATTGCAGGAGACACGCCTGGAATTACACCGAAAGAATCTACTAGTAAAATGGGTGCTGGTCCACAGATTGTTCTATTTGATGCATCAATGGTGTCTCATAAAGGACTACGTGATTTAGTAGTAGATGTAGCAGATGAAAACAATATTCCGTATCAATTCGAAACGATTCCTGGTGGAGGAACAGATGCCGGAGCTATCCATTTAACAGCGAATGGTGTTCCTTCTCTAGCTATTGGTGTTGCTACACGTTATATTCATTCTCATGCCGGTATTTTACATCGTGATGACTATGAAAATGCTGTGAAATTAATAGTTGCAGTTATCAAAAAGCTAGATAAAAAAACAGTGAACGAAATTATTTTTAACTAAAGTAACTTTTCAAAGCATCGCTTAGGCGATGCTTTTTTCTTTAATCCTTTATATTGCTACTAAACAATTTAGGAGAATAGGTTATAGCAATTATTCATAGAAGTGAAATAAATAACAAAAATTTTCTATTAATCTTTCCATATTGCCTAGAGTCTTTTTCTATCTCTTAATATGTTAATTATGTAAGACAAAATACGGATTAAACGAAACAGAATATTTGTTTCTACTTAATCCATTGTAAAGGAGGTGTAATCAACTATGAGATCAAACAAGAAAAAATGGGAAAAGTTAGACCATTGTGATTGTTGGAAGTGTCGTGAAGTAGTAGATAACGTTCGATGTGAAGAGCACTATGAAGAAAAATGGGAAAAGAAAGAAGACTGTACTTGTTTCAAATGTAGTGATATCAACATCAAAGTAGATTGTAATAATGGTCAACACGATAAGAAAGAAAAAGATGATAAGAAATGTGACAAATGTAAAGGACCAACAGACAAAGTAGAATTCAAATCTGATAAATCATTTTTGGATGACGAAATCTTTGGAAGACCAATCCCTGTACTCGAAGTAACATTTAGTAAAATTTGTGAAAATGACAAAGTATGGTTTAGTGGTATTGTCGGTTTTGATAATGACACAGACAGACCTGGTGATGATGTTGCAGTCATCAAATTAACCATCGTACGTTCAACTGAATTTGGAAATGAGCGTACGATTTATCGACAAACTTTTGAAATTGATGAACCGGGACATGATGACCGTACTCAAGTGCCATTTATGCATGTTGAATACGAGCAGAATGAAACGAAAGATGTAACGTATACAGTTTTTGTGGAGCGTTTAAATGATAATCGAGATGTATTTTTGTTCGGACAAAACACGCTTGCAGCTTTACGAATTAACTAATTTAAAAAAGAGAGAAAGAAGAGAAGCGTCTTATGAAAATAAGGCGTTTTTCTGTGAGTAAAATTAAAAATTAAATAAATTTGTTAAATATATTTTACATTTTGTTAATAATAATGTACATTATGTATAGTATACATTACATAAGGGGTTGATAATATGCTCCAAAACCGAGTCAAGGAACTCCGAGCAAGGTATGGTTTTTCTCAAGGTGAATTAGGTGAAAGAGTTGGTGTCACGAGACAAACCATTGCATTTATTGAAAAAGGTGAATTCTCACCATCTGTAACATTAGCTCTAAAACTAGCTAGAGAATTTGAAATAAAAGTAGATGAATTATTTTGGTTAGAGGGGGAGAAACCATCATGAAGAAAGATTTTCGAGTCCAATATCCTTTATGGCAAATGGCATTCATTATTTTATTTGGATTTATTGCAATTAGCCTTACTGGAGCATCATCAGAAATGATTCACAATGATGTCGAATTTAGTTATTCATTACAGTTTCCAGCATGGGAATCTATTCTATTATTCATTACACTTGCAATGACATTTATTCTATTAATAATTTTTATCATGAAAATTACTAATCATAATAAACGACATCCTCAACAAAAATTATCATTCTGGCAGATCAAACCAATCGAATATTTAGAAGAAGATGAAGGTATGATTTTTATTACGAGACGCGCAGCTCAAAAAGTGTATACATTTTTTGTTTGGGCTTTGCCATTTGTTGCTATGATTTATCTTCTATTTAACTTGAGTCGCTTGTGGATCGTCATCGGTATTTTATTTTTAGCATTCATGCAATATCTCATTTTTTATATAGAAGTTCGCAAAAATTTAAGCAAGGATGAAGACTAATGTGGGAATATTTTTTAGTGTTTTTAGGTGCCGCAATACCTTGGCTTGAAATGGCCTTAGTTATTCCACTAGGAATCGTTACTGGGTTGAACCCATTTTGGGTTGTGATTATAGGGTTTATTGGTAATATGGTGACGGTTTTGATTTTAATAATAGGCTACGACAAATTTAAGCTATGGTTGGCTAAACGGCGTGAAGGACAAGAAGTAAAAGAATCTAAACGAAGTGAAAGAGCTAAACAATTATGGAATAAGTATGGTTTACCTGGCATGTTAATGCTCGGACCAATATTAATCGGAACACATATAGCGGCGTTTATTGGAATGACACTCGGAGCTAGTAAGAAACAAACGACGATTTGGTCAATTATCAGTATAGCGATATGGGCAATCGTGTTTGGGGTTTTAACTGCACTAGGGTTTGATTTATTCGTTAGGGATATATAAAACTGAAAACAGCTCATCCTTTTGGAATGAGCTGTTTTTTCATGATTGGAAAGATTGTTCTAAATGTTTTAATACGGATTCTTTTTCAGGTTCTGGAGCGGTATTCCACCATTTTTCAAAAAATACGCCCAAACCAGGAAGTAAGTGCTCTTCACCACGTTTGATGGCATCTTCTACCACTTCACGAATTTCGGAAGCATTGTTTCCAATCATGTTCGCAGTAATGGCGTCTCGAATTTGAAAGTTCATAATCTCTCCTCCTCAAAATTCATTTTGTCCGCTGACCTCGCCACTTATACATGTATTTGATACACTATAAAGAAAAAGGCGGTACAAATTAATGAAACGAATTGAATCCCTACAAAATACACAGGTTAAGCACTGGAAAAAACTTGTTACTGTTCGAAAAGAACGTGACAAATCAGGTGAGTTTTTAGTTGAAGGTTTTCATTTAGTTGAAGAGTCTTTAAAAAACAAACCCAATGTTTTAGCCATTATTATCAGAGAAGGCATGGAGATTCCAAGTAACTGGAATGTGGACGATATTGAAATTATTGAAGTAACAATGGAGATTGCGAAAGAAATGGCCGAAACGGAGCATTCACAAGGAATTTATGCACACTGTCTTCAACAAACCACTTCCAGTGATCAACAAAAATCGTGGAAACAAGTCCTTATGATCGATGCTGTTCAAGATCCAGGTAACGTTGGGACAATGATACGAACTGCTGATGCAGCTGGCATTGATGCTGTTATTTTAGGAAAAGGTTCAGCAGATGCATTTAATCCAAAAACAGTAAGATCAGGTCAAGGTTCACATTTCCATATTCCAATCGTTAAAAGTGATTTATCCGAATGGATTCAATCTTGTAAAGAACAAGGAATTCCTGTGTATGGAACTTCATTAGAAGAATCCATCGCATACCATGAGGTACAACCTCAAGCTAAATTTGCCTTAATCATGGGAAATGAAGGAAGTGGCTTAGCGCTAGAACATCTCGTACAAACTGATATGAATTTAAAAATCCCATTATATGGACAAGCTGAGTCGCTAAATGTGGCTGTCGCAGCGGGAATATTATTATATACGTTAATTCCTCAAACAAATTGAGCCTTGATGAATTGTAGATTCGAGCGTATAATAAAGACTAATTTAATAAAGAAAAGCAATGATCGGGAAGAGTACATGAAATTCTTTTATGAAGGGATTTTGCACCTTGACTGCAAGTGCAAATATAGAAGGTTCATCGAAGTTCACCCCGTTAGCTGCCATCAGGACCAGCATAGCTGTAAAGATGAGCCGGTGAAGAGCCGTTAATTCAATGAAGTGATTACGTCTGGAAAATCAGCGTAGTAATCAGGGTGGTACCGCGAAATAGTTCCTCGTCCCTTTTATAGGGGCGGGGTTTTTTGATTTTTTAGAGGGAGGATATAAAAATGGAAGCACAATTACAACAATTGAAACAAGAAGCGATCAGTAAAATAGAAGCTGCTTCAAGTGTGAAAGAACTACAAGAAGTACGAGTAGCTTACTTAGGTAAAAAAGGACCGATTACGGATTTGTTAAAAGGTATGGGGAAATTACCTGCTGAAGAACGACCTAAAATGGGGGCTTTAGTAAACGTAGTACGCGAGGAAGTTACAGTGGTACTTGATGAAAGACAAGTAATATTAGAGAACGCAGCTATTCAACAACAGCTTGAAAATGAAACGATTGATGTGACCTTACCAGGTCGTCCGGTAAGAACAGGGAATCATCATCCATTAACGCGTGTAGTTGAAGAAATCGAAGACCTATTCATAAACATGGGGTATGAAATTGCAGAAGGTCCTGAAGTTGAAAAAGATTATTACAACTTCGAAGCGTTGAATTTGCCTAAAGGACATCCTGCTCGAGATATGCAAGATTCATTCTACATTTCAGAAGATATTTTACTTCGCACACATACATCGCCAGTGCAAGCTCGTACGATGGAAGCTAAGGGCGGAGAACCGATCAAAATCATTTGTCCGGGGAAAGTGTATCGTCGAGATAGCGATGATGCAACCCACTCTCATCAATTTACTCAAATTGAAGGGCTTGTGATTGGCGAGAATATTCGTATGAGTGATCTAAAAGGAACTTTGTCTGTATTTGCGAAAAAAATGTTCGGGGACGATCGCGAAATTCGTTTGCGTCCAAGTTTCTTCCCGTTCACTGAACCATCTGTTGAGATGGACATTTCATGTTTTAAATGTGGTGGAGCAGGTTGTAATGTGTGTAAAAAAACAGGGTGGATTGAAATCCTTGGTGCCGGTATGGTGCATCCTAATGTATTAGAAATGGCAGGTTACGATTCAAAACGCCTGTCTGGATTTGCATTTGGTATGGGACCAGAACGCATTGCGATGTTGAAATATGGAGTGGAAGATATTCGTCATTTCTATACAAATGATGTGCGATTTGTTTCGCAATTTCACCGAACTGAAGTGTAAGGAGGAGATCACATGTTAGTTTCAACTAAATGGTTAGCAGATTATATAGATACAAAAGGATTACATCCCGCAGAACTTGCCGAAATGATTACTCGCTCAGGGATTGAAGTGGATGCAGTTATTGATCGGTCCCACGGAATGACAAATGTGGTTGTCGGTCATGTTTTAGAATGTGAAAAACATCCTGAAGCCGACAAATTATCCATTTGCCAAGTTGACGTAGGTGAAGAAGTAACACAAATTATTTGTGGTGCTCCTAACATCGCAAAAAATCAAAAAGTTATTGTGGCAAGACCTGGTGCAGTATTACCAGGCGGTATGAAAATTAAAAAAGCTAAACTTCGTGGTGAAGAATCGAACGGTATGATTTGCTCACTTCAAGAACTAGCGATAGAGGGAAAACTTGTACCAAAAGCTTATTCTGAAGGGATTTATGTTTTACCTTCTGATACAGAAGTAGGTGCTGATGCGCTTGAAGTTTTAGGCTTACAAGATACAGTCCTTGAACTTGGACTTACTCCTAACCGTGCGGATGCAATGAGTATGTTAGGTGTGGCATATGAAGTTGGAGCAATCCTTTCTGAAGATATGAAATATCCACAAATACAATACTCATCTTCAACTGATGTAGCTGAAAACGTTTTAAAACTAAGTATTGAAGACATGGATGCCACCCCAATGTATGTAGCCAAAGTCGTGAAAAATGTCTCTATTGGTGAGTCACCTTTATGGTTACAACAACGCTTAATGGCTGCTGGTGTTCGACCACATAATAATGTAGTAGATGTAACGAACTATGTACTAATGGAATATGGTCAACCACTTCATGCATTTGATTATGATCGTCTACAAACAGGCGAAATCGTTGTAAGAGCCGCTCAAGATGGTGAAAAAATCACGACTTTAGATGATCAAGAACGTGAATTGAAATCTCATCATTTAGTGATTACCAATGGTCAAGAGCCTGTAGCAATTGCAGGAGTTATGGGTGGGTTAAATTCCGAAGTACACGAAGGAACAACGACGGTAGTTATAGAATCAGCCTATTTCAAACCCGCTTCTGTCCGTCAAACATCAAAAGACCATAATTTGCGCAGTGATGCTAGTTCACGATTTGAAAAAGGGGTCGACCCTAATCGAGTGGAAGCGGCTGCTGAACGTGCTGCTCAATTAATTGCTGAATTAGCTGGTGGAGAAGTATTGCAAGGAAGTGTGAAAGTCGACGAGTTAGATAAATCTCAAAAAGAAGTTATCGTATCTCCTGATTTTATCAATAATCGTTTAGGCATGAAAATTTCTTTAGAAGAGATGAAGACGATCTTACAACGTCTAAAATTTGATTTTGAAGCAGCAAATGGTTTGCTTTATATTAAAGCGCCAACCCGCAGACAAGATATTCAAATTGAAGAAGACATTGTGGAAGAAATTGCTCGTATTTACGGCTACGATGAAATTCCTTTAACACTTCCAGAAGGAGAATCTACTCCTGGTGGTTTAACACCATACCAAGCACATCGAAGAATTGTTCGTAACTACTTGGAAGGGGCAGGCTTACATCAAGCGATTACGTATTCTTTAACATCAAAAGAACTTGCTCAAAGTTTTGCTCTTGAAACTGCTCCTGTAACAGAATTGTTAATGCCGATGAGCGAGGATCGTAGTATTTTACGTCAATCCTTGATTCCGCATTTATTAGAATCAGCAACTTACAATGTGGCACGTAAAGCAGATTCAGTTACTTTGTTCGAAACTGGTGCAGTATTCTTAGGTGAAACTGCAGAAGGTCTTCCACATGAAGAAGAACACGTAGCGGCTGTTATGACAGGTAAGTGGCTTGATCATAGCTGGCAGGGAGAGCGGAAAACAGTTGATTTCTTTGTATTAAAAGGAATCGTTGAAGGTCTTCTTGCAAAATTAGGTTTAGATAAGCAGGTTTCTTTTGAACAAACTCAAATGGATGGATTGCATCCTGGTCGTACAGCATCAGTTAAAGTAAATAATGAATCTATTGGGATTTTGGGTCAACTTCACCCGAGTGAACAAAAGAAACGTGATTTAAAAGAAACATACGTTATGGAATTAAATCTAGCAAAACTATTGTCAATTTCGTTAGATCCATTATTATACACACCAGTTCCACGATTCCCATCAATTTCACGCGATATCGCATTAGTCGTCAATCGCGATCAAGCAGCTGGTGAATTACAACAAATCATTCGCAATACTGGTGGTAAATTACTAAAAGATGTAAATGTATTCGATTTATATGAAGGTGAAAAAATGGAACCGGGTCAAAAATCGGTAGCATTCTCTCTCCTTTATGAAGATCCAGAACGTACATTAACAGATGAAGAAGTAGTTAAAGCCCATTCAAAAGTGTTAAAAGCACTTGAAGAACAAGCAAACGCACAACTTAGAGGATAAAAAGAAGAGCAGCGATAAGAAATTATCGACTGCTCTTTTTTATGTGAATTTTTTTTGGGAGGAATGTTGACGGCTAGCGTTTCTTGAAATGTCTTTGGCGGTGGTGAAAATCTGATGTTGGATAGTGAATTTTTGTCTAACGCCAATATAATGCCCGCAACCGCCATATTAATCGATTTTACCGCTATATTCTGAAGCACAAACGACATATTATTTAGTTCTACCGCTAGATTATACGAGTCTACCGCCATATTAACGAAACAAGAAAGTGAAAGACGCCATTAATGAAATTCCTGTCCTTCTACTATAAGAAAAAGGACTATCCATAAATGTCGTGTTTCGTGACGTAGTGGACAG
This sequence comes from Paenisporosarcina sp., assembly GCF_057785155.1. NCBI lineage: Bacteria > Bacillati > Bacillota > Bacilli > Caryophanales > Caryophanaceae > Paenisporosarcina > Paenisporosarcina sp. The sequence continues at coordinate 150,232 of NZ_JBYNRN010000012.1, forward strand.
TCCCACTTAGTTAGTTGTTTCTTTTCTTATTAACAATTGTTTTTGCTTTTCCAGTGTTCGCAAAATGTTTTTTCGTAATAGTTGATAAAAAATCTTCGCCTTTTGATAACATAATCTTAGCAGCCACTTCATCTACTTTTGAACCCGCTCCTTTAGGAAGAGTTACACCTGCATCCAAACTTAATCGATCCATCTCTTCTAAAAAGGCAACACGTGCTAATATGGAAGCTGCTGCAACAGCTACATGCAATTGTTCAGCTTTGGTTGAGAACAGTACATTTTCTCTAATTATTTCTTTTTCCATTTTGATGTGATTGTAATAAATGCCACGTTCAGCAAATTGATCAATTAAAATGTAATCTGGTTTTTGAGGTGTCATTTTGTTCAGTACATGTTTTAAAGCTTGGTTATGTAAAAGGGCTTTGATTTTTCCTTGTGACCAACCTTTAGCCTGTACTTTGTTATATTTTTCATTTCCTAACGTTAAAATACTGTAGGTCAATACTTCTTTTAAGTCAGGAGCAATCTTACGCATTAGGGGATCTGTCAGCATTTTAGAATCTTTCACACCAAGTTCTTGGATTAATTCGATTTGATCGGACGAGACGAAACATGCGGCAACCGTCATCGGACCAAAAAAGTCGCCAGTTCCTGTTTCATCTGATCCAATGACTGAAGATTGAGAAAAACCAGGTGGTAAAGTGTCACCTTTTGCAGCACTTACTTTTGGTTTTATCAAATCACTGCTCCAGCGATTTGCTTCTCTTTCTGCCCCAGCTCCCTGGAATAAAACCTTGCCTGACTTATATCCAGTAATGGATGTATCCGTTAGTTTGGCCGCGAAAACGACACCGGGAGCAGAACGGATAATCTTATGTGTATCATAGTAAGTGGCAACTTCAGATAACTTTTTTGCGTTTAATTGAATAACTTGATTGGTCATGACAGGATTCCTTTCGTGTCTCAGTATTCACATGTGTATCCATTTCATGGTATGATAATGACTAGTATTTTGTTGGGGAGGGTCGAATTTGACAGAACTACATAAAAATCGAATATCTGTTGATATATATGGCCAATCATATAAAATGATTGGATCTGAAACGTCAGGTCATATGCGACTAGTCGCATCCATGGTTGACGATAAAATGCGTGAAATCAATTCACATAACCCCTCACTAGACAGTGCTAAACTAGCGGTTCTTACAGCCGTAAATTCGGTCCATGAATATGTGAAATTGAAAGAGCAAGTAGAATTACTAGAAGAAGAAATTAAAAGGTTAAAGGGTTGAATTCATGTTAGATATACTCATTCTTGTCTTACTAATTGTAGGTTTAGTAGTTGGAGCTAAAAGAGGTTTAATTGTCCAATTGATTCATATGACTGGATTCATTATTGCTCTCATTGTTGCTTATACCTATTATAAACCACTAGCAGAAAAATTTGTTCTTTGGATTCCATATCCCACAGTGGATTCGGATTCAACATTAACATTAGCTATTGATCGTTTGGATTTAGATCAGACATTTTATCAACTAATTGCATTTGCCATTATTTTCTTTGTTATTAAATTCGCTCTTCAATTAGTAGCTTCGATGTTTGATTTCTTGAAATACTTACCCGTGTTAGGATTTGTAAGTAGAATCGCTGGTGCGATTTTAGGATTCATTGAGTTGTATATTATTCTCTTTATTATACTTTATGTAATCGCATTACTACCGATTGCTCCATTCCAAAATCTAATGAACAATTCGGTTTTAGCTACTTATCTATTAGAGAATACGCCATTTTTATCTGATACAGTTAAAGAATGGTGGTACATTTATGTGAAATCATGACTTCTCTCTTAGGAGAGAAGTTTTTTTAAACTGATAAATAACTATGATTGTACTTGTTGTTTTTTGAAAACTGATTGCTTATATACGCAACCTTATAAAAAAAATGAGAGTTTTATTGGATACACACTCATATTTCCGTAAGAATACAACGACTTTTTATCAAAGGAGTGGCTGTTTATGATCAATAAAAAACAAATTATTCGTACGTTCGAAAAAATTGCTCTTTATATGGAATTGAAAGGTGAAAACCCATTCAAAGTCTCCGCTTTTAGAAAGGCAGCTCAAGCACTCGAACTGGACCCAAGAAGTCTTTCGGAAATGGATGATGTAACGAAGCTTAAAGGAATTGGAAAAGGCACAGCATCTGTAATAGAAGAATTACTTGAGACTGGAAAATCAACCGTGTTAATTGAATTAGAGGAATCAGTTCCAAGTAGTCTTTTACCTCTATTAAAACTGTCTGGTTTAGGCGGCAAGAAAATCGCAAAGCTATATCAAGAACTTGGAATTGATTCAATGGAATCTTTAAAACAAGCTTGTTTAGATGGAAAAGTACAAAATTTAGCTGGATTTGCTGCGAAGACTGAAGAGAAAATTTTGAAAGAAATCGAACAATTTAATTCACGACCTGATCGATTACCGATTTGGCGTTTTGATCCAGTTGTCCTATTAGTTGAAGACATCGTAGGTAATATAAAACAAGTGGATCGCTTCTCAGTTGCAGGGAGCTTTCGGCGTGTAAAAGAAACGAGTAAGGATATGGATTTTATTATTTCGACTAAGCATCCTGTTGACGTGAAAGAAGCATTGTTAAAGCTCCTTCCAGTAAAAGAAATTATTGCTGCAGGAGAAACAAAAGTTTCCGTTACGATTGAACTGGAAGAGCTGATTGATGTGGATTTTCGAATTGTCGAGCCTGAGGCATATATTACAGCCCTTCACCATTTTACGGGGTCTAAAGATCATAATGTTAAATTGCGACAAATTGCCAAATCTCAAGGAAAGAAAATCAGTGAATATGGTGTGGAACAAGAAGACGGCACGAATCTAACGTTTGAATCCGAAGAGGCATTTTTTGGCCATTTCGGTCTACCTTATTTTCCGCCAGCCGTTCGAGAAGATTCAAAAGAGTTTGATCGAATAGATGACTTAAAAACCTTGATACACTTAGATGCGATAACATCTGATTTACATATGCATACCACATGGTCTGATGGGGCGCACTCACTTCGAGAAATGATAGAGGCGTGTATTGAAAAGAAATATACCCATATAGCCATAACTGATCATTCACATTATCTACGTGTAGCAAATGGTTTATCTGCAGAACGGTTAATGGAGCAGATAGAAGAAATCCATAAACTTCGAAAAGAGTATCCATCCATTCATATTCTAGCTGGAACAGAAATGGACATATTACCTGATGGATCTCTAGATTTTGACGATGAAATACTCGAACAACTTGATTTTGTTATTGCGTCAATACACTCAAGTTTCAGTCAACCACAAGAAAAGATAATGGAACGATTGTTAACCGCAATGAAAAATAAACACGTGGACATGATTGCTCATCCTACAGGTAGAATTGTAGGAGAAAGAGCAGGCTACAATCCAGATGTTCCACAATTAATTGAGTGGGCTGCTAAGTATGGCAAAATCCTTGAATTAAATGCAAATCCTCATCGATTAGATTTAGAGACAGCGTATTTAATACAAGCTCAGTCATTAGAGGTACCTATTGCGATTAATACAGATGCGCATAGCATTGATCAATTGCGGTTTATGAATACAGGTGTCAAATACGCACAAAAAGCTTGGTTAAAAGAATCTAATATCGTTAATACTTGGTCAATCGAAAAACTGGTTGACTATTTAAAGTAAAATAGCAATTTGTTTTTTTCCTTGCATTACAATTTGAGAGTCCTTTATAAAATACAGGACCAACAATTAAAATAACTACCAATAAAAGAGTAAATGGAGGTGTTTTGGATGATCGCTAAACGCGCATTGAAAACACTAGAATTTGATAAAATTAGAGAACAAGTCGCCTATTTTTGTACGTCCTCACTAGGTCGATCTCATCTTGATCAATTAGAGCCTTCGATTGATTTAGAAACAGTCACACGTCTATTAGATGAAATGGATGAAGGTCTTGCCCTACTAAGAATAAGAGGCAATGTGCCAATGGGTGGCATATTTGACGTGCGTGGTCACGCAAAGAGAGCTCAAATTGGTGGGATGTTAAGTCCAACGGAATTAATGGAAATCGCAAGTACAATTAGAGCGAGTCGTATTCTACGTCAATTTTTTGAAGGAGTAGAAGAATCGAAAGAAATTGCCATCCCATATTTCATTGAACATAAACAAGCATTACCAATATTAACAGCTTTAGAACATGAAATCGTTGCATGTATTGATGACAATGGTCATGTACTCGATAGTGCTAGTACGCAACTTCGAACGATTCGTCAATCGCTGAGAGCCCAAGAAAGTCGCGTACGGGAGAAACTTGAAAGCTATACGAGAGGTAAAAATGCCACTAAAATGTTATCCGATTCTATTGTGACGATTCGTAATGATCGGTATGTGATTCCTGTTAAACAAGAATATCGCAGTAATTATGGTGGTATTGTGCACGATCAATCATCTTCAGGTCAAACATTATTTATTGAACCAGATGCGGTAGTTCAAGCGAATAATGAAATTCGTAGATTGAAGATGAAAGAGCAAGAAGAGATTGAACGAATTTTAATCGCTCTGTCATTAGAAGTTCAGACCGTAGCTCATGATTTGTTTACGTTAGTTAACATATTAGGTGAAATCGATGTGATTCTGGCGAAAGCAAAATATGGACAAGCCAACAATTGTACAAAACCATCCGTTAATAACAATGGAATCATTCGCTTAATAAAAGCTCGACATCCATTGCTAGATAAAGATGAAGCTGTACCAAATAGTATTGAATTTGGCGGTGACATTACTGCAATCGTCATTACGGGACCAAATACTGGCGGTAAAACAGTCACCCTTAAAACAGTTGGATTATGTACATTAATGGGTCAAGCAGGAATACCAATCCCTGTCCTAGACGGCTCTGAAATTGCTGTATTTAATCAAGTGTTTGCGGATATAGGAGATGAGCAGTCGATCGAACAAAGCTTGAGTACTTTCTCGTCTCATATGGTTAATATCGTTGATATACTAGGGAAGTTTGATGAAAATAGTCTAGTATTATTCGATGAATTAGGAGCAGGCACAGACCCGCAAGAAGGTGCAGCCCTCGCTATTTCCTTATTGGATGAAGTACACGGTCGCGGAGCTCGGGTTATGGCAACAACCCATTATCCTGAGCTAAAGGCTTACGGATATAACCGGGCCGGCGTAGCAAATGCGAGTGTAGAGTTTGATGTAGAAACACTTAGTCCGACCTATAAACTATTGATAGGTGTACCTGGAAGAAGTAATGCTTTTGAAATTTCGAAACGGCTTGGCTTACCGAGTCACATCATTTCACATGCTCAATCCTTTACTGGCACAGATCGTCATGAAGTGGAATCGATGATTGCTTCATTAGAAACAAGTAGAAGACAGTCTGAAAAAGATGCGGAATTAGCAAAGATCAATCTTTCAGATTCAGAAAAGCTTAAATCAGATTTACATGAACAGCTGCAACAATTAGATGAGAAAAAAGAAACATTGGAACAAAAGGCGAAAGAAAAAGCTCGTAAAATTGTGGAAGAAGCGAAACGGGAAGCAGATGGAATAATTGCAGAATTACGTAAGATGCAAATGAATGCCAATCAAACCGTTAAAGAACATGAATTAATTGATGTGAGAAAACGACTGGAAAAAGCCGCTCCAGAAAACAAAGTTCTGAAGAAACAAAAACAACTGAATGAGCGACAGATGACTTTAACTCAAGGTGACGAAGTAAAAGTACTTAGTTATGGCCAAAAAGGAACGCTGCTAGACAAAGTCTCAAGTAACGAATGGATCGTTCAAATTGGTATCTTAAAAATGAAATGTCACGAATCCGATTTGGAATACATGAAGCCTGAGAAACAAAAACAAACAGTTGCTATGACAAATGTTAAAGGTCGTGATACGTATGTTAAACTCGAGCTCGATTTACGTGGTGAGAGGTACGAAGATGCGATTATGAGAGCTGAAAAATACATTGATGATGCTGTGCTGTCCAACTATCACCAAGTATCGATTATTCATGGCAAAGGGACAGGTGCTTTACGACAAGGTATACAGCAATTCTTGAAAAATCACTCCCGCGTGAAGAGTTATCGATTTGGTGAAGCGGGTGAAGGTGGTCATGGAGTGACGATGGTTGAATTGAAATAAATGAAACCATCTCTTTGCTCATCCGTATTAGCAAGAAAGATTTGAAGGAGCAATGTAAATGTTAGGTATTGATTTTTGGCAAAACCCCCTTGTTCAGACAGCAGGTTATTTTAGTGTAGCAATTTTATGCATTATATTAACGATGATTGTTTTTGAACTGGTTACCAAATACAACAACTGGGAAGAAATTCAAAAAGGAAATATTGCTGTAGCAATGGCAACAGGTGGTAAAATTTTTGGTGTGGCCAATATTTTCAAATATTCGATTGAAAATCACAATTCACTACCTGAAATTATGGGATGGGGACTTTATGGTTTTTTCCTTCTTGTTTTAGCCTATTTCTTATTTGAATTTTTCACCCCTAAATTTAATATTGATCGTGAAATTGAACAAGACAATCGGTCTGTCGGGTTTATTTCCTTATCGATTTCGGTAGGGCTGTCCTTTGTCATTGGAGCGAGCATATCTTAGGAGCGGATTAAGTGGAGCAGTTAGCGAAAATTTTATTAGGCGTTTGTGTACTTTTTATTGTAGTGGGCATAGTCTATTTATATCTTCAGTAAGTCGGTTGCATGGGATAAGAAAATTGTCCCATGTTTTTTTCTAGATTGAATTGAATGTCGGTTCATTTTTCTCTATAATAAAGAATAGGAATATTCAAACGATTTAAAAAGGGGGAAATACAATGACGGCAAGACCTTGGTTATCACAATATCCACCCGAAATTCCGCACACGCTTAACTATGATCCAATACCTGTTCAAGAATATTTGACGCGTGCTTATAAGAATTATCCCGAAAAAGTAGCCATTCATTTTCTTGGGAAAGATGTCACGTATAGCGAATTATATGAATCTGCTTTAAAGTTTGCTAACTACTTACGTACGATAGGAATTGAAAAAGGGGATCGAGTAGCAATTATGCTACCTAACTGTCCTCAAAATGTTATTGCTTACTACGGTATTTTGTATGCTGGTGCAATTGTAGTACAAACAAATCCTTTATATACGGAAAGGGAAATTTCTTATCAAATGAAGGACTCTGGAGCTAAAGCGATTTTGTCTCTTGATATTTTATTCCCACGTATATCTAAGGTTTTAAAAGAAACGAATCTTGAAAACGTTATCATTACGGGTATTAAAGACTATTTACCATTCCCGAAAAATTTGGTGTATCCGTTTATTCAGAAAAAGCAATATGGATTTAGTGTTAAAGTAGAGCATCGTGGAATGAATCACCTATTCCCTGAAATTATGAAAGTAGCTAAGGCTGAACCTTTAGAAAATGCTTTCGATTTTGAAGAAGATATTGCAATTTTGCAGTATACTGGTGGTACAACTGGTTTCCCTAAAGGTGTTATGTTGACGCACAAAAATCTAATCTCAAATGCTTCTATGTGTGATGCTTGGCTTTACAAGTGTAAAAAAGGGGAAGAAACGATTTTAGGGATTTTACCATTCTTCCATGTGTATGGTATGACCACTGTTTTAATCCTTTCTGTTATGTTAGGAAATCGTATGGTTTTATTACCGAAATTTGATGTGGACTCTGCATTGAAAACGATTGATAAACAAAAACCAACATTGTTCCCTGGTGCACCAACAATTTATATTGGACTATTAAATCATCCGGATATTGCGAAGTATGATTTGTCGTCAATTGAAGCTTGTTTAAGTGGTTCTGCACCGCTACCAGTAGAAGTTCAAGACAAGTTTGAACAAGTTACAGGTGGTAAGCTAGTCGAGGGATATGGCTTAACGGAATCTTCTCCTGTTACTCATGCCAACTTTGTGTGGGACGTTGAGAGAATTAAAGGCTCTGTAGGAGTTCCTTGGCCAGATACAGAAGCTGCGATTTTCCAAATGGATTCGACTGAACCATTGCCAGCTGGAGAAATTGGAGAAATTTGTGTGCGAGGTCCACAAATTATGAAAGGTTATTGGAATCGACCAGAAGAAACAGCTGCAACAATGCGTGATGGTTGGTTATTAACCGGAGATTTAGGTTACATGGATGAAAAAGGTTTCTTCTATGTTGTTGATCGTAAGAAAGATATGATTATTGCAGGTGGATTTAATATTTATCCTCGTGAAATAGAAGAAGTTTTATATGAACATCCTGCGATTCAAGAATGTGTGGTTGCTGGAATACCAGATCCATATAGAGGCGAAACAGTAAAAGCTTATATCGTGTTAAAAGAAGAAGAAAATATATCTGAAGAAGAATTAAACACATTCTGTCGCGAACATTTAGCATCTTATAAAGTACCGAGAATTTATGAGTTCAGAAAAGAATTACCGAAAACGGCGGTCGGAAAAATTTTACGTCGCTCATTAGTTGATGAAGAAAAAGAAAAAGTAAAACAAGCTTCCGAGATTTCTTAGAAAGATTTCTTGACACGCACAGCTTGTTCATAATAATATGAAAATATGAATGAATAGTCATTCATATTTTCTTTTTTTGGTGGTGAATTTATTGAAACGAGACAAACCGAAATATAAACAAATAATTGATGCTGCCGTTATTGTTATTGCTGAAAACGGGTACCACCAAGCACAAGTTTCTAAAATCGCGAAACAAGCAAGTGTCGCTGACGGAACCATTTATTTGTATTTTAAAAACAAGGAAGATATCCTCATATCGGTTTTCACCGAAAAAATGGGCGTGTTCGTCGAAAATTTAAAACAGATTATTAAAGATGAATCAACAGCTTGTGAAAAGCTTTTGAAGATGATTGATAATCATTTCCGTGTACTAGCAACTGATCACCATTTAGCAATCGTCACTCAGTTAGAGCTACGCCAGTCAAATAAGGATATTCGATTAAAGATTAACGATGTATTAAAAGAATATCTTGTCTTGCTGGATCACATTTTGATTGAGGGATTGGAAAATGGAGAATTTAACAAAGATTTGGACATACGACTTGCTCGTCACATGGTGTTTGGTACAATTGATGAGACCATTACAACGTGGGTCATGAATGATCAAAAATACGATCTAATGAAATTAGCTCCAAAAGTGCAAAAGTTACTTCTTAGTGGTATGAGAGCATAACTGAAAGGGTGAAGTGAGTGGAGTTTTTAAGTTGGACAATCGAAGATTATGTTGCGGTTGTAAAAATTAGCCGACCACCTGCAAATGCATTATCAAGAGCATTGATTCTTGAAGTCAATGAATTGTTAAACGCAGTTGAACACGATAAAGATGTGCGTGTTGTTGTTTTACAAGGAGAAGGACGTTTCTTTTCTGCAGGAGCAGATATTAAAGAGTTTACATCTATTCAAACTGGGGAAGAGTTCTCTGCACTAGCTGCAAGTGGACAAGAAATTTTCGAACGTGTTGAACGTTTCTCTAAACCAGTTATTGCTTCAATTCACGGTGCTGCTCTTGGTGGGGGATTAGAGCTCGCTATGAGCTGTCACCTGCGAATCGTATCTGAAAATGCTAAACTAGGATTGCCAGAACTTCAATTAGGGTTAATACCTGGTTTTGCTGGCACTCAAAGACTTCCTCGACTAGTAGGTGTTCCAAAAGCAGCAGAAATGCTATTTACAAGTGAACCAATCACTGGCTTAGAGGCTGTTCAATGGGGATTAGCAAATCGTGCATTTGCTGAAGAGGAACTTGAAGCTAAGACGATGGAATTAGCAAAAAAAGTAGCTAAAAAGAGTCCTGTTGCAGTAAAAGCAGCCATCGAAATGTTGCAATTTGCAAAAACTTACTCGTATGATGAAGGTGTAAAAGCTGAAGCACAATCTTTTGGAACCGTTTTCGTTTCAGAAAACGCAAAAGAAGGCATTCAAGCTTTCCTAGAAAAGCGAGAGCCCGTGTTTAAAGGAAACTAATTACAAGTATTGGGAGGTCTGTCACATGAATATTTATGTGTTGGTAAAACGTACATTCGATACAGAAGAAAGAATCGTTGTTTCAGGTGGGAAAATTCAAGAAGATGGTGCAGAATTCATTATTAATCCTTATGATGAATATGCAATTGAAGAAGCAATTCAAGTACGCGATGCTCATGGCGGTGAAGTAACCGTATTAACTATGGGTGGCGAGGAAGCTGAAAAACAGCTTCGAACTGCATTAGCAATGGGTGCTGATAAAGCTGTGTTAATAAATGTTGAAGACGATATTGATGAACTTGATCAGTTCACTTCAGCACAGATTTTAGCTGACTACCTAAAAGATAAAAATCCAGACTTAATCTTAGCAGGTAATGTAGCAATCGATGGCGGATCAGGACAAGTAGGACCACGAGTTGCTGATTTACTTGATATTAACTATGTTACAACAATTACTAAGTTAGAAATTAACGGAACTCAAGTTAGCATTGTTAGAGATGTTGAAGGGGATTCAGAAGTTATTGAAACTTCTTTACCACTTTTAGTAACAGCTCAACAAGGTTTAAATGAACCACGTTATCCTTCACTTCCAGGGATTATGAAAGCTAAAAAGAAACCATTGGATGAAGTGGAACTAGACGATTTAGATATTGATGAAGACGATGTTGTTGCAAAAACGGAGACAATCGACATTTACTTGCCTCCTAAAAAAGAAGCAGGTCGCGTATTAGAAGGCGACATTTCTGCTCAAGTAACAGAATTAGTACAGTTACTTCGTACAGAAGCAAAAGTCATATAATCGGATCTGAACATTTGTATTGGAGGGAAAACACATCATGACAAAAAAAGTTATCGTTTTAGGTGAAGCGCGTGAAGGCGTTTTACGTAATGTATCGTTTGAAGCAATTGCAGCTGCTAAAAAAATATCTGGTGGCGGAGAAGTTGTCGCTATTTTACTAGGAGATTCTGTACAAGCTTTAGGAAATGAAATGATTCATTATGGGGCAGATCGTGTTGTTACGGTTGAACATCCTCATTTAAAAACATATACATCTGACGGCTATAGCCAAGCATTCATGGCTGTCGTTGAAAATGAAAAACCAGATGCTGTTGTCTTTGGGCATACTGCATTAGGTAAAGACCTATCTCCAAAAGTAGCAAGTAAATTGCAATCAGGATTAATTTCTGATGTTACTGATATTGAAGGAGAAGGAGATGGTGCAGTATTCATTCGCCCAATCTTCTCTGGTAAAGCTTTTGAGAAAGTAAAAATCAAGGAAGGAATCGTCTTTGTAACGATTCGTCCAAACAATATCCAACCTCTTGCACATGATGAAAGCCGTTCTGGTGACGTGTCATCTGTGAGTGTAGATATTACGAACCTTCGAACGATTATTAAAGAAGTAGTGCGTAAATCAACTGAAGGCGTTGATTTATCAGAAGCGAAAGTAATCGTTGCTGGTGGTCGTGGAGTGAAGAGTGAAGATGGTTTTGAGCCATTAAAAGAACTTGCTGACCTATTAGGTGGTGCAGTAGGAGCTTCTCGTGGTGCCTGTGACGCTGATTACTGTGATTATTCACTTCAAATCGGTCAGACTGGTAAAGTTGTAACACCAGATTTATATATTGCAGCAGGTATTTCGGGAGCGATTCAACATTTGGCTGGTATGTCAAACTCGAAAATCATCGTTGCCATTAATAAAGACCCAGAAGCGAATATCTTCAAGGTAGCTGACTATGGTATTGTTGGAGATCTTTTCGAAGTAATCCCAATGCTTACTGAAGAATTCAAAAAAATGAAATCAAATTAATGAACTAAACTCCGTGCATTATGTACGGAGTTTTCTTTTTTTATATATTACTTTTTAATTGAAGAATTTGATCTTATTTCTTATATACTAACTAGTTCTTGATACAACAGATATTCCAGTATGCAATCTTACCCTTAGAAGCTCAAAGTCACACCCATTCGTTGTGATTTTTTAATATCAAATGTGACATATTAACGTTTTATAAACACTCATTATTACATTTAGAATCTTTTCTATTGATTGAAATGGAGGCGGCGACTCCTGGGGGAATGGCACGAGCTTTAGACCCTGGACTGAGCATCGCGAAGGAAGCGGCTAAAGCCGTGCCCCCCGGAAAGCGACCGCTGCAATGGAAATCAACAGTTTTCATGTGTACTACTAAACCTCTTATGAATATCTCTAGGGATTTAGAATTGCTTCTAAAATGAAAATTAAATCCGGAAGAATATAATATTTGTATGGTAACATTACGGAATTTTACACTCATTCAATTTCAAGCAAAAAATTCGCATGGATATTTGACGCATGATATACTACGTCTAGAGTTTGTATTTTTAAGGAGGAATTTTATTATGGCAATTGTACACGGAACAGATCAGAGTTTTTCAAATGAAATTTCAAACGGTTTAGTATTAGTAGATTTTTGGGCACCTTGGTGTGGGCCATGTAAAATGATCGCTCCAGTATTAGAAGAATTAGATGGTGAAATGAGCGAAACAGTGAAAATTGTCAAAGTAGACGTTGATGAAAATCAAGAAACAGCAAGCAACTTTGGAATTATGTCAATTCCTACATTAGTACTTTTTAAAGATGGGCAACCAGTTGATAAAGTAGTAGGTTTCCAACCAAAAGAAGCATTAGCTCAATTAGTACAAAAACACGCATAATACAAAAACCGGGAACCCTAAGGGCCCGGTTTTTTTTACAGGTGATGATAATGATAAATGAATTAATCGAACAAAAATGTTCTATCCTACCAGATCAACCAGGCTGTTATTTAATGAAAGACCGTCAAGGGACGATTATTTACGTTGGTAAAGCCAAAGTATTAAAAAATCGAGTCCGTTCTTATTTTACTGGGAGTCATGATGGTAAAACACAAAGACTAGTCAATGAAATAACTGATTTTGAATATATTGTGACTTCTTCTGATATCGAAGCACTGATTCTCGAATTAAATTTAATTAAAAAACATGATCCTAAATACAACATCATGTTAAAAGATGATAAAACGTATCCATATATTAAAATTACAGGCGAAAAACATCCGAAGCTAATCACTACAAGACAAGTTAAGAAAGACAAAGGTAAGTACTTCGGTCCTTATCCTAATGCCTATGCAGCAAGTGCTACTAAAAAGTTACTTGATCGCCTGTATCCGTTAAGAAAATGTCCAACACTACCCGATCGTGTATGTTTATATTATCACCTTGGGCAATGTTTAGCTCCTTGTGTTAAACCGATTGAGCAGGATTCTTATCGAGAAATTATCGATCAAATAACCAAGTTTTTAAATGGTGGATACCAACAAGTGAAAAAAGAGTTGACGGAGAAAATGTCCTCAGCTGCAGAAAACTTGGAATTTGAGCGGGCAAAAGAATATCGAGATCAAATTATGCATATCGAAACGGTAATGGAAAAACAAAAAATCACGACGAATGATTTTACGGATCGAGATATCTTTGGTTTTTCTGTCAATAAAGGATGGATGTGTGTTCAAGTTTTCTTTGTAAGACAAGGAAAGCTGATTGAACGTGATGTTTCCCTTTTTCCTTTGTACCAAGATCCAGATGATGAATTCCTAACGTTTTTAGGCCAGTTTTATGATAAACCACATCATATTTTGCCAAGAGAAATTTACGTTCCACAAAGTGTGGATTTAAATATGGTCAATCAACTTTTGAATGTGAAAGTGGCTTCACCAAGCCGAGGAAAGAAAAAAGAAATGATTGATTTAGCTACTAAAAATGCTGAAATTGCGCTAAAAGAAAAATTCCATTTAATCGAGCGTCAGGATCAGCGAACGATCGGTGCATGTGAGGAACTTGGAACAGCTATGAACATAGCGACACCTCTAAGAATCGAAGCTTTTGATAATTCACATATATATGGTGCTGACGCTGTATCAGCCATGGTTACATTTGTAGATGGTAGACCTTACAAAAAGGACTATCGAAAATACAAAACCAAAACGGCAGCCCGTCATGATGACTACGGCGCTATGCGTGAAGTCGTAAGAAGAAGATATACTCGAGTATTACAAGAGGGATTACCTCTTCCTGACTTAATCATTATCGATGGTGGGAAGGGACAAATGGAAATCGCCAGGGAAGTCATTGAAGACGAGCTTGGTTTGTCAATTCCTATTGCGGGTTTAGCAAAAGACACAAAACACCAAACTGCTTCGTTGTTGTATGGCAATCCAATTGAAATTATTCAATTGAAGCGAACAAGTGAAGCCTTTTATTTATTACAACGCATTCAAGATGAAGTTCATCGATTTGCGATTACTTTCCATAGACAACAACGTGGGAAAAACACCATTGCCTCTGCTCTTGATGGATTTGAAGGCATAGGTCCAAAACGCAAAAAAATGTTATTAAAACATTTTGGATCTGTTAAACGAATTAAAGAAGCATCAATTGAAGAACTTAAAGCGTCTGGCTTACCACAACAAATTGCAGAATCAGTATCGTCCTATTTTAAAAACGAGTCATTGTCAAATGAGTAATATTATGATATTGTAAACACACTGAAATTGAATCACTTGAAAAGTGATGATAGAGGCGCGAAAATCATTAGTACCCTGCTGGAGGATAGAACAGATCCTATGATTGCAGATGAAAGGGAAATTCGCCGAAGTTCGACAATCCTGTTTAAATTGTCGCGCTGGTTTTGCATTGAATAAATGCAAGATTGTCAGAATCTAATCGATTCTGGAGGGCTATCTCACATGGACGCTTCTTATGAACGTACATGATTAGAGACAGCTTTCTACGAAAAATCGTGGATAAGCTGTCTTTTTTTAGCTTCTTTGGATATAAGGGAGAGTTACTATTGAGTCGAATTGTTATGAAATTTGGTGGAACATCAGTAGGGAATACAGAAAGAATTCGAAATGTAGCACAACGTGTCATTCGTGAGACAGCTAAAGGACATGAGATAATAGTCGTCGTATCTGCTATGGGTAAAACAACGGATGAATTAGTTAAGTTAGCAAAGGATTTAGCATCTGAACCATCCAAGAGGGAAATGGATATGCTTCTTTCTACTGGAGAACAGGTAACGATATCATTATTAACGATGGCACTTAAACATATGGGGCAGGACGCGATTTCATATACAGGTTGGCAAGCTGGAATCGGTACGGAATCTATTCATTCGAATGCTCGAATTGAACATATCGATTCTACACGCATTGAACAATCGTTGCGTGATGGAAAAGTTGTAGTGGTTGCTGGTTTCCAAGGGATGGATTCATTTGGAGAGTTAACAACCTTAGGCAGAGGAGGATCTGATACAACTGCAGTAGCATTAGCTGCTTCTTTGAATGCTAAACAATGCGATATTTATACGGACGTTGATGGAATTTATACTTCCGATCCTCGTTATGTTGATCAAGCACGCAAATTATCCGAATTATCCTATGATGAAATGTTGGAACTAGCTAACTTAGGAGCGGGTGTTTTACACCCTCGCGCAGTTGAATTCGCGAAAAATTATGGTATTCCGCTTAGCGTCCGCTCAAGTTTATCTGACGAAGAAGGCACAATATTATTGGAGGAACCAACAATGGAAAAAAATCTAATTGTTCGTGGAGTTGCATTTGAAACAGAGATTGTGCGATTAACAATCGGTTATGAGATTCCTTTTAATGGATCACTGGCAAAGATATTTACGACGTTAGCAAAAAACCATATTAACGTAGATATTATTGTACAAAGTATCATGGAAGGGACACAACCAAGTGTTTCATTTTCCATCAAAAAAGAAGATTTCGCTGAATGTATTCAAGTGTTAGAAACAAATAAAGAAAACTTGGGATACCAATCTTCAAATTTTGAAATTGGATTAGCTAAAGTATCGATTGTTGGGTCCGGAATGGTTTCCAATCCAGGTGTAGCTGCCCAAATGTTTGATCGATTACGAATTGAAGGTATCCCAGTTAAAATGGTAAGCACGTCAGAGATTAAGGTATCTGTTGTAGTGCCAGAAGTGGATATGATTCGAGCAACTAAAGCTTTACATGATGAATTTGGTTTAGCTGCAATTCCTGTTTAATGGAATTTCATGGTATAATCAGTCCATATAGATCATGAGAGGCTGTGGTGAATTTGAACTGGCATATCGTGGAGGACTTAATAAAAAAAGCACAACGTGACGGTCAATTTGAAAATCTCCCTGGTGCAGGGAAACCCTTACCACCAGATGAGTTTGCTCATTATCCAGAGGATATTCGAGTGGTCATGCGCATTCTTAAAAATTCGGGGCATGATGATGAAGCTCAGTTCGTTAAAGAAGAAATGGGCGAATTACAACTACAAATGAAACGTGCAACTCATCAAGAGAAAACGGAGCTTGAGAAACAGTATAATCAAAAATTGACACAGATGAACCAGCTTTTATCGAAAAAAGGCATTCAAACAAATAGCAATGCATTTAAACAATATCAATCCCAAATTGATGCGAAGTTGAAGTGGGATTAAAAAACTGGCAAGACACCTTAAACGCGTGTCTTGCCAGTTTTTATATTGCTTCTTTTAAATCCCACTTCACATGGAAAAGAATCTGGTTTTTCTTTAGAGCCTTTTCTTCGTAACATTCAGTTAAGAATCCACCTAGTTTTTGTTGTTGCTGTGCGAGAAAGCCGGCTTCTAATTTAAAACAACGTTGTTGCATATTCAATAATTCAGCATCACCAGTTAATTCATAAAAAGCTTCGTCTTTATCCAATTTAACGAGACGAAGATCACCCCAACCAGCTTCCTTAAAAAAGCTAATCGCTTCATCCATAGAGAACATTTGAAATTTTCGAGCTAGTTCTTTACCCGACCAATATAATATATCCTCTTCATGTTTGCCTAAGATAGAAGCTAAAACATGATCTCTAATTAATTCGTACCCAAACGTAGGCATAGTTGTTTTTTCTTCATTTTCTGTCATAATCAATCCCGCTTTCATTGAATTTTCATTGGAAAAAATAATCGATTTTAGAATTTTCATTGAACAAGGCAGGATTTATTGTCAAAATTGAGCATATTTCTGCTTTTTTGAGTCGTGATTGTTCACGCACCTTGTCTTGACGCTCCTTTGTGTGAAGAGTACAATGGACATGTCATAATATTGTACCATGATGAAATATGCAGTCAATCTGCTTTCATAAATATGAAGGCAAATATTGGTCTGCCTATTTTAAGTACTAAGGGGGGTAACAGTCTTGTCGAAAGATCGTGAATTTTATTTGCGTCGATTGCATTCACTTGTTGGGATAATTCCAGTTGGTTTGTTTTTGGCACAACATTTAGTTGTTAACCATTTCGCAACTAAAGGAGCAGAATCATTTAACACAGCAGTTCACTTTATGGAAAGTTTACCATTCGTATTATTCTTGGAATGGTTTGTCATTTACATTCCACTAATGTTCCATGCGTTTTATGGTCTGTACATAGCTTTTACAGCGAAAAACAATCCACAACGTTATGGAACATTCCGAAACTGGATGTTTGTTTTACAACGAATTACCGGAATCATTCTTGTTGTGTTTATCGCATGGCATATATTTGAAACTAGATTCCAAAAGGCAATTGGTGCTCAAGAAGTTAACTTTAACATGATGGCTGATATTTTAGCGAGTCCATTAATGTTTGCATTTTACGTGATAGGTGTTGTATCTGCAACATTCCACTTAGCAAACGGAATATGGTCATTCTTAGTAAGCTGGGGTATCACTCAATCACCTACTTCACAACGAATTTCAACATATGTGACAATAGGTATCTTCTTAGCATTAACTGTAGTCGGCGTTCGAGCACTTCTTGCATTCGTGTAAAAAGTTAAATGAATTGAAAGCGCTTGACTACTACTAGAAAGAGGAGTGAGAAAAATCATGGCAAAAAGTAAATTGATTGTTGTCGGTGGCGGTTTAGCCGGTTTAATGGCAACAATTAAAGCGGCCGAAGAAGGCACGCCTGTAGAATTATTTTCTCTAGTTCCTGTTAAACGCTCACACTCTGTTTGTGCACAGGGCGGGATTAACGGAGCTGTAAATACAAAAGGGGAAGGTGACTCACCTGCAATTCACTTTGACGATACAGTATATGGTGGGGATTTCTTAGCAAACCAACCGCCTGTACAAGCAATGGCTGAAGCAGCACCTGGTATTATTCGTCTATTAGATCGTATGGGTGTAATGTTTAACCGTACACCTGAAGGTTTACTAGATTTCCGTCGTTTTGGTGGTACTATGCACCATCGTACGGCTTTTGCTGGAGCAACAACAGGTCAACAATTATTGTACGCACTTGACGAACAAGTTCGTCGTTATGAAGTAGATGGTCTTGTAACGAAGTATGAAGGATGGGAATTCCTTGGAGCTATTTTAGACGACGAAGGTGTTTGTCGTGGTGTAATGGCTCAAAACTTAACTTCTATGGAAATTCGTGCATTCCGCGGTGACGCTGTGATTATGGCTACTGGTGGACCTGGAATTATCTTTGGAAAATCAACGAACTCTGTAATCAATACAGGTTCTGCAGCATCAATCGTTTATCAACAAGGAGCTCATTATGCAAATGGTGAGTTCATTCAAATACATCCTACTGCTATCCCTGGTGATGACAAGCTTCGCTTAATGTCAGAATCAGCACGTGGTGAAGGTGGACGTATTTGGACATATAAAGACGGCAAACCATGGTATTTCTTAGAAGAAAAATATCCAGCGTATGGAAACTTAGTACCACGTGATATTGCGACTCGTGAAATTTTTGATGTTTGTGTTAATCAAAAACTTGGTGTAAACGGTGAAAACATGGTGTACTTGGATCTTTCACATAAAGATCCAAAAGAATTGGATATTAAACTTGGTGGAATCATTGAGATTTACGAGAAGTTCACAGGTGAAGATCCACGTAAACTTCCGATGAAAATTTTCCCGGCTGTTCACTATTCAATGGGTGGATTATGGGTTGATTATGATCAAATGACAAGCATTCCAGGATTATTTGCTGCTGGTGAATGTGATTACTCTCAGCATGGCGCAAACCGTCTTGGAGCAAACTCATTATTGTCTGCTATTTATGGCGGTATGGTCGCAGGACCAAATGCAGTTCACTACATGAGTGGTCTTAAAACTCGTGCAGAAGATATGCCTTCAACTATTTTTGATGCACATATTGCATCTGAACAACAAAAATGGGATGAAACAATGGCTTTAAATGGTACTGAAAATGCTTACGTCTTGCATAAAGAGCTTGGCGAATGGATGACAGATAACGTAACAGTTGTTCGTTATAACGACCGTTTAAAAGCAACAGATGAAAAAATTCAAGAATTACTTGAGCGTTATAATAATATCAATATCAATGACACGCAAAAATGGTCTAACCAAGGTGCTACATTTACGCGTCAGTTGAAAAATATGCTATACTTGGCTCGCGTAATTACATTGGGAGCTTTAAACCGTGATGAGAGTCGTGGTGCTCATTACAAACCAGATTTCCCAGAACGTAATGACGAGCAATTTATGAAGACTACAATGGCGAAATTCGACCCTGCGACAGGTGCTCCAATTTTCCATTATGAAGAGATCGATGTTTCCTTAATTCCACCACGTAAACGTGACTATTCAGCGAAAGGGGATCATTAATAATGGACGCAACAGCAACTAAGACCGTCGTTCTTGAGATCCTTCGCCAAGATTCTACTGATTCAACACCATATTGGGAAAAATTCGAGTTAAACTATCGTCCAAATATGAATGTCATTTCTGCATTAATGGAAATTCGTCGTAATCCAGTCAACGTTGATGGAAAACAAACGACTCCAGTTAACTGGGATATGAACTGTTTGGAAGAAGTTTGTGGTGCGTGTTCTATGGTCATTAATGGCCGTCCACGCCAATCATGTACGGCTCTTATCGACCAATTAGAGCAACCCGTTCGTTTAGAACCGATGAAAACATTCCCTGTAGTACGTGACTTAATCGTTGATCGTACAAGAATGTTCGATTCATTGAAACAAGTTAAAGCATGGGTTCCAATAGATGGTACGTATGATCTAGGTGAAGGTCCACGTATGCCAGAACGCAAACGTCAGTGGGCATATGAATTATCTAAATGTATGACTTGTGGTGTATGTTTGGAAGCTTGTCCAAATGTAAATAGTGGTTCTGATTTCATGGGACCAGCTCCATTATCACAAGTTCGTCTAATGAATGCACATCCAACTGGTGCTATGAATAAAGACGAACGATTGAATGCAATCATGGGTGAAGGTGGACTTGCTAACTGTGGTAACTCTCAAAACTGTGTAGTAGCTTGTCCAAAAGGAATTCCTTTAACAACTTCTATTGCAGCTCTTAACCGTGATACAACAGTTCAAATGTTTAAAAACTTCTTCGGAAGCGACCATATGGTTGACTAATATTCTAGCCTGCGAATTTAATCGCAGGCTTTTTTTTATGGGTTTGTTAATTGAGTCAATTTCAATATAATTTATTGAATCCGAACAAAGGTATATTTTGCTCCAAGCGGACGCTTTCCGTGAGCACTCCGTTATTCGAGAGAGTTATGTAAAATAACATTTGATACTTAATTTAAGCACGAACAATTAAATTGATTTTTTATGTTTTGTGTAGCGGAAGGTGGCGACTCCAGCGGGAATAGCAGGTCCATGTGAGACCCCGCAGAGAGCAAAGCGAATGAGGAGGCTCACGGACCGCCCGCGGAAAGCGTCCAACTGTAGCGAACCAATAGTAAGTAATTTATAAATATTTAAAAATTATTCTTATTAATTTCAGAAACTTGGAAGCTTTGATACAATAATAAAAACGAATGAATATTCATTCATATTATTAATCAAAGGGGTAATGAAAAATGAGAGCAACATATATCGAGGATTTCGAGCAATGGTCAAAAGAATTTACTTTTTCAGTGCCAGTTACGGTTAGATTTTCAGAAACAGATATGTATGGTCATTTAAATAATACCGTTAATTTTTCCTACTTTGAATATGCCAGAATTGAATATTTAAAACATGTTGGTTTAATGAATGATTGGTTGAATCCAAAAGGTTCGACAATACCTGTGGTTGCCGACTTGCAATGTGATTATGTGAGACAAGTGTTTTTTGATGAACAATTAAACATCCATGTAAAAGCAGCTTCTGTTGGATCATCTTCAGTAGATATTCACTATCATGCAACAAATTCAAAAGGGGAAACCTGTTTTGTTGGTAGAGGGACAATTGTTCAAATTAATAAGTCCACTGGGAAGGGTACCCCATGGTCAGAAGAAGAAAAAGTTCTTTTTACTAATTAGCCGTCACCGCTCACATCCTTTTTACATACGTTACAAGGAAGAGCGGATAGGAGGGGCGTATGTTGTCAGAAAGAGCGCATCATCGTTCATTGTTAACTGGTAGAGAACGTGAAATATTTCAATTGTTAGTGCGCGATTATTCAACCAAGGATATCTCTATTCAGTTGAAAATCAGCGAAAAAACGGTACGAAACCATATTTCGAATACGATTCAAAAACTCGGCGTCTCCGGCCGAGCACAAGCGATTTTAGAATTACTAAGACTTGGCGAGCTTGCTCTTGAATGAGTAAGTCTTGCCATTTTCACAAAAAGAAGTCACAATAAACATGTAACCAATCGTTTTCGGGGAGTGGACCATTTACATGACAGAACATATGACAAATACTGCACCAAATTCAGAACAAGTGGCTTTCTTAGAGAAAGAACTCCGTTATATATCAGGAATCATAAAGCAAAAAGGTCGAGAAATTCTTAGTAATTATACAATTACACCACCTCAGTTCATTGCACTGCAATGGCTGTTTGAACATGGAGATATGACGATCGGTGATTTATCGAATAAAATGTATTTAGCATTTAGCACAACAACTGATTTAGTAGATCGCATGGAAAAAAATCAACTGGTTCAACGAGTTCGTAATGAACAAGATCGCCGAGTTGTTCAAATTCACCTTTTAAAAGAAGGCGAACGAATTATTGAAGAAGTAATTGTTAAACGCCAAAATTATTTGCGTGAAGTTTTATCAGACTTTGACGAGCAAGAAGTGACACAATTATCAGCGTCGTTGAAAAAATTGCACCGTGAAATGAAAGAGGATTGAGGCGAATCGAGTGAATGCACCAATAGGTGTAATCGATTCAGGTGTAGGTGGTTTGACAGTTCTAAAAGAACTCATACATCGTTTGCCCAATGAACAATTCATTTATATTGGCGATACGGCAAGATGCCCATATGGTCCTCGTACTGCTCATGAAGTGAGAAAATTCACCTGGCAAATGGCAGAGGCCTTACAAAACCAATCTATTAAAATGCTTGTAGTTGCGTGCAATACTGCAACCGCTGTTGCACTTGAATCATTACAAAAAAACTGTCCTTTTCCTGTAGTAGGTGTTATTTTTCCTGGTGCCAGAGCCGCTATTAAAGCGACAACTCGTTCCGAAATTTGTATTTTAGGTACGACTGGTACGATTCGAAGTGGAGCTTATGAAGAGGCTATTAAATCATTATCATCCTCAAGTTCGATTGTTCCATTTGCATGCCCTGCATTTGTGCCATTAGTTGAAAGTGATGAATATGAAGGTGAATTTGCAAGGGATTTAGTGGCAAAGACACTTGAACCTTTAAAAAAAGCCTCCTTTGACACGTTGATATTAGGTTGTACGCATTATCCTTTACTTCAAAAGCATATTGAAGCAGCGGTGGGAAAGCATATTAAAGTTTTATCATCTGCTGAAGAAACAGCTGAAGATGTAATGGAATTGTTAACATATTACCACTTACATCAAGAAACACCATCAACAGAACCACATGTATTTTATACAACTGGTTCTATACCTATGTTCAAATCCATCGTTACAAAATGGCTTGAAATAGATGAGCCTAATATTCAATCCATTGAATTTAAATAAACCCGACGTTCCCATAAAAAGGAATGGTCGGGTTTTGGTTCGTTTAAGCAAAATGTGATACGATAAAGTTCGCGATAGTATTCGAGGAGGCAGTATGAAAATGAGAAATGATGGACGTATGAAAGAGCAAATTAGACCGGTTCAAATTGATACCGAGTATTTAGTGCACCCTGAAGGTTCTGTTCTAATTACAGTAGGACAAACTAAAGTAATATGTACAGCGACAGTTGAAGATCGTGTACCTCACTTTTTAAGAGGACAAGGAAAAGGATGGATTACAGCTGAGTACTCCATGTTACCTCGTGCAACTCATTCTAGAACCCAACGTGAAGCATCTAAAGGGAAAATCGGTGGACGTACAATGGAAATTCAGCGTCTCATTGGACGTGCGCTACGTTCAGTTGTTGATTTAGAAGCATTAGGTGAACGCACAGTGTGGATTGATTGTGATGTTATCCAAGCAGACGGTGGAACAAGAACCGCTTCAATTACGGGTGCTTTTGTTGCAATGACGATGGCTCTTGCTAAATTGCAAGATGCAAAACAACTGCCTTTATTTCCAGTAACGGACTTTTTAGCAGCAACAAGCGTAGGAATTGATGCTGAATTTGGTGCTATTTTAGATTTGAACTACTTAGAGGACTCTTCTGCTCAAGTAGATATGAACATCATTCAAACGGGATCAGGTAATTTTGTTGAATTACAAGGTACCGGTGAAGAATCAACGTTCACAAGACAACAATTAAATGAGTTACTCGATCTTGGTGATATCGGAATAAAAGAATTGATTGAACAACAAAAAGTTGCATTAGGTGAGATTTCTGAAAGACTGATCAACAGAATCGAATCTTTGTTATGAAAAAAGTCATTGTAGCAACGAAAAATAAAGGTAAAGCAAAAGATTTTGAAGCACTATTTCATCCATACGGATTTTCCGTGCTGACGTTGCACGATGTTGCTGACGATATGGATATTGAAGAGACTGGTGAAACGTTTCAAGAGAACGCCATTTTAAAAGCTGAGGCACTGTCACAACGTCTTAATATGTTTGTGATTGCAGATGATAGCGGATTAATAATTGACGCATTAAACGGTGCACCAGGCGTCTATTCTGCACGTTATGCAGGTGAATCAAAGAGCGATGATGCTAATATGGATAAAGTATTAGAAGAATTATCGAATATTGATGATCCTGGGCGAACAGCTCGGTTTTATTGTGCAATTGCATTAGCTGGTCCTGATTTCGAAACAAAAACCGTTTACGGAACGTGTGAAGGGGTAATTGCAAAAGAGAAAAAGGGTACGAATGGCTTTGGATACGATCCAATATTTTATGTACCTCAACTTGGGAAAATGATGGCAGAGCTTTCTGCTGAAGAAAAAGGGTCGATTTCCCATAGAGGAAATGCTATCAAGAAAATCCAAGCCGAATTGCCAAACTTATTTAAATAAGGAGGTAGCTTGTATGAAGATTTTAGTTATGTCTGATACGCATGGAGATTCTGATGTTATTGATGTAGTGAAGGAACATGTAGGTTCAGTTGACGCTGTTTTCCATTGTGGAGATAGTGAATTGGACATACATCATTCTTCATTGGAAGGAGTTCAAGTTGTATTAGGCAATTGCGATATGGATTCTTCTATGCCCATTGAAGTTACCACTACTATTAAGGGTACACATATTTTTATGACACATGGTCATCTTTTTCAAGTGAAGTCTACATTGATGTCATTAAATTATCGAGCACAAGAAATCAAGGCTCAACTCGTATTATTTGGCCATTCACATGTGCTTGGTGCCGAATTGATAAACGGCGTACTATTTGTCAATCCAGGGAGTTTAAAAGTTCCTAGAGGACGAAAAGAAAAGAGTTATGCAATCATTGAAAAGTCATCTTCCCAATGGGTAGTAACATTCTTTTCAGATACCCATTTAAAGTTAGAGTCGGTGAGTTTTTCATTAAATGAAAATTAACGTTGACTTTTGCCTGTAGCATTTCTATAATAAATATTGTCTTTCATTTCTGAAACGAAGTGAATTTGCACAAGTCTCAGTAGCTCAGCAGGATAGAGCAACGCCCTTCAATTTTATTAGGAGCCTTTACAGGGAAAGAGAACCTGTAAAGTGGACGACACTATATCGGTGAAACCTTAACAGATCATGCTGATGGCAATACCGAGGAAACTTACGCTTCATTTCAATGAAGAAGAGGCAATCCGAATAATTACGAAAGTAATGGTAGGAATGCTGAAAATCGTTTACACGACGTGAGGTTCCGTAGAGACTACACGTGTCGCACCTGCAATGGTGAAGATATAGTCCAGACTACAAACAATGTACATTGGTAGCGAAAGCTATAGTGGTAAGCTAAGGCGTCGGTCGGGGGTTCGAATCCCTCCTGGGACGTAAAGTTATAATGTGTGAAATAAAAAAAAACCTTTCAACTCTTTTGGGTTGAAAGGTTTTTATTTATACCCACTATTAAATCATCTCATCCCTTATATATTTGTCTATATTAATAAATTAGAATATAATTCAAAAAAATAATTTAATCTAAGGCGGTGTGCTATGTCTCATCCTACAAAAAACAAAGGTGATTTAGGTGTACTAAAAGCACAAGCAGATTTATGCATGAAGGGTTATTTAGTATTGATACCACTATCTGAGCATTCACCATTTGATTTAGTTGCTTATAAGGATAGGGACTTTCTCCGTATACAAGTTAAATTTAGAAGTTTAAATTCTAAGGGATTTCTATTTGTTAGGTTCAGTTCAGCCTATAGTACTTCTAAAGGCTGTTTTGAAAAGAAAATTGATAAACAGGAAGTAGATTTATACTGTGTATATTGCCCAGATACAGATCAGTGTTATTATTTTGATCCAAGTCAATTTAACAGTTCTGTAAATCTAAGAATAAATAAGTCACTGAATAAACAAAGTAAGAATATTCATTTCGCCTCTGACTTCTGCGACATTCCGTTAAAAAATAATAATATCAGTAAGGATTTTGGTTAAGGTAGGTAAACTACTCATTTTCAAACTGCTAATTTCTAAATAAAAAAACAAAATTGAAATTAATTTTATTCTCATTTTTTTCAGAAGAAATCGTTGACTAGTTCAGAATGTATGTACTTAATTTTTATTCTTCCTTTTATCAGGTGAATATAGAACTTTGGAGGAATGAATATGTTAGAAAGCATCTTAATAAATATTTTATTTTTAATCTTTCCTATTTTAATTTTTGTTATCTTTTTTGATAGTCGGCGTCACTTTTATAATCAAACCTTTCTCGTCTT
Organism: Paenisporosarcina sp.; assembly: GCF_057785155.1. Taxonomy (NCBI): domain Bacteria; kingdom Bacillati; phylum Bacillota; class Bacilli; order Caryophanales; family Caryophanaceae; genus Paenisporosarcina; species Paenisporosarcina sp. Next base: position 176,546 of record NZ_JBYNRN010000012.1, read on the forward strand.
ATTTTCAACAATATCAATGATTTTGTGTATGATTTATCCGATTAAACTTGAAATCGGTTTTATTTTCGATTTACGTTATATTCCGTTTATTATCGTTGCCCTTTACGGAGGGTATCAAAAAGTGATTCCTCTTTATATGGTGTTAAATTTGTATCGATTTGTGATAGGCGGCGATGGGATATGGCAATCATTTTTATTTTCGACAGTAATCCTCTTAGTCATTCCGTTCTTCCATCGAAGATTCTTAAAAGCAAATACGAAGAAAAGAATATATATGGCGGTCTCAGCTGCCCTATTTACGATGATTCTTTATTTAACGACATTAAGTACATTTTTTGAAGAATTAACTAGAGAGTATTGGACACTTGCGACATACTCTCTTATAACACATATCATTATTATTTCCTTAAATGTATTGATGATTGAAAAAGTCATCTCAAATATTAATAATCGGGAAAGTTTTCTTCACACGGAACGATTACATGTCATGAGTGAATTGTCAGCAAGTGTGTCTCATGAGATTCGAAATCCATTGACTGTAACGAATGGTTTTCTTCAATTGTTAAAAGAATCTAAAACGATCTCAGCTGACGAAAAAGTATTTATTGATTATTCCTTAATCGAATTAGAACGCGCCGAAAAGATAGTAAGTGATTTCTTAAGCTATGGCAAACCACAATCTGAAAATATGGTTAACAGCAATCTAAAAGAAGATATGGAATATGTATTAAATATTCTAGGTCCATATGCAAATATGAATCAAGTGAACTTTGATTTTCGGTTTTCGAATACGTTAACGAAGAAATACGATCAAAATCAAATACAACAAAGTATGATTAATGTAATTAAGAATGGAATCGAATCAATGAAAGAAACCGGGGGGACACTACTCATCACGGTGACTGAAGAACAGCGAGCAATTGTCATACAAGTTCAAGATCATGGTGTGGGCATGACTTCGGATGAAATTTTAGAATTAGGTAAACCCTATTATTCTACGAAAACTGAAGGCACGGGTCTCGGTATGTTGATGGTTTATGGAACGATTAGCAAGTTGAAAGGCAAAATTGAGGTAGTCAGCGAAAAGCATAAGGGAACAACTTTTATTATCACATTACCTGTTTAGTATGCGTATGCTTTTCTCGTTTTGTGCTACTATATACACAAGAGAAAGGCGGTCATTACATTGCGTAAAAAGCATGGAAAAATTCAAAAACATCAAAATGTAATCGTCTTTCCAGGGATGGTGGACCGATTAATTTCTGATGGCCTTAAGCACGCTGAAGATTTTCAATATGATTTAGCGGTTAAATCAATACGGCAAGCGTTAACTTACCGTGAAGCAGACGAACAGACACTTGGTGTCTTTGCATATTCTTTATATGAAACACGGGAATTTGAAGAAGCAAAAGTGATTTGTGAAGAATTGCTAAAAATTGGACCCACATATTACTTTGAAACGGTTGAATTATATGTCACTATCTTAATGGAGTTGCGTGAATTTGAAAAAATGGAAGAGATTTTATCTGCAGTGATTGATGAAGCGCCAATTCCTGCTGATAAACTTGAAAAATTTGAGCAACTGCTTGAACTTGGGAATAAACTCGCTAAACAAAAGAATAATGAATTTTTATCTGACCTTCCAAAAACACATGTCATTGATACAACCTTATTTGAAATACATACGTTTAGTCGATTTTCTGAAGACAAACAACAACAGCTTTTAGTGGAGCTAGAGGGATCAGATTTAACTCAAGTCGAGGAAGAACTAGTAGCGATTGTGGAACATGATTTATTATCCCCAATTACCAAGTCTTTTGCCTTGCTGTTGATGGTGCACGCTAATATGGACCGAGAAATGACCATAGAAAAATTTGGACGCTCAGCTGCCATCAACCCGAAATTGTTATCTGATCCAGCAGAAACAACAGTGGTTCTTGACGTTTTAAAACTGGTGAAGGATAGACTTGTTCAGAATCCTTCTAAGTTAGAAATGGTAGAGGATCTGATTTTACGTCATTCGTTTGCTACTTATCCTTTTGACTGGTTTGAACATGGTGCAGATGAGGTTGGGAATATGTATATTGATTATGTTAGTGGTATGCTAGGTGAAGATGTTTCATTTGAAGGGAAGCTTTACGATTTTATTATAAAAATTGATATCCTTTTTGAATTGCGTGAGATGTGAAATAAGTTGAAAGTATGCACATGTGTGCTATACTAGAATGGTTGTCAAAATCATAGATAAGCATGAAATTCGCTGAATAAAACGATGGAGGTTGAATATATGTCTGCAAAATGGGAAAAACAAGAAGGTAATACAGGTATTCTAACAATTGAGGTACCTGCTGAAAAAGTTAACGAAGGTTTAGACAAAGCATTTAAAAAGGTTGTAAAAGAAATTAATGTTCCTGGTTTCCGTAAAGGGAAAATGCCTCGCCAAATGTTTGAAAAACGCTTTGGTGTTGAGTCTTTATATCAAGATGCTTTAGATTTCATCCTTCCAGATGCATATGCTAATGCAATTGATGAAGCGGGAATCGATCCTGTTGATCGTCCTGAAATCGATATCGAGACTATGGAAAAAGGTCAAAACTTAGTATTCACAGCTAAAGTAACGGTTAAGCCTGAAGTTACTCTAGGTGATTACAAAGGTCTTGAAGTAACTCAAGAATCTGCTGAAGTTACGGATGAAGAAATTGAAGCTCAATTAAAAGAGCAACAAACTCGTCTTGCAGAATTAGTAATTAAAGAAGACGAAGCAATCGTTAATGGTGATACAGCTGTTATCGATTTCGAAGGATTCTTAGGAGAAGAAGCATTTGAAGGTGGAGCTGGTGAAGATCACTCACTAGAAATCGGTTCTGGTTCATTTATTCCTGGATTTGAAGAGCAATTAATCGGATCTAAATCAGGAGACCAAAAAGACGTTGTTGTCACTTTCCCTGAAGAGTACCATGCAGCAGAGCTTGCAGGTAAAGAAGCTACTTTCAAAGTAACTGTGAAAGAAGTTAAAGGAAAAGAACTTCCTGAATTAAATGATGATTTTGCTAAAGAAATGGACAGCGAAGTTGAAGGTATTGACGCACTTCGTACGAAATTAAAAGAGAAAACAGCTGCTGACAAAAAATTAGCTGCTGATTCATCTCTACGTGATCAGTTAGTTGAAAAAGCTGCTGAAAACGCGACAATCGATATTCCTGAAGCAATGATTAATTCAGAAACAGACCGTATGTTAAATGACTTTGGTCAACGTTTACAATCTCAAGGTATGAATTTAGATTTATACTACCAATTCTCTGGTCAAGACGAAAATGCTCTTCGCACACAAATGCAAGAGGATGCAGCTAAGCGTGTTCGCGTTTCATTAACACTAGAAGCAATCGCTGCAGCTGAAAACTTCGAAGTTTCTGAATCAGATGTAAATGCTGAATTAGAGAAAATGGCTGAACAATTCAACATGCCAGTAGATCAAATTCGCACTGCACTTGGTGGAACTGAAGCTTTAGAAAATGACCTACGTATGCAAAAAACAGTTGAATTTTTAGTTGAAAACGCTAAAATTTCATAATTATAAGAATCATAAGTTATACTGAAACAAGGCGCGGACATTTAGCCCGTGCCTTGTTTTGCACATACATAGAAATGAATATGATTGAGACAATAGAAGGAATAGCGATGAAAACAAATTGATTAAGTTTTCGTCAATCTTATTAGTTGATTCCCGTTATAGAATCTTGTAAGATTGTTGCTTGAATAGGGGTGAATATTTTGTTCAAATTTAATGATGAAAAAGGGAATTTAAAGTGTTCCTTCTGTGGAAAATCCCAAGAACAAGTTCGTAAATTGGTCGCTGGACCAGGTGTATATATTTGCGATGAATGTATAGAATTATGTACAGAAATCGTTGAGGAAGAGCTAGGTACAGAAGAAGAAACAGAATTTAAAGAAGTGCCTAAGCCAAAAGAAATCATGTCTATATTAGATGAATATGTAATCGGACAAGATAAAGCTAAAAAATCATTAGCTGTTGCAGTTTACAATCACTATAAGCGTATTAACTCAAACAGTAAAATTGATGATGTAGAACTTTCGAAATCGAATATTGTCATCATTGGACCTACTGGTAGTGGTAAAACGTTATTGGCGCAAACTCTTGCACGTATACTTAATGTTCCATTTGCTATCGCAGATGCAACCTCATTAACTGAAGCTGGTTATGTTGGCGAAGATGTTGAAAATATTTTACTTAAATTAATCCAATCTGCCGATTATGATGTTGAAAAAGCAGAAAAAGGAATTATTTATATTGATGAAATTGATAAGGTTGCACGTAAATCTGAAAATCCATCGATTACTCGTGATGTTTCAGGGGAAGGTGTTCAACAAGCCTTATTGAAAATCCTAGAAGGAACAGTAGCAAGTGTACCTCCTCAAGGTGGACGTAAACATCCTCATCAAGAATTTATTCAAATTGACACAACCAATATCTTATTTATCGTTGGTGGAGCATTTGATGGAATTGATCAAATCATAAAACGTCGTTTGGGCCAAAAAATTATTGGTTTTGGAGCAGATCCAAATAAAAAAGAAATTGAAGATGCGTCTTTATTATCTTCATTAATCCCCGAAGATTTATTGAAATTCGGATTAATTCCTGAATTCATCGGCCGTTTACCAGTTTTGGCTAATTTAGAACAGTTAAATGAGAATGCATTAATTCAAATTTTAACTGAACCTAAAAATGCTTTGGTAAAACAATATCAAAAAATGATTGAATTGGATGATGTGAAATTAACATTTGAAGATGATGCATTACTTGAAATTGCTAAACTTGCGATTGATCGTAAAACTGGTGCACGTGGACTTCGTTCTATTATCGAATCCTTAATGTTAGATGTAATGTTTGAATTACCTTCACGTGAAGATATTGTCGAATGTGTCGTTACGAAAGAGACTGTTACTGACAATGCACAGCCTAAATTAATTTTAGCTGACGGTACAGTTTTAAATCAGGATAATAAAAAAACTTCAGCATAAAATAAGCTGATACAGATAAGCTGGCTTCGAGCATGCGTGTGCATACGCGTAAATCGGATGTCAGCTTTTTCTTCCATATGTTTGATTTGCGGGTAAATCGGACAGAATCGGATGGAGGTGAATTCCCGCATGCCAAAGAAAAAAGAGGAAAAAAAAGTTCCATTATTGCCACTTCGTGGACTTCTTGTCTTCCCTACAATGGTATTACATATTGATGTTGGACGAGAACGATCAGTCGCGGCACTTGAGCAAGCATTGTTAACAGATAATATGGTGTTTTTAGCAACGCAGAAAGAGATGAATGTAGAACAGCCTGTGGAAGATGATTTGTATGAGATTGGTACACTTGCTCATGTGAATCAAATGATTAAACTTCCAAATGGAACAATTCGAGTATTGGTCGAAGGTATTGAGCGTGCTTCTTGGAAAAGCTATAAAGAAGATAAGAATTATACGGTCGTACAAGTAGAAACTTCTCCGGATGATCCAGAAAAAACAGCAGAGCATGAAGCTTTAATGAGAATGTTGTTACAGTATTTTGAAAAATACTCGAAAGTATCGAAAAAAGTGACCACTGAAACATATGATACTGTGTCGGATATTGAAGAACCTGGTCGATTAGCTGATATGATTGCTTCTTATTTGCCGCTTAAAGTAAGTGGAAAGCAAGAAGTTCTAGAAATATTTGATACGAAAGAGCGTTTAGAGTGGTTGGTCAATCGCCTACACAATGAACAAGAAGTGTTAGATATGGAGAAGAAAATCAATGCTCGTGTGAAGCAAGCGATGGAACGGACACAAAAGGAATTCTATTTGCGTGAACAAATGAAAGCCATTCAGACAGAGCTTGGTGATCGAGAAGGGAAGACCGGTGAAGTATCAGATCTTCGTAAGAAAATTGATGCATCCGGAATGCCTGAAGCTACACTTAAAGCTGCAATTAAGGAACTCGATCGATATGAGAAATTACCTTCGGCTGCTGCAGAAAGTGGCATCATTCGAAATTATTTAGATTGGCTTGTATCTCTCCCATGGAAAGATTCGACTGCCGATCGATTAGATATTAATCGAGCTAAAAAAATATTAGACCGTGATCATGATGGTTTAGAAACTGTCAAAGAACGAGTGTTAGAATACCTAGCAGTTCGTCAATTAACAAAATCATTGCGTGGTCCAATTCTATGTCTTGCGGGACCTCCGGGTGTCGGTAAAACTTCTCTAGCTCGTTCAATTGCTGAATCACTTGGACGCCAATTCGTTCGAATTTCACTTGGTGGTGTTCGAGATGAATCTGAAATAAGAGGACATCGACGTACGTATGTCGGCGCAATGCCTGGTCGCATCATTCAAGGTATGAAGAAAGCAGGTAAGATTAACCCGGTATTCTTATTAGACGAAATTGATAAAATGTCTAATGATTTTAGGGGAGATCCGAGTGCCGCTATGCTTGAAGTATTAGATCCTGAGCAAAATCATTCATTTAGTGATCACTATATCGAAGAAACGTACGACTTATCTAATGTCTTATTTATTGCAACTGCCAATGATTTAAGTACAATTCCAGGTCCTTTACGCGATCGCATGGAGATCATTACAATTGCTGGGTATACAGAAATGGAAAAACAGTCAATTGCCAAAAATCATTTATTGCCAAAACAATTAAAAGAACATGGCTTAACTAAATCACAATTACAACTTCGTGATGATGCACTTTTGGATTTAATTCGATATTATACGCGTGAAGCTGGCGTTCGTAGTTTAGAAAGACAAATCGCAGCGATTTGTCGTAAAGCTGCGAAACAAGTGGTTTCTACTGATAAAAAACGAATTGTCATGACTCCTGCAAATTTAGAAGAAGTAATTGGTAAGCATAAATTCCGTTATGGACAAGCCGAGACGGAGAATCAAGTTGGTGTAGCAACAGGACTAGCATATACAACTGTCGGTGGAGACACGTTACAAATCGAAGTAGCGTTATCACCTGGTAAAGGTAAACTCCTTTTAACTGGTAAGTTGGGTGATGTTATGAAGGAATCTGCTCAAACAGCATTATCATTTGTTCGCTCTAAAGCAGAAGAATTGGGTCTTGATACAGACTTCCATGAGAAGTGTGATATTCATATCCACGTTCCTGAAGGCGGGGTTCCAAAAGATGGACCATCAGCAGGTATCACCATAGCTACCGCATTAGTATCAGCTCTTTCAAAACGTCCAATTAAACGTGAAGTAGGAATGACTGGAGAAATCACATTAAGAGGTCGCGTACTTCCAATTGGTGGTGTAAAAGAGAAGACGCTAAGTGCACATCGTGCTGGTTTAACGACCATTATTTTACCGAAAGACAATGAACGTGATATAGAAGATATACCGGAAAGTGTGCGTGAAGATTTAACGTTCAAACTTGTTTCGCATGCGGATGAAGTGCTAGAAATAGCATTAGAAGGAGGCGTGCAATGAAAGTTCATAACGTAGAATTAGTCATAAGTGCAGTAAGACAAGCACAATATCCAGAGGGAGGATTGCCAGAGTTTGCTTTAGCTGGACGGTCCAATGTAGGTAAATCCTCATTTATTAATAAAATGATTGGCCGTAAAAGTATGGCTCGTATATCATCTAAACCAGGGAAAACGCAGACATTAAACTTCTATAAAATTGAGGAAAAACTCTTTTTTGTAGATGTACCTGGATATGGCTACGCAAAAGTATCAAAAACATCACGTGAAGCATGGAGCAAGATGATTGAAGAATACATCACGACACGTGATTTACTAAAAGCCGTTATTCAGATTGTCGATCTTCGTCACCCACCGTCAGATGATGATTGCATGATGTATGATTTCCTGAAATATTATAATATCCCGTGTATCGTAATTGCTACGAAAGCCGATAAAATCCCTAAAGGCAAATGGGAGAAACATAAGAAAATGGTGCGCGATGAATTAGACATGGAAGCGCACGATACGATGATTTTATTTTCATCAGAAACAGGTATGGGCTTCGATGCAGCGTGGGCAGAAATCGAACGTCGTATGTTACCGACTGAAGAAATTGAATCAGAGTAAGTAAATTTGCATTCCCTAATTTATTTTACAAAGCCACTCTATCTCGATTTAAATTGAGATAGAGTGGCTTTTCGTTGTATATATTCCTCGAGCGCTTCTTATTGACTAAAGTATCAACTGTCGATTCACTCAATCCCTTATTGATATAGCATTTATTGTAGTAACTTAAGATATAACATATTAGAGGTGTATAAAATTCCAGGAGTAAAATTGTACTATTTGATTTTATATACACAATTTTCTTTTTACTGATTGTAATGGAGGCGGCGACTCCTGGGCAAAAGCACTCCCTTTAGACCCTGGACTGAGCACCGCGAGGGAAGCGGCTAAAGGGAGTGCCCCCGGAAAGCGTCTGCCGCAATGAAAATCAGCCACGACAATTAAAAAATGTCAACTTCACTGTATTTACAACAATTTTCGAGGCAAAATGAATTATGAAATCATAACGTTTGTATGCGTGTGCTCGTTTTGATACACTTACATTGTAATTATTATAAATAAGAACATGACTCATCCTTGATTTCATAGCTTGTTCACATTTAAAACCTTGTTTTATGAATGGTTATGTTATAATAAAAGGCATGAAATAGAACGTGAGAGGTGTCATGAGGCCATGCATACCATAGTCGTAGGTGTTAATTTTCGTACAGCTCCGGTAGAGATTCGCGAACGATTATCCTTCGTTGAATCCGATTTACCGCAGGCGATGCAAGCACTACAAACGCAAAAAAGCATATTAGAAAATGTCATCGTGTCTACATGTAACCGAACGGAAATCTATGCGATTGTCGATCAGTTACATACAGGACGATATTATATTAAACAATTCCTTGCCGAATGGTTCAAGCTACCAATCGATTCTTTTTCTCCATATCTTTTCATCTATGAAGCAGATGGAGCGATGGAGCATTTGTTCCGAGTAACTGCTGGAATTGATTCAATGGTTTTAGGGGAAACACAAATTTTGGGTCAGGTGAGAAAAAGCTTTTTAGAGGCTCAAGAACGTGGGACAACTGGAACTGTGTTCAATCAATTGTTTAAACAGTCTGTAACACTCGCAAAAAAAGCACATGCTGAAACAGCGATTGGTGAGAATGCTGTTTCTGTCTCTTATGCAGCTGTTGAACTCGGTAAGAAGATTTTTGGTTCATTAAAGAATAAACATGTGGTCATTTTAGGTGCAGGAAAAATGGGTGAATTGGCGATTAAAAACCTTCATGGTAGCGGTGCTGAAAAAGTGACTGTCATTAATCGAACGTTTGAAAAAGCTCAATTACTTGCTGCTAAATTTGATGGACAAGCTAAATCTATACAAGAATTACAATGTGCTTTATTAGAAGCAGATATCTTAATTAGCTCCACAGGTTCAACGGATTTTGTGATTGATTTGGACCTTATGCAATTCGTAGAACGTTTACGCAAAGGAAAACCATTATTCATGGTGGACATTGCCGTACCACGTGATTTGGATCCGCGAATTGGGGAACTTCCTAATGTATTTTTATACGATATTGATGACCTTCAAGGAATTGTAGAAGCTAATTTAGCTGAGCGTCAACGTGCAGCAAATGAAATCATGTTGATGATTGAAGATGAATTAGTCCAATTTAAAGATTGGCTTGGAACTCTAGGCGTTGTCCCTGTTATTTCGGCACTTCGACAAAAGGCGTTGCAAATTCAATCGGATACAATGGTAAGCATTGAAAATAAAATGCCGGACCTAACTGATCGTGAACGCAAAATATTAAGTAAGCATACAAAATCTATTATTAATCAATTACTAAAAGATCCGATCCTTCAAGCGAAAGAATTAGCTTCTTCACCTAAATCACAAGAACAACTCGATTTATTCCAACAGATTTTTGGAATTGAAGAAGAAGTTAAGCAAGAGAAAGAAAAACTAATGACTGCTACAAAAGAGACAGTTGACTTTCCTGAAAAAACGAAGCAAGTAACAAATCCAGGGTACTCATATTAAATTCTAGTAGGGAGGCGTTTTCGTTCATGTATGTTAAACTATACATGCGAAAACGCTTTTTCTCATGATGAAAAGAGAGGGGTAAAGCAGTGGTGGATATAACCATGACAAGGTTGCATGAAGGAATGGTCATCCTCTACGCAATTAGTCTTGTCTTTTACTTCATCGATTATTTAGATAAAGATTCAAAAGCATATCGTATTGCCTTTTGGATACTTACTACGGTATGGATTTTGCAAACAGTATTTTTAGTTTTGTACATAGTGGAGACGCAGAGATTTCCGATTCTCACATTATTTGAGGGTATATATTTTTATGCTTGGTTATTAATCACACTGTCGATTATTTTACATGTAACTTTTCGAGAAAAAGTGCCTGTATTCTTTTTAAATGTGATTGGGTTCATTTTTATAACCATTCATACATTTGCTCCAGTTCAAATTGAGCAGTCTTCAGTAGGAGACTCTTTATTATCTGAGTTGTTATTTATTCATATAACGTTTGCCATACTGTCCTATGTAGCTTTTTCACTGTCCTTTGTATTTTCAGCTTTGTATCATATCTTATATCGCTTATTAAAGAAGAAGAAATGGACTAAGCAGTATGGGAATTTGCCATCTCTTGGACAAGCTGAAAAAGGTATGACAGTTTCGATCGGAATTGGTATTCCGTTTTTATTAGTCAGCTTAATTCTCGGATTACAATGGGCATACGTATCGCTTAATGAATTTACCATATTGGATATAAAGATATTCGGATCTATCTTCTTATTATTTGTATATGGTTTTTTATTTTATAGACGTCAGAAGGGACTACTTCATGGGACAAGCTATGCTTGGGGGCATGTATACGCATTTCTCCTCGTATTAGTTAATTTCTTCTTAGGAAGTCGCTTATCTGATTTTCATTTTTGGTATTAAGAGAGGATGTTTCAACATTGAGAAAAATTATTGTAGGTTCTAGAAGAAGTAAATTGGCATTAACACAAACGAATTGGTTTATTGATCAAATGAAACAAGCAGGTGCTCCATTTGAATTTGAGGTAAAAGAGATTGTCACAAAAGGTGATCAAATCGTTGATGTTCAACTTTCGAAAGTTGGCGGAAAAGGGTTGTTCGTAAAAGAAATTGAGCAAGCTTTATATGACAAAGAGATTGATTTTGCTGTTCATAGCATGAAAGATATGCCATCTGAGTTACCAGAAGGACTTGTGATTGGTTGTATCCCTCCACGTGAGGATGCACGAGATGCGTTTATATCTACTGGTCATGTGAAGTTTATGGATTTACCAGTTGGTGCTGTTGTAGGTACAAGTAGTTTACGTCGTTCTGCCCAACTTTTACTAATGCGTCCGGACATTGATATTAAATGGATACGTGGGAATGTAGATACACGTTTAGCAAAACTTGAAACGGATGAGTATGATGCGATTATCTTAGCGGCAGCAGGTTTAAAACGCTTAGGTTGGAGTGACGATGTAGTTACTGAATATTTATCTGTTGAAGATTGTTTGCCAGCAGTTGGCCAAGGTGCACTTGCGATTGAATGCCGTGGTGATGATGCAGAACTATTAGATGAACTTAGCAAGCTAACACATCAAGATACATGGAAAGCTGTCCATGCAGAACGTGCATTTTTATATGCGATGGATGGAGGGTGTCAAGTTCCGATTGCAGGATTTGCAACGGTACAAAACGATACGATTGAATTTACTGGTTTGGTTGCATCTCCTGATGCGGAGCAAGTATACAAAGAATCTTCTTCAAATGTAGAGCCTGAAACAGCTGGTAAAGAAGTAGCGAAGTCATTGAGTGAACAAGGGGCATATGATTTGATTCAACAAGTGAGAGCCGATTTGAATGTGTAATAAGGGTGATTTGCAAGGGCGAACGATTGTCTTTACAAGTCAACCAAAGTCTGATGAGCCGTTTAAATTAGTTGAACGTTTAGGCGGGGAAGTAGCTTGCTTTCCATTGATTCAAATTACTGAATTCATTAGCCATGATGAAGCTTTTATTGCAAGATTGTCTCTTTATGAATGGCTTATTTTTACCAGTCAAAATGCGGTAGAAATGTTTAGTGAAAAGCTAAATAGACACGGGATATCAGTAAATGAGTTGTCTTTTAAAGTGGCGGCAGTAGGAACTAAAACCGCCTCAGCATTAGAAGCAATCGGACTGCAGGTATCATTTATTCCAACTATTTATAGTGCAGACACTTTTATTAACGAATTTCCAACTCATTTAAAAGACACAGATCGATGTTTGTTTTTAAAGGGATCACTTGCGAAAGATACTATTAGAAATGGATTAGACCATGTAGATGAGTGGACTGTGTATGAAACGACACCTAATGTTAAAAATGCAGGGGAGTTAGCTGAATACTTAAAATCTAATCCACGAGTATGTATAACATTTGCTAGTCCATCAGCTGTTCATAATTTCTCGAAATATGTATATTCACAAGTGCATCTACCAACGGTAAAATTTGCAGCGATTGGTCATATTACGGCTAAAAGCTTAATTGACCATGAATTGCCTGTCCATATACAAGCTAAATCGTACACCTATTTAGCACTAATTGATGAAATTGCAAATTGGAAGGATGTTGAAAGTAAATGAAAGATCTTCAATTTAACAGACATCGTCGTTTACGTAACAATGAAACAATCCGCGCGATGGTACGTGAAACGACCTTACATACGAATGATTTAATTTATCCAATTTTTGTTGCAGAAGGCTCAAAAATTCGAAACCCTATTTCTTCAATGCCAGGTGTTTATCAACTATCGCTAGATAACTTAGGGGAAGAAATTGATGAAGTGGTAGCACTAGGAATACCATCTGTCATACTTTTTGGAATTCCTCTGGAAAAGGATGCAGAAGGCACACAAGCTTATCATGATCACGGTATCATTCAAGAAGCCATTCGATTTGTAAAGATGCGCCAACCGAACTTAATGGTTATTGCCGATACATGTTTATGTGAGTACACAGACCATGGTCATTGTGGCATTATCGAAAATGGCCAAGTGTTAAATGATCCGACATTGGATTTACTTGCACGTACAGCTATCGCGCAAGCTAAAGCGGGAGCAGATATTATTGCTCCATCTAATATGATGGATGGTTTCGTAGCGTCAATCCGATATGGTTTGGATGAAGCCGGTTTTGCACATTTACCAATCATGTCTTATGCAGTGAAATATGCGTCAGCTTATTACGGTCCTTTCCGAGATGCAGCTAACAGTACACCACAATTTGGCGATCGTAAATCATACCAAATGGATTACGCTAATCGTAATGAAGCGATGCGAGAAGCTACATCTGATGTAGAAGAAGGTGCAGATTTCTTAATCGTAAAACCTGCTTTATCGTATTTAGATATCGTACGTGATGTGAAAAATAACTTTGATATTCCAGTTGTTGCTTACAATGTAAGTGGAGAATATGCAATGGTCAAAGCAGCTGCACAAAATGGCTGGATTGATGAAGAAAAGATCGTTCTTGAAACGTTAACAAGTATGAAGCGTGCAGGCGCAGATTTAATTATGACGTACCATGCAAAAGACGTGGCACGTTGGTTGGGGGCTAAATAATGGGACGTTCTTACGAAAAGTCAAAACAAGCATTTTCTGAAGCCGTGAAATTAATGCCGGGTGGCGTGAATAGTCCAGTCCGTGCATTTAAATCGGTTGATATGGATCCAATCTTCATGGCAAGTGGAAAAGGCGCAACAATCACTGATATTGATGGCAATGACTATATTGACTATGTATTATCCTGGGGACCTCTAATCTTAGGTCATTCACATCCAGATGTCGTATCAGCTATTCAAAAAGTCGCAGAAACAGGGACGAGCTTTGGTGCTCCAACTGTGGTTGAAAATGATTTAGCAAAGCTTGTTATGGAAAGAGTGCCATCAATCGAAATGGTTCGTATGGTTTCGTCTGGAACAGAAGCTACAATGAGTGCTTTACGCGCAGCTCGAGGATTTACAGGTCGCAATAAAATTCTGAAATTCGAAGGTTGTTATCACGGACATGGCGATAGCTTATTGATTAAAGCTGGATCAGGTGTTGCTACCCTAGGCTTACCAGATAGTCCTGGTGTTCCTGAATCAGTGGCGAAAAACACAATTACAGTAGCTTATAATGACTTAGAAAGCGTACGAGAAGCTTTCAAGCAACATGGTGATGATTTAGCTGCCATTATTGTTGAACCTGTAGCTGGGAATATGGGGGTAGTTGGACCTGAACCAGGCTTCTTGGAAGGACTTCGTGACTTATCAACAGAGAACGGAACAGTGCTTATCTTTGATGAAGTTATGACAGGTTTCCGTGTTGGTTATCATTGTGCACAAGGTCATTTCAACGTGAAACCTGACCTCACATGTCTTGGCAAAGTAATTGGTGGAGGACTACCTGTAGGGGCATATGGCGGTAAACTTGAGATCATGTCTCAAATTGCACCGAGTGGTCCAATATATCAAGCGGGAACATTGTCAGGAAATCCTCTAGCTATGACTGCAGGACTTGAGACATTGTCTCGATTAACACCTGAGACTTATGATCATTTCAATAAATTAGCTGATCTTTTAGAGACTGGTTTCCGTGAAGCAGCAACGAAATACAATATTCCACACACAGTTAACCGAGCTGGCTCTATGATTGGCTTCTTCTTTACAAATGAAACCGTAACAAATTATGATATTGCGAAGACGTCAGATCTTCAGTTATTTGCAAAATATTATCGACTAATGGCGGAAGAAGGCATTTTCTTACCACCGTCTCAATTTGAAGGAATGTTCCTATCTGCTGCCCATACGGAAGCAGATATTGCAAAAACAGTTGAAGCATTCCATAAAGTATTTGCTCAATTAGTCTAACTTTTTTGTCCTGGTACTCCTATGAGTACCAGGGCTTTTTTCAATGGGCTTAGTTAACAAAAATTATATAGAGATCCGTTGTGTCTCATTTCCTATTTCGAAGATTTGACGGATCATCTCAACAGTCAGTTCGTGTAAGATAAAATCTAGGTCATTCTTTGAAGAGCTTTTAATTAGAAAGAATAAACCTAAGGGAATGTGGTCTCAGTATATAACAGAGACTTTTCAGTGAATATGAGGTGTAAAGAATGCAAAAACAGTGGTTGATTTTTCGGACGTTTTTAATTGCCGCCTTAAGTGGGTTTGCCTTCTATAAAATTGGTGTATTCTTACCATGGTTACTAGGACCGATGATTGCTTTATTACTTTTAAGACAGGTCACGAAACTCGAGTTTATTTGGCCAAAGCTATTACGACAAATAGGGCTGATCATTTTAGGTGTTCAAATTGGTTCTTCATTTACAAGACAAGCAGTAGAGCTTATGTGGTTTGATTTTCCGTTAATGATTCTTTTAACCGTTTCAGTTGTGGGAATGGCTTTAGTATTAAGTAACTTGTTTATGAAGATGTCTGGTGAATCTTTAGCAACTTCCATATTAGGTTCACTTCCTGGTGGACTTTCTCAAATGGTTTTATTGAGCGAGGAAGTAAAATCAGCTAATTCTACGGTAGTGACCTTAATGCAAACTTTCCGTATTTTTGCTGTTGTAACGATTGTTCCATTCTTAACAGCGTGGATCCCTAAAGGGACTCACTTTGATGAGTTGTCACTAAATAACTTACCATCTTTTAATGTCTCACATTTCTTGTTTTTTCTTGGAATGGGTGTGACTTTGTTTATCCTCATGAAAAGAGTTCATTTTCCTTTACCTGAACTAATGGCTCCAATCCTATCGATGGCCATTGTTCAATTTTTCACGGACCATTCTGTTGTAGAAGTGCCAACGTTGCTTCTGATCGTATCCCAACTTTTCGTAGGAGCGCACTTAGGGTTGCAACTTGAAAAAGTATCTGAGCTATTTACACTCCGATTATTTTGGTCGATATTAGCAACGAATATTTTACTCATCACATATTGTGCATTCATGGCCTATCTACTTATGTTCATCCATCCAGTGAATTCTTTTCTCGACTTCTTTATAAGTGCTGCTCCAGGAGGCATTGCAGAAATGTCCATTACGGCACTTGAAACTGGAGCAGATTTATCCACCGTCACAAGTTTTCATTTGTTTCGCATCTTTTTCATACTTTTATTGGCAGGACCTCTAGTGACAATGGCTTTAAAAAAATGGGTTAAATCATAATTCTATGTTCCCTCGCATACAATCTTTCACAGATAGTTGTGAAGGAGGACAAGAATTGGAAAAAGTAAATTGGTCATTCCAAGAAAATTTTTATTTTCCAGAAAGTTTTGGCACACCGACCGGAACGACGCTTGTAGAAGTAAAACCTAGATTCGAATTTCAACAAAAGGACGGGTATTGTTGTCTGAATGGAATTTACCATATTTCTGCTTATGTGGCGTTTGAACCTGGTCAATGTGAACATCATGGGATATCAGATTGGGTATCAATTGAAGATTTAGAGATGAATGGTGAACACGGTTACTTTGAATATGCCGTTCCTCACTCCATTGAGCTACCAGCGGATTACAATCAAAGTCAAAACGTTCCAGAGTTTACGATCACGAAAATTGATCCAATCGTTACAAATGACAAAACGCTTCAGATTAACTGGGCAGTAGATTGTGCTTATGAAAAATTGGTTCAGCCTGAATTGGCAGTTGAAGAAAGTTCATCATCTTCTTCATCGGCATCAAGTAACGAAGTGAGCGAATCATCAGAAGTGACGGGTAAGTCCAAACCATTTTTCTTAAAAGAATTGAAAGAAACCTATTCAGTTTACCAAGTTAAATAATATCTTTTTGGAATAAAAATAAAATCGCAATTAATAGACATAATAATAAAAAATCGAATGTTGTTGGAAGAAAAATCGTTCGAATTAATTCAAAAACAGTAATCGGTAAAATAATATTTTTACAATAAAATCGGGTCTTTCGTAACCATGGGGGAAGTAGGTAGGGATTATATCCTCGTCTCATAAAAATCTCCTTTCAAAAAAACTTGACTTCATATTGGAAGTTCCGATACAATTGGTTCAATTAAATATCGATGCTTTGATTGGGAAGAGTAAAATCACGTCGTTATCATTAGAGAGGAAACATTTGGTGAAAGTTTCCGTTAGCGCGTATTTGAATGTCGCCCAGGAGCAGTATCTGTGAACGAACTTGAGTAGCAGATGCCGGTTTAAAACCGTTAAGAATCTTGAGAGCGTGATGATGTTTTTTTGTCATCTGCGAATAAAGGTGGTACCGCGAACAACTCCTTCGTCCTTTTTGTGACGATAGGAGTTTTTTTATTTCCCAAAAATAAGGAGGAACTGAAAATGACTGAACAAAAACCTCAATTATCAACAAAGTACGATCCAAAGTCCATTGAACAAGGACGCTATGAATGGTGGCTAAATGGTAAGTTTTTTGAAGCTCAACCAAACAGTGATAAAGAACCTTATACGATTGTTATTCCACCACCAAACGTTACGGGTAAACTTCACTTAGGTCATGCATGGGATACAACTTTGCAAGACATCTTAATTCGTATGAAACGCATGCAAGGATATGATGCATTATGGTTACCAGGGATGGATCATGCAGGGATTGCAACTCAAGCAAAAGTAGAAGAAAAGCTTCGCTCAGAAGGCAAATCTCGCTACGATCTAGGTCGTGAAGATTTTGTAAAAGAAACGTGGAAGTGGAAGGAAGAATATGCAACCCATATTCGTGCGCAATGGTCAAAACTTGGTTTAGGTCTAGATTATTCGCGTGAACGTTTTACTCTAGACGATGGTCTTTCAAATGCGGTTAAAGAAGTATTTGTGAAGCTGTACAACAAAGGTCTAATCTACCGCGGTGAACGAATTATTAACTGGGATCCCGCGACTAAAACAGCCTTATCCGATATCGAAGTAATTCACCAAGATGTACAGGGTGCTTTCTATCATATGCGTTACCCACTAACAGATGGTACTGGTCATATTGAAGTTGCTACAACTAGACCTGAAACGATGCTAGGGGATACGGCTGTAGCGGTTCATCCTGAAGATGATCGTTACAAGCACTTAATCGGTAAAACGGTAACACTACCGATTATTGGACGTGAAATACCAATTGTTGCAGATGATTATGTGGATAAAGATTTTGGTAGCGGTGCGGTTAAAATTACACCAGCACATGATCCAAATGACTTTGAAATCGGGAATCGCCACAATTTAGAACGTGTTTTAGTTATGAATGAAGATGGAACAATGAACAAAAATGCGGCTCAATACGAAGGGCAAGATCGCTTTGCATGCCGTAAACAAATTGTTGCAGATTTACAAGAAGCGGGCACTTTATTCAAAATCGAAGAACATGCTCATTCAGTTGGACATTCAGA
This sequence comes from Paenisporosarcina sp., assembly GCF_057785155.1. Taxonomy (NCBI): domain Bacteria; kingdom Bacillati; phylum Bacillota; class Bacilli; order Caryophanales; family Caryophanaceae; genus Paenisporosarcina; species Paenisporosarcina sp. The sequence goes on from NZ_JBYNRN010000012.1 coordinate 195,007, forward strand.
ACGCAGTGGTGCAGTAGTTGAGCCATATCTATCCACACAATGGTTTGTTAATATGCAACCTCTTGCCGATGCAGCAATTCAATTACAACAAGGCGAAGATAAAGTTCAGTTCGTACCTGAGCGATTTGAAAATACGTATATGCGTTGGATGGAAAACATTCGTGATTGGTGTATTTCGCGTCAATTATGGTGGGGACATCGTATTCCGGCTTGGTATCATAACGAAACAGGCGAAATTTATGTGGGACATGAAGCACCTGCAGATGCTGAAAACTGGAAGCAAGATGAAGATGTATTAGATACATGGTTCTCTTCAGCTTTATGGCCGTTTTCGACAATGGGATGGCCGGATGAAGAAAATGCTGAATTTAAACGATATTACCCAACGGATGTTTTAGTAACTGGTTATGACATTATTTTCTTCTGGGTTTCTCGTATGATTTTCCAAGGAATCGAATTCACTGAACAACGTCCATTTGACGATGTTTTAATTCACGGATTAGTTCGTGCGGAAGACGGACGTAAAATGTCGAAATCACTTGGAAACGGTGTAGATCCAATGGATGTTATCGATCAATATGGAGCGGATGCACTTCGATACTTCTTATCAACCGGTTCGTCACCAGGACAAGATTTACGTTTCTCTATTGAAAAAGTAGAGTCCGTTTGGAACTTTGCCAATAAAATATGGAATGCATCACGCTTTGCGATGATGAATATGGAAGGCATGAAGTTCGAAGATATCGATTTATCTGGAGATAAATCAGTTGCAGATGCATGGATTTTGACTCGTTTAAATGAAACAATCGATCAAGTAACGAAGCTTGCTGAAAAATACGAGTTCGGTGAAGTAGGTCGCGCCTTATACAACTTCATCTGGGATGATTTCTGTGATTGGTATATTGAAATGTCGAAATTGCCATTATACGGAGAAGACGAAGAAGGGAAGAAGATGACAAGGTCAGTGCTGGCTTACGTGTTAGACAACACTATGCGTTTACTCCATCCGTTTATGCCATTCATTACAGAAGAAATTTGGCAAAGCCTACCGCACGAAGGTGAATCTATTACGATTGCCGCGTGGCCAACGGTTAATGAATCATTAACGGACAGTAAAAAAGCATCTAGTATGAAATTACTTTCTGATATTATTCGTGCAGTTCGCACAATCCGAGCAGAAGTTCAAACGCCAATGAGCAAAAAAGTTCCATTGTATATTTCAGCTAAAGATGCAGAAACATTAGTGATCTTAGAAGAAAATGCAATGTATTTAGAGAAGTTCTGTAACCCTGAGCCACTTGTATTAGGTCAAGATATTCAAGCACCTGGTCAATCTATGTCGAGTGTCGTTTCAGGAGCTGAACTATTCTTGCCATTAGAAGGTTTAATTGATATTGGGGCAGAGACATCTCGATTAGAAAAAGAATTAGAAAAATGGGCGAAAGAAGTCAAACTTGTTCAAGGTAAACTATCGAACGAACGATTCGTATCGAAAGCTCCTGATGCCGTAGTTGCAGAAGAACGTGCAAAAGAACAAGATTATCTTGAAAAGTATGCAACAGTTGAAAAACGATTGGCTGAGCTTAAAAATCTATAATTTTAGTGAATGTCCCAAACTTTTGTGTTTGGGGCATTTTTATATAGACATGTAATAAAACTGAATTTCATTTACGACGGACGATTTCCAGGGGGAATGTCTTTAGATGCGTTTTCTCGTCACTTTCGGTGTTTTACTCGTAAACTTTAGGGGATTACTCGTCACTTTTTCGATTTTACTCGTCAAAATGGTCTCAAGCACAAGTTACCATGGATATAATGTCCCGAAATTATTATTTGGGACATTTTTCTTTTAAGAAGTGATATCTTTTATTCGAGAGAACGTGATAGAATAAATTGAATTCTCGGAAATTCCGAGAATATTGAGATTGAGGAGTGACCAATGTGTTTATATCTGTTGATCAAGTAACTGAATACATTTATAACATGAACCAAAAAACGGAACGTAATAGTAGATTAAGTCGAATTCGATCGATTTTATCAGCATTGGGTAATCCACATGAACAGTTTCGCTCTATTCATATTGCAGGTTCTAACGGCAAAGGTTCCACTTTAAATGCTTTAAAAGAAATCCTAATGGCTGAAGGACTGAGAGTCGGAAGCTTTATTTCTCCGCATTTAGAAGTTGTCAACGAACGAATGATGATCAACAATCAAATGATTACAGATGATCAGTTAATCCAATATATGAATGATATATATCCATACCTTCAAGAAGGTCAAGTTGGAGAAGGTTCCAACTTTTTTGAAATCCTGACAGTCATTGCATTTGTCTATTATCGAGATATGGAAGTAGATATTGCCCTAATCGAAACAGGAATAGGCGGCACATTTGACTCGACAAATGTTTTAACTCCATTATTATCAATAATAACTTCGATTTCTTTAGATCATACACAAATTTTAGGCGATACAATAGAAGCTATTGCGCGTGAAAAAGCCGGAATTATTAAACCTGAAATCCCGGTAATAAGTGCAGTTAAAGATAGCCAAGCAGTACAAGTTATTGAAGAAAAAGCTAAAATCGAACAATCTCCAATTTTTCAATTATATAAAGATTTTATAATTGAAGATGTGACTCAAAATATAAAAGTTCAACACTTTACTTATCAATTAAATGATATGCAATTTAAAGAGTTAACCATAAAAATGGCAGGACATCATCAAATTGAAAATGCGTCGCTTGCAATAACGGCAGTTCTTTTGCTTAATAGCTTATATGGCTTTACTATTTCAGAAGAAAACATCCGACAAGGATTAGCAACATCAAGTTGGGCTGCGCGTTTTGAAGAAGTGTTGCCGAATGTAATCATTGATGGTGCTCACAATCCAGCGGGAATGGAAGTACTTATTAGAACTTTAAAACAACGTTACCTTACTGAAGAGATCCATGTTGTCTTTACAGCTCTAGATGATAAGGACATTAAATCGGTTCTGAACATGATCGATGAAGTGGCTACAAGCGTCATGATTACAGAGATTCATTTAAAGAATGCTGCTTCAGGAACATACATTTATGAAGCATCGAAACACCCGCACAAGGAATTAGAATTGAATTGGCAAGAAGCATTGGAAAAGACTTTGCAAAAAGTTAATGATCAAAGTGTGGTTGTTGTAACGGGATCTTTATATTTTATGTCGTTAGCACGTCCTTATTTAAAACAAAAAGCACATGTAGAAATTTTTTAATATTGTCCCTGCCTTTTAAACAAGGTGGGGTTCTTTTTAATTTAGTTGCTTAATCAAATAAATCTCAGAAAGGAAAAAATCATGATTCCTAAATTTAACGAGTATAAAGAACGCTGGGAAGTGGAGGGCAGAAATACAATTGAACCTGGATTAGATCGAATGATTGAGGCACTTGAAAAAGTAGGGGACCCTCATAAGCATTTAAATATTATTCACGTGGCTGGAACGAATGGCAAAGGTTCTACGATTGCGATGATGGAAGCGATGTTATCTCTGCATGGGTTGAAGACAGCCTGTTTTTATTCCCCGTGTTTCTTTGATGTCCATGATCAAATCCAATTAAACGGTCGTTATATTTCCGAAACTCAATTAGATCTTTTATTTAAAAAAGTGAAGCAAGCTGGTTTAAGTGGTTTTTTAACAGATTTCGAACTCTTAACCGTTTTAGCTTTTATGGCATTTGAGGAATTTGAAGCTGATATTGTTTTAGTAGAAGCGGGTATGGGTGGTAGATTTGATAGTACGAATGTAGTAACTCCTCTACTATCCATTATTCCAAGTATTGCGATAGAGCATGAGCAATTCCTAGGAACAACCTTAAGTGAAGTAGCCTATCATAAAGCAGGGATTATAAAGCAAGGGGTACCTGTCATTATTGGAAATTTAGATGAAGAGTCTTTAAATGTAATGAAAGAAGAGTGTTTTGAGCAAAACGCGACTTGTTGGATTGAATCTAAAGATTTTATGTTAAAACAAGATGTTTATCTAGATTTTGAAGGAAATCAAATGGATGGAATTCATATTGGGTTGAAAGGTCAACATCAGCTTTTAAATGGAGCCATTGCAATCCGTGCAATTATTTATTTTTTAAAAATGAAAAATAAAAATGTAGATGAAACAAAAGTTCGAGATGCTCTACTAAATGTTTCATTGCAAGGTAGATTCGAAAAAATAAACAATCAACTTATTTTAGATGGTGCTCATAATCCAGCAAGTATTCGAGTTTTAGTAGACACGATTAAAAAAGAGTTTCCAAATGACCCGATTCATTTTTTTGTGGGGTTAATAAAAGGGAAAAATGCAGTAGAGATTTTGAACATTTTAGAGGAGATAGATGCAAAATTTACCTTCGTTGACTTCCCAGATGAGAGAGCGATGAGTGCGCAAAATTTGCTGAATTTAAGTAACGCTACTATTAAAAGTGTGACTAAAGACCCTATCGGAGAAATCGAAAAAATATTTTCTGAAAATAGTAAGATAATAGTAACAGGTTCCTTATATTTACTAGCAAATATAAGAAAAAAAGCTTTGAAAATGTTTACGAATATTTAGAAAACAGTAATGACAAAACTTTCAATCTTTGATACGATGAACTACGAACTAGATAAAATGTACCAATTTGAAAGGGGCTTATATGAACATATCGAAACAAGCAAAAATCAATATTTGGATATTGTGGTTTGTAACCGTCCCGATTGGTATCTATTTTTCCTATATAAATTTCGCACCATCGTCAGTCGAGTGGACATTGGTTTTAGCTTATATTGCAATAGCATTATTAACAGTTATTTTTCCATTTAAAGTGGCGGGAACTACGATTTTTTTAATACAATGGATCAATCTCGCGACATTTTTAACATATGGACTTTTTGTCGAAATGATTATTACTCAAATTGCAATCATTCCGTTGATGTATCGTATGAAATTTCAAATTGTTGATTTTCATCGTGTACTATTCAACTCGTTTATGTTTTTTGCCATTTCGTTTATTACAGGCAGCTTTGTCATGTACTTGGGTTATGAGGTAGGGAGCACGAATCTTTCAGAAATCTTGATTTATAGCTGTATTTACTTAGTAACATTAGTAATAGTAAATCATATTATTTTGCATTTTTATATAAAACTTGAAGTGAAGGATCGAAAATTCTTTGAAAAAGACGTGTTTTGGGATTACACAGGTCTTATCATTACCTTACCTTTTGGTATTACGCTGTATTTATTACAAATCCATGTTGGCCCAATCGCGTTTTTATTATTAGGACTTCCATTTTTAATGATTACACTTGTACTACGTATGTACAATAACTCAGCTTTAGTAAATGATGACTTAGGTCGTGCAAGTAAAATTGGACATGAATTAGCAGATCGATTAAGTTCCGACGCGATCATCGATTTATTCGTGAAAAATATCGGTGAAATGTTGCCTTTAGATTATCTTTATATAATTGATTTTAAAGATGATAAATTTTACGTAATGAGAGCCATTGAACGTGGTCAAGAAAAGAAGTTGGAGCATTCGCATGAAGTATTATCAAAAAGTATTCCTGGAATTGTGTTTAAGAGAGATAAATCCATATTTTTTTCGAAGAAATCCGAATGGAAAGATATTAAAGCAGAGTTTCTTCCACATAACACCGAAAGTATAATTGCTGTACCAATTAGTAGAAATCAAAAAGTAGAAGGCATTTTGATGATTGCTTCACGTAAAAAGCATGCGTTTGAATTACATCAATTGCAGATTTTAAATCTACTTTGTTCATATTTTGCCGTATCACTTGAGAAAGCTAGATTTGTGCAAGATGCTGTATCGAAGAGTGAACGTTGTGGGTTAACTAAACTTTATAATTATCGCTATTTTGATCAAGAATTAGAGAAAAAGATGAATGATTTGTTGAATGGTAACCTTCGACAGCTTTCACTTATGATGATGGACATTGACCATTTCAAGAGTATCAATGATACATACGGCCATCAAAGTGGAAATGACATTTTGTATGGGCTTGCGAGACTCATTGAGAAAGAAATTGGGGATAAAGGCATTATTGCTAGATACGGTGGGGAAGAGTTTGTGGTCTTATTGCCAAACTATTCGAAGCAGCAATCAGTGAAACTTGCGGAAGACTTGAGAGAACTAATTGAGTCGACACCATTTGAAATACGCACAGACTTAGGTGAAAAACGTGATTTAACGAAAGTGCAAATTACAACAAGTATTGGTGTATCAACTGCGCCAGAAGATTGCGATGAGGCAATGGCACTCATTCGAAACGCCGATCGAGCACTTTACATCGGAGCCAAACGAGCTGGGCGAAATCGAGTTGCTGAATATATTAAATAAATTTGGAGAAAAGACAGGGAAAATGCCTGTCTTTTCTTTCTTATTCATGAATTTAAACGGTATACTAATAGTGAAGTGAGGTGCCAAACATGACATTTGCAATAGGTTTAACAATTAGTTTTATTCTTTTAAGTTTATTTATTTATGTTCTACCTATAATTTCAAATAAAATTAGTTTAAGTGTTTTACTAATTATCACTACTCTTGCATTTGTTCTTAGTTCATTAATGGCCAATCTTTATTCACCATTAATCGGGATTGGAATTTTCCTATTATTAATAGGTTCACTATCATTATTAATTGGCAAAAAACGTATGTGGCTTGAAACTACCACAAATAAAAAAGGTTCGTCATCAAGAAGAAAAAGATTTAAGGAACTATCAGTTATCGAAGGAACTAATTTAGAGAATTTATCTTCAGTAGATGACCATATGCTTTATCACAAATCAAAAGATGATCATTTTGATGTCTCACAAAGTTCTCAAAATGTAATAGATTTGAAAGGTATGCATAGTGAAATTAATCTAGGTGAATATGAAGTTGCAGCAGCGAGGGAAGACGTCATTTATAATGATGAGCCAGATATTGTTGTTGATGAGATCAGGGAAGAAAAAATACTTTATCAATTTGACCGTGAAGACGATATAAAACAAGATAATCAAATAGTTTCTAACGATGAACTTTCTGATCAATGGATGGAAAAAAGACTTCAATCCTTATTCGATAATGAAAAAAATAGTAATGATGTGACAAAAGAAAATTCAATGGAAAACATAAGTGACTTGGATAATTCAAGATATGAAGATTTGTCAGAAGGATATTTCAATCAAAACGGGAGTGGAATAAATGGCTCAAAAGAATAGTCTTCAATTTTTCATTCTATCTCTTATAGTAGGAATTATTTTACTTGCGGGGACATTTTCTTTCACGAGCTTAACAAAAGCTGTACTAAATCCTGATTCTTTTACTCATTTTAAAGAAAATTCCTGGATTGGTCCTATTGATGTGTCTGGTTTAAATAAGGAGCAATCTTTACAACTTTTATCTAAGAAAACGAATGAGTGGAAGCAAAAAAATCAAATGGCCACCCAATTTCTATTTGAAAGCGCTAAGATGGATCCCGAAACTTTAACGTTTGACGTCCAAGGTTCTGTGAACACAGCTCTTAATGGACAAAGGAATCAGTTGCAAGTTACTTTAAATGAGAATTTATGGAATGATCATTTATTAGAATTAGGTTTTACAGGACAAGAAGATATAGTAGACTTCGTCAACTTTAAACAAGATATTTTATCTTTTGCTCACGATTTACAACCAAATAGCGGAAACTTTAATTTGACATCATACATAGATCGTAAACAAACAGGTGTAATTGAAATTGCACAAGCAACGATGCCAGTTTCAATAAGTGATGCTAGTATATCTAGTTGGATTCGAAAACATTCAACTATTATAGTAGAACCTAATAAATCCCTTTCGTTAAATGACATTTTCATTTCTGAACCTGAAGGACTTTATTCAGATGAATTCAAAACCATTTTGACTTCAACGATGTATAAGGCAGCTTTAGAAAGTCCTTTTCAGATTTTGGAAAGAAATATTAGTCAAACCAATCCTTTTAAAATTCAAGCAGGATTTGAGGCTTTTATTGATGAAAATAAAGATTTTGTAATAGTAAATGTTTATGGGTTTCCATTAACTATAGAAACTATACAATCGGGTAATCAACTAGTAGTTAAAATCAGTGGGACCGATGTAGGAATTGAAATTGACCTAGACCCACTTGAGAGAAAAGTTTTGCCTTATCGCGTTCAAATCCAAACCATTGAAAAATCTGTTCCTCAGAAAACAGATAAGGGAGTCGAAGGCGTTGAGGTAAATGTATCTCGAACCGTATTTTTGAATGGAGAGAAAAAGGCAACCTTCCATGTAGCAAACGATCTATATTTTCCTAAACACGAAATACAATATCGACATGAAGTTGGAACCTCTGAATTAACGCCTCCCGCCTCAAACGATTCGTCAACAGGAGCAGGAACTAATAATATTTCAGTTGATGGAATTCCGACTCCTACTGTACCTAGTGGAGGAAGTAGTGGAGGAACGCCCAACCCAGCACCAATTATTCCTCCAGGGGGAACTTCAACAGAATCTGATTCAGATGAAATCCTTAAAGAAGATCAAACTAAAAATACGAAATAAAAGGGAAGTGCCGAGTTGGCACTTCCCTTAATTTGTAATGTCATAATCAATGTCATTTAATATCGATTCATGAGTGACATTAACATCACTAATAATTTCAATTTCAATACCTCCATCAGAGTCTGATACTCCATAACAATTTTTATTGAAGGTATCAATATCTACAATTAATGGTAGTTTTGAGCCATTTGTATTTTGTCCTGATCGATTAGCAGTATTCAAAATAATAACTGAGCTTGTGGAGTCAATATATAACTCATCTAAAAAACTATCGTTTTTTATACAAACGGTTGATGAATTTGTAACTTTAAAAGGATCAATAGTATTACCAAATCCTTCTACAACCATATGTGTATTAGAAATAGTCATCCCTTTTTTAGTGGCATTCACAGCACCAATGCTTCGAATATTTGAATCATAAATATTAATATGTTTATTTAGATTAAGTGCCCCTGAAGAATATAAATTAATGTTAGTTGCCAACAATTGATCAATGCTAGTATCTCCATTTACAAATATTGAAACATCTTCGATGCCTTGAAAATTCTTTGCATCTAAGTTTCCATCGATAAATATAAAAGAGTCTTTAAAATCAGTATTGTTTGCGCTATTAGTCGATATATCATCTTTAAAATAAACAGTGGAATTTTCAATATCTTTAATAAATTTACTTTCACTTATGCATGTTTTATTTTTATATGTACCATTACAAGCCTCAGTAGGAAAAGGAGGAGAGAAATTAGGTGTTGGGATAGTTTTGTTGTAATCGATTTGTCCAGATCCACTGCCTGGATTTGAATTATTTATTGTCAAATCTACAAAGTTTTTAGGTAACCTAATGTTAAAGCTGTATTTCTCTTGATTAACACTATTGCTTCCTTCAATTAAAAACTTATATTGTAAATATAAATCATTAGATTCGTATTCATAAGGCGATTCTGTAAGACTGAAATTCAACTTTGGTTCTTCAATTAAAATTAATTTCACTTCATAACTAGACAAGATAGCTTTTAAATCCATTATTCCATTAAATTCTTCTTCTTTTTCTAAAGCCTCCACTTCAGCTTCAGTTTCATAAAGTTCTGGTGATTTTGCTACCTTTTCTTGAATGTTGTCTCTAACTTTGTGAATTATTCTAACATAATCCTCAAAAACTCTACTCCGATAATATTCAATTCCCATTTCTGTAATGTCAGATAGAAGAAAATCTTCATCTGTTTTTTCAACTTGTGTTTGTTGACTCAAAGTCAAGAATGACAGTGTGCCAATGAAACTAGTGATTACTAATATTAATGCCAATGTTAATAATAAAGTATAACCACTCTCACTATTTCGATTCATGATTTCTCCACCTCTTACTTTAATCTATTGAAAGTAGATTTAAGGGTTGTATTCACATTTTTATTCGTTTTACTTTTTAAAACTAATGTAATATTTAGTTGATCAGTTTTAGGGGAAATTGACTTCCCAGACACAAGTGGAAATAGATTATAGTCAATCTGAGGATTTGAAAAGACAATTTGTGAAGAATTTTTAGCTGTAATAATAATTTCATCGTTATTATAATCTATCGTATATTCAGAGGATTTCCGATGTACTTCATCAAGAGCGTTTAAAATAATATTCGCTTCTTGCTGAATTTGATTCTTTGAAATTTCAACTTCATTAGTTTGCATGGCTTGAAATAGAAATGCCCAAATAATCGTTGAAAAAATTCCGAAAATAACGAGAGTCGCAAGCAACTCGACAAGTGTTACACCTTTTTGATTAATCATTGACTATCCTCCCTATTAGTTAGGAGTTATATTTTTACTAATAAAACCATACGTCTTACTTATTATTCGAGTGTCACTATGTCCAATAGAAACTTTAAATTTATAAAGATTTCGGATTTCATTTTTTAGTGGTTCATCTCCAACAAAGGGCTGGTCTTGAACTTCAATGAGTACTTCAAAACCATTATATTTACCGTTATACGAATAAACGCCATTATCAAGAGTTCGTTCATTTGTAAATGATAGTTTGTTAGGAAAAAGATCCGATGATTCTATCTCTTGTTTCACTAAAACCCGAACTTCCTTAGCAGTTGCCGCAGCTTGTAAGTTCTCTTCTGTTGATTTATTGAAGTTAGTGATTTGTGGAAATAATGATAGAAAAGACACAATCACTATTGAAAGTAAAACGATCGAGGCTAGAACTTCGATTAACGTTAAACCTTGTTCATTCTTGATGGATTTTTGCATTTCAATCATCCTTTTAAGTTCTATGTATCTATTTACTTCATGAATCTTATATACTAGAAAGTATACTACACTTTTACCAATGGAAGGTGTGTGAGTAATTTGGAGCGTAAACGCTTAGGAGATATTTTAGTTAGTGCAAATATTATTACTGAAACGCAATTAATGGAAACTCTTGAAAAAAAGTCAGCAGATCAACGTCTTGGTGATGCGCTTTTAGAACGTGGCATTCTTACTGATCAACAACTGATCGAGGTTCTTGAATTCCAGCTTGGGATTGCTCATGTTTCGCTGAATTTATTTCCAATAGATGAAACCTTGTTGGGACTTTTAGGAGTAGACTATTGCAAAAGAAACTTTGCCTTGCCCATCGAAAAAAATGGAACTCAATTGAAAGTTGCTATGGCTGATCCATTAGACTTTGTAGCAATTGATGATATTGAATTGCGGACAGGTTTTACTGTGATGCCTGTTATATCGTCAAAAAATGATATTTTAGAATCAATTGATAAATTTTCACAAGTAAATAAAGATTTATATGTTGAAACTTCCGGTAGACTTGACGATGAAAGTCAAGAAGAAGCACCTGCCATCAGACTAACCAATCAATTATTTATGCAAGGTTTAGCACTAGGTGCAAGTGATATACATATTGATCCACTTGAAGATAAAATCCATGTCAGATATCGTGTGGATGGCTTATTGAAAACAGATCGTGTTCTCCAAGCATCCCAGTTCGCGTCACTTATTGCGCGTCTAAAAATCATGGCCAATCTAAATATTACCGAATCGAGATTACCACAAGATGGCCGAATTAGACTTACTCAAAGTGAACAAATTATTGATTTGCGTGTTTCAATTTTACCAACCGTTAATGGAGAAAAAGTCGTTATACGTATTTTAGATAAAAACAAAGCGATTAAACCAATTAATCAATTGGATTTTAATAAACGTTATTTACAAGCATTTATTAAAATGGTGGAGCAGCCTTCTGGAATGGTGTTATTGACTGGTCCAACAGGTTCAGGGAAGACAACGACTTTGTACTCCGCTCTGCAACATATTAATCGAGACACAACCAATATCATTACGATCGAAGATCCTGTTGAGTATCAGATAGAAGGAATCAATCAAGTTCAAGTTAATCCACAAATTAATTTATCTTTTGCTAGTGGCTTACGTGCGATATTAAGGCAAGATCCAAATATCATAATGGTCGGAGAAATTCGTGATGAAGAAACGGCTGAAATTGCTATTAGAGCAGCATTAACCGGACATTTTGTTATGAGTACACTGCATTCAAATGATGCGATTAGCAGTGTGCCACGTCTACTGGATATGAATATTGAGCCATACTTAGTCATATCCGCATTAAATGGCGTCATTTCTCAACGATTAGTTCGAAAGATTTGCGAAAATTGTAGGGTTGAACATGTACCATCTGCAGTAGAAAAAACGGTGTTTGACAAACGTTTTATTGGAATTGAAAAAATCTATAAAGTTTCTGGATGCAGTAAATGCTTAAATACAGGCTATAAGGGCCGAATTGCGTTACATGAAATGTTTATATTAGATGAAAAAATACGTGACCTACTATTTAATGAAGCAAGTATGTTTGACATTCAAAAAGAAGCCATGAGACAAGGTATGATTCCGCTTCTTGACGATGGGTTATTAAAGGTTAAAGCAGGTTTCACTACTTTAGAAGAAGTATTAAAAGTCGCGAAAGTGAATTAAGAAGGGAACGTTGGTATGAATGAACAACTAAGTCAATTACTTCGAGCTGCATTTGATCTTGGGACATCTGATGTGCATTTAACCGTCGGTATGCCACCTATTATGAGATTAGATGGTGAGTTGAAGCGTTTTGGACAAGATGTTTTAAAACCACAGGATATTGAAACGATGACCCGATCCATTCTGACTAATGAAATGTGGGAAAAGTTTATTGAAAAAGGGGAAATTGATTTTTCACATGGCTTACCTGGTGTTTCCCGTTTTCGTGTAAATGCTTATCATCAAAGGGATTGTATTGGTCTTGCTTTTCGAGTTATTCCAACACATATACCTACTTATGAAGAACTATCATTGCCACCAGTTCTTCGAGATATTTCAACTCGTCCCCAAGGGTTAGTTTTAGTGACTGGGCCAACTGGTTCTGGTAAATCAACGACATTGGCTTCTATGATATCGGAAATGAATAAATCGATGAAAAAACATATTATTACACTTGAAGATCCAATTGAGTATTTACATAGTCATGGAACATGTATGATTAATCAACGTGAAGTAGGTTTTGATACGAAATCATTTTCATCTGGTTTACGAGCCTCTTTAAGACAGGATCCAGATGTCATTTTAGTTGGAGAAATGCGAGATTTAGAAACCATTTCTACGGCAATTACCGCTGCTGAAACGGGGCATTTAGTTTTTGCAACCTTGCATACTACCAGTGCAGTAATGACCATTGATCGAATCATCGACGTTTTTCCGCCTAGTCAACAACCGCAAATTCGAATTCAACTTGCATCTGTTCTGCAAGCCGTTGTTTCTCAGCGATTATTCCCTAAAAAGGAAGGGAAAGGTCGTGTTGGTGCATTTGAAGTATTACTAAATGTACCGGCTGTAAAGAATTTAATCCGTACTGAGAAAATTCATCAAATTACTTCGGTTATGCAATCTAGTAGAAATATTGGAATGCGAACAATGGAATCGGAAATAGAACGTTTGGTTAAAGAAGAAAAAGTTAGTTTTGATAGTGCTAGTCCATATTTATCGGAGAAGACGATTTAATGGGATACTATGGATATGAAGGTCGAGATCGAAAAGGATTAGTGATCGCTGGTAGTATTAAAGCTACTTCAATAACCGATGCAAAACAAAAATTGACGGTTAAAGGTATTTCTACAAAGAAAATTGAAGAAAAAACCGGGATTCTTTACACGGAGATTCCTTTATTGGAAAAATCCATACCTTTTAAAGAACTCGTTATATTCATTAGACAGTTTTCTACTTTGATTAAAGCTGGAATTACGATTTTGGATGCAACATCAATCTTAAAAGATCAATCTACTTCTAAAAAAATGAAAATTGTTCTTGGGGAAATATTAGATGACTTACGGGAGGGTTACCCCTTCTCAGAAGCTGCTTCCAAACACCCGAAAGTTTTTCCAACTCTCTTTTCAAATATGTTACGTGCAGGTGAAGCGGGTGGGCAATTCGATGAAATATTAGATCGACTTGCACTGTACTATGAAAAATCTCACACGACTCGTCAAAAAGTGAGATCCGCAATGACTTATCCACTTGTCTTGTTAGCAGTTTCGATATTGGTCATTGTCTTTATGATTGGATTCATTGTTCCTCGATTTGCAGGAATGTTTTCTTCATTTGGAGCAGAACTTCCTTGGTCAACTCAATTACTTTTGTCATTAAGTTCAGTTGTAACAACCTATTGGTGGATATTTATACTTGTTATCACAATTTTAATATTCGCCTATCAAACGGTTAAAAATAAATCTACTGTCCGTTATAAAATTGACTCTTTAATATTGAAAATTCCTGTGTTTGGTCCTCTCATGAAAAAAGCAATTCTCGCGAGAATGACACGAACACTTAGTACGCTATATGAATCGAGTGTTCCAGTAACGCAAGCACTTGATATAGTTGAAAAAGTAGTAGGAAACTCCGTAATTGAAAAGTTATTGAGAGAAGCAAGTGTAAGTGTGCAAGAAGGGAATTCAATTGCCAAACCATTTGTAGGACATTGGGCAGTACCACCATTTGTTTCTCAAATGATGATTTTAGGAGAAAAGTCAGGTACTCTTGATTTTATGTTAGATAAAGTCGCCGATTTTTATGAACAAGAAGTCGATCAAAGTGCAGAACAATTGAAAACATTGTTAGAGCCTATGCTCATCTTGTTTATAGCAGTCGTAATTGGAGGAGTTGTGGCGTCTATCATGATACCGATGTTCTCGATTTTATCGGAAGTTCAATAATTTTATAACTTTAGACATATTTCGACTTGAAATAATTGTTTACCAACCGATAATATAGGTAATAGGAAGAATGATGGACGCAAGGACAAATTACCTGTATGTGGGCACTTGGGTAATTTTGAGCAAATAGTGCACCCACCCATTGAAAACATTTAGGGGAGAGATTTAGATGAGAAAATGGTTAAAGCACTTAAAAAATCAAAAAGGGTTAACGCTAATTGAACTATTAGCAGTAGTCGTAATCCTAGGAATTATTGCAGCAATCGCTGTACCGGCAATTGGGAATATTATTGATAATTCTAAAGATGATGCACACAAATCTAATGCATTGTTGATAATAAACTCAGCGAAACTTGGAATTGTTAGTGGAGAAGTAACTTCTTCAATGCTTACTGATAACTTAATTACTTTAGATGAATTAGTTACAGCAGGAGTTTTAGATGGTCTACCTGCAGATCCTTCAGTTGATGGAACAACATATAGTAAAGGTTCATCGTTTGTCAAATACATTCCTGCAAATGCTAGCACTCCAGCAGCGTACAAAATAACATTAAAAAGTAATAGTGGTACTTTATATTATAAAGCTGATATAACAGAAACCGAAATAAATGCTGGAGCAGACCCAACTCCATAACTATCTGATATAAATAGCCCTTTGCTTTTAAGCAGGGGGCTATTATTATAGTTAATACATACATATACATAGAATTAGAGGTGACGAAGATTGTCGACATATTGGGGAAATCATGCAGCAGTGTTTATTACATTTACGAAACGATATATCCGTATTTTAGTCGGCAATCGGAAACACCAATATACGCATGCGATTCAACGTATTATTGAAGATGGTTGGATTGACAAAAGTGAAATCATTCAAGATGAACAATTGGTTCGTGCTTTAACTTCGGTTGTAAAACAATATAAATTGGCAGGATTAAAAACATATGTCTCCTTTTCCTCACATGAATTATTACTTCGTTCAACAAAATTGCCACTGAGTGTTCCGATTGAAGAGTTAAAAGGCAGTTTATATATGGCGCTTGGTGAATCATTCCAACTTCCTTTCCAAGATCCTATTATTGAAATCGTTGGTACTGCAGAAGTTGATGGTAAAAGAGAGGTTCGTGCATTAGCTGTTCCGGAAGAAGGCATCAATAAAATGGTGGCCATACTTAAGCAATCAAAACTACGACCAGTTGTTATGGATGTTCCATTTTTAAACCTCTATCGTTTATTTCAGGAACAATTTCATTTAACTGAAGAACAGAATATATTATTAATTCATGCGGAGTTAGATGGAGTTCAGTTAAGTATGTTCCACAATCATGAACCGGTTTATGTTCGAACCTTTACGTTAGTTCCACCAACTGAATATACGGCTTTTGAATCAAGAACAGGTTTTCAATACATAGAAGTCCCAAAAGAAGATGTCGTATTTACCGAACATATGAATATGATGAAAAAAGAAATTGAACGATTACAGTCATTTTATCAATTCAATTTACAACAAGGTAAACAAAAAATCGACACGATTTGTTTAGCAGGCGATCATCCTCATTTAGGTGAGTTAAAAGAAAGTTATGCAGATTCAGAAGACATCAATGCTTTTCTCTTACATGAACAATCTTGGGGAACGAAGACAGGGTATAAGATTCCAGACTCATTTGCAGAATTAGTTGGCCTTTCTTGGAAGTAAAAGGGGTATTACATATGCGACATGTCGATATCAATCTCATACAAACTAAAAATAGACCGAAAGAATGGCTTTTTATCTCGGTTTTTTTAGTGATTCTTCTATTTTGTTTATTTGCCTGGATATGGTCGATTTATCATGAAAAACACCAACAAGTTGAGAACTTAGAGAATTTAATTGCATCGCAAGTTTCAATTCCGGTTGCAACGGAAGAGGATCCTAGGGTGGTTGAATTTGATCGTTATGAATCCGCAGTAGAATGGGCATCAACTCAGCCGTATTCTAAAATTGCAATACTAGTAGAGTTATCAAAAAAACTACCAGTTCGTGGTTATTTCACCTCTTATGTATTCATTGATGATTCAATTGAGTTAGAGGTTCAATTTGATAGTCATGCTGAAGCAGCTTTCTATTTAACTTCAATTCAACAATCCCCATTCATAAATGAAGCCAGAATTTTATCTGTTACTAAAGATACACTTGCTCAAGAAAATGCTGTTAATGAAGAAACATTTGTTCAACCTAGGACCATTGCAGTGTATTCAATTTTGTTAAATCAAGATGCATTGAAAGACCTTGATTCCGAACAGGAGGGGTCTCCATGATTGTATTTGAACGAAAACATTGGCAAGTGATCATAGGTGTGTTTAGTGCATTATTTATTTTAGGAGTTTTATTTTATTTTTTATTAGTAAGACCAACAAATGAGCGTATTGAGCTTTTAAAGACACAAAGTCTAAAATCTGAAGTTAGTGAACCAGTGAATGAAGAACCTGTTTCCATTTCAGAGAGTGAAATTGCAATTTTGACCCAAAAAGTGCCGATTACTAGAGAAGAAGAATCCATTATATTAGACTTGGAAAAATCGGCTTTAGCCTCTGACACATTATTAGACTCAATTGTATTTCAGTATGATGGCTTGATAAATGAACAATTCACGGAAGTTGAAATTGAAGATGGTTCACCATCTGAAACAGATACAGAATTGGTTATTAGCGATGACGCAATTCAACAAACGCAACCTGTTCCACCTCCTCCTGATTTAAAAACAATTGTTGTTGAGCTTGAAATCCAATCAAAAGATTATGAAAGTATGTTGCTGTTTCTAGAAGAAATGGAAAAGCTAAATAGAATTTATACCATTGAAACGTTTGCGTTTACAGGATTTAGTGAAGGAGAAGAGAGAGTAGGTCCAATGGAAGATTTATTTAACTATTCCATTCAACTTGTGACGTATTATGCTCCTGATATCAATTTACCGATAAAGATGGATAATCCTGCGTCTTCAGAAGAAGCGGAGAAGATTAATCCTTTACAAGATGTTACAGAAGTAAAAGAAACGATTAGTTCCTTAGAAGGTAGTAGCATATCTTCAAGTGAACAAAGTATCTCCGAGATAACTGAACAGGAAGTAGTTTTAGATCCTCCTTCTGAGGTCTCTGAACAACCTGCAGCTTTACAACAACCTGCTGAAAAAAGTCATGTTGTTAAAAGTGGGGAAACCTTATTTTCAATTTCAATGGATTATTACGGCAATCGAAATGGCGAAACCATTATCATGAAAGCGAATAATAAAAAAGTGAATACCGTATTTGTCGGAGAAGTTTTACGAATCCCTTCCTATTAATGAATTGAGGTTTTTTATGATAATCACAATTTCCATATTCTTTTTCTTATATGGATTACTATTTGGTTCCTTTTTTAATGTTGTCGGTTTAAGGATTCCAAAAAAACAGTCAATTGTTAGTCCTCCTTCAACATGTTCGAATTGTAAAAGGAGATTAACAATTTTAGATTTGGTTCCCGTATTTTCTTATATTTTTCTAAAGGGAAAATGTCGTAGTTGTGGACAAAAAATTCAATGGATCTACCCGGTGATGGAATTATGTACAGGAATTCTATTTTCCATTGCCTATCTAAAACTAGGATTCTCTAAAGAACTAATCGTTGCTCTCCTTTTCATTTCCATGTTAGTCATCATCACTGTTTCAGATTTAGCTTATATGTTAATTCCTGATAAGGTATTAATTTTCTTTGGCGTTCTATTAATATTTTCAAGAATACTTTCACCACTCACTCAATGGTGGGATAGTGTGGTTGGTGCCTTTATAGGATTTGGTATTTTATTATTAATTGCCATTTTGTCGAAAGGTGGTATGGGTGGAGGAGACATAAAACTGTTCCTTGTGATTGGCTGGGTGCTCGGAATGATTCCAACCTTACTGACCTTATTTGTGGCTGCTTTTGTTGGGATGATTGCTGGATTTATTCAATTGAAAATAAAAAAGGCGGATAAGAAAACGCCAGTACCTTTTGGACCTTCTATTGCAGCAGCGTCACTGATAGTTTATTTTTATGGAGATATCATACTCGAATGGTATACAAATTTGTTTATATAAGACGAAAACTTTTTTTGACGAGACGACATGAGTCTCGTCTTTTTTTATGGGCGACGTGATAGGGTGGAGAAAAATGAGGTGACCATATGCGGATTTCTAGAACATTTTCAAAGTTTTCTTACACACTAGCACTTCTCCACGGTTTTTTAATTGGAGCTGTATCCATCGGTTTGTTTGCACTTTTAATTCAGTGGCAAGATATTCGAAAGGTGGATACACCAGAATTAGTCACGCCTGTAGAAGAAAAAGAAGAAGTTGAACCTGTTGTTGCACCAACGGATGATAAAACCGTATTTCCCTTTTACGCAAAACAGTATGGTGTCTTTTCAACGGCTGAAGCAGCGGCAAACTTGATGCAGACTAATCCTTCTTTAGCATCTTCAGCTGTTATTTTAGCAGAGGATAAATATTATGTATGGTCAGCGGTAAGTGTAGTAGAAGCTGAAGTGAAAAATGCAGAAAGCAAAGATTCTTTTGTTAAGCCTTTTCAATTATCAGCATCTGGTTGTACGGAAGATCATCTAAAAAATATACCTCTTTTGCTTAGCGAAACAGATCGGGCAAAATTTTATTTTGAAGGAGTAGAGGCGAGCGTTAAGATTCCTGAAGACTGGAAGTCGAATATTGCAGCAATATCTAAGCTTTCAAAGGAAATTAATGTTGTTCGTGCACAGCTATTATCTCATTACGGAACGCAAAATGAATGTCTCAAAATTGAGTTTTAATACCTAAAAAACTGTGGTTTTTAAGTTATCTCCATTTACGATTAATTTTCATTTCCTGTGTGATTTTGTATGATATCAAAAAGGAGATGTTTGATATCAAATTAACGACTAAAAAACCACTCATATTAGCAAGTGCTTCACCCAGAAGATTTGAATTACTATCATTATTAGAAGTGCCTTTTAAAGTGAGAACTGTCGAGGTTGATGAATCTAATATACTTGGAGCGACACCTGGAGAAAAAGTATGTAATACGGCGATGGCTAAAGGTTTACCGATTGCGGAAAAATATCAAGATGCCATTGTTATAAGCGCAGATACGATTGTTTTTTTGAATGAAGAGCCTTTATATAAACCGGTTGATAATAAATTGGCCACTCAATATTTAAAAAGGTTATCCGGAAATATTCACACAGTTTATACAGGTGTTTCGATTTTTCATTCCGGAAAATGTCATACATTCTTTGAACAAACGAATGTTCAATTTTATCCTTTATCGGAAGAGTGGATTCAACTTTATGTGGAAAGTGGTGAAGGGGCAGATAAGGCAGGAGGCTACGGCATCCAGGGTGCTGGAGGTTTTTTTGTAGAAAAGATTGTAGGGGATTATCATAATGTTGTGGGATTACCAATTGGGAAACTTTTTAAAGAGCTAAAGTCTTTAGGTTTACTTTCCTTTGGTGACGAGGTTGATTCCTATGACAACTGAAATCTTCCCGACATTAATGATTCGAGATGTACATGAAGCCGATCGACCACGAGAACGTTTAATTAGACAGGGTGCCGAAAGTTTATCTAATCAAGAATTAATCGCGATTCTTTTAAGGACTGGTACGAAGCAAGAATCCGTTCTTCATTTAGCAAACCGTGTTTTAACCTATTTTGAACAACTTCACGAACTAAAAACTGCGACGATTGAAGAGATGACTGCAGTTAAAGGTATTGGGGAAGCAAAAGGGGTTCAATTATTAGCGGCAATTGAGTTAGGAAGACGTTTAGCTCAGCAAAAAACAGATGGGAAATTTACAGTTCGTTCACCGAAGGATGCGGCTACTTTTTTAATGGCAGACATGACGTCGTTAAAACAAGAAAATTTTGTTGTACTTTTTATGAATGTGAAAAATCAAGTTTTGCATAAACAAACAATATTTATCGGCAGTTTAAATGCCAGTATTGTTCATCCACGAGAAATCTTTAGAGAAGCTGTAAAACGTTCTGCTGCCTCCATCATATGTGCTCATAATCACCCTTCAGGCAATCCTTCACCATCACCCGAAGACATTGAAGTGACGAAAAGATTACAAGAAGCTGGTAAAATTATGGGAATCGAATTATTGGACCATGTAATCATTGGTGACCATCAATTCATTAGCTTAAAAGAAAAGGGGTACATGTGACACTATAATTTTCTTCATTTATCCGTTATAATGAAAGTTATGATTTCAAGTAAGCTGAGAACAACTGGCTAAGGATAGAAAGGAAGAAAATTACGTGTTTGGATTTGGAGCAAAAGATGTCGGGATTGACCTTGGCACAGCAAATACTTTGGTATTTATTAAAGGAAAAGGGATCGTTTTACGCGAACCTTCAGTAGTAGCTAAAAATACGAATAATGGCGATATCGTCGCTGTTGGTAAAGATGCTAGAAATATGATAGGTCGAACACCAGGTTCGATTGTTGCAATTCGCCCGATGAAGGATGGGGTTATTGCAGATTTTGATATCACAACTGCTATGATTCAGTATTATTTAAAAGAGGCTATGAAAGTAGCTGGCGGATCATGGAAAAAACCAAACGTCATGATTTGTGTACCATATGGAATAACTTCAGTTGAGCAACGTGCAGTTATTGACGCAGCAAGACAAGCGGGTGCACGTGAAGCTGTTACGATTGAAGAACCATTTGCAGCTGCAATTGGATCGAACTTACCAGTCTGGGAACCTACAGGTAGTATGGTTGTTGACATTGGTGGAGGAACAACTGAAGTAGCTGTTATATCTCTTGGAGGGATTGTCACAAGTGAATCAGTACGTGTAGCTGGAGATGCAATGGATCATGCCATTTCAGGTTATATTCGTAAAACGTACAATTTAACAATTGGTGAACGAACTTCTGAAGCTATTAAAATGGAAATTGGTTCTGCTAAAGTGATAGATAATATCGAGACTATGGAAATTCGTGGTCGTGATTTAGTTACGGGATTACCTAAAACGATTGAAATTACATCACAAGAAATTGCTGAAGCTCTTAAAGAATCAGTTGCTGCAATTATTGAAGGTGTGAAAAAAACGTTGGAACAAACTCCTCCTGAATTATCAGCTGATGTTATGGAACGAGGAATCGTCTTAACTGGCGGTGGAGCACTTCTTAAAAATCTAGATAAAGTAATCAGCGACCAAACGAGTATGCCGGTCTTTATCGCAGAAAATCCCTTAGACTGTGTGGCAATTGGTACAGGTATGGCGTTAGATCATATGAATGTCATTCGACAACAGTCTAAACATTAAGGAGGTTTGCTTCAATGCCGCAATTTTTTTCGAATAAGCGATTGATTATGTTGCTTGTCGGGGTGATTTTTCTTGTGGCATTGATCAGTTTCTCTCTCAGAGATCGTGATCATGCTTCTTTACCTGAACAATTTATTAAAGATGTAGTTGGTTTTGGACAATCTATTTTCTCTAAACCGACGCAATACATAACAGGTGTTTTCGAAAATGTTGATTCTTTGTTAAATACTTACGATGAAAACAAACGATTAAAAAGTCGTTTAGAAGAGTTTGCTAAATTGCAGGCTGACGTAAATGTTTTAACTTTAGAGAATTCGACATTACGCGAAATTGTAGACAAAGAAGAAAATCTTCGAAAATATGAGCCGATTCAAGCAACAGTTATCGCAAGAAACCCCGATCAGTGGGAAGAAAAAGTTGTACTTGATAAAGGGACAATTCATGGTGTTGAGGTTAATATGGCGGTCATGACTTCTCAAGGGTTAATTGGTAAAGTGTTTTTAACGACATCGTTTACATCAACAGTAGAGTTGTTATCGACTCAAAACCCTAATTATCGTGTCTCTGCCATGGTAACAGTTGATGGAGAGAAAAAAGTGTTCGGTTTAATTGAAGGGTATGATGATGAAAGAAACGAATTGATACTTAAACGAATTGATTCCAATATTGAAATTAAAGCAGGACAAAAAGTAATGTCATCAGGTTTAGGTGGAATCTTCCCAGAAGGGTTATATATTGGGGAGATTACGGAAGTAACAACCGATGATTTTGGCTTAACTAAAATGGCGTATATCAAACCAGCAGCAGACTTTGCATTATTAGATCATGTAATGGTAGCCAAGAGATCAATGCCTAGTGCAAGTGGAATTGATGGGGAAGTTATTGTTGAAGAGGAAGCAGAAAAAGAAGAGGATCCTTCATGATTCGATTCGTTGTTCCTCTTATCGCCATTGTTTTGTTTTTTTTAGAACCTGTATTTGGCTTGTTTTCTCCAATTGAATTGTATGGAGAATACCGTTTTTTAGTCCCTCGATTCTTAATTATGTACTTAATTTTTATCTCGATTTACTATAGCCGAAATGTAGCTATGATTTACGGTTTAGTATTTGGTCTATTGTATGATGTGACTTACATTGATATTATTGGATTGTATTCATTTTTATATCCATTAATATGTTTAATTGCGAGTTTCATTGTTCGATATATTCATCAAAATTTACTGGTCACGACCACATTGTCATTATTGTTGGTAGCTTTACTTGAGTTTGTTTTGTATCAATTTTTCTTATTAATCGGACTAACTGATATGTCCATGAGCAATTTTGTTTATGGAAAACTGATTCCAACGATGATTGCCAATTCTATTTTTCTAATTATGCTAGGATGGGCATTTAAGTATTTAATAAATGCAAGGTTCATTCAACGTTTGAACCAACCATCATAAATTCGAATTTTACGCGTGAGGTGACGCATTTGACGAAAAAGCAACTTGTCTATATTAAAGGGACAAAAGACGGCCTAGTGCTTCGGCTAGATGATCAATGCGCTTACGCTGATATAGTTGAAGAACTTAAAAACAAAGTATCTGACGAAGGTATTGAAGGACAAGCAGAGGTTCTATTACAAGTGGGACATCGATATTGTTCAGAAGAACAAATCAAAGAATTAATTGCCTGCGTTCATACTTCACCGCATCTTCGGGTTTCTAAAGTTCAAAGCGATGTGATTTCTGTGGAAGAAAGCAATCGACGAATTTTAGAACGACAATCCGAAACTTATGTAGGAATTGTTCGATCTGGACAAGTTGTTACAGCTGAAGGTGATTTAGTTGTTGTAGGTGACGTTAATCCAAACGGTCGAATTGTAGCAGGCGGAAATATTTTCGTGCTTGGTCGATTAAAAGGGATTGCTCACGCAGGTTCTAACGGTAACACAGATGCTGTCATTGCTGCTTCTTGGTTAGAAGCTACGCATTTAATGATTGCTGATGCTCTTGAGATTATGACGGATGAATTAACCATATTATCAGAGCAACCTGAAATGGAATGTGCTTATTTACATGCTAATGGTTTTATTGCGATTGATCGTTTGCAAGAATTACGTTTATTAAGACCGCAATTATCTACATTTAAAGGAGGAAGCTGATGTGGGAGAAGCCATCGTTATAACTTCAGGGAAAGGGGGGGTCGGTAAGACGACGACCACCGCTAACCTTGGAACTGCATTAGCACTTCAAGGCAAGAAAGTTTGTTTGATTGACACAGACATTGGTTTAAGAAATTTAGATGTTGTTTTAGGTTTAGAAAATCGAATCATCTATGACCTCGTTGACGTTATTGAGGGGCGTTGTAAAGTGCATCAAGCACTTGTTAAAGATAAGCGTTTTGATGACAAGTTATTTCTACTACCCGCAGCACAGACGACTGACAAAAACGCTATTAATCCTGAACAAATGAAAGAATTAGTGACAGAATTAAAACGCGATTACGATTATGTTGTGATAGATTGTCCCGCTGGTATTGAGCAAGGGTATAAAAATGCCATTGCTGGAGCTGATCGTGCGATTGTCGTAACAACTCCTGAAATTTCTGCTGTTCGAGATGCTGATCGTATCATCGGATTGCTAGAACAAGAAGATATTGCTCCACCTAAACTTATTATCAATCGCATTCGCCAACATTTAATGAAATCTGGAGATGCTTTAGATATTAATGAAATTACTACTCATTTATCAATCGATTTATTAGGTATTGTTGCTGATGACGAAAGCGTCATTACTTCGTCTAATAAAGGGGAGCCTGTAGTTATGGATCCTACTAATCGAGCGGCTTTAGGTTACCGAAATATTGCTCGACGTATTTTAGGGGAATCAGTTCCATTAATGTCTATGGATTTAGAGCGTAAAGGTGTATTTTCGAAAATCAAAGCAATCTTTGCTAAATAATTATTACGGGGCCATCTCTTAAGTCGTTTAGTGACTTAGAGATGGTCTTTTTTATATCAGAACTTAGCAGGTGATTATCATTATGGTGTACGCTTTCCGGGAGAACGTGCTTAGCCGCTTCCTCTCGGGTGCTCAGTCCAGGGTCTAAAGCACGTACTAATTCCCCCAGGAGTCGCACCACGAGTATATAAACATGGATTGTTTAACAATAGCTCTGGTATATAACACCAAATTATTGTTGTATGAAATATTTCCAGGGAAATCAAGAGCGGTTACTTGATTTTAGATTATTAAAGATTTAAGCCCACCACATCACAAGCCAGCTACTTTGAAATACTGGCTTCATCAGCAATAGAAGCTTCAATCTTCATGAAAATCACCTTTTCTTTTTTTGATAGAGAAATGTCTACATATTGAACGATCCATTACTATAATTTGTACTTTTTATTCAAAACTAAAGAAGAGAATCGATTCATAATGGTTTTTATAAAATCATGAAATTTTGTTAAGTGTAGTGCAATGTGGCGGAAAACATCTGCTCCTGTTTCTGCATCGTTTCACTAGCTTCGAAACATGAAAGAACGTTGCATCGCTACGCTAGCTTCGTCGCAAAGATCAAGACAAATTGTCTTTGCTCTTGATCTTTCCAGCGGGATTAGCCGGTCCATGTGAGACCTCGCAGTGAGCATTGCGAAAGAGGAGGCTCACGGACCGCCCGCGGAAAGCGTCCACCTGAAGCGGAACAAGAGCATATTAATTGTGAATTAAAGATCTTCACTTTAGGGATATCACTTTAAAAAAATTATTATTTACTAAATTAACTCAAGTCTATTAATAAATCTATCAAACTTGGCATTTGTCATTCATGCTCTTTCTTCTTGTTGCATATAGTGCATTAAAAGGAGGGGTGAGCGATGAGATGGCAGAAAAAGTGGTTCGTAGCTTGTCTATTAACAATAGGAGTTATTGGGATGGTTCAAATTGAAGAACGTGATGGTGGAAATTCACAGATTCGTTCCCTTTTTGAGGAAGGGAAAGACATTCAGTACGCACGTAAGATGATTATGTCGTTAATGACTGATGAGAAACTTGAAGAAGTGATTCCAGTATCGGCATCTGTGCACCCTTCAATGAAAACGTATGAATCAATGCAACCATATCAAGATGGCGTACTGGTTTCGTATACCAGTCCAGTTCAAGTGGTTGCTCGTGAAGATGGATTAATTCTGTTTACTGGTCAAACAAAGCAAACGGGGAAAACCATGACTATTTTATATGATAGTGGGGAAACTGTGACTTATGGATTTATAGAAAGCTTCTCACATTTACCATATACAGCAGTTGCTACAAACGAATTAATTGCCGAGGTACAACCAGGATCAATGTATGTTCGAGTGGAACGGGATGGAAAGTATTTAGAACCTTCTACATTGACAGAATGGATTTCAGATGCCGTTAAATAGCACGATGCGATTTAGATTACATCCGATATTAATTCCGCTCATTTTCTTTTTGATTGGAACTGGTCAATTTGCACATTATACGATTATCTTTGTCTCATTATTGATTCATGAATCTGGACATTTAATTGCTGCAAAATGGACAGGCCTATCGGTTAAATCTTGTACAATAATGCCGTATGGTGGAGAAATTATCATTCGTAATCTTAGGCAGGCTCCAAAACATCACCAATGGTTAGTTGCAATTTCAGGTCCACTCACGACAGCCGTACTTATATTACTTGCGAATTTTTTATCGTTTCCTGGACAAGCTTTCTTTATTCAAGTCCAATTTACAATATTATTTTTAAATTGTTTACCGATTCTTCCGTTAGATGGAGGACAAGCTTTATTAGCACTAGTTCCTGATTGGTATGAATGGATATTAATGATGTCTATTTTTTTACCATTGTTTTTGATTTTATTTGTATCAACCGAAATTCACTTGGTATTTATATTTGCTTTTATAGCTTATCAAAATATTAAATCATGGCAATATCGTAAATACGAAGCAGCATTTCAGGATATTGTTCAAAAGCGGTTGACTCTATGACCTCAAGTGTGATAATATTTTAATGTTATTGTTTGTAGCACCCGTGCTACTACAACCGCTCTTAAAAGGTTTAAGTATCTGAAAAGATCACCTTATTTAAAGGCGAGTCTGAGTCTAAGAGGAGGTGCAGTAAAATGTACGCAATTATCGAAACTGGTGGGAAACAAATCAAAGTTGAAAAAGGTCAAGAAATTTACATCGAAAAATTAGGTGTGGATGCTGAAGACGTTTTCACATTTGACAAAGTTCTATTTGTAGGTGGAGACAATGTTAAAGTTGGAGTTCCTTTCGTGGAAGGTGCAACAGTTAAAGCGACAGTCGTTAAAAACGGTCGTGGTAAAAAAATCACTGTTTTTAAATACAAAGCGAAAAAGAACTACCGTCGTAAACAAGGTCATCGTCAACCTTATACAAAATTAGTGATTGATGAAATTAACCTGTAAGAAAAAGATGTGGTATTGATGATTCAAGTAACGATTGAACAAGATCAGTCAAAACAAGTTCGTTCTTTTGAAATGAAGGGACATGCTGATTTTGCTGAACATGGAAAAGATTTAGTTTGTGCAGGTGCTTCTGCTGTTTCATTTGGAGCAGTAAATGCCATCATGTCACTCACAAACATCACTCCAGATATTCAGCAAGGACAAGATGGCGGATTTTTCAAAGTCTCGTTCCCGCAAAACCTGGATACAAGAACAAATGAGCAAGTACAATTACTTGTACAAGCAATGATTGTTTCTTTACAAACGATTGAACATGATTATGCACAGCATATAAAAATAACCTTCAAAAAGTAGGAGGTGGAACAGATGATGTTAAGATTAGATCTTCAGTTTTTCGCATCGAAAAAAGGAGTAGGATCGACTCGTAATGGTCGTGACTCTCAATCAAAACGCCTTGGCGCTAAACGCGCTGATGGTCAATTCGTTTCAGGTGGATCAATTTTGTACCGTCAACGCGGAACAAAAATTTATCCTGGTGAAAACGTAGGCCGTGGTGGAGATGACACACTTTTTGCGAAAGTTGACGGAGTAGTACGCTTTGAGCGTTATGGCCGCGACAAGAAAAAAGTTAGTGTATATCCTGTAGCTCAAGAAGCTTAATTCAACAGCCAAAGGACTGCATGTTTGCAGTCCTTTTTCTTTTGCAACAAAACAGGTCTATTTCTTGGTATACTTAAGAAATTAGAAAAGCATAATGGAGAGTGACCTATGACTGAAAAGCCTTTTTCAGTAAACGATGCATTGCGACATGCTCGTCATGATTTTTTAAATCAAATGCAACTTATAAAAATGAATATGGATCTTGCTCGATTGGATGAAGCAAGGGAAGTCATAGCAAGCTATACAGAAAAATGTAAAGTGTTTTATGAGTTATCTAAATTACAACTTCCTAAAACCTCAGAATGGCTTCAAACTGCCAATTGGCGTTTTCCTGGATTTAAAGTTGAAGTCGGCACTGAGATTACAATGCCTTATAAAACTGAAATGGATGTTTCAATTCGAGACAGTTTGGAACTTTTCACTAAATTCTTAGAGCCAAAATTGAATCCATATTTTGAACACGAATTGCGTGTGTGGATTGAAAGTACAGAAAATCTATTTAGGTTAACAGTTGAAGCAAATGGGAAATGGGAACTCGGCGACGATTTTTTAATTAAGACCCAAGGCTTAACAATTACTCACGAATGTAAAACGACTGAAAAATGGCGTTTTCATATAGAAGAAAGCAAGGAGGGATAAGCGATGTTTGTCGATCACGTTAAGATATTTATTAAAGGCGGAGATGGCGGAGATGGAATGGTAGCATTCCGTCGCGAAAAATATGTACCAGATGGTGGACCAGCTGGTGGAGATGGTGGCCGTGGAGGAAATGTAATATTCGAAGTCGAAGAAGGCTTACGAACATTAATGGATTTCCGTTATAAGCGACATTTCAAAGCAAACCGTGGAGATCATGGTCAAAGTAAAAACATGCACGGTAGAGGTGCAGATGATTTAATCGTAAAAGTTCCACCAGGTACAGTTGTGATGACTGAAGAAGGTGGTACAGTTTTAGCTGATCTTGTGGAGCATGGACAACAAGCAGTTATTGCTAAAGGTGGCCGCGGTGGTCGTGGAAACTCACGCTTTGCTACACCACAAAATCCAGCACCTGAACTATCTGAAAAAGGTGAACCAGGCGAGGAAATTGAAGTTGTACTTGAACTTAAAGTATTAGCTGATGTCGGCTTAGTTGGATTCCCAAGTGTAGGGAAATCTACATTGTTATCAGTTGTATCTGCTGCAAAACCGAAAATTGCTGCTTACCATTTTACAACCATCGTACCGAATTTGGGAATGGTTGAAACAGAAGATGGAAGAAGCTTTGCGATGGCTGATTTACCTGGTTTAATCGAAGGTGCAAGTGAAGGTGTTGGTCTTGGTCATCAATTCCTGCGTCATATTGAACGTACTCGTGTTATCGTGCATGTAATCGATATGTCCGGCCTAGAGGGTAGAGATCCGTATGACGACTATGTCACAATCAATGATGAATTAAAACAATACAATTTACGATTAACGGAACGTCCTCAACTGATTGTTGCAAATAAAATGGACATGCCTGATTCAGAAGAAAATTTAGCTGAATTCCGTAAAAAACTTCCGGAAGATGTTAAAGTGTTCCCAATTTCAGCGTTATCTCGTAAAGGTTTAAATGAACTTTTATTTGCGATTGCTGATTTACTTGAAGTAACTGGAGAATTCTTGCTTCATGAGATGGCTGATGAAGAGTCAGACGCAACTGTATTGTACAAGCACAAAAAAGAAAGCGATGGCTTCGAAGTATCACGTGATGATGATGGTGCTTTCGTATTAAGTGGTTCATCAATCGAACGCTTATTTAAAATGACTGACTTCTCTCGTGAAGATTCTATCCGTCGATTTGCTCGTCAATTACGTGGAATGGGCGTAGACGAAGCGCTACGTGAACGTGGAGCTGTTGATGGAGATACGGTTCGTTTACTTGAGTTTGAATTTGAATTTATTGAATAGAAGGTGAGGATGGACTAAATGAAAGACGTATCGGAACAACGATATTTTTTAGTGCGTGAGGATGTCCTAACAGAAGCGATGCAAAAAACACTTGATGCTAAGCAACTTTTGCAAAGCGGAGAAGTGGCTTCTATTTGGGATGCTGTTAAACAAGTCGATCTTTCACGCAGTGCTTTTTATAAATATCGCGATGCGGTCTTTCCTTTCCATTCCATTGTAAGAGAACGCATATTAACTGTATTTTTACAGTTAGAAGATCGAAAAGGGACGCTTGCGACCCTTCTACATACAGTGGCAGAAGCCACATGCAATGTTTTAACGATTCATCAAACGATACCTATCCAGGGAAGAGCAAATGTAACGTTATCTCTCGATGTTACGGCAATGTCGATGCAATTGGATGATTTTATTCATCAATTGAAGCGACTAGACTTTGTGGAATCTGCTGAAGTAATTAGTTCTGGAGCATCCTAGTATTCTTTTATAACTTGATAGAGTATGGTGTGTATTATGTAAAGGGGTGTCTTCGATGTCTTCTTCCATTTATGAAACTCGTATTGCTTATTTAGGTCCAGAAGCTTCATTTACTCATCTAGCTACCCAAGAACTATTTATGGATAAATGGTTAATGCCTTTTACAACAATACCCGAGTGTATTGAAGCAGTGGCAAATGGTGAAGTGGAATATGCAGTTGTTCCGCTAGAAAATGCGTTGGAAGGTTCTGTCCCTTTAACGATTGATTATTTGTTCCATGATGTGTCCTTACATGTATCAGCAGAAATTCTTTCACCTATTGAACAGCATTTTATGGTTCATCCATCACAAGTTGAACAAAGCGACTCAATTGAAGCAGTTTATTCCCATCCACATGCTCTAGCACAATGTCATAAATATTTATATTATCGCTTTCGTGGGATCCCCTTAGAACAAACAACATCTACTGCAGCTGCTGCTAAGTATGTTTCTGAAAAACCAGAGAAATGTATAGCGGCTATTGGCAATGCTTACGCAGCTAAAAAATATGGATTGACGATTGTTCAAGAAAATATCCACGATTTTCATTTTAACCATACACGGTTTTTTGTATTGTCTAAGAACAATTCAACTATTAATGTGGATGGTCATGACAATCAACCGAAAACAACCATGATGATTCAACTTCCAGTGGATGATCGTTCTGGAGCGCTTCACCAAGTGTTATCAGTGTTCGCTTGGCGTCAATTAAATTTAAGTAAAATTGAATCTAGACCGTTGAAGACGGGACTTGGTCATTATTTCTTTATCATTGATGTTTTAGCAGATGAGGAATCTCCTATGATGAAGGGAGCTAAAGACGAGCTGCAAGCATTAGGCTGTGAAGTGAAATCTTTAGGAACTTATTATACATATAAAAAGGTGATGAATACCAAATAGGGTATTCATCACCTTTTTATATTATTGATCAATCATTGGCTATATATCCTTTTTCACTCATGGCAACGATCGCACGATCTAAAATGGAAGGTTCAGTCGCGACAATTAAATGTAAATGAATCCCCCCAGTTAACTCAGAAAGGAAACTTGCCCCTGTTTCATTCACTTTCTGCAAAAATAAATCAACTTCATGACGATTTGAAACTTGAATGGAAGCCGTTAAATCGCCGTAAACAGGATGCTCAATCGTCACATTCTTTACTAGAACACCTGCGTCAACTAAAGTGTAAAGTTCATCTTTTGCGTCCTCTGGTGAATGAATACAAGCAATTTGACGTTCATACAAAGGACCTGAATTAGAGTTCTCAAAGTACACATAACCTTGACTTGTCGCGATAATCGGTTCATTTCTAGCTTTTAGTAATGTCATGTCTCCAACGATAACTTGTCTGCTCACACCTACGATTTTTGAAAGGTCCGTTCCAGTTAAAGGTGCATCGGATTGCTTCAAAAGCAACAGTAACTCATTGCGTCTAGCCTCACCTAATAATTTCTTCAAAAAAACCCCGCTCCTAGTTGTGCATAATCAACCCACTAATAATCATAGTTTAACATGAACAGAGTTCGTTTGATGCATGAAATGAAAGTGACCATTTTGTATAGAGCTTCATACGATACATAGATGAAAGGGGGAAGACATGTGCACGTACATGTTGTCCAAAAAGGAGACACACTTTGGAAAATTTCAAGACAATACGGGGTTTCATTTGACGAAGTAAAACGTCTAAATGCCCATTTGGCAAATCCTGATTATATTGTGCCAGGTATGAAAATTTTTGTTCCGGAAACGGCAAAAACGCAAGAGGTAAAAGAACATCCATACTACGATGGCCGTCCTGTGAAGAGTAAAAAGGAGGAAATGATCTCCCAACCGGCACCAAAAGCCGTGACTCAACCTAGTCCAAAAGCTGTAACACTACCTACACCTACACCGGCGCCAGCACCGATTCCTCAACCTGTTGCGCCAATCATGCAGCAACCGACTCCACAACCTATCCCAATGCCATACCCATATCCATTCTCTCAAGATATTTCAATGACGAATATAATGCCACAAATGATGAGCATCCCATATGGCTGGATGCCAGTACCTGATATGGATACACAACATATTCCGCAACCAATGCCTAAAAAAACACAAACAATGCCGATTTATACACCACCAGTAGTTCCAGCACCACCAGCACCTACACCAGCACCAATTAAAGGGTGGAAACTACAAGATTCGAGTTCACTTATGGATTCATCATCTCTTCACCATCCTGTAATACCAGAACAAGTCCAACCACAGACTCATCCAACCGACGGGTATGGACCATGCGGATGTGGCCACCCTGCATATGTACGACCAATGCCACCATGTGGTTGTGGACGTCCACCGATGCCCTATGCAATGCCTGAAATGAATTATGGAGATAATAGCAACGAGTCGAATGGCTTACCTGAACAAACATTAGGCGCTTACCAAGAACCAAATATGATGATGGCTCATCATCCATATATGATGGCTCCTCAAATGATGCCTTATGTGGCTTGCATGCCTTGTCACATGTGCCATGCTCCACATGGACCATGGGGATATCCTTACCCAGGTCGTCAACGTTAAAAGTGGATAAAGAGAATTTGATTCAACTTAAGCCAAATGTTTGGAAATGGCAAGTTGGAAGACATCAATACTCGTTGAAAAAATATAAAGATGTTGCTGAAGCGGAAAAAATTCGTTTCATTCATCAAAAATTATTAGAAGTGAACCAAACTTATATTTTGCCAATCGAACCATATTCAGATCAATTAGTTATTCAACAACCATGGGTAGAAGATGGTGGGAAAGTACAGTTTGATAATCTCAGAGATCGACAAGATTCTCTACGTTTGTTAAATAAATTGCATCGAACAGGTGAATTAATAAAGTGGAAGAGATGTTCCTATTTACATGAAATTGACTTAATTCGAAAATGGGAACATCGCTTGGAGAAGTGGCAATTTGCTACTTCTTTTTTACACATTCATTTAGGAGAGGCAAAGACACTACAAATTACGAAATATGCCCAGCAAGCCCTTCAGAACATAAAACCTCTCTCATCTGGAAATAAAACATTACTGCATGGAGATGTCGTGCATCATAATTTTGTTCGAAATCAAAACGGGAAAATGTATTTAATCGATTTTGACTTAGCTTGTGTAGGTCCAAAAGAAGTAGAATTAATTTTATGGATTCACCGGGTATTACCGCATCTCGACTATAATTTGCAAAAACTAATTTTACAAAATCCCTCACTTAAAACACTTACAGCTAAAGAATTTCACTATTTATTATTTCCAAACGAATTGCTAAGAGAATGGTTATATGCAACGACATTAAGTAATCAGCAATTAAAAACATTCATACCAAAGTTGAAGATTTTTACAGATAAGACGCTTAAAATGATGCCAAAATTGCAAATGGAGATTAATCAAATGGGCTGATTAAAAAATTGTCGGTTAAATCACAACAAAAATGCTAGCTAATCGTGGTATAATAGTGAAATCGGCAACACATTGTTAGCAACATTTTCACTTAGGAGGAATACTCATGACAGAACAAAATCAAACGAATGAAACAGAAGCACCAAAAAAAATGAGCTTAAAAGAAATTATGAAGCAACAATTAGAAGCGAAAAAGAATAAAAACAACTCAACGAATTTGACTGGAAACGCAACTCAATCTACAAAAAAAATGACGAGTCAACAAACAAAAAAAGTCAGTAATACACGTAGAAAAATGGGTGTCTAACAAATTAATATGTATTGTATGAAAACCCTGCTCACTTGAGTAGGGTTTTTTATGCTTCATCTGGAGCTTTCTGAAAGCATTATTGGCTGCCAGCAATTTGTTCACTTGAATTACTGATCACTCCCATTCGGAAAGAATTGCTGTTTTAGAATATAAAATGCACTAATTTTACATAGACATTTTTTCATGCAGAAGAAATACGAATAACAAGATGAATACATACGTTCTCGTATGAATTATGCTATAATCAAGAACGTTGATTGTGAGGAGATTTAACTATGTATGATTATATTAAAGGGGTAGTTACGCGTGTAACACCTGAATATATTACGTTAGAATTGAATGGAATAGGTTGGCAAATTTTCTCGCCAAACCCTTATGCATTTAGAGTTTCAACTGATGAACAGCAAATATTTACCCATTTAAATGTTCGAGAAGATGCGCAAAATTTGTTTGGGTTTATTTCGCTTGAACAACGCGAACTTTTTCGGAAGCTTATTTTGGTCTCGGGTATTGGACCTAAAGGGGCATTAGCCATTTTAGCTAGTGGACAACCCTCTCAAGTGATTCAGGCAATTGAAAGGGAAGACGAGACTTTTTTAGTGAAATTCCCTGGTGTGGGTAAGAAAACTGCACGTCAAATGATTTTAGATTTAAAAGGAAAACTTGGAGACTTGGTTGGCGAAAATGCATTACCTAGTGGCGAAGATGAGCTTCAATTATTCCCAGATCAATCTGGTAAACAAGAAATTGATGAAGCGCTCCTAGCTTTAGCGGCACTTGGTTATTCAGATAGAGAACTTGCCAAAGTTCGCCCACAATTAGAATCCATTCCTGAGGCATTAGAAACCGATGGATATATGAAGAAAGCACTTCAATTGTTATTAAAACAAAGCTAACGAAAGGAGGTCACTGATATGCAAGAACGTGTTATTTCTAGTGATGTATCTGAATTTGATGAACGATTTGAACAGTCATTAAGACCGAAGTATTTATCGCAATACATAGGTCAAGAAAAAGTGAAAAACAATTTAGAAGTATTTGTAGAAGCTGCAAAAATGCGAGAAGAAAGTTTAGACCACGTGTTGTTATATGGGCCTCCTGGACTTGGAAAAACAACGCTTGCAGCTGTTATTGCCAATGAAATGAATGTGAACATTCGTATGACAAGTGGTCCTGCAATCGAACGACCGGGAGATTTAGCAGCCATTGTAAGTTCGCTTGAACCCGGCGATGTGTTATTCATTGATGAAATTCATCGATTAAATCGTTCGATTGAAGAAGTGCTTTATCCGGCAATGGAAGATTTTTGTCTCGATATTGTCGTCGGGAAAGGGCCATCTGCTAGGTCGGTTCGATTGGATTTACCACCGTTTACATTGATAGGGGCAACAACTCGAGCAGGTGCTTTGTCAGCACCTTTAAGAGATCGTTTTGGAGTTTTGTTGAGATTAGATTATTATGATCAAAAGGCACTTACTGAAATCGTGACACGAAGTGCGGCATTATTTGATGCAAATATTGATCTTCCATCGGCTGGAGAAATTGCAAGTCGTTCTCGAGGGACGCCACGAATTGCAAACCGTTTGTTAAAACGAGTTCGAGATTTTGCTCAAGTTCGTGGAAATGGTGACATCACATTGGATTCTGCCAATGATGCGTTAGAATTATTACAAGTTGATCCTTTAGGTTTGGATCACATCGATCATAAATTAATTATTGGAATGATTGAACGCTTCAGAGGTGGACCTGTTGGACTAGATACCATTGCCGCAAGTATTGGCGAAGAATCTACAACGATTGAAGATGTATACGAGCCGTATTTACTACAAATCGGTTTCCTTCAAAGAACACCACGTGGACGCGTGGTCACGAAGAGCGCATATGATCATTTCAAATACCCTTATTTTGAAGAATAAAGACTAAAAGGATGTAGAATTATGCAAGTAGAAGATTTTGATTTTGATTTACCAGAAGAGTTAATAGCTCAGACCCCTCTTGCTGACCGTACGTCGAGCAAGCTTTTAGTATTGGACAAAGATAGTGGGGAAGTAACACATCACACGTTCAAACATATTATTGATGAGTTCCAAGCCGGCGATTGTCTTGTGCTTAATGATACACGGGTACTTCCAGCTCGTTTAATGGGTGTAAAAGAAGATACTGACGCAAACATAGAAGTTCTTCTTTTAAAGGCTACAGAAGAAGATACATGGGAAACATTAGTTAAACCAGCGAAACGGATTAAACTAGGGACAGTTGTGTCGTTTGGAGAAGGGTTGCTTCGTGCAACCTGTGTTGGAGAAACGGATCATGGTGGAAGAGTATTCAAATTTACCTACGAAGGGATTTTTTACGAAATTTTGGATCAGTTAGGGGAAATGCCTCTCCCTCCATACATTCGTGAAAAATTAGATGATCAAGACCGTTATCAAACAGTTTTCGCTAAAGAGCGAGGGTCTGCAGCAGCACCAACAGCGGGACTTCATTTTACAGATCGTCTATTAGATGATATTCGAGCAAAAGGTGTCGAAGTAGTATTTATTACACTGCATGTAGGTTTAGGAACTTTTAGACCTGTTAGTGTGGAGTCGATTGACGAGCATGAAATGCATTCAGAATTTTACCGTCTTTCAAAAGAGACAGCTGATACAATTAATCGTGTAAAAAAAGCAGGAGGACGTATTATTTCTGTTGGAACTACGTCAACACGTACATTAGAAACAGTAGCCAACAAATTTAATGGTGAACTGCAAGAGGATAATGGGTGGACTTCCATCTTTATTTATCCGGGATATGAATTTAAATGTATTGATGGGTTAATTACGAATTTCCACTTACCTAAATCTACTTTAGTGATGTTAGTTAGTGCATTAACTACTCGCGATCATATCTTAAATGCTTATAACCAAGCCATTCAACAACAGTACCGATTTTTTAGTTTTGGAGACGCGATGTTTATTCGCCCATCCGTTAATCAGAAAGGAGTTCGTTCATGACAGCAATAAGATACGAACTAATTAAAACTTGTAAGCAAACAGGAGCACGTTTAGGTATCGTGCATACACCACACGGATCATTTGAAACACCAACATTTATGCCGGTTGGAACACAAGCCACGGTAAAAACGATGTCTCCTGAAGAATTAAAAACGATGGAATCAGGCATCATTTTAAGTAACACGTACCATTTATGGTTACGCCCAGGAAATGACATTATTAGAGAAGCTGGTGGCTTACATAAATTTATGAACTGGGATCGTGCCATTTTAACCGATTCAGGTGGTTTCCAAGTGTTCAGTTTAAGTGAATTCCGAAATATTGAAGAAGAAGGCGTTCATTTCCGTAATCATATGAACGGCGATAAACTTTTCTTAAGTCCTGAAAAAGCGATGCAAATTCAAAATGATTTAGGATCTGACATTATGATGGCATTCGATGAATGTCCACCATTCCCTGCTACTCCTGAATATATGAAAGCAAGTGTTGAGCGTACATCTCGATGGGCGGAAAGATGCTTAGAAGCTCATGCACGTCCTAATGACCAAGGACTATTTGGTATTGTTCAAGGTGGAGAGTATGAGAACCTTCGTCGTCAAAGTGCAGCTGATTTAGTTTCAATGGATTTCCCAGGCTATGCCATCGGAGGACTTTCCGTAGGTGAACCTAAAGACATTATGAATCGTGTACTTGAATTTACAACACCATTTTTACCCTCAGATAAGCCTCGATATTTAATGGGGGTTGGCTCGCCAGACTCACTAATCGATGGCGCTATTCGTGGTGTAGACATGTTTGACTGTGTATTACCAACAAGAATTGCACGTAATGGTACTTTAATGACGAGCAATGGACGTTTAGTTGCTAAAGGGGCTCAATATGCACGTGATTTTGGTCCGATCGATGAAAACTGTG
This sequence comes from Paenisporosarcina sp., assembly GCF_057785155.1. Lineage (NCBI taxonomy): Bacteria > Bacillati > Bacillota > Bacilli > Caryophanales > Caryophanaceae > Paenisporosarcina > Paenisporosarcina sp. Next base: position 233,329 of record NZ_JBYNRN010000012.1, read on the forward strand.
ACTGTTATGTATGTCAAAATTATTCAAGAGCTTATATTCGTCATTTAATTAAAGCAGAAGAAACATTTGGTATCCGTTTAACTTCTTATCATAATTTATATTTCTTGATGAATTTAATGAAGCAAGTTAGACAAGCAATACGAGAAGATCGTCTAGGAGATTTCCGAGCAGAGTTCTTTGAACAATACGGTTATAATAAACCTAATGCGAAAAATTTCTGATTCTTGTATACTTAGATAGGGTGTTCTAATAGTCCGCTAAAAATAACTGTCGTATCTCATAACCATCTGAAGGTTTCAACAGAGTTCAACATAAAGTTATTTTTAAGTACTATTTGAATTTGCTTTAATAGAGAGAGGGGGAATTTAGAGAATGGAAACATTACTTGGGTTATCACCAATTATTTTAATGTTCGTTGTGATGTGGTTTTTCATTATCCGACCAGCACAAAAGCGTCAAAAAACGACAGCTTCTATGCAATCAAGCTTAAAACGTGGAGATCGTATTGTCACTGTAGGTGGCCTTCACGGTTTAGTAGATGCAGTTGATGAGTCAACTGTGTTCTTAACAGTTGCAGATGGGACACGCCTTCAATTTGAGCGTGCAGCTATCGCACGTGTTGTTGATGCATCACCTGTACTTTAATTTATGATAAAAACCTATTTCTCCGTTTTGGAGAAATAGGTTTTTTTGTATAGGTCATTTCCTTTTTCCCCATACTGATTTTAAAAAAGGGGATGCGTATGGGCGAACTCCTAGTTGTTGCATGGCGTACTGTTTTTTTATACCTTTTAATACTTGTCATTTTTCGTTTAATGGGAAAGCGAGAAGTAGGCGAGCTAAGTCTGATGGATTTAGTGATTTTTGTCATGATTGCAGAAGTTGCTTCATTTGCCATCGATAACCCCCAACGGAAATTATTTGAATCGATTTTACCAATGATATTATTACTAATAATTCAATTGATCACATCGTATTGGTCGCTTAAGAGCAAAAAAATTAGGGACTTAATAGATGGGGATCCATCTGTTATTATCCGAAATGGAGAAATAATTGAGACCGAAATGCGTAAACAACGATACAATCTGGATGATTTATTTCAACAACTTCGTGAACAACAAATTGGCTCAATTCAAAACGTGGACTATGCGTTTTTAGAACCATCTGGTAATTTATCGGTATTTAAAAAAGATGGCGATCATCCTGTGTTGCCTTTAATTGTTGATGGTGATATTCAAGAGACCCATTTAAACTTAATACAACAAAACAAACAATGGCTTATGCAGAAGCTTAAAGACGAGAACATTGAAGATCCAAACACAGTCTTTTATTGCAGTTATGAAAATGAACGTTTGTTTTTGCAACTGAAAGAAAAATTCAAGACTTCTTAACAAGTTTTCTCATCATACGAAAATCGGACAATCGCACTTGTCTGAATAAAATGAGCCCTATCCCCACCATAACACAGGTAATTAAACTATCCGCGACCCATGGAAGTTCAGCAATGGGCCAGACAAGTGGTCTTAATATCACGGTTGTAATGAATAATAAATATGGGAAAGCAAAGAAGGTGAAGCCAATTCCGGCTTCTTTTTTTTGCCGTAATGTCGCCATATGTAAAAATGAAGTTAAGCATACCCCAAAGCCAATAGCTAAAATAGCTCCTTTTTCCTCAACACCAGGTTGTGAAGCCAATACAAACATCACAAATAATTTGCCTAGGCCACCATAAATCGAATTCATCATGGCTGCTTTTGCTTCATGCATGGCTTGTAATATGGCATGAAGCGGGCTTTGAATGTAGTAAAAGAAAAACACGGGTGCTAACAATGCCATATAACCTGATCCTTCATCAATATGAAACAGTACATTTACAATATGTTCACCATGCAAATAAAACACAGTAGCTGCAAAACATCCTGTAATTGCTGAAACACGCATAGCTAAAGAAACACGTTCTTGCAACATATGTTTATTTGACCGTGCACGAGCATCACTAACCGCAGGAACTAAAACGATTGATAACGCATAAGGAATAAATGCTGGGAAAAGTAATAATGGAATGAATACGCCCGAAATTACACCGTATAAACTAGTCGCTGCAACAGCACTAACACCAGCTACAGATAATGCTCGGATAAAAATGATTGGTTCTAAAAACCAAGTAAATGATCCGAATAAACGACTTCCTGCAGAAGGGAGGGCAACTTGTAGAATCGGTTTTGATGGATAGGAATCGCTTGCTACCGCCTTCATTTTCTGACGTTTATATTTCATCCATAGGTATAAGAAAGCTACTAATTCTGCAACCAAAGCAAGTAACATAGCTGCCGCTGCTGTTTCAGCAGGTGAATCTTGTATGACGATATAAGGGAGGAACCAGGTCACCAATCCGATTCTTAAAAATTGCTCGATTAGCTGTGACCAAGCAGTTTCTTCAACTTTCGCTAAACCCTGAAAATATCCTTTTAAAACACTTGAAAAAGCTGCAATGGGGATGGTGATTAATCCGATGTACAGTGTTTTTTCTATTTCTTCATTTCGTAAAAGTTCTGAAGCTAAAAAAGGAACAAAAAACCACAGGAATGGACCCAAAAAACAAATTGATAAAACCGTCATCTTCCAAACTTTTCTCATTAATGCTTTAATATCACCAAATTTGTCTTTAGCGTAAAGTTCAGCAATAATTTTTGCAACAGCAATAGGAAGACCTAACTGAATGAGAGAAAGAAAAAAGATGAAAGCTGGATAGGCAGCCATATAAATACCGACAGCTTCTTCTCCGGCAATTCGAACAAATTGAATTCGAAACACAAAGCCAAATAACTTAGATAGAAATACAGCCCCCATTAAAACTAAAGTTCCACGAAAAAATGTAGACAATTCTGCCACTTCCTTCTCAAGACACACAAATTCATATACAATATTCGTATGCGAGAGAAAGAAGAGTTAAAACCATAGAAGAGAGAAGTGACGAAAAATGAATGAGCAAAAACTTGAATTGTACGATCACGTCATGCCTGCACTAGAAAGTAAAAAGAGCGAGTTTCATGTTTATCAATACACATCAGTCACTGAAGCAGATATTTGGAATTATTGTATGAAGAAAAAATGGAAAAATAAAGACGTGAAAGAAATGCGCATTTATGAAATAGTGAATGACATTTTGTCTACTTCACCAGCTAAATATATGACACATACGCAAATCGAAGAATCTCGAACTTCTAATTGGTTTTCACAGTTAAATCAAGATGAACTACAAGTCCTATTACAAAATAACATCAATGAAGGTCAACAGATTCAACGTGGCTCAGATTTAGAAGACATTTAAGGTGATTTGACACCAAGCGGGACGTGTTTCATAATAACCATGTTGCGCTTTTTTTCGTAAGTGGTAATTTTAGGTTGCCATTTGACAAGTTGAGGAGGAAGTTTACATATGAAAACTAGAGGCCGGATTATCGCATTTTTATTACTCATCGTAGTATTTGCGGCTTCCATCAGTACAACAGCTCAAGGAGTATTAAACAATATTAAGTTAGGCTTAGATTTACAAGGTGGATTCGAAGTTTTATATGAAGTTCAATCCTTAAAAGATGGCGAAGATATTTCAGAAGAGATTTTAGCGGATACGGCTACTGCTCTTTTAAATCGTGTAAACGTTTTAGGAGTTAGTGAACCTGTTATTCAAGTAGAAGGTGAAGATCGTATACGTGTGCAACTTGCAGGCGTTGAAGATCAAGAGTCTGCTCGTGAATTACTATCTACTCAAGCGAATTTAACATTCCGTGATGTGGATGACAATTTGATGTTAGATGGCTCTGATTTAAAAGAGGGTGGCGCAAAAGCAACTTTTGATGAGCAAGGACGCCCAATGGTTACACTTGAATTAAAAGATCCATCCAAGTTTGCTGATGTTACACAAGAAATTAGTCAAAAACCACTAGGCACTAATTTACTCGTAATTTGGTTGGACTTTGAAGAAGGTGTGGATTCATTCAGCGCAGAAATGGCGAAAGAAGATCCGAAATTCGTTTCAAGTCCTACAGTTGATGAAAGAATCAACTCTAACAGTGTCCAAATTTCAGGTTCATTTACAGTGGATGAAACGAAAGATTTAGCGGGTGTTTTAAATGCTGGGTCATTACCAGTTAAACTTGAAGAAATATTCTCAACCTCTGTAGGTGCACAGTTTGGTGAACAAGCATTGAAATCAACTGTTACAGCAGGAATTATTGGTATCGCGATCGTATTCCTATTTATGGTCATGTATTATCGACTGCCTGGATTAGTTGCAATGATTACTTTATCAGTTTATGTTTTCTTAATTCTTCTAGTATTTGACTTAATTAACGGTGTCTTAACTTTGCCAGGTATAGCCGCTATCGTTCTAGGGGTAGGTATGGCAGTAGATGCTAACATCATAACTTATGAACGAATTAAGGAAGAATTAAGAGTCGGGAAATCAGTTAAAGCATCATTTAAAACAGGTGCTAGCTCGTCGTTCTCAGCTATATTTGATGCCAATATTACATCTTTAATTGCAGCTGCAGTATTATTCTATTTTGGTACAAGCTCAGTTAAAGGGTTTGCCTTAATGCTAATCATCAGTATTCTAGCTAGCTTCATAACAGCTGTTTGGGGTTCTCGATTATTATTAGGACTGCTTGTAAATAGCGGAATGTTTGACGGAAAACCATGGTTATTTGGTGTCAATAAATCATCAATTCATCCAATTGAAGAAGAGTTTGATACACTCGATTTGCCAACGAAATTCGACCGATTTGATTTCGTAAAAGCACGTAAAAAATTCTTTACTGCTTCTATAGTATTCATTGCAATTGGTGCAATTTTACTGGGTGTTTTCAAACTGAATTTAGGGATTGACTTCTCAAGTGGTACCCGAGTAGAGATTTTATCTGAAGATTCATTAACGAAAGATGAATTATCAACTTACTTAGAATCAATTGATTACCCTGCCGAAGATATTGTCATTTCTGGTGATAATAAAGAAATCGGTGTCATTCGATACAAAGATGATTTCGGTCAAGAAGAAATTAATAATATGAAACGTACCATTTCCGATGAGTATGGTGCAGAGCCAAATATTAGCACAGTATCTCCAACCGTTGGAGAAGAACTAGCAAAAAATGCATTCTATGCATTATTAATCGCTGCTATTGGAATAATCATTTACACGGCTATTCGATTTGAATGGAGAATGGGTGTTGCAGCAATTGTTTCCCTGATGCATGATGCGTTCTTCATGATTGCAATCTTTAGTGTATTCCGTATAGAAGTGGATATTACATTTATCGCCGCAATCTTAACGATTGTCGGATATTCTATTAACGATACAATTGTTACTTTTGACCGTATTCGTGAAAATATGAAACGTTCAAGAAAAGTTGAAAGTGAAGAAGATTTGGCATTGATTGTTAATAAATCTTTACGCCAGACTCTTGGACGATCGGTTAATACAGTATTAACCGTAGTAATCGTTGTAACTGCTCTATTAATCTTTGGTGCAGATTCAATCCGAAATTTCTCCTTAGCATTATTAATAGGATTAATTGCAGGTACCTATTCATCAATCTTTATCGCTGCACAGTTGTGGTTTGTATTAAAGAAACGTGAACTGAAAAAAGTAGGTACAATTGATGTAGAAGCAGAAGAGAAAAAATGGGGTTCAGATGAGCCTGTTGTTTAACATTCACATGTCAATTTGATTAATAAAAGATGGGACAGGGTATAGGGAACTATACATTGTTCCATTTTTTGTGGCTTAAGTTGTATACTATGTTAAAGAAGGGGATGTGAGAAAATGAAATTTCAATGGTCATTATTAATTGGACTAATTTTTGCCGTAATTATTGCCGTATTTGCCGTTGTAAATGTTGAAACAGTCCCAGTAAATTATGTATTTGGGAATGCAGAGTGGCCTTTAATTTTAGTGATTTTAGGATCAGCACTTTTAGGAGCGCTTCTTAGTGGTTCAGTTGCTATTTTCCGTTCATTCGTTCTCCAAAGAAGAGTGAAGCACTTAGAAAAAGAAGTAACATCAAAGGAATCATTAATTGCCACACAACAAAATGAAATTAGTACGTTGCAAAAAAATGAACCTGTGCGTTATCAAGACGCAGAACCAGTTGGTTACCAAGACTCAAAACCAGCAGCAGATCAAAATACAACAATCTAATAAACGTTAAATTGACCAACAAACAAACCTGTTTGTTGGTTTTACTATGTAAAAGTTATGTTGCATGATTGATAGTACTCAACAAAAGTCTTTCACATGTTCAGACGCTTAATTGCTCTTTTATTATTATTTTTCTGTATAATGGTGACTTGAGGATGTGAAGAGAATGCTAGACTCCAAGAAAAGATGGCAGATCGAAGATACTGATCCAACGATCGTTGAATTACTTAAAAAAGAATTAAATATACCCACAGTTTCTGCAAAATTATTGGCTTCTCGTGGATATTCAAATATTGAAAAAACACGTTCGTTTTTAAAAATGGATGAGAGCACCATGCATGACCCTTTTTTGTTACATGACATGGACGTAGCGGTGAAACGTATTAAATCTGCAATTGACCATGAAGAAAATATTCTTATTTATGGAGATTACGATGCAGATGGTGTGACGAGTACAAGCGTTATGATGAGCGTACTCCAATCTTTAGATGCAAATGTAGCATTTGCTATACCAAATCGTTTTACTGATGGCTATGGTCCAAGTGAGCGTCTTTTTAAACAAGCTTACGATGATGGGATCGATTTGATTATTACTGTTGATAATGGAATCTCAGGAATTGAAGAAATAAAATTAGCAAAAGAACTAGGTATGGATGTCATTATTACGGATCACCATGAACCTGGAGACATACTTCCTCCAGCTGATGCGATCATTCATCCAAGACATCCTAAAGGGAATTATCCATTCGGCGAATTAGCTGGAGTTGGAGTTGCCTTTAAATTGGCACACGCACTATTAGGATCTGTCCCTAATGAGTTATTTGAATTAGTGGCGATTGGAACGGTTGCTGACTTAGTTCCTTTAAAGAATGAGAACAGATATTTTGTGAAACAAGGTCTTCATCACATGCGTAAATCAGTCAGACCTGCAATACAAGCATTATGTCAAATTTCTGGAATTGAACAGCAAAACATAACGGAAGAAACAATTGGGTTTATGTTCGGCCCCCGAATAAATGCTCTTGGAAGATTGGCTGATGCTGGTCCTGGAGTAGATTTGTTTTTAGCAACTAATTCAGCAGATGCTCAATCGATTGCAAAAGAACTGGATGCTTATAATAAAGAACGTCAAAGTATCGTAAGTAAAATGACGGAGGAAGCTATTGCATTGGTTGAATCAGGAGAAATCGGACTAAACCCTCACGTAATAGTGGTTGCGAAAGAAGGGTGGAATCCGGGAGTTGTCGGAATCGTCGCTTCAAAATTAGTTGAAAAATATTATAGACCGACTCTAGTACTTGGGCTTGATTCTGAAAAAGGAATCGCAAAAGGGTCTGCTAGAAGCATAGAAGGTTTTCATTTATACGATGAACTTGCTAAAAATCGTGATATCCTTCCACATTTTGGTGGTCATCCAATGGCAGCGGGTATGACTCTTGCTTTTGATCAAGTAAATGAACTGCGACAAAGATTGAACAAACAGGGTGAAGAGATTTTAACTGAAGAAGATTTAATTCCTATTCAAAAAATTGATATTAAGCTTAAAATGGATGAAATTGATATTGATTCAATCGAGGCTTTAAAAGAGTTAGGCCCATTTGGAATGGACTTCCCGAAACCCGTATATTGCATTGAAGATGTAAATGTGGCTTCGATGCGAAAAATTGGGGCTAACCAAAATCATGTGAAATTAGAAATTGAGGATGATTCAACGATTTTGGATGCAGTTGGTTTTGGTCAAGGTCACTTAGTGGATGAGTTAACTTCTGGCGTTCGTGTTTCATTTGTAGGCGATTTACAAATTAATGAATGGAATGGACGAAAAAAGCCACAATTTATGATAAATGATGTACAAACAAAAGATTGGCAGCTTTTTGACATTCGAGGGATTAGACAAACGAATAGGTGGATTCACTTAATTCAAAAAGAGGAAACTTTATTCATAGCATTTGATCAAAAAACAATTAAGCATTTTGAAACGGTTCTAAACCAACCTATTCTCCATGTGAAAGAAGATACTTTATTTACGGAACAAAAACCGTACATTGCTTTATTAGATATTCCGATTGATGAACAGCTTCTCGAAAAGGTTCTAAGAAAGCTCGAACCAAAAAGAATTTACGCTCATTTTTACGTTCCCGAATCGAAATACTTCGAAGGAATACCAAATCGAGATCACTTTAAGTGGTTTTACGGATTCTTACTTAAACGTAAATCTTTTGACTTACAAATACATGCTGAAGAATTGGCCAAACATAAAGGCTGGAGTCAAGAAACATTATTTTTTATGGCACAGGTGTTTTTTGAACTTGGATTTGTTAGAATAGACAATGGACGAATTGACATACTTGAAGGTCAAGTGAAACGAGATCTTGTTGAATCTGTAGCATACCAATCACGCGCAGCACAAATAGAGCTTGAACAAAAGTTGTTATATGCGCCTTATATGGAGTTGAAACAGTGGTTTGACTCGAGACTCGTCAAACAGACAGTTTCCTGAGGAGGAGCAATGATGGATTTAAAGCAATATGTAACAATAGTAGAAGATTGGCCAAAAAAGGGCATTCGATTTAAAGATATCTCTACAATTATGGATAACGGGAAAGCATATAAATATGCAACCGATCAAATTGTAAAATATGCAAAAACAATAGATGCAGATATGATTGCAGGACCTGAAGCTCGTGGGTTTATCATTGGATGTCCAGTTGCATATGCCATGGAACTTGGGTTTGCCCCAGTTCGAAAAGAAGGAAAACTGCCAAGAGAAGTTATTCGTGAAGAATATGACCTTGAGTACGGTACTAACGTTCTTACGATGCACAAAGACTCAATTAAGCCTGGTCAACGTGTCTTAATCGTCGATGATTTATTAGCAACAGGAGGAACTGTTGAAGCGACGATCAAAATGATTGAACAAATGGGTGGAATTGTAGCAGGTTGTGCATTCTTAATAGAATTAACTTATTTAGATGGTCGTGAGAAGCTAAAAGGTTATGATATTTGTACATTAATGCAATACTAAGAGGACGGACTTTACAAGTCCTCCTTTTTTTTTATACAATAGTGATTATATATACATTTTTAAAAACGAATGGAGTCAGGTGAGTCGACATGGCGAAAGACCAAGTAATGACAGCTGAAGAAGTTTTCGCAATTGTCGCTACGTATATGAATGACAATAACGTAGAATTTGTCAAAAAATCTTATAAGATGGCTGAGTATGCCCATCGTGAGCAATTTAGAAAATCTGGTGAACCTTATATCATTCATCCGATTCAAGTTGCCGGTATATTAGCTCAACTACAAATGGACCCTGCAACAGTTGCTGCAGGTTTTTTACATGATGTCGTAGAAGATACGGAAGTGACGCGCGAAGTCATTGTTCATGAATTTAATGAAGAAGTAGCCATGCTGGTTGAAGGTGTAACGAAACTAAGTAAAATTAAATACATGTCCAAGGAAGAACAGCAAGCTGAAAATCATCGCAAAATGTTTGTCGCAATGGCACAAGACATTCGTGTGATTTTAATTAAGCTCGCAGACCGTTTACATAATATGAGAACGCTAAAATTCCAGCCGGTGGAAAAACAACGAATTAAAGCGAGCGAAACACTTGAAATTTTTGCTCCACTTGCACACCGTCTTGGTATCTCGACAATTAAATGGGAGCTAGAAGATATTTCATTGCGTTATTTAAATCCACAACAATATTATCGCATTGTCAATCTTATGAAACGCAAACGTAACGAACGTGAAGAATATTTAAATGATGTAATGGAAGATATTAAAGATCAATTATCTGACGTGGAAATTGAAGCGGATTTATATGGTCGTCCAAAACACATTTATAGTATTTATAAAAAAATGGTTATTCAAAACAAACAATTTAATGAGATTTATGATCTTTTGGCTGTTCGTATCACGGTCGAAAGTATAAAAGACTGTTATGCAGTGCTTGGTATTATTCATACGTTGTGGAAGCCGATGCCAGGCAGATTCAAAGATTATATCGCTATGCCAAAGCAAAATCTTTATCAATCCTTACACACTACTGTTATTGGACCTCAAGGAGATCCATTAGAAGTGCAAATTCGTACAGAAGAAATGCATCGCATCGCGGAATACGGGGTTGCAGCTCATTGGGCTTATAAAGAAGGAAAAACAATAGATGTTAATAGTAAATCAGTAGATTCTAAATTAACATGGTTCCGTGAAATTTTAGAATTTCAAAATGAATCTTCTAATGCTGAAGAATTCATGGAATCCTTAAAGTTCGATTTATTTTCTGATATGGTGTACGTCTTCTCTCCAAAAGGGGATGTAATGGAATTACCTGCAGGTTCAGTTCCAATTGATTTTGCTTACCGAGTTCACTCTGAAATTGGAAATAAAACCATAGGAGCCAAACTAAACGGGAAAATGGTTCCTCTTGATACCAAGTTAAATACAGGCGATATCATTGAAATTTTAACATCGAAACAATCATTTGGACCAAGTCGAGACTGGCTGAAAATCGCTCAGAGCTCGCAAGCAAAACATAAAATTAAGCAGTTCTTCAAAAAGCAACTGCGAGAGGAAAATGTTCATAAAGGCCGCGAGATGATTGAAAAAGAAATAAAATCCCAGGATTTTGATATTAAAGAAGTGCTATCGAACGAAAATATTAAGCGTGTTTGTGAAAAATTCAACTTTACGAGTGAAGATGACTTATTTTCTGCGGTCGGATTTAATGGAATTACTGCTCAACAAGTGGTTAATCGATTAGCTGAAAAAATGCGCAAAATTCGCGATCAAGAAGTAGCTCTTGAAAAAATCACGCAAGAAATGAAATCTCCTACTATTCGAAAGTCGACTGACTCAGGAGTAGTTGTTAAAGGAATTGATAATTTACTCATTCGTCTTTCAAGATGCTGTAGTCCAGTACCAGGCGATGAAATTGTTGGTTTCATTACAAAAGGTCGTGGTGTTTCTGTTCACCGTGGAGATTGTCCCAATGTTCAAGATGAACATTCCAATGAACGTATTATTGATGTCGAATGGGAACAAGAACTAACAATCGGCCGTAAGGAATATCAAGTAGATATTGAAGTATCCGCTTTTGATCGACCAGGTTTATTAAACGAAGTTATGCAAGTTGTAAATGAAGCAAAAACAAATATAGTCGCTGTAAGTGGGAAAGCAGATAAAGATAAAATTGCTACGATCAATATGACGATTATGATTACAAATATTGCGCATTTACACAAAATAGTTGAACGTATTAAGGCAATCCCAGATATTTATTCTGTACAACGTATGACGAATTGAGGTTTTAACGTATGAGAGTCATCTTGCAAAGAAGTCTAGAGGCAAAAGTGGAAGTTGACGGTGCAATCACTGGTCAAATAAATCATGGATTCGTATTACTAGTGGGAATAACTCACGAAGATACGGAAGCTGATGCAAAATATGTAGCTGACAAGGTCGTTAATCTCAGATTGTTTGAAGATGAAGAAGGGAAGATGAACCACTCCATTCTAGAAAAAGGTGGTTCAATTTTGTCGGTATCCCAATTCACTCTATACGGAGATACGAAAAAGGGTAGAAGGCCAAGTTTTTCTCTGGCAGCTAAACCAGATTATGCACAACCACTTTATGAAATGTTTAACGAAGAATTACGTTCAAAAGGCGTTCAAGTTGAAACAGGTGTATTTGGCGCTATGATGAATGTTTCTTTAGTCAATGATGGACCTGTCACTTTAATTGTAGAATCACCAGCTAAATAAAAAAAGAACCTCTACCATACCTGATTGTTTATCAGATGATTGGTAGAGGTTTTTTATTAGCTTCGAAACATGAAAGTTCATTGCAAAGTGAAAGTTAAATAAGCTGACCTTTAAACGAAAGAATACTAAATCCGTAAGGCTCTATCGTGATTTCCTTAGATTCAGACATTTGTACTGTTGAATTGTTCCATACATCACTAACTTCCTGATTCTCAATATTGAACGGTAAAATATACGACTCTGACTCGCTGGTTGGATTTATTAAAACCACAACATTTTTAGTGGAAGTATATTTACGGTAAACGACTAATTTAGTCAATTTATGATTAAGGAACTGGAAAGTTCCTTCATTTGCTAATAATTTTTCGGAACTTCTTAAAGCAATTAATTTTTTGACGTGATTGAACAAATCTAAATCTTGCTTAGTAGTATCCCATTCCATACACTTTCGACAACCTGGATCCTTACCACCGGTCATGCCAATCTCATCTCCATAATACATACAAGGGGAACCCATAAACGTATATAAAAGGGTGTATATCAATTTAACCCGTCTGCTATCTTCTTGACATTCAGTTAAGATACGAGAAGTATCATGACTTCCTACAAGATTAAATGTTGTATCTAGTACTCTCTCCGGATAACTTTGTATTACGGTAGTCATTGAATCCATAAATTCTTGTGAAGTAATGGTTTGAGAAGCTAAAAGCTTTTGAACGTTGCTCGTAAACGGATAATTCATTACAGCGTCAAACTGATCTCCTAATAACCATGGCATAGAGTCATGCCAAACTTCTCCTAAAATATAAAGGTCGGATTTTTCTGTTCGTACTGCTGTTCGGAACTCTCTCCAAAATTGATGATCTACTTCATTCGCGACATCTAAACGCCATCCATCAATGTCAAACTCTCTGATCCAATAAGTAGCTACATCAAGTAAATATTTTTTGACATCCAAATTCTGAGTATTTAACTTCGGCATAGATTCGACAAAAGCGAATGTTTCGTAATTTGGTCGATCCCCACCTTGTAAAGGAAGGTCATGTGGATAAAACCAATCCACATAAGGTGATTGTGCACCGTTCTTTAAAACGTCTTGAAATGGTTCGAAAAAATATCCACTATGATTGAAGACAGCGTCCAACATGATTTTAATCCCACGTTGATGACAGGCATTTACTAATCGCTTTAAATCTTCTTTTGTTCCAAACTGCGGGTCGATTTCAAAGTATTCACTTGTATCATATTTATGATTCGATTTTGCTTTAAATATAGGTGTAAAATAAATTCCGTTAATCCCTAGATCTACTAAGTAATCAAGTTTTTGCAAAACTCCTTCAAAATCTCCGCCGAAAAAGTTCGAAGGTGAAGGTTCTGCTTCACCCCAACCTAGAGTGTCTGAGGGATTTATCGAAGGATTACCATTGTTGAACCGATCCGGAAAAATTTGATACCAAGTTGTATCTTTTACCCATGTAGGTGCATCAAATAATTCAGATGCATGGACATAAGGAAAGCAAAAATAATAGTCACAATCGTAAAGGACTTCAGGGAAAAATCCTTTTTCAGTATATAAATACGATTCATGTTGGTTTTTTAATTCAAAACCATAGCGAATTCTTCGGTGAGGAGGAGTGATTTTGCATTCCCAATAATCAAAAATAGAATCACTAGCACTTAGGTACATATCTGTTTTATCTACTACCCATTTTCCTTCTTCCCAAATATAGGGATCTCCATGTATTAAAACAATCTCTTCAACATCATTTTTCTTTGTTCGAATGCGTATACCTAAAGTAGATTCATCCACCAAAAATGAAAAATTCATTCCAGGACGGTGAAAAATAGCGGCTTTCTCCATATGTGACACTTCCTTATCTATTAGTGCAGTGCACCTTTTCAATCAAACTTTGATACAGAATAACAAATTGAACATTTGAATACAATCATTCTAAAAGAATTAAAGATAGGGGCGACTAGCAGTGAATTGTATAAAACTAGAAAAAGGATCCATTCAATATAAAAATAATTGTTGTAATAAATAAATTAATCTTTATAATTAAAATTACATTTGTGCAACCGCTTTCACATTATAAGTTTTGTCTTCCTTAAAGATTTAAACCTAATTTTGACTAGTAGTTTTGTGTCAATTTCTTTTTGTGCAACCGGTTGTATAAATCCAAAAAAATATAAATAGAGTGTAGGAGGGTCATGATGAAAAAGAGTCTATTATTAATGATGCTTATTCTTTTATTGGGCGTTGTTGCAGCTTGTGCTCCAGACCGCGAAGAAGGTACGGATACTAAAGACGGCGACAATGGTACTGCATCTGAAGAGCCAAAACCTGAGAAATTAGTGATTTGGGAAGATGTTGACAAGTCTAAAGATTGGTTACCAGCTGCTATCGCTTCTTTTGAAGAAGAATACGGTATTACAGTTGAATTCCAAGAATTAAACATGGCAGACAAAATTCGTGACCAATTACGTTTAGATGGTCCTGCTGGAAACGCTCCGGACGTTGTAACACTTCCACATGACCAAATCGGTCAAGTAGTTACTGAAGGTCTTATTCGTGAAATCGAAGTTGAAGATTCAGTATTAAAAACATACAGTGAGTCTTCAATCACTGCTCAAATGTATGATGGAAAACTTTACGGTCTTCCAAAAGCTACTGAAACTCCAGTTTTGATCTATAACAAAGCATTAATGGAAGAAGCACCAAAAACGATGGATGAGTTATATGCATTCTCTAAAGATTTCACTAAAGGTGAAAACTATGGTTTCCTAGCATTATGGGATAACTTCTACTTCGCTCACGGTCCACTAGCTGGTATGGGTGGATATGTATTCAATGAAACAGCTGATGGTTTAGATCGTGATGATTTAGGCTTAAACAACGAAGGCGCTGTTGAAGGTGCTGCTTACATTCAAAAATGGTACTCTGAAGGATTATTCCCTAAAGGTATCATTGGTGAAAGTGGCGGAGCTGCAATGGACGGTTTATTTAACGAAGGCAAAGTTGCTGCAGTTATGAACGGACCATGGGCTTTTCAAGGTATGCGCGATGCTGGTATTGATATTGGTGTAGCACCAATGCCAACACTTCCAAATGGTGATCCAGTTAAGACATTCATGGGTGTTAAAGGATGGCACGTAACTGAGTTCTCTGAAAACCCTTACTGGGCAACTAAGTTAATCGAACATTTATCAAATGACGAAAACTCTAAAGCTCGTTTTGAAGCAGTAGCTGAAATCCCAGCTAACGTTGCGTTAGTTGAAGATCCAATTATTGCTGACAATGAAGGCGCTAAAGCAGTTGCTCTTCAATCACAAGATGCAGTTCCAATGCCTAATATCCCAGAAATGGGAGAAGTTTGGGGCCCAATGGCTTCAGCACTTCAAACTTTAGCAACAGGGAAAGCTGAACCACAAGCTGCTTTAGATGAAGCGGTTAAATCGATTCAAACAAATATCGAAACAAATCACCCAGCTAAATAATAAGCAGGTGAAAAAAGTGTCGGGCGGTATCTTCTTTTTGAAGGTATTGCCCATCCTTTTATTAACAAAGTTTTATTAACATAATCTGTATGAAATACATACCGTTAGATTTTGTATCATTTCTTATTAATAAAAGCTTAAACTTTTAAAAACTTAATGTTTATTGCATTGAATAATGGTACGGTAGTACCTGAACAAATACTTTCTCCTATTATGAAAGGGGAGGCAGAGAACCTATGGAAGAAACAAAAAAGATCACTAATCATGGAAGAAATGCTGCACTACTTTCCATTATTCCTGGATTTGGGCAGTTTTATAATAAACAGTTTGTAAAAGGATTCATTTTCCTTATTTTAGCGATGTCGTTTGCTTTTACTTTTTACGATGTCCTACCAGTAGGATTTTGGGGACTATTCACTCTAGGTGAAATCCCTAGACTTGATCATTCTGTGTTTTTATTAATCGATGGAATCATTGCATTGATTATTACGATTATGGGCTTAGGAATTTTTGCACTTAATATTTATGATGCTCGAAATAATGGTAAGAAACGTGATGCAGGACTCGAATTAAATTCAGTTCGTCAGCAGTATCACAATTTAATTGATAATGGTTTCCCGTATCTAATGATTACACCAGGATTCTTCTTATTAATTTTTGTCGTTATTTTCCCAATCCTTTTCGTTCTTTTACTAGCATTTACAAACTATGATTTATATCATTCGCCGCCAGCCAAGTTAGTTGACTGGGTAGGTTTCCAAAACTTCATTGATACTTTCAAATTGGATATATGGAGAACTACGTTCTTCGCAGTACTTGCGTGGACGATTGTTTGGACATTTGGTGCAACTACTTTACAAGTAGCTTTAGGAATTTTCTTAGCTATTCTGGTAAACCAAAAAGATTTAAAAGGGAAAGCCATCATACGAACAATGATGATCTTACCTTGGGCAGTCCCATCATTCATTACCATTTTGATATTCTCAGGAATGTTTAATGAATCCTTTGGGGTAATAAATAAGACATTGCTTCCGTTTTTAGGAATGGAACCTCAACCTTGGATGACCAATGAAGTGTGGACTCGATTTGCTTTAATCATGATTCAAACATGGTTAGGATTCCCGTTCATTTTTGCCATGACAACCGGTGTTCTTCAATCAATTCCAGAAGAACTTTATGAAGCAGCAACAGTTGATGGGGCTACAATCATGCAGAAATTCTTTAACATTACGTTGCCTTTAGTATTGTTTGCGACTGCACCAATATTGATAACACAGTATACATTTAACTTTAATAACTTTAATGTTATCTTCCTCTTTAATGGAGGAGGACCCGCACTTCCGAGCCAAAATGCAGGAGGAACGGATATACTTATCTCTTGGATTTACCGACTCACGATGACGAGTGCTCAATATGGTAAGGCTGCAGCTGTTACCATGATCCTTTCTTTAATTGTAATTACTGTTGCACTATGGCAGTTTAAACGCACGAAATCTTTCCAAGAGGAGGATATGATGTAACATGAGCAATAAACAAAACAAAATTATCCGACTCACACTTTCTTATATTGTTATATTAGCAATGATTTTCATCGTGGTTTATCCACTTTTATGGGTTATTGGATCATCTCTAAATCCAGGTCAAAGTTTGTCTGGTTCAAAAATGTTTCCTGAAAATCCTACTCTGATTCATTATCAATTCTTATTTGATTTAGAGAAGTCAAATTATCTTTTATGGTATTGGAATTCAATGAAAATCAGTATCACAACTATGATTCTTTCAGTCATTTCTGTAGCATTTACTGCGTATGCCTTTTCACGATATCGCTTCATTGGACGTAAAAATGGCTTAATGACATTCTTGATCCTACAAATGATTCCAAACTTTGCAGCTTTAATTGCGATATTTGTATTAGCAAATCGTACTGGTTTATTAGATACACATATTGGTTTGATTTTAGTTTACGTAGGCGGACAAATTCCAATGAACACTTGGTTAATGAAGGGGTACTTGGATACCATTCCAAAAGAGTTGGATGAATCAGCGAAAATGGATGGAGCAGGTCACTTCCGGATTTTCTTCCAAATTGTGATGCCTTTAGCAAAACCAATTCTTGCAGTAGTAGCATTGTTTTCATTCATTGCTCCACTAGGTGATTTCATATTAGCTCGAATTCTGCTTCGTTCTGAAAAGAATTTCACTCTTGCTGTCGGCTTGTATGAACTAGTAGCTAAGCAATTTGGAAATGAATTCACTAAATTTGCGGCTGGTGCTGTATTAGTAGCTATTCCGATTGCATTGTTGTTCTTAATGTTCCAAAAGTATTTCGTTTCTGGCTTAACTGCAGGTGGAACGAAAGGGTAATAATTAAAATGATTTGTTGATATGGAGGGAACGGGAAATGAGAAAAAGATTCAAAAACCTCATTATTATTCCGTTTCTTCTTTTTTTTGCATTGCCAGTTGATGCCATTGAAAAAGAAGAACGTAATTGGCAAGATGAAAGTATCTATTTCATAATGGTCGATCGATTTAATAATGGTGATACGAATAATGATTTTGAAGTAAACCCAATTGATTCAAAATCATACAATGGTGGTGATTTTAAAGGAATCACTGACAAGTTAGATTACATAAAAGAAATGGGCTTCACATCCATTTGGCTAACGCCAGTGTTTGATAATGAAGCGAATGGTTACCATGGTTATTGGATTCAGGATTTCTATAAAACAGAAGAACATTTTGGAACTTTAGAAGAATTCAAGACACTGGTAAAAGAAGCTCATGATCGAGATATTAAAGTGATATTAGACTTTGTCGTAAATCATGTTGGACCTAATCATCCATGGGTTAATGAAGAGGCGAAAAAATCGTGGTTTCACGATAAGCAGCCAATCACGAATTGGGATAACCAAGAGGAAGTTGAAAACAATTGGCTATTCGATTTGCCCGATTTGAACACTGAAAATCCAGAAACGCGAACGTATTTATTTGACGCAGCGAAGTGGTGGATTGAAGAAACGGATGTTGATGGATACCGTTTAGATACGGTAAAGCATGTACCAAAAGAATTTTGGACGGAATTTGCCAGTGAAGTAAAATCAGTCAAAGAAGATTTTTATTTATTAGGTGAAGTTTGGCATAATGATTTACGTGTAGTGGCAGCGTATCAAGATACAGGGATTGATGGTTTTGTCGATTTCCCACAAAACGAACACCTTCGAACTTCTTTTTCTAAGCCAAATACTAGTCTAGGTTGGCTCTTTGCATCACTTGATCGAAATCAAGCGTTTTACGATCGCCCTGAATTGTTAGGAACGTTTATGGATAACCATGATATGACCAGGTTCACTCGTGAAATCCTTCAATACAAGCAAGATCCAGTTGTTCGTTGGAAACTCGCTATGACCTATTTATTCACCGCTCCTGGTATTCCAATCGTATATTATGGATCTGAGATTGCGTTAGATGGAGGAGAAGATCCAGATAATCGTCGGATGATGAAGTTCGATGGAGATGACGAGCTCATTTCTTATATTGCTAAACTTGGGGAATTAAGAAAAGTGCATCCTTCATTAACCAGAGGGAAGTTAGAACTTTTACATGAAGAGAATGGTGTTGCAATTTACAGCAAACAACATAAACAAGAAACGATGATTATTGCCATCAACAATACAACCGAAACACAGTCAATTAAAATTGATTCGGATTTTGGTGAAAGTAAGAAACTTGTTAGCGTATTAAATGAACTTGAAATTAAGGATCGCGATCAAACTTTTAATTTGGAACTTAAAGCAGAAAAGGCAGACATCTACTTAGTGGCAGATCATACTGGTTTGCAAATTTCGACTAAGATTTTGATTGGTGTAGGAGTGTTTGGCTTTATACTACTAACTTTAGTTATTTGGAGAAAAACAAAAAAAGTTTGACATCGCAATTTATTCATTGGAGGTTTTTAAACTGAAGAAATATTGGTGGAAAGAAGCAGTATGTTATCAAATTTACCCTCGAAGCTTTAAAGATAGTAATGGTGATGGAATTGGTGATTTGCAAGGGATTGTATCTAAGTTAGATTATTTAAAAGAATTTGGTGTAGATGTTTTATGGATTTGTCCTTTCTTTAAGTCTCCGAATGCTGATAATGGCTACGATATTAGTGACTATCAAGATATTATGGAAGAGTTCGGGACGATGGAAGACTTTGAAGTACTTCTAGAAGAGTCACATAAAAGAGGCTTAAAAGTAATCTTAGACTTAGTCATCAATCATACGAGTGATGAGCATCCATGGTTTGTTGAATCACGTTCCTCAAAAGACAATCCAAAACGTGATTGGTATATTTGGAGTGACGGAAAAGATGGAAAAGAACCGAACAACTGGGAAAGTATATTCTCAGGAAGCGCATGGGCTTTAGACAACGACACAAATCAGTACTATATGCATTTATTCCATGAAAAACAGCCTGATTTAAATTGGGAAAACAAAGAAGTAAGACATGCTTTATACGACATGGTGAATTGGTGGCTAGACAAAGGCATTGATGGTTTCCGTGTTGATGCTATTTCGCATATTAAAAAACGTCCAGGGATGCCAGATTTACCGAACCCTGAAAACTTGGATTATGTGTCATCGTTTGATATGCATATGAATCAAGAAGGCATTCATGAATTTTTAGAAGAGTTAAAAGTAGAAACATTTGATAAATACGATATTATGACGGTTGGAGAAGCCAATGGTGTGAAAATTCACCAAGCAGATGATTGGGTGGGGGAAGAAAACGGGAAGTTCAATATGGTCTTCCAGTTCGAACACCTTGGACTATGGGAAAAAGGTACAAATAACTCTGTAGATGTCATTGGTTTAAAAAATACATTATCGAAATGGCAAACTGAGCTTCATGAAAAAGGTTGGAATGCCTTATTCTTCGAAAATCATGATCAACCACGTAGTGTATCTACTTGGGGCAATGATGACCAGTATTGGTCGGAAAGTGCTAAAATGTTAGGTGCTTGTTACTTCTTCATGCAAGGGACACCTTTCATTTATCAAGGGCAAGAAATTGGGATGACCAATGTTCAATATGATTCCATTGATGATTATGACGATCAAGGCATGAAGAATTATTATCGTATAGAAACAGCTAAAGGTAGACCACACGAAGAAATTATGGAAATCGTATGGAGAACGGGTCGAGATAATTCACGCACACCAATGCAGTGGAATGGGGATTCAGAAGCTGGTTTTACTACGAGTAAACCTTGGTTAATGACAAATGAAAATTATCAAGAAATTAACGTAGAATCTCAAATTAATGATTCTGATTCTATCTATTCATTTTATAAAAAAATGATTGAATTACGTAAAGCGAATTCAGTCCTTGTTTACGGAAAATACGAATTGTTGTTAGCAGATCATCCAAGTATTTTTGCTTATACACGTACTGAAGGTGAATCTGAAGCCATGATTATTTGTAATTTCAGTGATCAAGAAGAGCGTGTAACATTTGACGATACAACAACAAAGCAGGGGCAGTTACTTTTAAGTAATGTTAAGCAGGAAGACAATAGTTTCACATCTAGTATGGTATTAAAACCATATGAAACAAGAGTTTATTTATTCACTCAAAACAACTAAATTGTAGGTTCTGATAGAACAAACATGTTGGATAAAACTTATAACCGTAGGGAGGGGAATAACAATTGGCCATTACGATAAAAGATGTAGCTAAATTAGCTGATGTTGCTCCTTCTACGGTGTCCAGAGTTATTGCAAATAATCCGCGAATCAGTGATAAGACCAAAGAAAAAGTGAAAGCAGCAATGGACGAACTAGGCTATCACCCGAATTTTATAGCAAGAAGTTTAGCTAATCAGTCAACTCGAGTCATTGGTTTAGTTTTGCCAAACTCAACAGATGTGTTCTTTCAAAATCCCTTTTTCCCAACTGTTCTTCGTGGTTTAAGTGATGGAGCCAATGAAAGACAATACGCTTTGCAAATTAGCACGGGTAAAACCGATGATGAAATTTTTGAAGGTGTTGTCCAAATGGTTCAAGGACGAAGAGTAGATGGGGTCATCTTGTTGTATTCTAGAACGGAAGATAAAGTGTTGAATTATCTGAGGGAAAGAAAGTTTCCATTTGTTGTGATTGGAAAACCTTTTAAAGATGTCGATCAAATTACGTACGTCGATAATGATAATTATAAAGCCTCGAAAGAAGCAACCAATTATTTATTATCTTTAGGCCATAAACAAATAGGGTTTATTGGCGGTGACTTGAATTTTGTCGTTACGATTGAGCGGATTTTAGGATTCGAAAAAGCTCTGAGAGAAGCAAATATTGAAAGCAATGATGAATATATTATTCACAGTGAATTTCTTCGAGAAGGTGGTCAAGAAGCCATCAGCCAGTTGCTGAATTTAAAGAATCCTCCAACGGCTTTAGTAGTTGCCGATGATTTAATGGCTCTTGGGGTTTTAAATACATTAACGGAAATGAAGATTTCTGTTCCAGAGGATATATCTATTTTGAGTTTTAATAATGTGTTGTTTTCAGAGTTATCAAATCCTCCTCTAACTTCAGTTGATATTAATATTTTTGAATTAGGCTACCAAGCCTCAAGAAGTTTAATTCGTCTTTTAAGTAACGAAAATGAACCAGTGAGACGTATTATCGTCCCTCACAAATTAATCAAAAGAGTTTCATGTTCTAGTCGAATAATAGACATAAAAACAGCTCCTCCGAAATAATGGATGAGCTGTTTTTTATTTTGCGTTTATGAATTTCATTTTAATTTGCTGTCGAAGTAATTCACTACGCCGTTATAAATTCCTAGGGAAGCTTGTTCTCTGAATTGATCAGTTGAGACTGAGCGTTCTTCAGACGGGTTACTTAAGAATCCTAATTCAATCAAAATTGCTTCTTGACGATTCTCACGTAATACTAAGTAATTACCAGGTTGTGAACCGCGATCTCTTAATGAGATTTTTTTACTAAGTCCAGAATGTACTGCTTTTGCTAAGTTTTTTTGATAGCCATGCATGTAATACGTGGTAAATCCATTAATCGATGAATCATCGGTTGCATCATAGTGAATACTGATAAATGCATCCGCAGGTAACTGATGAGCAATGGATACTCGCTTACGTAAATCAACATACACATCGGAATCTCTTGTCATAACTACATCAGCACCTGCAGCGCGTAATTTACTACTTAGTAACTCAGATGTTTGGAGAGCAATCCCTTTTTCATCGGTTCCTCTTGCACCAGTGGTTCCATGGTCATTACCACCATGTCCAGGATCAATAACAATTGTTAAGCCGTTAAGTGTGCCTTTTTTTCTAGGAGCTTTTTTGTCTTTTGTATCAGAAGTTGTTCCTTTTTGGTTTGATGAAACAACCCAATTAGCTACGAAAGCTTTTTCACCATCATTTAATTGTACTTCGTACCAATCACCTGTTTGTCCAATTGTAGAAAATGTTTCTCCTGCATTTGCTCTGTATACGACTTCGCTAGAAGTAGATGCATCTGATCTCAAATTCGTCCCATTATAAACAATAGTGACCGTTTTTAAAGAAGTATCTTTATCTTTAACTTGTTTAGTAGTTGTCGGTGCTAAATCTGTATAGGTACCGTAAAACGAATAAACCCATCCAGACTCTTTGTTCGATAGGGCTATGTTCACCCAATTATTGCGTTTTTCTAAAATTTTAAAGCGATCGCCTTTTTTTATCTGAGATACTTTTTTTGATGTTAAATCTGGTTTTGACCGAACATTTAGCAAGTCGACTGAAACTTGAAAAGCGTTAGTTGAGTCAACTATTGACTTAGGAGTATCTTTTGATTCCTTAGAAATCGTTATGTATTCCTTTGAAACAAACCCTTTAACTTGATTAAAGGCAATTTCAACCCAATCGCCTTGATCACTGATAAATGAGGCTTGATCACCTGCAGATAATTGAGTGAGCGTTGCAGCATTTATAGAAGGTTGAGAACGTACATTCAATCGATCCACTTTCGAAATCACTGTTTGTTTAATTATCTCTTGAGCTTCTGATTTCTTGGTATACCATGCTGCCACCCATCCACTATGTTGATCTTTTGTTACCTTCAACCAATCTCCTTGTTTATCAGTTACGATCATTCGATCGCCTTTGTTAAGAGAAGTCATAATTGGATAAGCTAATCCAGGACCAGAACGCATATTTAATGAAGAAACAGTAGATATAACTTCTTCACCATTTGCTTGAGAGTTCGTTGGGATAAGAATTGAACATATTAATATAAGTGCGATTGCATAAGAAAATAGTTTATATAAAGATACATTTTTCATGAAATTCCTCCCTTTTATCTATTGTAAATAGAGAAGAGGGAAAAGACTATAACTTTCTGACATTTTGAGACAGACTTCGACTATATATAATAAAGAATTATTAATATTATTTACATATAAAGGGGATAGTGATATTTCACATATTATCAATTTTCTCCATTAAAGAGTGATGTGCAGGTGTTTTCGTCGGTGGAAAAAGTACATCATCAAGAGGTATGTAGAATGGTGTAAATAAAGGTTTAATTTTTTTCTTTTTAAATAATCGACTCTCCTAAAGTGTGAGTAAATAATTTTCATAATGTCCACTTTAAAAATCATATTTTAATAATTTGTTCTGTGAAGCGTAAGGGGACGACTCCAGCGGAATCAGCACGAACTGAAGACCCTGGACTGAGCATCGCGAAGGAAGCGGCTGAAGTCGTGCCCGCGGAAAGCGTTCACCTGGAGCGAACTAGGCTATGAACTAGGCTATATATAAACAACATGAAAAATGTTTATTTCTACATTCCAGTGAACGAATTATGAAATTGATTCCTGTTAATTCGGTACAAATCAAAAAAAGATTGACAACCATCTTCACAGTGATTAAGATAAGAACTAATCTTAAAACAAACATCATGCCGATGACCAAGAAATTAGCTGTTTAAAACGCTGTAAAGAGAGGGAAAGACGTGGCTGTAATCTTTCCTACAGAAGCATCCAGTGAACAACACTTGATAGGCTTTTCGTCGAAACCTTTTTAGGTAGTAGGTGAAAACGGAACCGGTCGTTATCCGGAATGAGAGGGCACAAAATTTTGTGTCAACTAGGGTGGAACCGCGGAAGCTTACATAAGCTCTCGTCCCTTGCTATATGCAAGGGGCGGGAGCTTTTTTATTTTTTTTATTTGCGAAATGGAAGGAGACAAACAAATGTCCATTAATGTCCCAAGAGGAACAAAAGATATTTTACCCGAGGAAATGTTTAAATGGCATGCACTTGAAGAGCTTGTTCGAGATACATGTAGATTATATCAATATAAAGAAATTCGCACGCCAATCTTTGAACACACGGAATTATTTACTCGTGGAGTTGGTGATACCACTGATATCGTTCAAAAAGAAATGTATACATTCACCGATAGAGGAGATCGCTCCTTAACTTTACGTCCTGAAGGAACTGCTTCGGTAGTACGTTCATATGTAGAAAACAAATTATTTGGTTTGCCAAATCAACCAATTAAACTTTACTACATGGGACCGATGTTCCGTTATGAACGTCAACAAGCAGGAAGATATCGTCAATTTGTACAATTTGGAATTGAAGCTATTGGCAGTAAAGATCCAGCTATTGATGCAGAAGTAATGGCTTTAGCAATGAAGGTTTATGAAAAAGCAGGATTAAAGAAAGTAAAATTAGTCATCAACTCACTTGGAGATACAGAAAGTCGACAAGCTCATAGAGATGCATTAATCGCTCACTTTGAACCTCATATTCAAGAATTTTGTTCGGATTGTCAAAATCGATTAGAAAAAAACCCATTACGAATTTTAGATTGTAAACGAGATCGTGAAAACCCACTGATGAATACCGCTCCAAAATTACCAGATTATCTAAATGAAGAATCTGCTGCTTATTTTGAAAAAGTGAAACATTATTTAGAGGTTTTAAAAATTGGTTATGAAGTGGACCCGAATTTAGTCCGTGGACTCGATTATTACAACCACACGGCTTTTGAGATAATGAGCGAAGGTGAAGGATTTGGGGCAATTACGACACTTGCTGGCGGTGGACGATACAACGGTCTTGTTGAAGACCTTGGTGGACCAGAAGCACCTGGTATCGGATTTGCGATGAGTATGGAGCGTTTGTTCCTTGCTCTAGAAGCTGAAGGTAAAAGTTTTGATAATCAAGAATCACTTGATATGTACATTGTTTCAATGGGAGATTCAGCGAAGGATAAAGCTTTATCTTTCGTATCTGAACTACGAGAACATAACATGTCCGTTGAAATGGATTTCTTAGACCGTAAAGTTAAGTCCCAAATGAAATCTGCCGACCGATTACAAGCTAAATACGTTGTTGTTATTGGTGATACAGAACTTGATACTGGAAAAGTCGCATTGAAGAATTTATCGACTGGAGCTCAAAAAGAAATGACGTTTGAAGAAATCGTTGAAAATGTAGAACAACTGAAATTATCTTGGCAGGAGGAATTAGCATGATAAAACGTACACATCCATGTGGAGAAGTAGCAGAAAAAGAAATTGGACAACAGGTATTATTAAAAGGATGGGTACAAAAAAGACGCGATCTTGGTGGTTTAATATTTGTTGATTTACGTGATCGTACGGGTATTGTTCAAGTTGTCATTAATCCAGAAATTTCACCTGAAGCATTAACGATAGGTGACAAATTAAGAAGTGAATTCGTCATTGAAATCAGTGGTGAAGTAGTTGCACGTCAAGATGCTCAAATTAATCCTAATATGAAAACAGGGAAAATTGAAGTTCAAGCATCTCACCTTACAATTATTAACGAAGCTAAAAATCCACCTTTTGCAATTGAAAACCAATCAGATGTAAATGAAGACTTACGATTAAAATACCGATATTTAGATTTGCGTCGACCGGTTATGTATGAAACCTTTAAAATGCGTTCGGACGTTACCAAAACGATTCGTCAGTTTTTAGATGAAGAGACCTTCTTAGAAGTCGAAACACCAATTCTAACGAAGTCTACACCTGAAGGCGCTAGAGATTATTTAGTTCCAAGTCGCGTGCATGAAGGTGAATTTTACGCTTTACCACAATCACCTCAATTATTTAAGCAAATGCTAATGGTATCAGGTTTTGAAAAGTACTACCAAATTGCTCGTTGTTTCCGTGATGAAGATTTGCGTGCAGACCGTCAACCAGAATTCACGCAAATTGATATGGAAATGAGTTTCATGTCTATGGATGAAATTTTGGAAATGAATGAGCGTATGATGCAAAAAATTATGAAGCAAGTAAAAGGAATCGATATTCAAATTCCATTCAACCGAATGAAGTATACAGAAGCTATGGATCGATTTGGGTCTGATAAACCGGATGTGCGATTTGGTCTTGAATTGCAAGATGTATCTGACTTAGTAGCTCAATCATCATTTAAAGTATTTGCTGGAGCAGTCGAATCAGGTGGTCAAGTTAAAGCAATAAATGTAAAGGGTTCTGCAGACCAATATTCTCGAAAAGATATTGATGCTTTAGGTGAATTCGCTGGACGCTACGGAGCAAAAGGGCTTGCTTGGCTGAAAGTAGATGCTGAAGGATTAAAAGGTCCAATTGCTAAATTCTTTGAGGGAGAAGATGGAGTAAATCTTTCTTCGAAATTACAAGCTGAACCTGGCGATCTTTTATTGTTTGTTGCAGACAAGAAATCTGTCGTTGCAGATGCTCTTGGTGCTTTACGTTCGAAATTAGGAAAAGACTTAAACATGATTGATGAGAACAGATATGAGTTTTTATGGATCATCGACTGGCCATTATTTGAATATGACGAGCAAGAAGGTAGATATTATGCAGCTCATCATCCATTCACAATGCCATTTGTTGAAGACATTGAGTTAATGGATTCAAATCCGATGGAAGTTCGTGCACAAGCATACGATATGGTGTTAAATGGTTATGAATTAGGTGGAGGATCTCTACGTATTTACGAAAGAGAAATTCAAGAAAAAATGTTTAGTCTTTTAGGATTTACACCTGAAGAAGCTAAAGCTCAATTCGGTTTCTTATTGGAAGCATTTGAATATGGAACACCTCCGCATGGTGGAATCGCACTAGGTCTAGATCGTTTAGTAATGTTGTTAGCTGGCCGTACAAACTTAAGAGATACGATTGCATTTCCTAAAACTGCGAGTGCTAGTGATATCTTAACGAAAGCTCCTTCAGCAGTATCTGATGACCAATTAAAAGAACTAAGTCTTTCGGTTAGTATTCAGAATAGTGCGAAAGATTCAGAGTAAATACATTGAGTTTTTAGATATTTCATGGTAGGATACTAGTAATACGAATCCTGAAGTGTTCGTTAATTGCCAATCGCTTTTGACCGAACAATTATATCGTCGGGAATCTTACTTTTACAATAGCTGACATGCCCCCAGGGGAAGTCTTAAGTTGTAAAGTGGATACCCACCTGCTGTGTGCGGGTTCAAAACGATACGCTTCAAAATGACGGCACAGTTGGGATTCGTCTTACATTATGTATAATCCCTCTAGCAATTTGTAGTTGCTAGAGGGTTTTTCGTGGAGTAAAATACTCCGAATAGAAGTAGATTGTGAGGGAATTACATGTTACATCAATTTTCAAGAAATGAATTAGCAGTCGGTACTGAAGGTGTCGAACTAATGAAAAACACTACAGTTGCTATCTTAGGAATAGGTGGGGTAGGTTCTTTTGCCGCAGAGGCTTGTGCTAGAAGTGGTGTGGGGAAGATTATCCTTGTGGATAAAGACAATGTAGACATTACAAATATTAATCGTCAACTAGTTGCGTACACTTCTACAGTTGGGCGTTCTAAATCGGAAATTATGAAGGAACGAATTTTGGATATTAATCCAAATTGTGAGGTTCATGATTTACATATGTTTTATACCGAAGAGACTTTTGAAGAATTCTTTAGTTACAATTTGGATTATGTGATTGATGCATCGGATACGATCATCTACAAGGTACATTTGATGAAAGAATGTCTTCGCCGAGGAGTAAAAATGATTTCAAGTATGGGTGCTGCCAATAAAACAGATCCAACACGATTTAAAATCGCTGATATTTCAAAAACGCATACGGACCCTTTAGCGAAAGTTATTCGATTAAAGCTTCGTAAAGAAGGTATCTATAAAGGAATTCCAGTGGTATTCTCTGATGAAAGTCCGATTATTGTAAGAGAAGATGTGGTTGAAACGGTAGGGAAACCTGATGCTAAAATTCGTAAAGCAAAAATGCCTCCTTCCTCAAATGCTTTTGTACCTTCAGTTGCTGGATTAATAGCAGCAAGTTGGGTAATTAACGACATTACAAAAGAAATTCCAGTGAATCGTGTTAGAAAATAAGTAAAAGACGTAAATCGTATCCATCGCGATTTACGTCTTTTTTTGTTTGAACGTTTCGAGTTTCTGATAAATTCCGGCTAATTTCTTCTCCTCGCCAGCTAATACCGGTTCATAGAATTTAGTTCCAATTAAATTATCCGGTAAGTATGTTTGATTGACCCAGCCTCCGAAAGAACCGATTGGCGTATTATGGGGATATAAATATCCTTCGTGGCCTAAAGCAGCAGCTCCCACGTAGTGTGTATCCCTTAAATGACTTGGGATATCTCCTACTTTACCAGCATGAATAGAGGCAATGGCAGCATCCATCGCTTTATAAGCTGAATTTGATTTTTCTGAAAGACACATTTCAACCACTGCATTTGCTAATGGAATGCGCGCTTCAGGTAATCCAAGTCTTTCAGCTGCTTGAATACTAGCCAATACATGTGCACCTACTGCTGGATTTGCCATACCAATATCCTCGTAAGCCATTACTAGTAATCTTCTTGATACAGCTATGAGATCACCATTTTCAAGCAAGTGAGCCAAATAATACATAGCAGCATTGACATCACTTCCACGAACCGATTTTTGTAAAGCAGAAAGAAGATTATAAAAATGAGATCCTTTTTTATCCCCAAATACACCAATTCGTTCTACCAAGTTTTGAAGTAAAGCATCTTCTACAATAATAATGCCATTTTCTTCGTCAGAAGCGGAAACAACGGATTCGAGTATCGTTAAAGCTTTTCTTGCATCTCCATTAGCTGAGTCGGCAATTTTCATTTGTTGCTCTTCAGAGATTTGAATCGTCAATCGCCCTAATCCTTTATGTTCGTCTCGCAAAGCACGTTGTACTAATGTTAATAAATCCTCTGAAGATAAACGTTTTAATTGCTTAATTTCACCACATCGAGAACGTATCGCTGGATTCACATCGTGAAATGGATTTTCTGTTGTCGCACCGATTAAGACGATCGCTCCACTTTCAACATGGGGCAGTAAGGCATCTTGTTGTAATTTATTGAAACGATGGATTTCATCTAAAAATAAAAGAACTTTCCCTGTTATGCGAGATTCAGCTACGACGTCTTCTATATCTTTTTTTCCTGATCTTGTCGCATTTAACGCAATGAACGGAAGATTGCTCGTACCAGCAATCGCATAGGCAAGCGATGTTTTGCCTATTCCAGGTTCCCCATATAAAAGCATGGAGGGGACATGACCATTTACAATCATTTTATATAAAGGTGTATGTTTCCCGATAACGTCTTTTTGTCCTGCAACTTCCTCAAGTTTTTGAGGTCTCATTCGATAAGCAAGTGGCTCTCTTTGCAAGTTGAGTTCCTCCTAATTTCGTACATTTGTTCTCCATTATACGACGTAGGTATATAAAAGTCATTTCAGAGGTCATTAGTCGGAAATGTGCTATACTATGTAGATGAATTTAATGGACTTATAGAGGTGATTTAGTTGAGAATTTCAACAAAAGGTCGTTACGGATTGACGATTATGATCGAACTAGCTAAACAATTTGGAGAGGGTCCAGTACCGCTCCGTCAAATAGCAGCAGATAACAAACTTTCAGAAGCTTATCTAGAGCAACTAGTATCTCCTCTACGAAATTCAGGGCTGATTAAAAGTGTTAGAGGCGCACATGGTGGATATATGCTTACTAAACCTCCACATTTAATTTCAACGGGGGATGTTATTCGTGTTCTCGAAGGACCAATCCAACCTGTTGAAGGTATTGAAAACGAGGCACCGCCTCAAAGAGAACTCTGGTCTCGTATACGCGATGCTGTTAAAACAGTATTAGATACAACATCAATTGAAGATTTAGCATCTTATAATGAAGAGTCATCTCCTGATGGCTATATGTATTATATTTAAGCTATATTTTTTACTATTTTAAAAGGAGAATTCCATGAACAAAATATATTTAGACCACGCAGCGACATCTCCTGTACATCCGATTGTCATTGAAAAAATGGTTCAGTCAATGAATCTAATCTTTGGTAATCCGTCAAGTATTCACTCCATAGGTCGTGATGCTCGAAAAGAATTGGATCAATCACGTGAAATTTTAGCGAAGAGCATCGGCGCAAAAGAGCAAGAAATCATTTTAACTGCTGGTGGGACAGAAGCAGATAACCTAGCCATATTTGGAACTGCTTACGCTCGGAAAATTGAAGGAAATCATATTATTACCTCTCAAATTGAACACCACGCTGTATTACATGCATGTCACAAGCTTGAAAAGGATGGCTTCGAAGTTACTTATTTACCAGTAAATGAGCAGGGGATCATATCAATTGATGATGTCAAAAGAGCTTTGCGTGACGATACAATTTTAGTGACGTTAATATTTGGAAACAATGAAGTGGGAACACTTCAACCTATTAAAGAAATAGGCGAGCTTTTAAAAGATCACTTAGCATCGTTCCATACAGATGCTGTACAAGCATATGGATTAGTTCCGCTTTCAGTTGACGAACTGCATGTGGATTTACTTTCCGTTTCCTCTCATAAAATAAACGGTCCAAAAGGAATTGGGTTTTTATTTCAAAAAAAAGGAACGAAACTATCTCCTCAACTGTTTGGTGGTCAGCAAGAAAAGAAACGAAGAGCTGGAACCGAAAATGTACCTGCTACAATCGCATTTGCTGAAGCGGTTAAGATTTCTGAACAAACAATAGTTGAAAAAGTGGAGATATTTAAACAATTTAAAGAAACGATGATTGAAATTCTAGAAAATGAGGGAATTCAGTTTAAATTAAATGGTCATGAAAAGTTCGCTCTACCCCATATTTTAAATATTAGTTTCCCGCATACAGACGTCGAATCTTTGCTTGTTAATTTAGACATGGAGGGATTAGCGGTATCAAGTGGTTCTGCTTGCACAGCAGGTTCAATTGACCCTTCCCATGTCCTTGTGGCGATGTATGGAGAAAAAGCGGAGGAACTGCGTAATTCAATTCGTTTTAGCTTCGGATATGGTTTGACTATTCAGGATATAGAAGAAGCAGCGAAGAAAACAGCAAAAGTTGTGAAAAGACTTGTGAAATAATATTAGGAAAAGGTGATCGACATGCAAGAAGTTAAAAATCCTGCAAATACACGAGTTGTAGTTGGTATGTCTGGCGGAGTAGATTCGTCAGTTGCAGCTTATTTATTAAAACAACAAGGGTATGATGTCATAGGTATTTTTATGAAAAACTGGGACGATACAGACGAGAATGGTGTTTGTACGGCCACTGAGGATTATGATGATGTTATTAAAGTTTGTAATCAGATAGGCATTCCTTATTACGCAGTTAATTTTGAAAAACAATATTGGGATAAAGTATTTACTTACTTTTTAGAAGAATACAAAGCAGGAAGAACACCTAACCCTGATGTGATGTGTAATAAAGAAATTAAGTTCAAAGCATTTTTAGAGCATGCTATTAGTTTAGGAGCTGATTATTTAGCTACTGGTCACTATGCTCAAGTTAAAGAAATTGATGGCGAAACACAACTTTTACGTGGTCTTGATAACAACAAAGATCAAACTTACTTTTTAAATCAATTGTCTCAAGAACAATTGTCAAAAGTGATGTTTCCAATTGGACATTTAGAGAAAAAACTAGTGCGAGAAATTGCTTCTGAAGTAGGATTAGCCACAGCAACCAAAAAAGATTCCACAGGTATTTGTTTCATAGGAGAACGAAACTTTAAAGAATTTTTGAGTCAGTATTTACCGGCACAACCAGGTGATATGGTCACTATGGACGGAGAAAAAATGGGTCGTCATGATGGATTAATGTATTATACAATTGGTCAACGTCACGGGCTAGGGATAGGTGGCGCAGGTGATCCTTGGTTTGTTTTAGGTAAGAATTTAGAAAAAAACGAGTTGTTAGTTGGGCAAAATATTCATCATGAAGCACTTTTCTCAGATCAATTAACGGCTGTAAATATGAGCTTTACAACGACCAAACCATTAGATACCATATTTAGTTGTACTGCGAAATTTAGATATCGCCAAGAAGATGTTCAGGTGAAAGTTGAGCTGACTCCTTCTAATGGTGCTATTATTTCATTTGCTAAACCTGTTCGTGCAATTACACCTGGACAAGCTGTTGTATTATATGATGGCGATGTTTGTTTAGGTGGCGGAACGATTGATGAAGTAATGAAGCAGGGTAAAAAACTAACTTATGTTGGTTAAAGAAGTAGGAGTGGTAACGTGAATGAATTAGATTTAGGCATTTTAGCAATTCAAAATAAAGATTATGAACAAGCCGTTGTTCATTTTAATAACGCTATTGAAGAGGAACCTAATAACCCATTAGGATACATTAATTTTGGGAATTTATTAGCTCGCATGAATGAAATTGAACGTGCAGAAAGATTTTTTCAAAAAGCTTTAACGCTAGATGAGCAGTCAGCAACTGCTTATTATGGCTTGGCTAATTTGTATTATGAACAAGAGCGCTTTGAAGAGGCTGCTAAACTTTATGAAAAAGCCATTAAGTTTAACATTCAAGGTGCAGATGCTTACTTCATGTTAGGAAAGTGTTTTGAACGATTAGGCAATCCAAAGTTAGCATTGCCATACTTACAAAGAGCAGCAGAACTTGAACCAGAAGACATTCAAATTCGTCTGTCTTATGGGATCGGATTAGCGGCTTTAGAAATGTTTAAAGAAGCAGAGCCAGAGTTTGTATATGTCATTCATGAAGATATAAATAATGCCGATGCTCATTATAATTTAGGTGTACTTTACGCAGTCTCTACAGACCGAACTGAGGATGCACTTTATCATTTAAAACAAGCATATACACTTCAACCAAATTTTGATCAAGCTCGATATGTATATGACATGATTGCTCTACGAAATTAATGTGAATGGAGATGATTGGTTTGCCAAATCAAATCGAATTATTCAACCAAGACGCTTTGTTTATAGTTGGCAAACCAGTTGTCACCATTTTTCATAACCCCACCAACTTATTCTCCATTATTAAACTCAAAATCAGTGAGACAAACAGTACGTTCGATGAAAAAGAGATTATTGTTACAGGATACTTTCCACCGTTAATGAATGAAGAAATGTATCGTTTTACTGGTCAAATCAAACAGCACCCAAAGTATGGAACGCAATTCCAAGTTGAAACATTCTCAAAAGATGTACCGGAGACAGAACAAGGAATTATTCACTATTTATCAAGTGATTTATTTCCAGGTATTGGTCGTAAAACGGCTGAAACCATTGTCAAGAAGCTTGGAAAAGATGCAATTCGTCTTATATTAGATGACCCAGAATCGCTGGATACTGTTCCAAAATTAGCGAAAGAAAAAAAGGAAACGATCCGTTTTACCCTGGAGCAAAATTTAGGATTAGAACGTGTGATGATTCAATTAAATGAATGGGGTTTTGGACCACAGCTAGCCATGCGTATCTATCAAACCTATCGAGAAGAGACGATCGAAGTATTAATGAAGAATCCTTTTCGATTAATTGAAGATGTAGAAGGAATTGGCTTTCATCGTGCAGATGAATTAGGTGGAAAATTAGGCATGACAGGGAATCATCCTGATCGAATTAAAGCAGCAGTCTTTCATTTGCTAAATGCTGCATCATTAAGTGAAGGGCATGTGTATCTACATGCTGAGCATATATTGCCGAATGTGAAACAATTATTAGAATCAAGTCAGTTTGAAAAGGTGCCTTTTGATGCCATTTCTAATGCTTGTATCGAATTAGTTGAAGATGGGAAACTGGCAGGTGAGATGTCTCGTTTTTATTTGCCATCTCTCTATTTTTCAGAGGTTGGCATTGCTTCCAAACTTGAGCTTTTAATTCAAGAACAGAAGGAGCGAACGGGCTTTCCTACATCCGAAATTAGAAAAGCACTTGGAGATGCCGAAGAACGGCTAGGCGTGACCTATGCTGAGACTCAAATAGCTGCAATAGAACTTGGTATGAATGCTTCCGTGATGTTGTTAACAGGAGGTCCAGGTACTGGTAAAACGACCGTTGTTAGAGGTCTAGTTGAGGTCTATGCAGAATTACATGGTTTAACACTTGACCCAAAAGACTATGCTAAAAAAGAAGAACCATTTCCAATCATTTTGGCTGCTCCTACAGGTAGGGCTGCGAAACGTTTAAATGAATCGACGGGTCTTCCTGCAACGACGATTCACCGTTTACTCGGTTTTACAGGTCAAGATAAAGAAGAAGAGACAGAACGAGATATAAAAGGAAAGCTAATCATTATCGATGAAATGTCGATGGTCGATACATGGCTTGCACATCAATTACTAAAAGCGATACCTGAAGGAGCTCAAGTCATCTTTGTAGGCGATCAAGATCAACTACCACCCGTGGGACCAGGGCAAGTATTAAAAGATTTACTTGGATCAAGTCGAATTCCAACTGTTGAATTGACGGATATTTATCGTCAATCAGCTGGGTCTTCTATCATTGAACTTGCTCATCAAATGAAAAAAGGGAAAATGCCAACGAATTTAACGGATAAAACGTCAGATCGTTCGTTTATAAAAGCGGGTCCGGAACAAATTTCAAAAGTTGTTGAACAAGTCATTAAAAGTGCACTTGCTAAAGGCCACACGATTAAAGAACTACAAGTATTAGCACCGATGTACAAAGGACCTGCAGGTATTGATGCTTTAAATAAAATGATTCAAGAAATGGTTAATCCAAATGATACTAAAAAACGTAAAGAACTAACTTTTGGTGATACGATTTATCGAATTGGTGATAAAGTACTTCAATTGATCAATCAACCAGAGAGCCATGTATTTAATGGTGATATGGGCGAAGTTATAAGTATTTCAAAAGCCAGTGAAAATGTTGAAAAACAGGATATGATGGTCGTTTCTTTTGAAGGGATTGAAGTCACATATCAACGTAGTGATTTAGGTCAGCTAACATTAGCTTATTGTTGTTCTATTCATAAATCTCAAGGTAGTGAATTTCCGATTGTCATTATGCCTGTTGTCAGAAGTTATATGAAAATGTTGCGTCGAAATTTACTGTATACCGGCATTACAAGGGCTAAGAATTTCTTGATTCTTTGTGGGGATGCTGATGTATTTAAATATGGGATTGAACGTAATGATGATCTTGCTCGTTTAACTTCTTTAAAAGAAAGGTTAAACAACCAGGAAGTATCTGAGGAATCAGAGAAAATGGAGGACACTACTACTACAGTTGAAGAAGTAGAAAATCAAGAATTGGCAATCTTAACGGCTGCTAATCATCTCTCGATTCATCCTTTAGTTGGTATGAATGGTTCAACTCCTTACGATTTTGTGGAAGAAGTGAATTGACACAAAGGCAATTGTTTTTTATACTAAAAAAAAGTTGCTCAATTTGAGGAAGTATTTTCATTCATTCTTCATGTAAAGCAAGCATAATTAAACACGTTGATAGAGAAAGTACATTTATAATTCTTGTCTTAGAAAAAGGTTCCCCGGCTGAAAGAACCTTCAAGTATTTGAATGGAAAGCTACTCTTAAGTGCAGCTAATCCCTGCCGTGAGCCGCGTTAAGGCATAATCGAGAGACAGCAGTCATGTTTTGCTGTAACTAGGGTGGTACCGCGAATTTAAAGCCTTCGTCCCTTTTTTAGGGGATTGAGGGCTTTTTCTATTTTAAGGAGGAATGAAAGATGAAAACAGCAGCAGAAATACGTCGAATGTATTTAGATTTCTTTATTGAAAAAGGCCATGCAGTTGAACCAAGTGCTCCACTCGTTCCGATCAATGATAATTCATTACTTTGGATTAATAGTGGCGTTGCTACCCTGAAGAAGTATTTTGATGGACGTGTTATACCTGAAAATCCACGCATTACGAATGCACAAAAATCGATTCGCACAAACGATATCGAAAATGTGGGGAAAACAGCACGACACCATACGTTTTTTGAAATGCTTGGGAACTTTTCTATTGGAGAATACTTTAAAAAAGAAGCAATTGAATGGGCTTGGGAATTTCTAACGGATAAAAAATGGATGGGCTTTGATCCTGAACTACTATCCATTACCGTACATCCGGAAGATGAAGAAGCTTATGCGATTTGGAGAGATGTGATCGGTATTCCAGAAGAACGAATTATTCGTTTGGAAGGAAACTTTTGGGATATTGGAGAAGGACCAAGTGGACCTAACTCTGAGATCTTCTATGACCGTGGTGAAAGCTACGGCAATGATCCAACAGATCCCGAAATGTATGCAGGCGGTGAAAACGACCGTTATTTAGAAATATGGAATTTAGTTTTCTCGGAATTTAATCACAACCCAGATCATACGTATACACCATTACCAAAACAAAATATTGATACTGGAATGGGCCTAGAACGTATGGCGTGTGTTGTGCAAAATGTTCCAACTAATTTTGATACAGATCTGTTTATGCCAATCATTCAAAAGACTGAGGAAGTATCTTCAAAATCGTACGGGAAAGATTTAAATGATGATTTAGCATTTAAAGTAATTGCTGACCACACGCGTACGGTTGCATTTGCAATTGGTGATGGTGCATTACCATCTAATGAAGGTCGTGGGTATGTTTTACGTAGACTATTACGTCGTGCTGTACGTTACGGGAAAAATTTAGGGATTGATCGTCCATTCATGTATACACTGGTTCCGATTATTGGCGAAATCATGAACGATTTTTATCCTGAAGTGGAAGCAAAACAAGATTTCATTATGCGCGTTATTAAAAATGAAGAAGAACGTTTCCATGAAACGTTACAAGATGGGTTAAGTATATTATCAGCTGTTATATCATCTCAGCAAGAAGCAGGCTTGAACATTATTCCTGGTAATGATGCTTTCCGTTTATATGATACGTACGGTTTCCCAGTGGAGTTAACCGAAGAGTACGCTGAAGAAGCTGGAATGACCGTTGATCATGAAGGGTTTAAAGCATCGCTTGAAGAGCAACGTACACGTGCTCGTTCAGCAAGAAAAGACGTTGATTCAATGCAAGTACAATCAGAAGTTTTAGGTAATCTTAAAGAGGAGAGTACTTTTGTTGGTTATGATACTTTAGCAATAAGCACGAAAGCGCTTGTGATCATTAAAGATGGTGAAATAGTAAACCATGCTAATGAAGGTGATGAAGTTAAACTAATTCTTGAGCAAACTCCTTTTTATGCTGAAAGTGGCGGACAAATTGCTGATCACGGTTCATTAGAAAGTGATTTGTTTAAAGGCTTTGTAAAAGACGTTCAAAAGGCTCCAAACGGTCAAAATTTACACACAGTTTTAATTGAATCAGGAGAGCTTACAACGGGTCATGAAGTAACAGCATCAGTTGACCAATCGTTAAGAAGCTTAACTGTTAAAAATCATACCGCTACACATCTTTTACACCAAGCATTAAAGGATGTATTAGGAACGCATGTTAACCAAGCAGGTTCTTATGTTGGACCTGACCGATTGCGTTTTGACTTCTCTCATTTTGGCCAAGTAACAAAAGAAGAACTCGAAAAGATTGAACAACAAGTGAATGAAAAAATTTGGGAAGATATTCAAGTTATAACTGGCTATCATGGGATTGATGAAGCGAAGCAAATGGGCGCAATGGCGTTGTTTGGTGAAAAATACGGTAAGATTGTTCGTGTCGTATCAATTGACAGTTACTCACTTGAATTATGCGGTGGATGCCATGTAAGTAATACTTCGCAAATTGGATTCTTTAAACTTGTTTCAGAAAGTGGCATTGGAGCGGGAACTCGACGAATTGAAGCTCTAACTGGAAAAGCTGCTTATGAATTAATTAAAGCAGAGGAACAACTTTTGAGTGAAGTTGCAGCTTTAGTGAAATCAAATCCAAAAGATTTATTAACAAAAATCCAAGGATTACAGATGGAAATGAAACAAATGCAAAGAGAAAATGAATCATTATCCGCAAAAATTGCGAATAGCCAGTCGTCTTCTGTACTCTCAAATGCACAAGAAATGAATGGTGTTACTGTTTTATCTGCACGTGTTGAAGCGAAAGATAATAACCAATTACGACAAATGATGGACGACTTAAAAACAAAAATGAAACAGGCTGTTATTGTTTTGGGTGCATCTGAAGAAGGAAAAGTTATGTTAATCGCTGGTGTAACAAACGATTTATCAGGTGGCAAATATCATGCTGGAAATCTTGTGAAATTTGTTGCAGAACAATGTGATGGCAAGGGTGGAGGTCGTCCAGATATGGCGATGGCCGGCGCTAAAGATGCTTCAAAACTTGATGGTGCTTTACAATCTGTGTATGATTATGTCAAATCCGTTTAATTGTCAGATGAAATCGGTTATACTAATGTTGTAAGTCAAAATCATATATATATGTACAACCCATTTTTTCTGAAAGCGAGGTGCTGATCATGAGTTCATTTGACAAGACGATGAAGTTTAACTTTCCAGAAGAGTCTATGGAACAAGAAGTAAAACAAGTAATGCTTCATGTCCATTCGGCACTTGAAGAGAAAGGTTACAACCCAATTAACCAAATCGTCGGCTATTTACTTTCGGGTGATCCGGCATATATTCCTCGCCATCAAGAAGCACGTAATTTGATACGCAAGCTTGAGCGAGACGAAATACTTGAAGAGCTTGTTAAGTTTTATATCAAGAAGAATAACGAGGCGTAGACATGAGAATAATGGGGCTTGATGTTGGTTCAAAAACGGTTGGTATCGCAGTTAGCGATGCTTTCGGTTGGACAGCCCAAGGGATTGAAACCATCAAAATTGATGAAAGTAATAACCAATTCGGCATTGATCGGATTGAAGTGCTTGTGAAATCTCATGAAGTGTCTACTTTTGTTGTGGGTTATCCAAAAAACATGAACAACAGTATTGGTCCTAGAGCTGAAGCATCTGAAAGGTTCGCTGAATTGCTCAAAGTGACATTT
Organism: Paenisporosarcina sp.; assembly: GCF_057785155.1. Taxonomy (NCBI): domain Bacteria; kingdom Bacillati; phylum Bacillota; class Bacilli; order Caryophanales; family Caryophanaceae; genus Paenisporosarcina; species Paenisporosarcina sp. The sequence continues at coordinate 273,113 of NZ_JBYNRN010000012.1, forward strand.
AACAAACCTGTTGTTTTATGGGATGAGCGCTTAACGACGGCTGCTGCAGAAAGAATGTTAATACAAGCAGATGTGAGCCGTAAAAAAAGGAAGCAAGTGATTGATAAAATGGCTGCGGTTATGATTTTACAAGGTTACTTAGACAGCAAATCTAATATGAGGTGATTGGAATGGAACACGGACAACAAAACATTACAGTAGTAGATGATAACGGTACAGAGCAATTATGCGAGATTCTTTTTACATTTGAGTCAGATGAATTTAAAAAATCATATGTTCTTTACTACCCAATTGGTGCTGAAGAAGATGAAAATGAAGAGATTGAAATTCATGCATCTTCTTTCTTACCATCAGAAGACGGTAAAGATGGCGAACTTCAACCAATCGAAACTGACGAAGAGTGGGCGATGATTGAAGAAATGCTTAACACTTTCTTAGATGAAGAAGAGGAAGAAGACGAAGAATAATCAATCTTTCTAAAGGTGGAATGAATAAAATCATTCCACCTTTTTCTTTTGTGTAAAATTCTAGTATAATAGGTGTCAGATAGAGGGGGGAAACCCGTGGAAAACGAAACAAAAAAAGAGATTATGTTTAATCGTATGAAAGAAAAGAAAAAAGAAGTGAAAATTGTTCGACGGATTGTGCTTGCAATTGTCCTAATTGTCTTGATTGGCGGGGGTATTGCAGCCTATAGTGGGTACAATTATGTAAAGAGTGCTTTACAACCGATGGATGAAAATTCTGAAAAAGTTATCCCTATTACAGTAGAAATTGGTTCAAATTTAGATTCAATTGCAACACTATTAGAAAAAAATGAGATTATTAAAGATGCTCGTATTTTCAAATATTATGCAAAGTTTAACAACGAATCAGATTTCCAAGCAGGTGATTATGGCTTAACTCAAGCGATGACTCTTGACGAATTAATTGAAAGTTTAAAAACGGGTAAAGTATATCGTGAACCAGTATTCACTATGACAGTACCTGAAGGCTTAACATTGGGTCAAATAGCTGCAGTTGTTGAAAAGAGAACTACTCATTCAGCAGAAGACTTTTTAGAACTTGTGAAAGATCCAGTTTTTATCGACGAAATGATTAATAAATATCCAACATTATTGACTGATGAAGTAAAAGGCGAGAATGTTCGTTACGCATTTGAAGGGTATTTATATCCTGCTACGTATGCTTTTTATGAAGAAAACCCGTCTTTAGAAGAAATCGTTGATCAAATGTTGAGTTCAACTGCTACTGTAGTTGCACCTTATACAGATGTGTTAGCAGAACAAGAAAAAACGGTTCATTGGCTATTAACATTTGCATCCTTATTAGAAGAAGAAGCAACAGCGTCAACTGATCGCGAAATGATTGCGAGTGTTTTCTTTAATCGTCTAGATGAAGGAATTCCTTTACAGACGGATCCAACTGTTTTGTATGCATTTGAAGGGGAAAGAGACAATATTGCCTCTGATAAAAATACAGAACATCCATATAATACGTATTCGGTTCAAGGTCTACCACCAGGCCCGATTGCTAATCCTGGACAAGCATCTATTGATGCAGTTCTAAACGCACCTGAATCAGATAATTTATATTTCCTTGCTGATGAAAATGGAACGAATTATTTTTCTGAAAGTTACGAAGAACACTTGCAAAAGATCGAAGAACACTTGCGTTAAAGGGTTGAAGGGAAGCTATTCGCTTTCCTTCTTTTTTCGTGTCTAAAGGTGTCCAACTTTTGAAAACTTTACATAAGAAAACATGTTAGGTTGTGACAATAAGGTTGCCAGCTAGGAATTTGTAATGCTATGATTGAGTGTAATTTTTGCGAATTAAAGGAGTTAAAGTCGAAATGAGGACACCAGATTCCTACATTGAATCACATATAATTAATCGTTCGCCCCAATTAATGGAAATGGAAGAATTCGCTCGAATCAACCATATTCCGATTATGGAACTCGTTTCAATTGAATCATTTTTACAACTTTTAAGATTACAAAATCCAGATTCCATATTAGAAATTGGTTCTGCAATTGGATATTCAGCCATACGAATGGCGACAGCCCTTCCAAATACTAAAATCACGACGATTGAAAAAGATGAAAATCGGGCTGAATTAGCTCGCACATATATCGAAAAAAATGATTTATCCGATAGGATTCAATTATTATCTGGAGATGCATTGGATATTGATTTACATTCACTAGCATCCACGAAATACCAGGCTATTTTTATTGATGCAGCTAAAGGTCAATATCAACGATTTTTTGATAAATATTCACCACTAGTGCCTTCAGGTGGTGTTATTTATTGTGACAATATGCTGATGCGTGGTTTTACAGAGATTGAGCTATCTGATGTTCCTAGAAGAAAACGAACAATGGTAAGAAATCTTCAATCCTTCACAAAATGGTTAATGAATCACGAAGATTATATAACAACCTTCCTTCCAATAGGGGATGGAATTACGATAAGTATAAAGAGGTGACATTGATGAAAAAACCGGAACTTCTCGTTACACCAAAATCTGTAGATCATCTAAATGAACTTATTTCTGCAGGTGCTGATGCATTTCTGATTGGTGAAAAACAATTCGGATTAAGGCTCCCTGGTGAATTTAAACTAACTGATATTGAAAAATCGGTTCAACTCGCTCACGCTTCAAACAAAAAGGTCTATGTATCGATGAATGCTTTATTTCATAATGAAAAAATTGATGCCCTTTTACCTTATATGAAGAACTTAGAACAGATGAACGTTGATGGAATTGTATTTGGAGATCCAGCAATCGTTCAAATAAAAAAAGATTCTCAGCTATCCATTCCTCTGCATTGGAATACAGAAACCACGGCGACCAACTGGTTCACAGCAAACTACTGGGGTAGACGGGGTGCAACTAGAGCAGTTCTTGCAAGAGAATTAAGCCTCGAAGAAGTCGTTGAAATAAAAGAAAACGCAGAAGTAGCGATTGAGGTTCAAATTCATGGGATGACATGTATGTTCCAATCAAAAAGAGCCTTGTTAGGAAATTATTTTCTTTATCAAGATAAAGCAATGGAAATTGAGAATCGCTCTAGTGGTCAATCGATGTTCTTACATGATAAAGAACGAAATAATAAATACCCTATATTTGAAGATGTAAATGGAACACATATCTTCAGTCCTAATGACATGTGTTTAATCGATGAACTAGGAGAAATGATTGAAGCCGAAATCGATTCATTTAAAATCGATGGCATTTTACAAGAGGAGTCGTATATTACAACCGTAACGGCTTTGTATCGTCAAGCGATCGATGCATATATGGAATCACCTGACTTATATGAAGAGTTAAAGGATCAACTAGTTGCTTCAATAGAGAATATACAACCAAATTTACGACCGCTTGATACAGGATTTTTCTTTAAGGAAACGGTTTATTAAGATAGCTCTTTTTAACGAATATTAAACGAAGCCAAATGCATTGCAAAAGTTTACAAAGCCTTTAAGAAAAGAGGATTTCTATGTCATTGTTACAACAAAAAGGAATCAGCGAATATATAGATGGAAAACGGGTCATTACAAAAAAACCTGAACTCCTTGCTCCAGCTGGGGATTTAGAAAAGTTGAAAATAGCGATTCATTACGGAGCGGATGCTGTATTTATTGGCGGTCGGGAATTTGGATTGCGTTCAAATGCCGGGAATTTTTCAATTGAAGAAATGCGTCAAGCCGTTGAATTTGCAACTCCTTATGGTGCGAAGATTTATGTAACGACCAATATTTTCGCTCACAATGAAAATATGTACGGTTTAGCTGATTATTTAAAGAACATTGAATCTGCAGGGGTCACTGGTATAATTGTTGCGGACCCATTAATCATTGAAACTTGTCGTCAAGAAGCACCGAAACTTGAAATTCATTTAAGTACCCAGCAATCACTTTCTAACTGGAAGGCAGTGGAGTACTGGAAAAATGAAGGACTTCATCGAGTAGTACTGGCTAGAGAAACCAGCGGGAATGAAATACAAGAAATGAAAGAAAAAGTAGATATTGAAATTGAAGCTTTTATTCATGGTGCGATGTGTATTGCCTACAGTGGACGTTGTACATTGTCTAATCATATGACTGCACGTGATTCTAACCGTGGAGGATGTTGCCAGTCATGTCGATGGGACTATGATTTATATACGGTTCAAGATGGCAATGAAAAAGCTTTATTCGATGAATCGGATGCGCCATTTGCCATGAGTCCTAAAGATTTAAAATTAGTTGAATCTATTCCAAGAATGATTGAACTGGGAATTGACTCTCTTAAAATTGAAGGACGCATGAAATCGATTCATTATGTAGCTACAGTTGTTAGCGTATACCGAAAGGTTATTGATGCATATTGTGCAGACCCAGATAATTTTAAGATTAAACAAGAATGGCTTGAAGAATTAGACAAATGTGCGAATCGAGACTCTGCTTCGGCTTTCTTTGAAGGTGAACCAGGGGTTGATGAACAAATGTATGGTGTACATGGTCGAAAAACATCTACAGACTTTATAGGGTTAGTTTTAGATTACGATCAAGAATCGCAAATAGTTACTTTACAACAAAGAAACTATTTTGAAGTCGGTCACGAAGTTGAATTTTTCGGACCTGAAATCAACAATGTACGTATGACGATTAACGAATTGTGGGATGAAAAAGGACGGGCAATAGACATAGCAAGACATCCGAAACAAATTGTTCAATTTAAATCCGAAGTCCCGCTTTACCCAAATAATATGATGCGAAGGGAGATTATCAGATGAATCATAAACGTCCAGTTGTCATCGGAATTGCAGGAGGATCTGGTTCCGGTAAAACAAGTGTTACAAACGCCATTTATGAAGTATACAAAGAGCACGCTGTTGTAGTTATTGAACAAGACTACTATTATAAAAATCAGAGTCATTTAGAGATGGAAGAGCGGTTAAAAACGAACTATGATCATCCATTAGCATTTGATACAGATTTGTTAATTGAACACATACACCAATTGCTAAATAGACAAGCCATTGAAAAGCCAATATATGATTATGCTTTGCATACTCGAGCGAAAGACAGTATAATCGTTGAACCACAGGATGTTATTATTCTCGAAGGAATTTTAGTCTTAGAAGATGAACGTTTACGTAATTTAATGGATATTAAATTATTTGTTGATACAGATTCGGATTTACGAATCATTAGACGAATATTAAGAGATATTAATGAACGCGGACGTTCGATTGAATCAGTTGTGGAACAATACTTGTCAGTTGTTCGTCCAATGCACAACCAATTCATCGAACCTACGAAGAGATATGCAGATATTATCATTCCTGAAGGTGGTCAAAACCAAGTTGCAATCGATTTAATGGTTACAAAAATTAAAACTATTCTTGAATCTGATATCATTGTGTAATATGATATTCAAAGACTGACAATATTATCTAAAAATTGTGTCGTATATCCAAGCACTATCCGGCATAGTATTTTTAAGAGGATGCAAGTAGTTGAAGGAGTGAAATACATTGTCTACAGAAAAACAATATCCAATGACAGTAGCGGGGAAAAAGAAATTATCTGATGAACTTGAGTTCCTTAAAACGGTTAAACGTAAAGAAGTAGTAGAACGTATTAAAATTGCCCGTAGTTTTGGCGATTTATCGGAAAACTCTGAGTACGATTCTGCGAAAGAGGACCAAGCCTTTGTGGAAGGACGTATTTCAACTTTAGAATCTATGATTCGCAATGCAGTCATAATTGAAGAAGATGAAAAAAATAACGATATCGTCTCACTAGGGAAAACGGTTTCATTTATAGAAATTCCTGATGGCGATCAAGAAACATATACGATCGTTGGTTCAGCTGAAGCTGACCCTATCGAAGGGCTAATTTCAAATGATTCTCCAATTGCTAAAAGTTTAATTGGGCGTTCAGTTGGAGACCAGGTTAAAGTATTAACACCTGGTGGAGAGATGGACGTTAAAATCGTTTCTATTAATTAATACTATTTAAAATCCACTCCTGTCTTGATGGGAGTGGATTTTCTATACATTTATTTTCATGGGAATGGGGATCGAAATGATTTATGCGAAAAAAACAATCCTTAACGGCTGCTGGACTCGAAAAACTTCGGGATGAATTAGATGATCTGAAGAACGTGAAGCGTAAAGAAGTGATTGCTCGAGTAAAAGCATCTCGCTGCTTTGGTCTCATCGAAAATACAGATTATCAAACCGCACGTGAAGATCAGGGTTTTATCGAAGGGCGAATACTTACTTTAGAAAATATTCTTCAGAAAGCAGAAGTAATTGATCAGAGTAAACTTAATGAGAAAATAATTGAGATAGGACATACTGTATCAGTTCGAGAATTGCCAGATGGAGAAAATGAAACTTTTTCTATTGTTGGTTCAGCTGAAGTAGATCCTCTCGATGGGAAAATTTCTCCGGAATCACCTATTGCAAAGCAGATGCTAGGCAAACAAGTCGGCGATGAAATAAAAGTAAAAACTCCCAATGGTGAAATGTTATTTTTAATCGTATCGATATCTTAATATCATTAAATTGAAACCTAATTTTAATCGTATCGTCTAATTTGTTATTATAATCTGTGGTAGCATTTTTAACATTGCGAACAAAATAAGTTTTGCATATATCTCGAAATAATAGCGAGATTTTTAGAAGGAGGAATCGTGAATGGCTGAAACACAACGTCGGTATTCATCAAGAACGAATCGACCTAATAAACCTAGGAACATGAATAAAATCTTAAATGGATTAATAGCATTGGTTGTCGTTTTAATTGTGATTACAGCTGGAATTATCTTTTTAGGAAATGATACATCAGAAAAAGCGGAATCTCCTAAAAACGAAGATACTGTAAGTAACACAGAATCGGATACAGATTCAAATGAAGAATCTTCTTTAGAATCTGGAGAAACAAATTCCGATGAAGAGACTGAAGAAGATGCAACAGAAGGTTTAACAACTGAAGAAGTTGAACCAACCGAAGAAGAGGAAGCTTCAGAAGAAACAACAGAAGAAACAGAATCGACTGAAAGTACAACAACTGAAGGTGGCTCAGTAACCTCTACACCATCAGATGATCCAATCGTGTCTGAAAGTATCGTAAATACTGCTTGGGAGCCTGTAAAGACCTCTCAGACGGGTTCACACACGTCCGTTTATGAAAAAGGGCATGTCGATTGGGACGAAAAAGTACAAGCATTAACATACGCAACAGGATTAGCCAGTGATAATATGATTATTTGGCAGTTAAGTAATGGTGGGGGACCTCAGAAATCTATTGGTGTTGTATCCTCTAACGATAAACAAGAAAAATATCGTGTATATTTACAATGGATTGACGGGCAAGGATGGAAACCAGAAAAAATGGAGACTTTAAAAACATTGGAAGGCGCCTATTGACATTCGGCGCCTCTTTTATTATTTTTAGGGAAGTGTTTTTACAAGGTAGTCGATGTAATTGAGCTTTCGGTTTTTTATAAAATTACATTTTTTTATTACTTCGATGCGAATGAGCATAGAAACCTTAAACAAAATCCTTTTTGAGGATTTTTATTAAAAAGCTATATAACTAAAGAGAATTGAGGCGAGTCGATTATGAAAATTGCCGTTATTGGTGCAATGGAACAAGAAGTTGAAGCGTTACGCTTAGCCATTGAAGATGCACAGACAGATATCATCGCTAAAAGTGAATATACAGTTGGAAAATATGCTGGTCATGATGTTATTTTACTGAAAAGTGGAATTGGAAAAGTAAATGCAGCTATGTCTACATCAATCTTGCTTGAGAAGTTCAACCCTGATATTGTCATTAACACGGGTTCAGCTGGAGGGTTCGATGCCTCTTTAGAAGTTGGAGCGATTGTTATTTCTGACGAAGTTCGTCACCATGATGTAGATGTTACAGCTTTTGGTTACGAGATGGGACAAGTACCGGATCTTCCTGCTGCTTTTAAATCAGATGAGAAACTTCGTAAGTTAGCTGAAGAAACGGTTAATGAATTAGGAGAACATCAATATGCAACTGGCTTAATAGCAACAGGCGACTCGTTCATGAGTGATTCAGAGAGAGTAGAATTAGTTCGTGGATATTTTCCGCAAATGAAAGCAGCTGAAATGGAAGCTGCTGCAGTAGCTCAAGTGTGTTATCAGTTTGACGTTCCTTTTATTATTATTCGTTCACTTTCTGATATTGCTGGAAAAGAGTCGAGTATGAGTTTTGAGGAGTTCTTACCAACGGCAGCGAAACATTCAACAGAAATCGTTTTACGATTGATTGCGAAATTGTAAACAATTTTCTTGTTATAAACTGAGGTTAATTAGAGGCTCTTTCGATATCGAGTGAATCGAAAGAGTTTTTTTCATGGGTGAAAAGTTGGTATAATTTGACCAGTGCTCGTTTTTCAATACGAGATACATAACTTCTTGAAATATTTAATTGTTTCGCAATTTGCTTTTGCGTCATCGGTTCAAATGATCGTAATCCATACCTTCTTTCCAATATTTCAAGTTCCCTTTTTTCTAACTTTTCTAGATGTCGATACAAACGAGCCATCTGTTCCTTTTGTTCAATGGTTTGTTGAGCAGTGTCATCATTGGTTTGAAGTAAATCTGTAATCTGTAATGAATGTCCATCTTTATCAGTGCCGATAGGTTCATATAAGGAGACATCTTTCTGAACTTTTTTCTGTGATCTTAAGTGCATCAGAATCTCATTTTCAATACATCTAGCTGCATATGTTGCAAGGCGTGTTTTTTTATCCGGTGTATAACTTGCTACAGCTTTCATCAGACCAATGGTTCCAATGGAAATATAGTCATCTAGTTGTTCGTGTTTAGGGTGGAATTTTTTCACAATGTGAGCAACAAGGCGCATATTTCTTTCAATTAGTTCATGCTTCGCATCTTCGTCACCTTTTAGACATAATTGAACATAATGGGCTTCTTCTTCCTGACTAAGAGGTTTCCGAAATGCCTGCCCTTTTAAATAACCAATTACAGCGGGAATTTCAATCCACATTTGAAGGATCGCCGTAAATATACCGCTCATGATGAATCGCACCTCCATGTCGTCTTTTGTCACTATATGTTTCCAAAAAGAAATCCATGAAAAAAACGACCACATAAAAATGGCCGTTAAACTTTTCTTAATGTAAATGTGCTAATCATGAGGATGGCTAATATGACGGTTAAGAACATATAAAAGACCGGTGGAAAAATTGACAATCCAAAATATGAAAGTGTTAAGATGGTTCCTGCTGCAGTGATTGGTAACCCTGTGAAATAACCATTAGATTCCATGATATTAAATCTTGCCAGTCTAAACGCTCCACTCGCAATATAAATAATAGCAATAATCATTCCAACTGTTCCAAATTCAAATAAATCGACCATGTAAATGAGTATGGCTGGTGCAACTCCAAATGAGATGATATCACTCATTGAGTCAAGTTGTTTCCCTAATTCGGATTCTTGTCCTAATTTCCGGGCAACCATGCCATCAAAACGATCGAGTAACGCTGCAATAAATATAAACAGGACGCTATAGCTATATGATTCGTTTAATGTTGCCATAATGGCAGCACCACCAAACGATAAATTACCAATTGTGATCATATTAGCGGCATGCGCTTTCATTTTTTTGATTGAGTGATCCAATCGTTGAAATAAAAACAATGGAACAACACTCCTTTGCTTATAAGCTATTTAACTATTATACTTCGTTCATATCAAAAAAGGTAGAGCGTATTTTAAACGGGAGGTTCAACATGAGACAAAAGGTATACCAATTACTAATCGAACTAACAAATGGAAAAACCACATCAAAAATGTTGCAAAAAGTTACAACATCCAAATGGAGTCGACGATTAGTACCATCGTATATTCATACATACGGAATTAATACGGCAGAAGTTTCAAAACCGATTGATTCATTTGAATCTCTTCATGAATTCTTCATCCGCCAATTAGACAGTCAATATCGTCCAGTTGATAGTGGAAGTGAGGCGATCGTTAGTCCAGTTGATGCAAAAGTAGAAACAATGGGTGTAATTTCTGAACAAGGTACATTTACAGTGAAAGGAAAATTGTATACGGTCGCTGATTTACTAGGATATAAAGAGTATGCAGCTATGTACGAAGGTGGAAACTATGTTGTTTTCTACTTAAGTCCAGCAGATTATCATCGAATACATAGTCCTGTCGATGGACATCTTAAAAAGCAGTATATATTAGGTGAAAAATCTTATCCTGTGAATCAAGCTGGGTTAACATATGGGAAATCTCCAATCAGCGGAAATTATAGACAAGTTTCACATGTCATTTGTGCAAATCAGAAGAAATGTGCTGTTGTTAAAGTCGGAGCAATGTTTGTAAACTCAATACAACTAACTAATACTTCCAGGGAATGGGTCAAGGGTGAAGAAGTGGGTTATTTTACTTTTGGTTCAACGGTCGTCTTACTTTTCGAAAAAGACGCAATTTCATTCGAATCTAATATACAACCAAATCATCGTGTCCAAATGGGTGAGAAGATCGGGAGTATGTTATAATGATAAACAGAAAATTAGCTTGAACGGAGTGTGTCAGGGTGTATCGAAATTTTTTACCAAGTGAATTTGTGCGAAGTGTCTTTCACATTTCACCAGAACATTTAAAAGCAAAAGGGATCCACGGTATCATAACGGATTTAGATAATACATTAGTTGAATGGGATCGACCAGATGCAACACCAAAGTTGGTTGAATGGTTGAAATCCATGAAAGATGCAGGCATTCAAGTAACAATTGTGTCAAATAATAATGAATTAAGAGTGCAATCTTTCGCGGACCCATTAGGTATTCCATTTATATATAAAGCGAGAAAACCTATGGGCAAAGCTTTCCGTAAAGCTCTGCACATCATGAGTGTTAAAAAAGAAGAGGTCGTGGTAATTGGCGACCAATTGCTAACAGACGTTGTTGGCGGCAATCGAATGAAATTACATACCATTCTAGTTTTACCTGTAGCGAGTTCTGACGGATTCTTTACCCGTTTTAATCGATTAGTAGAACGACGAATATTTAGTTCTTTAAAAAGAAGAGGGTATGTAACATGGGAGGAAGAAGTTTGACAAATCAACCAACATGTATCGGATGCGGTACAGTAATTCAAATTGAAAATCCGAAAGAACCTGGTTATGCTCCACCGTCATCTTTAGAAAAAGAAACGGTCATTTGTCAGCGTTGTTTTAGATTGAAAAATTATAATGAAATACAACCTGTTTCTTTAACAGATGATGATTTTTTAAGAATTTTAAATAGCTTGGGCAAAGAACAAGGACTCATCGTTAAAATCGTTGATATTTTTGATTTTAATGGAAGTTGGTTACCGGGATTACATCGTTTTGTAGGTAATAATCCTATTTTACTTGTAGCAAACAAAGTAGACCTATTACCAAAATCCGTCAAAAAGAATCGTGTCATTCATTGGTTAAAACAAGAAGCGAAGAAGCTTGGCCTTAACCCTATTGATGTCATGTTGGTAAGTGCTCATAAAGGGACAGGCATGATTGAAGCAATGGAAGCCATTGATAAGTATCGTGAAGGTAAAGATGCGTATGTAGTGGGTTGTACGAATGTTGGGAAATCCACATTTATCAATCGAATAATAAAGCAAGTAACTGGTGAAAAAGAAGTGATTACGACGTCTCACTTCCCAGGAACTACACTAGACCTTATTGAAATTCCATTAGACGATGACCAAGCATTGTATGACACGCCTGGTATTATCAATCATCACCAAATGGCTCACTTTTTAGATTCGTCTGAATTGAAATGGATAACGCCTAAAAAAGAAATTAAACCAAAAGTTTTCCAAATGAATGCAGAGCAAACTTTATACTTAGGTGGTCTAGCAAGATTTGATTTTATTCAAGGTGATCGTTCATCTTTCACTGTTCATATTTCAAATGATTTGCCGATTCACCGTACGAAGCTAGAAAATGCTGACGAATTATACGCGAATCATTTAGGTGGAATGCTAGCGCCTCCATCAGTGGAATTTATAGAAAATTTCCCTAAACTAGTTCGACATGAGTTTTCAATAAAAGAAGAAAAAACCGATATTGTATTTTCAGGTTTAGGTTGGATAACGATTAACAAACCGAATGTAGTCATTGCAGCATATGCACCAAAAGGAGTAGAAATTCAATTGAGACCTTCGTTAATTTAGGAGGGATGATTAAGTGAAAAAGTGGTATGCAGTTATTGGTGATCCCATATCTCACTCTCTATCTCCCCTAATGCATAGTAAATGGTTTGAAGACATGAATGTGAATGCAACTTATATTCCTATTCATGTCTCTAAAGATCAATTACAAAACGCCGTAAATTCTTTAAAACTTTTAGGAGCGAGTGGATGGAATGTAACCATTCCTCATAAAGAGACCATCATTCCTTTATTAGACCATTTGTCAGAATCTGCAGAGTGGATGGGAGCTGTCAATACGGTTGTTGTGGAACAAGATGGTAGTCTTACTGGACATAATACTGATGGTGACGGTTTCGTTAACTCATTAGAAGAAACCATCGGGACTCAGTTAAAAGAAGCACAAATACTAGTAGTTGGAGCGGGTGGAGCTGCAAGAGGTATTGCTTTTGCGCTTAAAGCTGCTGGGTATGACAATATTTCTTGTACAAATCGTACATTTCAAACAGCAGAAACACTCATGCAAGATATTGGTGGAAAGCAAGCGTTGTCTATTTTGAGTGCTGAAGAAAAGCTAAATGATTTCCGTATTATCATACAAACGACTCCACTTGGCATGAAGAGTTCAGAAGATACATTGCCAATTTCATTGGATTTGCTAAATCCCTCAGCAATTGTTGCTGATATTGTGTATAATCCATTATTGACGCCTTTTTTATTACATGCTGAAAAAAAAGGGGCGACGATTGTGAATGGACTGGGAATGTTCGTTCATCAAGGAGCTCTATCTTTTAAAAAGTGGACAAAAGAACAACCAGATACAGAACAAACAGTAAAAGAATTAACGCGAATTTTAGGAGGACCCTATGTTAACAGGTAAACAAAAGCGCTTTTTACGAAGTGAAGCTCATCATTTAACACCTATTTTCCAAGTTGGTAAAGGTGGAGTAAATGATCATATGCTTAAACAAATTTCAGAAGCATTAGAAGTACGAGAGTTATTAAAGGTAAGTATTTTAACGAACAATGAAGATGATAAGAATGATGTTGCGATTAAATTGGCTAAGGGTACAAAGTCTGAACTAGTGCAATTAATCGGTTTGACTGTTGTTCTGTATAAACCTTCTAAAGAAAATAAAAAGATTGTGCTACCTACAAAAGGTTAAACATGAAAAAAGTATGCATTTTTGGCGGAACATTTAATCCTCCACATATCGGACATCTGATAATGGCAAACGAAGTATTTCATGCGCTAGAACTTGATGAGATACGCTTTATGCCTAATGCTATACCACCACATAAAGAGGCGGTAGACCTATGTACTTCTGACCAAAGAAAACAAATGGTACAACTGGCTATTGAACCGTTTCCTTATTTTTCAATTGAACCTATTGAATTAATACGTGGAGGTCGTTCTTATACGTATGACACAATGGTTGAACTTCAAAGTAAGGAACCTGACACTCAGTTTAGTTTTTTAATTGGTGGAGATATGATTGCTAGTCTCGAAAGTTGGTATCAAATAGATGAGCTTGTTAAGCTTGTTCAATTGGTAGGTGTTAAACGGCCAGGGTATGAAGCGAAGACCAAATATCCGGTCTTACAAATTGAAGTTCCACAAATCGCTTTGTCTTCAACGACATTAAGGAAACGACTTGCCTTACATCAAGATGTTTCATTATTAATACCGGAGTCGGTCCAAGATTATATCCGTCAGGAGAAATTATATGAATCGAGATAAGTATTTAGAAGCTGTGCGTTTGCGCATGCCTGAGACTCGATATGTGCATACATTGGGTGTAATGAAAACAGCCAAACGTTTAGCGAAGGTTTATGGAGAATCTGAACAGGACGCAGAACTTGCAGCTATTTTACATGATGTCGTTAAATTTGCAGATAGAAATTGGTTAAAACAACAGATTGTCGAACATCATATAGATGAAAGACTTTTATCGTTTCATCATGAATTGTGGCATGCTCCAGTTGGAGCACTCGTTGCACAGCAAGAGTTTGGCATAACGAATCAAACCATACTTGATGCTATACGATTCCATACAACGGGAAGAGCTAATATGTCCAAGCTTGAAAAGATCATTTATTGTTCGGATATGATTGAACCTAATCGACAATTTCCCGGATTAGAAGAATTACGTGAAAATGCTGAAGAGGGCTTAGACGTTTTGATGGAGATGTGTGTCAAACGTTCAATTCAATTTTTAATACAAAAAAATCAACCGGTATATCCGGATTCCATTCATTGTTATAATGAATTGGTCACACGAAAGGAAAATGAATGAATGTCAGAATCAACCTTATTAGAAATAGCTTATAAAGCAGCAGATGATAAACGTGCTGAAGATATCGTCGTATTAAATATGAAAGGTGTTTCATTGTTAGCGGATTATTTCGTAATTTGTCACGCAAACTCTGATCGCCAAGTTCAAGCGATCGCAAAAGAAATGGCAGACCAAGCAAGTAAAGCTGGCTATGATGTAAAGCGACTAGAAGGGTTCGACTCAGCAAGATGGGTACTAGTTGATATGGGCGACGTGGTTGCTCATGTATTCCACAAAGACGAACGTGCATTTTATAACTTAGAACGTCTGTGGGGCGACGCACCAATTATCGAAGTGGAATCACAAGCTTAATGTCTAGCTATACTGAATTTGCTAGGGTCTATGACGAATTAATGACAGATATTCCGTATGATTTATATGTTGAAAAAGTTTTGGAGGCATGTAAACAACCAAATGGGAAATCGTTATTAGATATTGGTTGTGGCACTGGTGTGTTATCTTCAAAGTTTGCGGATGCAGGATTTGATGTGCAGGCTGTTGATTTGTCGGAAGAAATGTTATCGATGGCACAGCAACGTTTTGCTAAGAATCAACAAGAAATCCCATTATTTTGTATGTCTATGTCCGAATTAAATGGGTTTGAAGAAATTGATGTGGCCGTAATAGCTATTGATTCTTTAAATTACTTGTCTGAAAAACAGGAAGTAGTCGATACCTTTTCAGCTGTTTATTCAAGTTTAAAAAAAGGAGGACATTTATTCTTTGATGTCCATTCTTTATTTAAAATGGATGAACTGTTTTTAGATGGTCCTTTTACTTATGAAAATGAAAATCAAGCGTATATTTGGCATACAGAAGCGGGTGAATACCCTCATTCGGTTCATCATGATTTAACATTTTTCGTGAAAACAGAAAGTGGTTTGTATGAAAGATTCGAAGAGCACCATGTCCAGCGTACATACTCCGTACAGCAATATGTTACTTGGTTAAAAGAACAAGGTTTTACTTCTATTCATATAGGAGCCGATTGGTCAAATCAATCACCAACAGAAACAAGCGAAAGAATTTTCTTTCACGCAATTAAATAAATCTTTCCCAATTCAAGCAATTCGTATATAGTGAGATTAGCTCTATATGAATTGCTGAATGAAGGAAAGGACATCCCATTCTGATCCCTTCATGGATTTTAAAACACAAGAACAAAGGATTATTTCTGTTAATCAGTGTAATCTTTTGGATACTTATTGCTAGTCCCTTTTCTAAAAATCCGGAATCCCCCTTATCCGGTCAGGTTGAACCCATTCAACCATTAACACAATCCCAAACCCTAATGAAACAAACTGATGAAAATGTAGTATCACAGGATTCGTCTCTTCAATTAACTTCTACTGTTGTAGTAGATGTAAAAGGTCAAGTTGCCTTGCCTGGAGTTTATACGTTATCAGCGAATAAGCGAGTTCTAGATGCAATTACATTAGCAGGTGGCTTATTGCCTACTGCAGATGAGCGTATGCTCAATTTAGCTGCCAAACTAGTAGATGAAATGGTCATTTATGTACCTACTGAAGGTGAACAAACACCTTTTACAGTACCGATTGCACAAGTTCCAGGTGCTACTTCTGATTCAGATTTAATTAACATTAATACTTCTGATGAAAATGAGCTCATGACATTATCAGGTATTGGCCCATCTAAAGCAAAAGCTATTATTATCTATCGACAAGAAAATGGATTGTTTCAATCCATTGAACAGTTAAAAGAAGTATCTGGAATTGGTGATCAAACATTTGAGACCATAAAAGATTTTATTTCGATAAACTAATTTCAGAAGTGATTGACCTTTGAAACGTCTTCAAATTAAACTAGAGTTAGAAGTATTCAGGAGGCGTTCATATGGAGCGAATAACTTGGGATCAATTTTTCATGGCACAAAGCCACTTATTAGCACTAAGAAGTACATGTACAAGATTAGCGGTTGGCGCAACCATCGTTCGAGATAACCGAATAATGGCAGCAGGATACAATGGTTCTATTTCTGGTGGAGATCATTGTATTGATCAAGGATGCTATGTGATTGATCACCACTGTGTACGTACAATACATGCAGAAATGAATGCTTTGTTACAATGCTCGAAATATGGTATTTCGACAAATGGGGCAGATATGTATGTCACACACTTCCCGTGTTTACCTTGTACAAAATCGATCATTCAATCTGGTATTCGCCGATTATATTATGCAAATGACTATAAAAATCATCACTATGCGATTAAGTTATTAGAACAAGCTAATATTGAAGTTGTCCATGTACCTTTTGACGATCGTAAAATCGATTTTTTAAGTGATCAAAAAGTGTCTTTATATATGGAACTTCTTGAAAAATTGCGTGTATCTGGTGCAAGTCCAGAAGAATTGGCTCCTTTTGAATTGAAGGTGAAAGAATTATTTGGCATGTAGTTTTCAAAAAAAATATCATATATTTGGCTTTTGGAGCCTTTATATCGACTTCTGCAATCGTTATTTCAACCAACCTATTAGCCCTTCATCTGATGCTAATAAGTTGGTTTATTTTTAAGAAAAGGTCATATATTTTTCTTAGTTTGTATGTATTACTTAGTGTCTCATTCTACTTTAATGCGTTAAATAAAACGGACATAACGAAAAGCGAATCTTTAACGGAATCTAACTTTACTTGGACAAGCACCTACTCCATCAATGGCAGAAACTTGAAAGGGTATGCGAAGACAGATGCAGGAGAGAAATGGTATATTTCATATCGGTTCAGCTCAGAAGCAGAAAAGATTAGTTTTAGTAAACAATCTCTCGTAGGATCAACATTTCGTTTTATCGGAAAGGAAATAGATGTTCCAAATCCACCGCACGAATATGCATTTAGTATGGAAACCTATTTAAAGAGTCACGGCGCTATAGGAATGTTTGAGGTAACCCAATGGTCCAACTACTCGAAACCTAAAGGAGTATTGGGGTTAATCACTTCTCGACGATTTCAAGCAGAACAATTTATAGATAAATCGTTTCCAAGGAGCCTAGCGCCAGAAGCGAAAGCACTTTTAATTGGATTAAGAGATGATGTCACGCGTGAAGAGGAGAGAGCTTATCAAAAACTAGGGATAACACACTTGTTTGCCATTTCAGGTTTACATATCGTGTTTTTATCGTTTGTTTTTTACGAATTGCTCATTCGTCTACATTTACGTAAGCAAAGTGTTTTACTTATATTAATCATCGGCTTACCTATCTATGGAATTATAGCGGGTGGGGCACCGTCGGTTTGGCGAGCAGTCTCTGTATCGGAACTCGTATTACTATTAACTTTTGCTAAGAAGAAAATTTCTGCAGATGATGCGCTTGGATTAAGCTTGTTGGGATTTTTATTTTTTCAACCTGGCGTATTGCTACAAGTTGGGTTTCAATTGTCATATGCAGCAGCGATGGCATTAGTTTTTTCGTCAAAAATCTTAGCTCGACCGTATTCAATCTTACAGAAATCTTTTTTAATAACTTTTCTATGTCAAATTGGAGTGTTTCCAATCCTTCTTTACCATTTCTATGAAGTTTCCATTTCCTCTTTCATCATGAATCTACTATTTGTCCCTCTCTTTTCATTTATTATTTTGCCAATCAATGTTCTGCTCATACTTCTCACTGCAATTGTTCCTTCAATCGCAAATATTCTCTTTTTTGTATATGAACCTTTAAGGATGACCATTTCAAAAATCATTCTGTTTTGTAGTGACATACCTTATCAACTATGGAACCCTGGAAAACCTTCAATACTTCTCTTAACTGTAGCTTTAGTAGGAGTGTTTAGGTCATTTATACTATTGGAACAAAACAGGCATTTAGTTAAGTTGTTTGTATCTCTTGGTATTCCAATTTTGTTAATTGAAGTGAGTCCTATGTTCAACTCGAGTATGGAAATCAGTTTTTTAGATGTCGGACAAGGCGATTCGACGGTCATACAAATGCCTCATGAAAGAGGAGTCATCTTAATTGATTCAGGTGGTTTATTAAGGTTTGAACAAGAAAGTTGGATGAATACCACTTCTCCATTTGAGATTGGACGAAATATCGTTGTCCCGTTTTTAAAAGGGAAAGGGATATCTAAAATAGATACTTTCGTATGGACGCATGCTGATAGTGATCATATTGAAGGTGCTGAGGAAATTATAGAGGAAATGCGCATTAAGGAGATTCATGTTACACCAGGTGTATCGAAAGAAGCAGCGTTAAGTGATGCATTAAATGCTGCTAAACAGAACAAAATTCTTATCAAAGAACAAATAGCGGGACGGAAATGGACTCTTGGAGGTACGAACTTAAACTATTTATCACCACACGATACACAATATGAAGGAAATAATGATTCGCTAGTGTTATTTCTTGAACATAAAGGATTTCGTGCATTATTTACTGGTGATTTAGAAAAAGAAGGGGAAGAAGAAGTATTAAAGTATTACGAAATAGGATTGGAAAATATTCATTTGTTAAAAGCGGGGCACCATGGCAGTAAAACGTCAAGTTCCCAAAATTTCATCGAAGTTTTAAGTCCCAAACTTACTGTATTTTCAGCGGGGAAAAATAATCGATATGGACATCCACATAAAGAGGTGCAACTGCGTTTTAATGAGTTATCCTTAACAACTTTATCAACTGCAGAAAATGGAACGATTAGCGTTTATATTGAGGATGGAAAGATGAGGTCGGAAACAACTGTGCTTAAGTAAAAGTAGAAAAAGAGATCTGTCTATACGACAAATCTCTTTTCAACACATATTCTTATCACTAAAAATCACTGTGCTTAGATAATCACTTATTTTGTAATGAAGTCAATTACAGTCGCAATGGTGAAAATCGTTGCAAAGAAAACAAATGATACAACAAATCCAACACCTGAATCCGTTACATCATTACGTCGGGTTTGGACATTCTTTTCAAATTCGTTCATTGCTACCCCTCCTAATTCAAATTAATTATAAGCGATTCTCGATAAAAAATCTATAAACAAGCAGATTTTTTCCGCGTTTTCAACTTTATGACACATTTTGTTCAAAGACAGCAGAGGAAAGATTTCATGTATAATAACATAAGAAGCGATAAATGGGAGGTTCTTTATGTTTTCAGCTGTCTGGAAGAAGATATCACAAGGTAATTATAGTTCCGTTTATGTTTTAGTAGGATTAGAACATTACTTCTTTGATGAAACGATTCGTCGGATGAAACAATCGTTAAATCAAAAAGAAGAAACAGATGTAATCGTGTTCGATCTTGATGAAGTACCTGTTCAATACGTAATAGAAGAAGCTGACACACTTCCATTTTTTTCTGAACGAAAATTAATCATTGCAAAAAATGCTTCTTTTTTAAAAGCGACAGAAAAAGGGAAAGAAAAAATAGAGCATGATTTGAAAGCTTTAGAAAAATGGATGAATCATCAATCAGAAACGGCTATCGTCATTTTTATAGCACCATATGAAAAGATGGATGAACGTAAGAAAATATCTAAATTGATGAAAGAAAAAGCTGTTTTTTTAGAAGCAAAGTCTCTTGAAGGAAATGATTTAAGAGTATGGATTCAATCTACCGTTCAACATGAAGGGAAAACAATAGGGGAAGAAGCGATTCAATTATTAATTGAAGTGATTGGACATGATTTAGTGCAACTTCAATCCGAAATAAAGAAAATGACCATTTATTTAGGAGAAGAAACCGAAATCTCGACTTCAATAATTGAAATATTGTTGTCGAAAACACTGGAACAGGATGCCTTTCAACTATTAAATGCTTATTTGCGTGGTGACACAAGTACTGCTCTAAGCGTATACCATGACTTACTAAGACAAAAAGAGGAACCGATTAAACTAACAGGTTTATTAGCTTCCCAAATACGACTTATGTCGAATGTAACGTATTTAAGAAAAAAAGGGTACCACGCACAAGCCATTGCCAAGCAGCTGAAAGTTAACCCGTACCGGGTAAAGTTGATTGTCGAAAGTAGAAACCCCATTGATGAAAGACGCCTACTCCATGTCATGTATCGATTGGCTGATGCGGATTTGAAACTAAAAACGAGTAGTGGTAACCGTGATCGGATTTTAGAGTATTTATTAATGAGTAAAATTTAACCTTTTCTTTATAATTTAATTCACCTATGAACGAAAAAAAGACCGGATTCGAAAATCGAATCTGGTCTTTTGTATGATTACGCTTTTTTCATTAACTGAGCTTTTTTACGAGCTGCTGTGTTTTTATGAAGTAATCCTTTAGAAGCTGCTTTATCAACTTGCTTGATAGCAGATAATATAAGGTCTTTTGCGTTTTCTTCGTTATTAAGAGAAGCCGTTTCAGCTTTCTTAACTGCTGTACGCATTGTCGATTTGTTGTGAGCGTTTTGTACGTTTGCAGAAGCATTCGTTTTCACACGTTTAATCGCAGATTTAATGTTTGGCATATCTTTCACCTCCTAAAAAGTCATTCTGTTCAAAACACATGCTTGATAACTTACTTAACATGCAATTGTTTTAAAAAGAATTCGAGATACAGAGTTTCTCGTGTATCAGCTTTTGCGCTAATATTAGGCGCTGTTTGCTTTACGTATTAGATTTTAATTCTCAATACAACAAGCATTATTTTAGCAAACCAAAACTTAAATTGCAATAGATTCACGCAAAGAATATTTACTTGACACCTTGGGCAAACTTTTTTTGAGGTGATAATTATGAATCCACAAAGTTTATTAAGAACAGATTTGATTGATGAAGCCACAGAAGTTGTTCAACATCGAACGAAAAAAGAGAAAGACACTTTATATGAAACCCCTGGAATCGAGATGAATGAAGAACGAAAAGGCAGAGTTCATATCACGGAAGTTAAAACTGATCCAGAAGGAGCTGCCAGTATTGGAAAGAAAGCTGGAACGTATATTACTTTGTCTGTTCCAACACTTTCAGCAGAAGATGCGGAAGGCTTTAAAGAACTAGAACAACAATTTGTTGCATCTTTGCAAGATATCCATGAGGAATTAAATCTCACGGCTGATTCGAAAATACTCATCATTGGTCTTGGTAATCGAACAATTACACCTGATGCAATCGGTCCTTTCGCCATTGATCGCTTCCATGAGGACATGTTTACTTTGCCTTTTGAGCATGGACAGGTCGTAGTATATGCTCCGGGGGTTACAGGACAAACCGGGCTGGAGACGAGCGAATTTGTTAGAGCGATGGCTGAACATGTAAAACCGAATTTAATCATCGTAATTGACGCATTAGCCGCAAGAAATCAAGACCGTTTGTGTAAAACAATTCAATTAACAAATACGGGTATTCACCCCGGTTCAGGTGTAGGGAATGCTCGAAGTGAAATTTCGTTTGAATCACTGGGTATTCCTGTTACTGCAATAGGCGTACCGATGGTAGTGGACGCACCAGTCCTAGTAGTCGACGCGATTGAAACCGTATTTAAAGTAATTTCTAGTCAAATCGGAGCTGCAAACAACCCTTCATCAGCACTTTCAATTGGCTCTTGGTTAAGAAGTACGGATGTCCCAATTGATGTTGAAGCAATCAAGCCAATATTTGGCGAATGGAGTGGATGGTCTTCAGAAGAGATTCGAGCATTATTACAAGAAGTATTACCTCCACAGCATCAACAACTATTTGTGACTCCTAAAGAGTCCGACTCGTGGGTAGTTAAACATGCAGAACTTATTCAAGTTAGTGTATCAAAATGGCTTCAAGGGAAAGTTTTTAGTTCTATCACTCCTTAATCCTACGTAATCTGTAGGAAGGAGGGGTGATTAATGCGAAAAACAGTTCAAAAAGCTATAAGTTTTTATCTTTTTTTATTTTTACTGCCCATAATATTTGTTAAAATCCCAATTCTCGCATTTGAACCTATAGTAAATGAACAAGTAGAAACGCGGCCAGTTGCTTATGCAGCAAATGTAACAAAAGAAGTTCCACTTAATGAAGAGAATTCTCCATTAAAAGCTTTATTAGTTTTTACACATTCACACGAAGCTTTTCATCCCATCATTAAGAAAGAAATTGGTGTGATAGCCAACTATCATTCATCAAGTAATATCACCAATATTAGTGATTTAGTGACGAAGCACTTCTTATTAAATAATGTAGAAGTGGATGTTTTACCATTTGACAATATGACGGAAATGAAAAAAACGAATCATCAATTTCACGAAGCGTATTCTGCTATACGTCCAGTTTTACAAAAACAATTAGGGACTAAATCATATGATCTTGTTCTTGACGTACATCGAGATTCTGCCAAACATCAAGTAACTACGATTACATCAAATAATGAAAGCTATGCTCGTATTGCTTTGGTTGTCGGAACAGAGCATCCGAGCTATAAAATGAATGAATCCTATGCACAACTAATATCACAAGAGATGAATCGTCTTATTCCGAATATTTCAAGAGGCGTCATAACGAAATCAAAGGATAGTGGGAATGGTATTTATAATCAAGATCTTTCCCCACATTCTATTTTGATTGAACTAGGTGGTATTGAAAATACGGAAGAAGAGATTAACAGAACGATTGCAGTCATTGCAAAAGCGATTTCTATCGCGTTTGAAAATACGAAAGCAACCTAACATTGAAGAAATGTGTGTTCACTGCTATAATTTGAAATAGTTTAATTAGGAGTGGACATCACATGAATCGAGAAGAACGTAATAAACGTCAACAGAACATTAGAAACTTTTCAATTATTGCCCATATCGATCACGGTAAATCTACATTGGCCGATCGAATTTTAGAGCAAACAAAAGCATTGACTTCAAGAGAAATGAAAGCACAACTTCTCGATTCAATGGATTTAGAACGTGAACGTGGAATCACAATTAAATTGAATGCGGTTCAATTAACTTATCGTGCAAAAGATGGCGAAGATTATACTTTTCATTTAATTGATACACCAGGACATGTCGATTTCACATATGAAGTGTCGAGAAGTTTAGCAGCATGTGAAGGTGCCATTTTAGTTGTAGATGCTGCGCAAGGGATCGAAGCACAAACTCTAGCGAATGTTTATTTAGCATTGGATAACGAGTTAGAAATCTTGCCTGTTATCAACAAAATTGATTTACCTGCAGCTGATCCAGAGCGAGTGCGCGGGGAAATCGAAGAAGTTATTGGTTTGGACGCGTCTGAAGCAGTTCTAGCTTCTGCTAAAGCAGGAATCGGTATCGAAGAAATTTTAGAGCAAATTGTTGAGAAAGTCCCTGCTCCAATTGGAGACCCAGAGGCTCCATTAAAAGCTTTAATTTTCGACTCTTTATATGATCCATACCGTGGAGTTATTGCATATGTCCGCGTAATGGAAGGTACTGTTCGTCCGGGAGATAAAATCCGAATGATGGCTACTGGGAAAGAATTCGATGTTATTGAAGCGGGTGTATTCACGCCAAAAGCCACTCTACGTGAGGAATTAACTGTAGGGGATGTAGGATTTATAACGGCGGCTATTAAAAATGTGGGAGACACTCGAGTAGGGGATACAATTACAAGTGTTAGCAACCCTGCTTCAGAGTCTTTACCAGGTTACAGAAGATTAAACCCTATGGTTTATTGTGGATTGTATCCAATTGATACATCTAAATATAATGATTTACGTGATGCATTAGAGAAGCTTGAACTTAATGATGCCGCTCTTCAATTTGAGCCTGAATCATCACAAGCATTAGGATTTGGTTATCGCTGTGGATTCTTAGGTCTTCTTCATATGGAGATTATTCAAGAACGCTTGGAACGAGAATTTAATATCGACCTGATCACAACAGCACCAAGTGTTATTTACGACGTGCATATGACAGATGGACAAATTAAAAAAGTTGATAATCCTTCCATGATGCCTGATCCTCAAAAAATCGACCGCATTGAAGAGCCTTATGTAAAAGCAACCATTATGGTGCCAAATGATTTTGTTGGTGTTGTCATGGAGCTTTGCCAAAAGAAACGCGGGAATTTCATGACCATGGATTACATTGATAAAACTCGTGTAAGTATTATTTATGAAGTGCCACTTTCTGAAGTGGTTTACGATTTCTTCGACCAATTAAAGTCTGGTACAAAAGGATATGCTTCTTTCGACTATGAGTTAATTGGTTACAAACCATCTAAGCTTGTGAAAATGGATATTCTCCTGAATGCTGAACAAGTTGATGCATTAAGCTTTATTGTTCATAATGATTTTGCTTATGAGCGTGGAAAGATTATTGTTGAGAAATTAAAGAAATTAATTCCTCGACAACAATTCGAAGTACCAATCCAAGCAGCGATTGGTCAAAAGATTGTCGCTCGATCAACAATTAGTGCGATACGTAAAAATGTATTAGCTAAATGTTATGGTGGAGATATATCACGTAAACGTAAATTATTGGACAAGCAAAAAGAAGGTAAAAAACGTATGAAACAAGTCGGGTCAGTCGAAGTTCCTCAAGAAGCTTTTATGGCTGTATTGAAAATGGACGAAGATTGATTTCATATTAGAAAAACAAAGCTTGCACCAAAAATGGTGCAAGCTATGATTTTGTTATACTGTTTTCCAAAACTTTTACTTTATTATTTAGATCAAAGAAAAAGAGGCTGCTATTTAGCCTCTTTTTTGTGTAAGAAAGCTCAATTTAAAGAACGATGATGAAAAACTCGGACAAACTCTCTTTTGCGTACAATGTCCCAGTACTTAATTGAAATTGATAAATAAAACAATCAAAAAGAAAGGAGTGGATTTTGTGATTAAAGGTATTTATATACATATTCCTTTTTGCCATCAAATCTGTCACTACTGTGATTTTAATAAAGTCTTTTTTAGAAACCAACCAGTTGATGCTTATATTGAAGCATTAGGTCTAGAAATGAAAATGTTTGTTGAAAAATACCAACAATTATTACATGTAAAAACGATATTTCTCGGTGGGGGAACCCCAACTGCATTAAGTCCCGCACAATTACAGAGACTTTTTGATTTAATTCAACAATATATTCCACTCGACCATCTTCAAGAATTCACTTCAGAAGCTAACCCAGACGAACTGACATTCGAGAAATTAGTTGTTATGAAAAGGAACGGTATCAATCGATTAAGTATAGGTGTTCAAAGCTTTGACTCTGACATTTTGCAACGCTTAGGAAGAACCCATACGACTGACCATGTTTATAAGACACTTGAAATGGCGAAAGATATCGGATTTGAGAACATTAGTATTGATTTAATGTATGGTTTGCCTGGGCAAACGATGGATCAATGGAAAGATACACTACAAAAAGCTTTGGATTTGAATTTACCACACTACTCTGCGTACTCGCTTATCGTTGAACCGAAAACAGTTTTTTATAATTTAATGACAAAAGGTAAGTTGATGTTACCAGGTGAAGACTTAGAAGCTGATATGTATGACTGGTTAATGAATCAGATGGCATCTAAAGGAATTCATCAATATGAAATCAGTAATTTTGCTAAGCCAGGTTATCACTCTCAACATAATAATTTGTATTGGGAAAATGTGAACTATGCGGGATTTGGAGCTGGAGCACATGGGTATGTAGAAACAATCAGATATGCAAATATCGGTCCTATTAGAAAATATATAGATACAGTTAGTGAAGGTTCATTCCCAATTCAGTCTTCTCATGAAGTAACACCAACTGAACGAATGGAAGAAGAAATGTTTTTAGGGTTGAGAAAAGTAGACGGAATCAATCGGTTCCATTTCAATGAAAAGTTTGGGGTAACACTTGACGAAGTGTATGGCGAAGTCATCTCTAAACATATTTCTAATGGCACAATGATAAGTACAGAAGAGTCTGTCACTATTTCAAAACAAGGTCGATTTATTGGAAATGAAATTTTTCAAACTTTTTTAGAAAAATAACGTGTCGTATTCGTTGACTTTCCTCTTTGAATTTGATAATTTATGTATGAGTATTAGCACTCTCAAGAGATGAGTGCTAACAGAGGTGATATTATGTTAACGAACCGACAATTGCTTATACTTCAAGTAACAGTTGATGACTTTATTCACACAGCTCAGCCAGTGGGGTCACGACAACTTTCTAAAAAAGAGGAAGTACCGTATAGTCCTGCAACAATCCGAAATGAAATGGCTGACCTTGAAGAGTTAGGTTATTTGGAAAAAACGCATACTTCGTCAGGTCGAATTCCTTCAGAAAAAGGGTATCGATTCTATGTTGATCATTTACTAACGCCTCAACTTGCATCATCCGATGATATGTTGCAAATACAATCTGTATTTAAAGAACGAATGGTTGAAACGGAACAAGTTATTCAAAAAACGGCTATGATCTTATCCGAATTAACAAGTTACACATCGATATTGCTAGGACCTGATGTTCGTAAGCATCGCGTGAAGCGATTTTCGATTGTGCCTTTAACAAATGATTCGGCGGTTGCCATAATCATTACAGATTCAGGCCACGTAGAAAATCGACTTTTCCAATTGCCAAAAGGTTTAACAGCGTCAGATATCGAAAAAATGGTGAACATTTTAAATGAACAACTTATTGGTGTTCATTTACATGAATTACATCATGCGCTTGAAAAAGAAACATCCGCACTGTTAAAACAACATATCGGTCGATATGGCGAGCTTATGTCTTCATTTGGAGCTGCAATTTTGAGTCCTCAAGAAGAAAAAGTGTTTTACGGCGGCAAATCCAAACTGCTCCATCATCCTGAGTTTAGTGATTTACAAAAGGCTCGTGGCCTTATTACGATGATGGACCAAGTAAATCAAATTTCAACTTTGTTTTCACCGAATCAAGCGGGTATTCATATTCGTATTGGTTCTGAAAATAACCTTTTGGAAATGGAAGACTGTAGTGTCATTACAGCATCCTATACCATTGGAGAAGAACAAATGGGTTCCATTGCAATAATTGGACCAACTAGAATGGACTATCGACGGGTTGTTACTCTGTTAGATGTTATGAGTAGCGATTTGTCTCGTGAACTTACTCGAATACTGAGAGGTTCAGGATAATGAAGGAGGAACAAAACTTGTCACAATCAGAAGAAAAAGAAGTAGTGAACAACTTAGAAGAAGAGTCTGTTGAAGACAAAGAAGTTGTTAATCAAGATGAAACTCAATCAAATGACGAAATGACAAACGAAGCACCTTCTGAATTAGAATTGCTTCAAAAGCAGTTAGATGAAGAAACTAACCGACATTTACGTCTACGTGCAGACTATGAGAACTTTAAACGTCGTGCACAGCTAGATCGTGAATCTGCGGAGAAGTATAAATCGCAAGGAATTCTTTCTAACTTATTGCCCGTTTTAGATAATTTCGAACGTGCTATGCAAGTAGAGACTGTATCAGAAGAATCACAGTCACTGCGTAAAGGGTTAGAAATGGTTTATAAAACACTTGTGGAAGCCACTGAGCGAGAAGGTTTGCAAGTGATTGATGCTGAAGGTGTATCTTTTGATCCTAATTTGCATCAAGCAGTGATGACGGAGACGGATGATTCTAAAGAATCTGGTGTCGTGTTACAAGAGCTACAAAAAGGGTACAAGTACAAAGATCGTGTGCTTCGACCTTCCATGGTTAAAGTAAACGAATAAAATTAATATTTTCATATATCTAGGAGGAAATTATAAATGAGTAAAATAATTGGTATTGATTTAGGAACAACAAATTCATGTGTAGCAGTATTAGAAGGCGGAGAGCCAAAAGTTATTCCAAATCCAGAAGGCAATCGTACAACTCCATCAGTTGTAGCTTTCAAAAACGGAGAGCGTCAAGTTGGAGAAGTAGCAAAACGTCAATCAATAACAAACCCGAACACAATTCAATCTGTTAAGCGTCATATGGGTACTGATTTTAAAGTGAAAGCTGAAGATAAAGAATATACACCTCAAGAAGTATCAGCAATGATTCTTCAATATATTAAAGGTTATGCTGAAGATTATTTAGGTGAAAAAGTAACAAAAGCAGTAATCACAGTTCCTGCTTACTTTAATGATGCTGAGCGTCAAGCAACTAAAGATGCGGGTAAAATCGCAGGTTTAGAAGTAGAACGTATTATCAATGAACCAACAGCTGCAGCATTAGCATACGGTTTAGACAAAATGGATCAAGACCAAACAATTTTAGTATATGACCTTGGTGGCGGTACATTTGACGTTTCAATCTTAGAACTTGGCGATGGCGTATTTGAAGTTAAGTCTACTGCTGGAGATAACCGCCTAGGTGGAGATGACTTTGATCAATTATTAATGGATTACTTTGTTACTGAATTCAAAAAAGACAACGGAATCGACTTGTCTAAAGATAAAATGGCTATGCAACGTTTGAAAGATGCAGCTGAAAAAGCGAAAAAAGATTTATCAGGTGTTACTTCAACACAAGTATCTTTACCATTCATCACAGCTGGAGAAGCTGGTCCTTTACATTTAGAAATCACATTAAGCCGTACAAAATTTGATGAATTAACTGCTTCTCTTGTAGAGCGTACAATGGTTCCTACTCGTCAAGCATTAAAAGATGCAGATCTTTCTCCATCTCAAATCGATAAAGTTATTTTGGTTGGTGGTTCTACTCGTATTCCAGCAGTACAAGAAGCTATCAAAAAAGAAACTGGCAAAGAACCACATCGTGGTGTTAATCCAGATGAAGTAGTAGCAATGGGAGCAGCAGTTCAAGGTGGGGTATTAACTGGTGATGTTAAAGATGTAGTCCTTCTTGACGTAACACCACTTTCACTTGGAATTGAAACGATGGGTAGCGTATTTACGAAGTTAATTGAACGTAATACGACGATTCCTACATCGAAATCTCAAACATTCTCTACAGCAGCAGATAACCAACCAGCAGTTGATATTCACGTACTTCAAGGTGAACGTCCGATGGCAACAGATAATAAAACATTGGGTCGTTTCCAATTAGCGGATATTCCACCAGCACCACGTGGTGTTCCACAAATTGAAGTAACATTTGATATTGATAAAAATGGTATCGTTACAGTTAAAGCAAAAGACTTGGGTACGCAAAAAGAACAAAATATTACGATTCAATCTAACACTGCATTAACTGATGAGGAAATCGAACGCATGGTTAAAGAAGCAGAAGCAAACGCTGAAGCTGATAAAGTGCGTAAAGAAGAAGCTGAATTGAAAAATGAAGCGGATCAAATGGTATTCATGACAGAAAAAACGTTAAAAGATCTTGAAGGAAAAGTATCTGAAGAAGAAGTTAAACAAGCTGAAGAAGCAAAAGAAGAGTTGAAAACAGCTCTTGAAGCAGGGAATTTAGAAGATGTACGCACGAAAAAAGATAAATTGAACGAAATTGTTCAAGCTCTTACAATGAAAATGTACGAACAAGCAGCAGCAGATGCTCAAGCAGCTGAAGGTGCTGAAGGTTCAACAGCAGACGATGGTGTTGTAGACGCTGAGTTTGAAGAAGTAAATGAAGAAGACAAAGAAAACAAAGACAAGTAAGACAACCGAAAAGTCAAAGTCTGGAACTCCAGCTTTGGCTTTTTCAATGTCTTTGGCATTGAAGTAGTCTACATGCTACAATTAACCTTATCCCGCAATTATAAGGGTGTTTTTTCGTGGAGAAAATTACATCTTGATTGCAATATGAACGATTAATTTTAGGCTAACGGAGAGTGGAAAATGAATAAACGAGATTACTATGAAGTCCTTGGTTTAACAAAAGGTGCTTCTAAAGAAGAAATTAAAAAAGCTTATCGAAAATTATCAAAACAATATCATCCCGATATTAATAAAGATGACAATGCCGTGGATAAATTCAAGGAAATTTCGGAAGCCTATGAAGTATTGAGTGATGATCAGAAAAAAGCGCAATATGATCAATTCGGACATGCAAATCCAAACCAAGGTTTTGGTGGAGGAGCAGATGGATTTGGATTTGAAGATATTTTCAGTTCATTCTTTGGCGGCGGTTCTCGACGTAGAGATCCAAATGCACCACGAAAAGGTGAAGATCTTCAATACTCCATGACGATTGACTTTGAAGAAGCTGTTTTTGGTAAAGAAACAGAAATTGAGATTCCTAAAGATGAAACTTGTGACACATGTCATGGTAATGGAGCAAAACCGGGTACGACACCTGAAACTTGTTCACATTGTCAAGGAACTGGCCAATTAAACGTAACTCAAGATACGCCATTCGGTCGCATGGTGAATCGAAGAGCTTGTCATCACTGCCAAGGAACTGGGAAATTGATTAAAGACAAGTGTTCAACCTGTCATGGTCAAGGAACAGTTACGAAGCGTAAAAAAATTAAAGTATCAATTCCAGCAGGTGTAGATGATGGACAGCAATTGCGTGTAACCGGTCAAGGTGAACCTGGTAAGAACGGTGGTCCAGCTGGTGATTTATATATTGTGTTCAGAGTTCGTGCACATGAACGTTTTGAGAGAGAGGGAGACGATATTTATTTCGAACTTCGATTAACATTCCCTCAAGCATCTCTCGGTGACGAAATCGAGGTACCGACTGTTCATGGGAAAGTGAAATTAAAAATCCCTGCAGGCACACAGTCTGGAACTAAATTCCGATTAAAAGGAAAAGGTGTTAAGAATGTACATGGGTATGGCATGGGTGATCAGCACGTCATTGTAAAGGTCATGACACCTTCAAAATTAACAGAAAAGCAAAAACAATTATTACGTGATTTTGCTGAAATTAGTGGGGATATTCCTGAAGAACAAAGTAGTTCATTATTCGACAAAATTAAACGTACAATAAAAGGCGATTAAGGAGTTGACGCAGGTGAAATGGTCGGAGCTTTCGATTCATACAACAAACGAAGCTGTTGAAGCGATATCAAATATTCTTCATGAAGCAGGCGCAAGTGGAGTGGTAATTGAGGATTCAGAAGAATTAAGTCGTGATCGTGAAGATATTTTTGGTGAAATATATGAGCTTAATCCGAATGACTTCCCTAAAGAAGGAGTTATTGTAAAAGCTTACTTACCTTTAAACAGCTTTTTAGGTGAAACTGTTGAAGAAATAAAGCTCGCGATTGATAACCTTGTTAACTTTGATATCAATTTAGGTCATAATGTCGTGACTATAAGTGAAGTCAATGAAGAAGACTGGGCGACAGCATGGAAAAAATATTATCACCCAGTCAAAATTTCAGAACGCTTTACCATCGTTCCTACTTGGGAAACATATGAACCTGTATCGACGGATGAATTGATCATTGAACTTGATCCAGGTATGGCTTTTGGAACCGGTACACATCCTACAACCGTTATGTGTCTACAAGCTTTGGAGAAAACGGTTAAACCAGGAGACACCGTTATTGATATCGGTACGGGTTCAGGTGTATTGGCAATTGGTTCTGCCTTACTTGAAGCAAAGCATGTTCATGCCCTTGACTTAGATGAAGTGGCTGTAAGATCTGCAAAAATTAACGTGAAATTAAATAAAGTCCAAGGTACAACGGAAGTTGTTCATGGAAACTTATTAGATACCGTTAAGGAACCAGCAGATGTCGTCGTTGCTAATATCTTGGCAGAAATAATTATGTCATTTACTCATGATGCATTTAAGGTGGTAAAAGACGGCGGAATGTATATTACATCCGGAATTATCGGAGCTAAGAAAGAGGATGTAAAACAGTCACTTATTGAAGCTGGATTCATTATTGATGAAGTAATGATGATGGAAGACTGGGTAACAATACTTTCGAAGAAACCGGCAAAGGAATAAAAGAGGATGCAACGGTATTTTAGTTCACTTCCATTTATTAATAACCGATTACTTATTTCAGGTGATGATGCTAAACATATTCAAAAAGTTATGCGGATGCAAGAAGGTAATTCAATCATCATCGTTACGGAAGAGGTTGCATATAAGGCTGTCATTATCGGCTTTGAAGGACAAGATGTTCGAGTTGAAATGATTGAAGGTCCTTTAAAGAGTAATGAGTTACCGAAAAAAATCACGATTTGTTGTGGTTTACCAAAAGGTGAAAAACTCGATTTAATTACACAAAAAGGCACAGAACTTGGTATGGATGAGTTAGTTCTTTTTGATGCAGAACGATCAATTGTAAAATGGGATTCTTCAAAAGGTCTGAAAAAGCAGCAGAGATTGCAAAAGATCGCGAAAGAAGCTGCAGAGCAATCACACCGAAATAAAATCCCTCAAATTAGTGAAATGTTATCATTTAAGCAACTACTCAGTATGTCGTCAAAATACGATTGTCTTTATGTAGCTGATGAAGAAGAGGCAAAACTGACCGATAGAAAAAGACTGGTTGATCAGTTAAAAGAAGCGTTGAATTTTGATTCAATACTTGTCGTCTTCGGTCCAGAGGGTGGCTTGTCTAGAAAAGAAATTTCTGAATTACATGAGAAGGGGTTCCATTCCATTTCTCTTGGTCCTCGGATTTTAAGAGCTGAAACGGCTCCTTTATATGTTCTTTCAGCAATTTCGTATGAATTGGAATAGCAAAGGTTTTCATTAATTTTTACTATATGATTTAAATACCTTTCTACGATAGGGAAAGATATGCATGTAGACGAATATAAAGTGTTGATTTTCATTGCGACGGAAGCTTTCCGGGGGGCATGGCTTTAGCCGCTTCCCTCGCGAGCTCGGTCCAGGGTCTAAAGCTCCTGCTTTTCCCCTCGGAGTCGCCGTCTCCAATCCAATCAACGGTAATCCTTGTAAAAAATACATGTATGTTCCTAATCGAATTAACACTTTTACTTTTATTACAACTGCATGTTAAAATGAAGAGGTACGGACAACTTCCGAAAGGGTGAAACTAATTGACTAAAAATATCGCGTCAATGATCGATCATACATTATTAAAACAAGATGCTACAAAACAACAAATAGAAAAACTATGTGCAGAAGCGAAAGAATATGTATTTGCTTCAGTATGTGTTAATCCAACATGGGTAAAGATTTCTGCTGAACTATTAACTGGAACTCCAGTAAAAGTATGTACAGTTATTGGTTTCCCACTAGGTGCATCAACTCCTGAAACAAAAGCGTTTGAAACAAAGGATGCTATTCAAAATGGTGCTGGAGAAATAGATATGGTCCTAAATGTAGGAGCATTAAAATCTGAAGATCTTGCACTAGTAAAGCGTGATATTGAAGCTGTTGTAGAAGCGGCAAAAGGTAAAGCAATTGTAAAAGTAATTTTAGAAACTTGCTTACTAACAAAAGAAGAAATAAAAGTAGCGAGTCAACTTTCTAAAGATGCTGGTGCGGATTTCGTTAAGACGTCTACTGGTTTTTCTACAGGTGGGGCAACAGTAGAAGACGTGACATTAATGCGTGAAGTTGTTGGACCTGACCTTGGCGTTAAAGCTTCTGGAGCAGTTAGAAGCCTTGAAGACGTTGAAAAAATGATTGAAGCAGGAGCTACTCGTATTGGAGCTAGTTCAGGTGTACAGATCATGCAAGGTTTAACTTCAAATTCTGACTATTAATTAGATATACCGTATTGACCTAATTAAGAGTTTACGATATAATTCTAGAGTACATGACACTAGGTCGTGTATTGATGTGTGTTCGGAGGGAGGGAAAGAGAGATGTCAAAAACTGTCGTTCGCAAAAACGAATCGCTTGAAGATGCTCTTCGTCGCTTCAAACGTACTGTTTCTAAAAGTGGTACAATTCAAGAGGTAAGAAAACGCGAGTTTTATGAAAAACCAAGTGTAAAACGTAAAAAGAAATCAGAAGCTGCGCGTAAACGTAAATTCTAATTTTCGACTTACCAATATTTTGCTCATGATTTTGAAGAAACAAACGTAAAGCGTAACAGAAATCAGAAGCTGCGCGTAAACGTAAGTGGACAAATTCCCATATTCCCTGCGTTCTTAACACGTACTACTTGATGACTAAGAAAGCCTATATGTAAGCCAGAAAATCTTTTTGATTTTCTGGCTTATTTTATTGGGATAAAAAATGTGTAAGGTTGATTTTAATCTATAAATTTATTGTGAAATAAATGAATCTTTTTATCTATTCATCCGTACATACTAATGGACGACGTTTTGTCATAAAATAAGGGGGATCATTATGAAGAGGACTCGAGGTATAAGTGGAATATTACTGCTCGTTATGTCTTTTTTATTGTTGTTACCAAGTTTGCCCGTAAATGCGGCCGAAGTTTATCGCATACCCATACAAAACGAAGTTGAAAAAGGGTTATATGCTTTTCTTGAACGAGCTTTTGACGAAGCAGAAGAAGCTGGAGCGGAACTGGTTATATTAGATATTGATACACCAGGAGGCTTTGTAGATTCTGCAGCAGATATTGCAAAGTTAATGGATGAAACTTCGTTACGTACAATAGCATATATCCATGATGATGCGTTGTCTGCTGGTGCATTTATCGCGTTGCATGCGGACGAGATCTATATGTCTCCAAATGGTCGAATAGGAGCTGCTGCAGTAATCGATGGAGCAGGAAATGCTGCTGAAGTCAAAGCGAAAAGTGCTTGGTCGACCTCGATGATAACAGCTGCTGAATCATCTAAAAGGGACCCTCAATATGCACTCGCTATGGCGGATGACTCTGTAGATATGCCGGAATATCGGGCACCTAAGGGAGAGCTTTTAACTCTTTCAGCTAAAGAAGCATTGACGGTGGGATACTCTGAAGGAACTGTTAACTCATTCGACGAGTTATTAGAGAAGCTCAGCTTATCAGATTCAACAATTGTCTCAGTTAATGAAACATTTGCTGAAAAAGTGGCGAGGTTTATAACAAACCCTATTATTGTGCCAATTCTATTATCAATTGCTAGTCTAGGGTTGATTGTTGAATTGTATTCCCCAGGTTTTGGAGTAGCAGGATTCATGGGTCTGAGCGCAATAGGTTTATTCTTCTTTGGACATATGGTTGCAGGTTTAGCTGGGTATGAATCATTAGTGCTATTTATAGTTGGTGTTGGATTTGTTATTGCAGAGTTCTTCTTACCAGGTGCCATTGCTGGTATAATAGGACTAGCACTAATTATTGGTGGTATAATTCTTGCGGGAGGAAATGTGATTCACATGGGTATTTCTGTGTTGATTGCATTATTGGTCGCAATAGTGGGAATGGTGATTATCATGAAATTCTTTGGAAAGAATTTAAAACTTTTCAACAAGATTATTCTTACAGACGCAACCGACACGGAACACGGTTACGTTTCGAATGTAAACCGTGTAGAATTACTCGGAAAGTTTGCAGAAAGCATGACACCTCTGCGTCCTTCTGGAACCATTATGCTTGACGGTGAAAGAATAGATGCTGTAACTGAGGGTGGCTATGTTGATCGTGGAAAAATGGTGAAAATCATTAAAGTCGAAGGATCTCGTACAGTGGTTAGAGAAATGAAAGAAGGGGAGGAATTAGTATGATAGAAGGCATTACAACAGGCACAATCGGTATTATTTTATTGGTTGTTGCTGCATTTATATTACTAGCAATATTCTTTACATTTGTACCAGTTGCATTATGGATTTCAGCATTAGCTGCAGGAGTTCGCATCAGTATCTTTACATTAGTAGGTATGAGGTTGCGTCGAGTAATTCCATCTCGTATTGTGAACCCATTAATTAAAGCACATAAAGCGGGTTTAACGGTTACAAATAATCAACTGGAAAGTCATTACTTAGCTGGTGGTAACGTTGATCGTGTTGTGAATGCGTTGATTGCAGCTCATCGCGCAAACATTGAATTACCTTTTGAACGTGCAGCGGCTATTGATTTAGCAGGTCGTGACGTTTTAGAAGCCGTTCAAATGTCTGTAAATCCAAAAG
Organism: Paenisporosarcina sp.; assembly: GCF_057785155.1. Taxonomy (NCBI): domain Bacteria; kingdom Bacillati; phylum Bacillota; class Bacilli; order Caryophanales; family Caryophanaceae; genus Paenisporosarcina; species Paenisporosarcina sp. The sequence continues at coordinate 309,442 of NZ_JBYNRN010000012.1, forward strand.
TTATTGAAACGCCATTTATTGCTGGTGTAGCAATGGATGGTATTGAAGTGAAGGCGAAAGCACGAATTACAGTGCGTGCAAATATAGACCGTTTAGTTGGTGGTGCAGGTGAAGAAACAATCGTTGCTCGTGTGGGTGAAGGTATTGTATCTACGATTGGTTCGAGTACTAATCACAAGAAAGTCCTTGAAAATCCTGACATGATTTCACAAACTGTTTTATCAAAAGGCCTTGATTCGGGTACGGCTTTTGAAATCTTATCGATTGATATTGCGGATGTAGATATCGGCAAAAATATCGGTGCTGAACTTCAAACTGAGCAAGCAGAAGCTGATAAGAAAATAGCGCAAGCAAAAGCAGAAGAACGTCGTGCAATGGCTGTTGCAACTGAGCAAGAGATGATTGCAAAAGTACAAGAGATGCGTGCGAAAGTTGTTGGAGCTGAAGCTGAAATACCTTTAGCGATGGCAGAAGCTTTGCGCGAAGGTAATATTGGCGTAATGGATTATATGAATTATAAAAATGTTCAAGCTGATACAAGCATGAGAGATTCAATTAGTAAAATTGGCAAAGATAAAACGCAGAATGATATCACTCAAGACTAGTAGTGATTATTAACCCTTGAAGGAGGGATGAGACATTGGAAGGAATCATTTTTGCAATCATTATGCTGGTAATCGGTATGATTACTAAAGGTAAAAACACTGAGGATACAGATGGCAAAACTAAACCCTTTATGTCAAAACCCCTGGATCAGAAGTCTGCGAGAAGAATAGAAGATTATGCAAAAGAAGTGTTTCAAGAAGTACAGAAGCAAAGGTCGCCAAATCGAGAGAGTTCTCGTCAAAGTCTACCAATGTCACCGCCGGTTGAACGAACTCAACCAGCAATGTCTGAAATCAATCCAACTAAAGTGGTCGAAGACACTTCTAGAAAATCAACTGGAAGATTATCTGTACATCAAAAAACTAAAACAGTGCGTAATCAGAAAATAGCAGCACCATCTTTGTTACCTAAAACAGGTCATGAAGTGATTCAGGCCATTGTGTTTTCAGAAATATTAGCTCCACCAAAATCTAAACGTTAACTCATGACCTTCTTCTTTTCAGCATAAGCTGAAGATAAGGAGGTCTTTTTTTGATTAATCAACACTTAGAGCTGATTCCAATTATACAAATGGAAAATTTTCAACATTTATCTTTTAAGGGACCTTTCGAATTACTCCAGTTAAGCGATGATTCAGGTCATTTTCATGGTGAAGGATTTGATATATTCCTCAAAGCTGGAGAAATCCGAGTCCTTTCAATGAATCGAAGCGAACTAAGGATTGAAGTTAGCAACATTCAACATGTAGAAATTAGAAAGAGCAAAGATAATGGGTAAAAAAATTTCACAGAAACGGTTAATTGTTTGTCGTGTGAAAAAAGGACCTCGTGTTTTTACATTTTTACAAGCACTAAGAGAACAGCAAGTTGACATAATTAAATTATCATCTAACGAAGAAGAACTGAAATTCTCCTTTCATGAAATTCACTTAAAAAAAATAAAAAACATTAGAAAAAAATATGGTATTAAGTTGAACATGTCTCGTCCTGATGCCATTCATATTATTCAATTTCAAACCTATATATGGCTAGGAATAATGCTGTTTATTCTAGTTCCATACTTGTTTTCTCATGTAGTTTGGGAAGTAGGAATTGAAGATGTTTCAGAAGAACGAAAAGCAAAAATCCAATCCGAGCTACTAAAATTAAATGTAAAAGAAAAGACTCTTAAAAATGACATTCCAAGTGATGGAGAAATAAGACAATCTTTACTAGCGAACAATAAAGATTTATCTTGGATTCACATTAATCGCAAAGGCAGTTCAATCCATTTTGAGGTAGTTCCTGCTCCTGTGAATGAAATTAAATATGCGCCAAAAAAGACGCCTTCTGATTTGATTGCAACGCGCAAAGGGGTCATTACTTATTACGATTTGCAATCAGGTGAGAGAGTGGTTCAAATTCATGAAACAGTCCAAAAAGGAGATTTACTGGCTTCAGGAATCATTAAACAAGGAAACATAGAAAAAGTAGTAGGTGCTGAAGGTAGAGTATTTGCTGATTACTGGATGGAAGTCTCGTTTGAATTACCAAAAACAATCAAATATAAAGAATTAAAAGGAAAAGAAGTAACATTTTTAAACGTGAAACACGCTTGGAAAGTTTATAATGAAAAACGTTCTATACCTTCGTTTGTTCAATTTTTAAGAAATGTTTTTAAAGTGAATACGCATTTGATATATGAAAATAAAACCCAAATCGTAGATGAGGAGTGGATTCAAAATTCATTTTTACCATTGCTTCAAATAAAATCTAATGCTTCATTATCATCAAATGGTCAGATTAAACAGGAAAAGATTTTACACATTGCCTGGTCAAATGATAAAGTAAAAGGGAAAGTACTGTATTACATAAATGATAATATTGCACAAAAACGACCGATCCACCAAGGAGACTGAGCATGCAGGAAGATCAACTGACAGAATTACACGTTCAAGACCCTAATGAGGCAATTCAGTTATTGGGGATATCTGATGGAAATATGAAAGTAATTGAACAGGAACTTGATATTCAAATAATTACTCGCGGCGAATCCATACGAATTACGGGTGATCCATCAAAACAAAAAATCGGTAAACAACTGATCGAACAATTACTTTTGGTGATACGTAAAGGTATAAATATAAATCAACGTGATGTGAGTACTGCAATTGAAATGAGTACGAATGGAACGCTAGAATATTTTTCAGAACTTTACGATGAAGAAATTGCGCGCAATGTAAAAGGGAAATCAATAAGAGCAAAAACAATTGGACAACGAGAATATGTTCAAGCTATTCGTCATAAGGACTTAACATTCTGTATTGGTCCAGCAGGAACTGGTAAAACCTATTTAGCTGTTGTACTCGCCACTCAAGCCCTAAAAAATGGTCATGTTAAACGAATTATTTTAACTCGTCCAGCAGTTGAAGCAGGCGAAAGCCTTGGTTTTCTTCCTGGAGATTTAAAAGAAAAGGTAGATCCTTATCTTCGCCCATTATATGATGCTTTGCATGAAATTTTAGGAACTGAACAAACAACTCGATTTATTGAAAGAGGGACCATTGAAATTGCTCCTCTTGCATATATGAGGGGTAGAACTTTAGATGATGCCTTTGTCATTTTGGATGAAGCTCAAAATACAACAAAAGCTCAAATGAAAATGTTTTTAACACGCCTCGGTTTTGGATCTAAAATGGTTATTACTGGGGATAAAACACAAATCGACTTACCTCGTGGAGCCGAGTCTGGTTTAATTGTAGCTGAAAAAATACTTGGTCACGTAAAAGGAATCCACTTCCAAATGCTCGAACAGGGAGATGTAGTCCGTCATCCATTAGTGGCAAAAATAATACAAGCATACGAAGAACAGCCGTCTGAATAAGGACCGCTGTTTTTCTTTGTTTTAACTAATTAGTATTTATTGGTAAAATAATGATATCAATTAAAAAGTTACGTGAATCTAATCCCTTATGTTCTTCGTATAAGGATGAATGAATGCTATTAAATGCATCAATGAAAAATTTAGATTTATAAAGTGTGATAAGTTTGAATATTCTTGGTAAACTAGTAGCTAGAGATTGAGGTGACTTAATGCAAACCTGGAATAAAAAAATACAAGGAAAGATTGGGTATCGAACTTTTACATTCTCTGCCCTTATTCTTACAGGTATTATTGTCTATTTACTAATGTTGACAGGTGTCAGTCCAGAAAAATATGACATTACTTTATTACAACCTTCAAATGAAACGATTCGATCGGTGAAAACTGTAGAAGATCCAATTAAAACGGAAGAAGAACGTAACCGAATTGCCTCAGAAGTAGAAAATGTATATCAGTTTTCTGAACAAAGTGGTGAAAAAAGTGCAGCTCTTGTTACGTCAATTTTTGATTTAATTCAAGATGTCAAAACTTCAGATGCATATGATTCTGAATTAATGGAAGAAAACATTTCACAAGTCCGAGAGAACTTAAGTGTGCTAGGAACAGAAGGGGAGGGTCTCCGTTTCTCAGATGAAGCAATAAGCTCTCTATTATTAATGGAAAACAATGACTTGATGGAATTACGAAATTCAGTAACTTCTTCCGTATCGTTGATCATGAGTGAGCCGATAAGAGTAGAAGAAGTGGCAACGGCTAAAAATGACATTGAACGACGGTTAAGAGGAGATTTATCGATTCCCGAGAATGTTTTGCCTACCGTCGTATTTATTGGTAGATTTAGCATTGTTGAAAACGAAGTTCTTAATAAAGAATTAACTGAAGAAAGAGTTGAACAGGTAAAGGCGAGTGTGGAACCGACGAAAATTTTGCAAGGACAAGTTATCGTTCGTGAAGGACAAATTGTTGATCGAGAAATATATCGTCAGTTAAAACTTGTCGGCATGTTGGATAATCAGTCTTCGTTAAAACCTGCAATTGGGTTATTTTTATTTATAGCATTATGCATGTGGTTATTTTATGTCCAATTAAAAAAATGGAATGCTGATAAAGATGAAAAACAACGCGTCCTAATTGTGTCTATGCTGATTTTTATCCTATCTGTGACAGGTATGAAATTAATAAGTCTCGTGTCAGAGAATTTTGATCTTACGATTGCCTTTTTATTTCCCACCGCTCTAGCTCCTATGTTAGTTCGATCATTAATAAACGAACGATTTGGTGTATTAATGGCATTTTTAACAGCTGCAGTGGCAGGTATTATCTTCCAAGAAGGCTACTCTTCTGTGCTACAAATGGAAATCGCTTTGTATATTTTGTTTGGTGGATTAGCTGGACTTTATGTCATTCAAGGAATAGATAAGCGGTCTCATTTGCTTCAAACGAGTATGGCCGTTGCTGTTGTGAATTTAGTGTTCATGGCATTTTATCTACTAATGAATCAAACGGTGTATGGGTTGTCTGAGTTATTATTTTATGGAATCGCAGCATTTACGTCTGGTTTGTTGTCAGGTGCTTTGACGATTGGGCTATTACCTTTTTTTGAGTCTGCTTTCGGACTAATATCAGCCATGAAATTAATTGAATTATCCAATCCAAATCATCCGTTATTAAAGAAAATATTAACGGAAACACCAGGGACTTATCATCACAGTGTCATGGTAGCTAACTTAGCTGATGCAGCATGCGAATCGATCGGTGCAGATGGATTATTAGCTCGCGTAGGCTGTTATTATCATGATATTGGCAAAACGAAACGCCCTGGATTCTTTATAGAGAATCAGATGAGTCACGCAAATCCGCATGATTCTCTTCCCCCTGAAACGAGTAGAGATATTATCCTTGCTCATGGTACAGACGGTGCGAATATGCTTCAAAAACACAAGATGCCAAAAGAAATTGTTGATATTGCCGAACAACATCATGGTACAAGTCTGTTAAAATATTTTTACATCAAAGCGAAAGAAGAAGGCCATGACATTAATGAAGCAGACTATCGATATGCTGGTCCGAAGCCTCAAAAAAAGGAAACGGCAATCATTTCGATTGCTGATAGTGTCGAAGCAGCTGTTCGTTCGATGAAAGAACCTACTCAAGAAAAGATACAAGGAATTGTGCATGCCATTATTAAAGATAAATTACACGATGGTCAATTCGATGAATGTGATTTAACGATCAAAGAATTAAAAACGGTTGAACGAGTTCTTTGTGAGACGTTAAACGGAATTTTCCATTCTCGTATTGAATACCCACAATAAGGAGGCAACTTATGCATTTAGAATTAGATTTACTTGACGAAACTGAATCATTATCAAAAGAAACGTTAGAACTAATTGAACGCATGCTTAATCATGCTGCTGTTTCAGAAGGAATAGAAGAAGGCAGTGAGCTTTCTGTAAGTTTCATTACCAATAACAAAATCCAAGAGATTAACCGTGATTACCGTGGAAAAGATATACCTACGGATGTCATTTCCTTCGCAATGGAAGAACTCGGAGAGGGAGAAATGGAGATTCAGGCAGTTGGTGCACCAAGATTACTCGGTGATATTTTAATATCAGTAGAACGGGCAAAAGAGCAAGCCTCAGATTATGGGCATAGTTATGAAAGGGAAATTGGTTTTTTAGCAGTTCATGGTTTCCTTCATTTGCTCGGATATGATCATATGGAACCAGAAGAAGAAAAGGAAATGAACGAGAAACAAGAAGAGATCTTGCTGTCTTTTGGATTGAGTCGTGATTTGGATGAAAAGCAATAATTTCTTCGACTCATTTGGCTTTGCATTTCAAGGATTTAAACAAGTTATTAAATATGAACGAAATTTTCGTTTTCATTTATTAGCAACTGTAGTCGTGATATTTGCAGGCATATTGAGCAAAATAACTTTAGTTGAGTGGACGATCATTGTGCTTTGCATCGCTGGAATGTTAAGCCTTGAATTAGTAAATTCTGCATTAGAACGTGTCGTAGACTTAGCTTCACCTGAGGTTCATATTTTAGCTAAGCATGCAAAAGATATGAGCGCTGCTGCTGTTCTTGTATTTGCCTGTGCAAGTGCTATAATCGGAATACTCATCTTTTTACCAAAGTGGATGGAAATATTTAATTGAGGTGTTTGAACGATGGATAAAATGCAAGTAATGGAAGAATCAAAAATCGCACGCGAAAACGCGTATGTCCCATATTCGAAATTTAAAGTTGGTGCAGCAGTATTAACGAAAGACGGGAAAATTTATCATGGGTGTAATATTGAAAATGCAGCTTATAGCATGACGAACTGTGCAGAACGTACAGCTATGTTTAAAGCTGTTTCAGAAGGAGTTCGTGATTTTGCCTCAATAGCAGTTGTTGCAGACACAGACGGGCCTGTGTCGCCTTGTGGAGCATGCAGACAAGTCATTGCGGAGTTCTGTGAACCTAATATGCCTGTTTACTTAATCAATTTAAAAGGCGATGTTCAAGAAACAACGGTAGCAGAATTGTTACCTGGAGCATTTTCTCCGGAGGATTTAGCTTATGCAGGAAGCAAATAAAGGGTACAAATCCGGCTTTATCTCAATCATTGGACGTCCGAACGCAGGGAAGTCGACTTTTTTAAATCGTGTAATCGGTCAAAAAATCGCCATTATGAGTGATAAGCCCCAAACAACTAGAAATAAAGTTCAAGGTGTTTTAACAACTGATAAAGAACAAATGATCTTTATCGATACACCTGGAATAAATGAACCTCGACACAAATTAGGGGACTTCATGCTGAAAGTTGCCAAAAATACACTTCGTGGAGTGGATGCAATTCTTTTAATGGTGGATGCAACGGATCGTATTGGTAAACAAGATCGTTATATTTTAGAAATGCTAAAAGATAACGAAACGCCTGTATTTTTAGTTATGAATAAAATTGACTTAATTCACCCAGACAAATTGCTAAGCGTGATTGAATCTTTTAGAAAAGAATACGATTTTGCAGACGTATTACCAATTTCAGCTTTAGAAGGAATAAATATCGAAAAACTTCTTGGTGTTTTAAGCAACCACTTACCAGAAGGTCCTCAATATTACCCGGCTGATCAAGTAACAGATCATCCTGAACGTTTTATTATTTCAGAGTTAATTCGTGAAAAAGTTTTGCATTTAACACATGAAGAAATACCTCATTCTATTGCGGTAGTGATTGAAAAAATTGCTAAAGATCCTGAAAAAGATATGATTCGCGTAAACGCAACAATAATGGTTGAACGCGATTCACAAAAAGGGATTGTCATTGGTAAAAAAGGAGCCTTGCTAAAAGAAGTTGGTGTTCGTGCACGTAAAGACATTGAAATGCTTCTTGGATCTAAGGTGTTTTTAGAAATTTGGGTAAAAGTACAAAGGGATTGGCGCAACAAATCTACTCATTTACGTGACTTTGGTTTCCGCGACGACGAGTATTAAAGAAAGGCGTGTTGTTCAGTGCTAAATCGAGTAGAAGGCATTGTCTTAAAAACACGTGATTATGGAGAAACAAATAAAATTATTACACTTTTATCAAGTGAAACGGGTAAAATTACTGCGATGGCAAGAGGTGCTAAAAAACCTGCAAGTCGGTTAGCTTCCGTTACACAACCTTTTACTCATGGGTCTTTTTTGATACAGCAGGGGAATGGGATGGGGACTATCCAGCAGGGAGAGCAAGTCGAATCGTATCGGCATATTCGAGAAAATATCGAAGCGACAGCTTATGCCAGCTTTATTGTGGAACTAATTGATCGAGCAGTAGAGGACCGAACTCCACAGGCAGCTATTTTTAATTTATTGAAAAATTCTTTACATGCTATTTCCGAAGAATATGACCCGGAGGCAATTGCGTTGTTTGTCGAGTGGAAAATGTTACCCGTAACGGGTATATATCCAACCTTACACGAATGCGCAAACTGTAAAGCGACTGATGGAGAATTTGCATTTTCATTTCAACAAATTGGTTTCCTTTGCCATCGTTGTTTTGAAATTGACCCGTATATAATTCGTTTGACACCATCACAAGTTAAGTTAATTCGAACATTTTACACGGTTCCAATCGATCAAGTAGGTAAGCTTACGCTAAAAAAGGAAACCAAAATGTTTATCAAAAAAATAGTTCGGACCATTTATGATGAACAAACAGGAATACGCTTAAAATCACGTTCCTTTTTAGATCAACTTGAACGAACTCCGCTTCTATTTTCTAAAAAAGAAACGCCAGATCAGTCTCCTAAATCGGAAGACTGACCTGGCGTTTTTTGTTGTGAAGATTAAAATTCTAAATGTTTCTCAATGTAAGCTTTTACCTCTGTAATTGCCATACGAGTTTGTTCCATAGAATCACGATGACGAACTGTTACTTGGCCATCTTCAACCGAATCGAAATCGTACGTAATACAGAAAGGTGTCCCAATTTCATCTTGACGACGGTAGCGTTTACCGATGGATTGAGATTCATCGTAATCAACCATGAAGGATTTACTCAAATCAGCAAAAACTTCGCCAGCACCTTCAGCTAATTTTTTCGATAGAGGTAAAATAGCTGCTTTCACTGGGGCAATTGCAGGGTGGAAACGTAAAACCGTACGCTTGTCATCTCCTTCTAATTGCTCTTCAGCATAAGCATCACATAAGAATGCTAGTGTCACGCGGTCCGCACCTAATGACGGTTCGATACAATAAGGGACATAGCGTTCATTCGTTATAGGGTCGATGTAATTAAAGTCTTCTCCAGAGTGTTCCATATGACGTTTTAAATCAAAATCAGTACGGTCTGCAATGCCCCAAAGCTCACCCCAACCGAATGGGAATTTATATTCAACATCAGTAGTTGCTGACGCATAATGAGATAATTCATCTTCATCATGATCACGTAATCTCATATTGTCTTCGTTCATGCCTAAGTTTAACAACCAGTTCTTACAATATTCTCTCCAGTAAGAGAACCATTCTAAATCCTCACCCGGTTTACAGAAAAATTCAAGCTCCATTTGTTCAAATTCTCTCGTACGGAATGTGAAGTTACCAGGAGTAATCTCGTTACGGAAACTTTTACCGATTTGAGCAATACCAAAAGGCATTTTTTTACGCATAGAACGCTGTACATTTTTAAAGTTCACGAAGATTCCTTGGGCTGTTTCAGGGCGAAGGTAAATATCATTTGATGATGATTCGGTAACACCTTGAGAAGTTTTGAACATTAAATTAAATTGACGAATACCTGTGAAGTCTTGAGCGTCACATTCTGAACATTTAATATCGTGTTCTTTAATAAGTTCTTCCATTTTCTCGAATGATAACCCATCGACGATCATCTCAATGCCTTTTTTATCTAAGGCATCTTCAATGATTTTGTCTGCGCGATGACGGGCTTTACATTTTTTACAATCAATCATCGGGTCGTTAAAGTTTCCAACATGACCTGAAGCAGTCCACACTTTTGGGTTCATTAAAATGGCTGCGTCAAGACCTACGTTATAAGGAGACTCTTGAACAAATTTACGCCACCATGCTTTTTTAATATTATTTTTTAATTCGATACCAAGAGGACCATAATCCCACGTATTTGCTAAACCACCATAAATATCAGAGCCAGGAAATACAAATCCTCTATGTTTAGCTAAACTAACTACTTGTTCCATTGAAATTGACATTAAAATCCCTCCAAAAAATAAAATAAGCACCCATCCACCGGACATTGTTACATGTCCGGGGACGAGTGCATAATACCCGCGGTTCCACCCCAGTTGATTGCAAAAAGCAATCCACTTTCATAAATCATGACTCCGAGACGCCTTTTCAAGTTCGTTTGCAGACTTTCACCGACACTGCTCGCTATGTATAGAACCTTACTTATTTTCTCATCTTCGTCTTATTTAATTGCTTCTATTGTATCATAATAAAATCATTTTCGCTACATGAGCTAGGCACTAGATAACCGTACTTAATTAGTATATAATATTGAACATTGAGTATAACACTTTTTGAGGCGGTGAGTCCGATCGAACTCAATAAACGTCAGGAAGATATTTTACAAATCGTTAAAGGCAATGGTCCCATTACAGGTGAACAAATTGCAGAGCGATTACATTTAACAAGGTCTACATTAAGACCAGATTTAGCCATACTAACAATGGCTGGTTTTTTAGATGCAAGACCACGCGTAGGTTATTTCTATTCTGGTAAAAAGACAGGTCAAGCTGTCAAAGATAGTATGATGAATATGAAGGTTCGCGACTTTCAATCGATTCCGGTTGTAGTGGCTGAAGATATGACTGTGTACGATGCGATCTGTCAAATGTTTTTGGAAGATGTCGGCACATTATTTGTTGTAGATAAGAATGCTTACTTAACGGGAGTGCTTTCTCGAAAAGACTTGCTTCGAACAAGCTTAGGTCAGCAAGATTTAAACAAAATTCCTGTTCATATTATTATGACGAGAATGCCTAATATTACATTTTGCTTTAAACACGATTCCTTAATTCATGCAGCAAAAATGTTAATTGATAAACAAATTGATGCTTTACCAATCGTTCATGAACATTCAGATGGGTATGAGGTAATTGGTAGATTAACTAAAACGAATATAACAGGTGCTTTTCTGTCGCTTGCAGAAAATCATGATATTTGAGGTGATGAATAAAATGAAGAGACTCAATATATTTATTGTTTCTGACTCAGTTGGGGAAACTGGAGAATTAGTTGCAAAAGCAGCCGTTAGCCAATTCCGACCTGGGCTACAAGATACTTCTTTAAAGCGTTTTTCTCATATTGAAACTTTTGATCACTTGAAAGAAATAATGAATTTAGCAAAAGAACAAAACGCAATGATTTTATATACGCTCGTAAGAAAACAAATGCGTTCTTATTTATTGAATGAATCAGCTAAAATCGGGATTCGTTCGATTGATTTAATGGGTCCATTACTCGATACACTTGAAGATGATTTGTCTGAGACTCCTTTTGAGGAACCAGGCTTAGTACGAAAATTAGATGATGATTATTTCAAAAAAATAGAAGCGATTGAATTTGCGGTTAAATATGATGATGGCAGAGATCCTAGAGGACTTCTAAAAGCAGATATTGTTTTGGTCGGTGTATCACGTACTTCTAAAACACCTTTGTCTCAATATTTAGCTCATAAAAGATACCGTGTAGCTAACGTGCCGTTAGTGCCTGAAGTGGAACCTCCAGAGGAACTTTTCTTAGTTGACCCAGCTAAATGTTTTGGTTTAGTCATCTCGCCAGATAAATTAAATTCAATTAGAAAAGAACGTTTAATCGCACTAGGGTTAAATGATGATGCTAATTACGCTAAACTTGATCGAATAAAACAAGAAATAGTCCACTTTGATAAAGTTGTCTCAAAAATTGGCTGTCATGTTATTGATGTAACTAATCGAGCAGTTGAAGAAACGGCTAATCTTATTCTCAGCAAGATTCAGTAAGTTTAAACCATCCCGGTTAGGGAGGGTTTTTTCTTTTGATTTCAAATAAATAGATAGATTTTTCATAAAAAACGTTTTATAATAAAAAATTGTGGTAAAAATGTTTAAGAACGAGGTTTTTTAAAGAGAAATTCTATTTTTTTGTCGAATCTTGCAGGATTTTCATCGGTTATCTCGAATTCAATACTTAGACTACAAAGATGGTGATGAAAATATGCAACGAATTCCTGAAGAAATGATCGAACAAATCCGTTCGGCTAACGATGTAGTCGATGTTATAAGTGAATATGTACAGTTAACCAAACGCGGTCGAAACTGGTTTGGTTTATGTCCTTTTCATGGGGAGCAAACACCTTCCTTTTCTGTAACACAAGATAAGCAAATTTTTCATTGTTTTGGTTGTGGTGCTGGAGGCAATGCGATTACTTTTGTTATGGATATTGAACAAATTCCGTTTCAAGAAGCAGTTAGCAAATTAGGTGCCAGAGTCGGAATAGAATTAGAAGTTGAACCATCTACAATTCCTGTGGAACCTGTTTCAAAAGAAGAAAGTCATATGAAAGAAGCCCATACATTTGCAATGGACTATTATCATCATCTTCTTTTAAATACAGAAGAAGGCGAACAAGCTCTTCATTATTTAGAAGAAAGAGGATTTTCGAAAGCTCTTATTGAACAGTATGGTATAGGGTGGGCTTTACCAGGATGGGATTCCTTAACGACTTTATTAGCTCGTAAGGGTTTTGATCTTGCAGAGATGGAGAAATGTGGCCTTATTATTCGAAAAGAAAATAAGGATGAATATTTCGACAGGTTCAGGGAACGAATTATGTTCCCTATAAAAAATGAATTTGGACACGTAATAGGCTTTTCAGGAAGAGTTTTAAAGAATGATTCTCAAGACGCAAAGTACATGAATAGTCCAGAATCTCCTATTTTCCAAAAAAGCAAAATTTTGTACAACTTAGATGTAGCCAGACCAATCATTCGAAAAAAACGCAAAGTCATTGTGATGGAAGGTTTTATGGATGTTATGGCTGCAGCAAAAGCGGGTATAACTAATACGGTAGGTACTATGGGTACTTCTTTGACGCAACAACATGTTAGTAAGTTGAAACGACTAACAGATTCCGTCACCATTTGTTATGATGGAGACTCTGCAGGCTGGGAAGCTGCTAAACGTGCTTCCGAATTGTTAATGAGTGAGAATGTCAAAACTGAAATTGCTTTGTTACCGGATCAATTAGATCCGGATGATTATGTGAAAACATATGGCCCAGAAGCTTTTCAGACTCAAATTATAGACCGTCCTCATGCTTACTTAGCATTCATGATGATGGCAGCTCGCAAAAATAAAAACTTCCAATATGAAAATGATACACTTCAATATGTTCAAGAAGTGTTAGAACATTTAATAGTGAAGTCTTCACCACTTGAGAGAGATTTATATATAAGACAACTCTCTAAAGAAACCAACATTTCTGAAGATGCTATTTATCAGCAATTTAGAAAAATCGAAGGCAAATCTCTGAGACAGCAATCCAAACCATCTTCTAAAAAGATGGAAGAGATGACACCTGTTAAAAACAAAAAGTTACAAGCAATTGATCGAGCAGAGAAATTATTACTTTCTCATATGCTACATCAAGCAGAAATCGTTGATCAAATACACCAAGATCACGGATTACATGTTTTTATACATGATCCTTATGAAGCAATATTTGTACGTCTCATTGGTTTTTATGATGAATTTGCTCAGGCAGATACACATCGATTTCTTGAAACCTTAAATGACAATGAGTTACGTAAATTAGTGATGGAAGCAACGTTGACAGAACGAGATCCTGAGCATGCTCGGGAAGAGGTTTCTGACTGTCTTCGTCAAATAAATAAGCATCGTATAGAGCTTCAAATACAATTGAAAATGCACGAATCAAAAGAAGCTGAAAAACTTCAAGATATGAAACGCGCACTAGAGATTGCCAGAGAAATTATCGATTTGAAAAAATCGTTATCAACATTGTAAATTGATGTGGTTTAAAAGGAGGAAGACTTATGGCGGACAAGTCTGAACGTACAAAAGAGGTCGAGACAGAGGTTACATTAGAGGAAGCAAAGAAATCTCTTGTTGAAACAGGTAAAAAAAATGGCGAATTAACTTTTGCTGACATAGCTGAGAAATTATCCGTATTTGAGTTAGAATCCGATCAAATCGAAGAATTTATTGAACAGCTTGAAACGAAAGGTATTGAACTTGGTCGTAAAGATGGCGACGAAGAAGATTTAGAAAAATTAATGAAAAAAAGCTCGGAAACTGAAACATTTGATTTAAATGATTTAAGTGTGCCACCAGGTGTTAAGATTAATGACCCTGTTCGCATGTATTTAAAAGAAATCGGTCGTGTGGATTTATTATCAGCCGACGAAGAAATTGAATTGGCAAAACGCATCGAAAATGGAGATGAAGAAGCTAAGAAACGTTTAGCTGAAGCCAATTTACGATTAGTTGTAAGTATCGCAAAACGTTATGTTGGTCGCGGTATGCTTTTCTTGGATTTAATTCAAGAAGGGAATATGGGTTTAATTAAAGCTGTTGAGAAATTTGATTTTAGAAAAGGCTTTAAATTTAGTACCTATGCAACTTGGTGGATTCGACAAGCTATCACTCGTGCGATTGCTGACCAGGCACGTACGATTCGTATTCCAGTTCACATGGTAGAAACCATTAATAAACTTATTCGTGTTCAAAGACAATTACTTCAAGATTTAGGACGCGAGCCTTCTCCGGAAGAAATTGGGGAAGAAATGGAATTACCAGCAGAGAAAGTTCGTGAAATTCTTAAAATTGCTCAAGAACCAGTTTCGCTTGAGACTCCTATTGGTGAGGAAGATGACTCACACTTAGGCGACTTTATTGAAGACTCGGATGCTCAATCACCTTCAGATCATGCTGCATATGAACTCCTTAAGGAGCAGTTAGAAGACGTTTTAGATACGTTAACTGATCGTGAAGAGAATGTTCTACGTTTGCGTTTTGGTCTTGACGATGGAAGAACTCGAACGCTTGAAGAGGTTGGAAAAGTATTTGGCGTAACGAGAGAACGTATTCGACAAATCGAAGCAAAAGCTTTACGTAAACTCCGTCATCCTTCTAGAAGTAAGCGATTAAAAGACTTTTTAGAATAAAAACTTGAGACATCCTGTAAAAGGATGTCTTTTCTTTATGTCATGAAATGGTATAATCGTAAGTAAAAAGCTCTCAATTAGAGGGGTGTCAATCTGAGTACACATAGAAAAGAAATCATATTAAATGAAATACAGTTTTGGAAACATAATTCCTTGCTTCCAGCACATTATTGTGACTTTTTAACAGCACTTTATGCACAAGGTGAAACAGATCTAGAGCTTGAAAATAAACAATCAAAGTCCTTACTAGCAAAAGAAAAAAAGGGGAAAATAATTCAACTTCTTTTCATCTTAGGGTTACCCATAATCACTTTAGTCATGTTATTTGTCATGGACACTTATGTTTGGATTCCATTTATAATCGCCAGTATTCTTGCCATTATTCTATTAATTAGTGCGGTAAAACTATCTAGGAAGAAAAAATTTTTAATCCCTTTTCTCTATATTAGTAATGCTCTCATCATTTTAGGGCTGTCATTTAAAATTTGGCTAAGCTATTTTTCTGAAAATCCTTTTATTCTACTAGGATTAGTAGCGTCTAATTGTTTAATGTGGCTAGTTTCAGGACTTTTATTGAAATTACCTTATTTCACATTATCCGGCGCAGTCGGCTTTATATTAGTCATTCTGTTTCTATTTTTCTCTTGAAAAATCGGTCGTCCAATAGGATTGACCGATTTTTATTTTGTATGTTTGAATATTTCAGATATAATGAATAATGTAAACGTTTTAAAAATTAAAGGGGTTGAAATAAGTGAATTTTGATTTATCGCAAGAACATCAAATGATTCGCAAATCCATGCGTGAATTTGCGGATAAAGTCGTTGCACCAGGAGCGATAGAGCGTGACCGTACGAAAGAATTTCCTAAAGAAATATTTAAACAATTAGCCGACATGGGGATGATGGGCTTACCTTTTAGTGAAGAGTACGGTGGTGCTGGAGCTGATACAGTTAGTTTCGCAATCGTAACGGAAGAATTAAGTCGTGCGTGTGCTTCAACAGGGATTACATATTCTGCTCACATTTCGTTAGGTGGAGCTCCACTAAACTTATTTGGTACAGACGAGCAAAAACATAAATACTTAACACCAATTAGTACGGGTGAATCATTTGGAGCATTTGGATTAACTGAACCAAATGCAGGTTCAGATGCTGGTGGCACTCAAACACGTGCAATTGAAGATGGCGACGATTTCATCATTAACGGCAGCAAAGTATATATTACGAATGCTAGTTACGCAAAACATTTAGCTATTACTGCAATTACAGATATTAAAGATGGCAAAAAAGAAATCAGTGCAATTATTGTTCCGACTGATGCAGAAGGTTTTAAAGTAATTGATAACTATGAAAAAATGGGCTTACATGCATCAAATACTACAGAATTAGTGTTAGAGAATGTAAGAGTTCCAAAAGCTAATCTTTTAGGTAAGCGTGGGGAAGGCTTCCGCCAGTTTCTTGTCACTTTAGATGGTGGGCGTATTGGTATTGGGGCAATGGCAGTTGGTATTGCACAAGCAGCCTTTGACAAGGCATTAAAATATTCAAAAGAGCGCAAGCAATTCGGTAAGTCCCTTTCAGAGTTTCAAATTACTCAATTTAAATTAGCTGATATGGCTATGAAGATTGAATTAGCTCGTACGATGGTTCATAAAGCTGCTTGGTTAAAAGACCAAGGACGTCCATTTACGAAAGAAGCATCAATGTGTAAGCTATATGCATCAGAAATTGCTATGCAAATCGCAGATCAAGCAGTTCAAATTCATGGTGGGTATGGTTACATGAAAGAATATGAAGTAGAACGCTATATGCGCGATGCGAAATTACTTGAAATTGGTGAAGGAACTTCAGAAGTTCAACGTATGGTTATTGCACGAGAAATTGGTTGCTAATATTCGGGAATTTGTCGAAATTGGCACAATCATTAAAAACAACTGTGTAAACACTTTTCGTTTTTAGAGGAATGCAGTACAATAACTATGTTGACTGATTCTATTTTAGAAAAAGAATGAGCGAAAAGAGGGAGGTTTCACAATGCAAAAAAATCCAATAGTTCCTTTCATTTTAATTTTTGCTTTCGGGATTGGACTAATTTTCTTCCTATCAATTATGGGTGTAGAGAAAAAAGCTGAAATTGCTGAAGGTCATGAAGAAGGCGGAGCTAAAACAGAAGAAACTGAAGGTGATGCTTCAGAATTTGACCCTGAAGTTGCTCAAGGTAAATGTATCGGTTGTCACGGCGGCGATTTAAGTGGTGGCGTTGGACCTGCTTTAGTTGGTACTTCATTATCAAAAGAAGAATTAACTGAAATCATTACAAATGGTAAAGGTTCAGGTATGCCTGGTGGTCTATTACCAGGACAAGAAGAGCAAATGGCTGAATACATTTTAACATTGAAATAAGAAATCTCCCCTTATCCTTTTAAAGGACAAGGGGTTTTTTCATGTTTGTGGTACAATTTCATATAGGAAATCTGTCTAAAAAAGTGCTATTAATAGGTTGGCATTTGTCTAAAGTCTACCTTCTCCAATACATATTAAAAAGAACAGCATTTCATAGAACTTATTAAAATAAAAACCTATACCAGTTTTCAAAGTCTAAGTAAAAGAAAGGGGAGAATTTCGTTGAACGCACAACGACTCTCAGAACGTTTATCAAGAGTTGCGTATTATGTTCCAAAAGCATCTATTGTAGCTGATATTGGAAGTGATCACGCATACTTACCTTGTTATTTAATTCATAATAATCTCGCTTCAAAAGCGATTGCTGGTGAAGTGGCAAAAGGGCCATATGATTCTGCCTTAGCTCATGTAAGGGAAGAGCAATTAGAAGAGTCTATTTCAGTTAGGTTTGCCAATGGACTGAAAGCGATCGAAATTGAAGATACGGTTGATACAGTTACGATTGCCGGGATGGGTGGACCTTTAATCGCAACCATCTTAAATAATGATTTGAATCGATTAGCTACAGTTAAACGTCTTATTTTACAACCAAATATCCATGCGAAAGCGATCCGAGATTGGGCGATCACAAATGAATGGAAGCTTATTGCTGAAGATATTTTAAGAGAAGATAATAAAATTTACGAAATATTAGTCCTTGAAAAAGGTAAAATGTCTTTAACACCAAGTCAACTTCTTTTAGGACCATTCTTAATGGAATCAAAAAAAGAGGTATTTCTTTCTAAATGGCAAAAAGAATCACAAGAATGGACAAGAATTCTAGAAGCCATTCAAGATGCTGAGGTATCTCAAGAAGTGAAAATGAAAAAAGAAGAACTGGAAATGAAATTACAAATTGTAAAGGAGGCTATATCAATTTGAAAAAAGTAAATGGTCATGAATTGATTCAACTATTTGAGTCATGGTCACCGAAAGCTTTTGCACTTGATGAAGATCCTGTTGGTTTACAAATTGGTCAGTTGAATAGGTCCGTCAATCAAGTTCTTGTCACATTAGATGTCACTCCTGAAGTTGTACAAGAAGCAATCGATAAAAAATGTGAACTAATTATTGCACATCATCCTCCGATTTTTAGACCATTAAAAAACCTTCGCACAGACACTTTTACAGGGAAGATTGCTGAGCTTTGTTTAAAGCATGATATAACGGTATATGCAGCCCATACGAATTTGGATGTTGCTCAAGGTGGGGTAAATGATTTATTAGCTGAAGCATTGCAACTACAAAACATTCAAATTCTTGAAGAGACATATTCTGAAAAACTTATGAAATTAGCTGTATTCGTGCCAGAAAGTCATGCAGAGATGTTAAGAGAGGCATTAGCATCAGCCGGAGCAGGTCAAATAGGGAATTATGATAGTTGTAGTTTTTCAACAAGTGGAGAAGGTAGATTTCAACCATTAAACGGAGCGAATCCGACGATTGGTCAAAGGGATCGTTTAGAAACGGTAAATGAAGTAAAAATAGAAGTGGTTTTTCCCTCTTCAAGAGAGTCTAAAATTGTTAAAGCCATGAAAGAAAATCATCCATATGAAGAGGTAGCATACGATATTTGGCTCCTTGAGACTAAGACCAATCTTCAAGGAATCGGACGTATTGGTATACTGTCAGAAAAAATGGAGTTGGCGTCTTTTGCAAAGCTTGTCAAAGAAAGATTTTCCGTGCCCTTTGTTCGAATGGTGGGGGATTCAAAAACGTTTGTTCATAAAGTGGCTGTTCTTGGCGGAGATGGGAATAGTTATATTCATAAAGCAAAAAGAGCTGGTGCAGACGTCTTTGTTACAGGAGATATGTACTTCCATATTGCCCAAGATGCACTAGCCGCAGGTTTATCCATTGTTGATCCTGGACATCATGTTGAATCAATTATGAAAAAAGGTGTGTCTGAAAAAATGAATGAACTATGCATAAGTAAAAATTTTGAATGCACATTTATTCCTTCAACTATTTCCACGGAACCTTTTCAAATTATATAAAAAGAGGGTATCCAAAAAGTTGGATACCCATTTTGATTGAAGAATAATAAAAATGATGATTTCCATTGCAGCGGACGCTTTTCGCGGGCAAGACTTCAGCCGCTTCCCTCGCGACGCTCAGTCCAGGGTCTTCAGTTCTTGCTAATTCCGATGGAGTCGCCGCTTCCATTTCAATCAAACAGAAATTTTGTGAATATGAAGATAATAAATTTTTATTCTTATCGGTATATACACATTCGATTTTACGACTCTGTAATTCGAAATCGGAAAATATTCAATGTATGATAATGAACTTCTAAGGAAGAAAACAACTGTGTCAAGTACTTTTAAATTTGGGTAAGCGGTCATGCCTAATAATAACTGCTACTTTAAGCATGATTCTGCAAACTATTTTAGCAGGGTTGTGGTTGGCAATTTCTGAAGACTCTAGCGGAAAAACGAAACACGCTAGACCCCACAGGCAACGAATTGTGCACAATTCGTTTGCGACGAGTAACCGCAGGAGCATAGGGTTTTTTTTAACAGCCGAGGATGCTGGCGTTTCGTCCGCGGAAAACGAAAGAAATAGCCAACCACCTTCATTTTCAATTCAGTGCAATATGCAAAAGTCTAATTTTTGTCCTTCTATACTTTTGTCTACAGTCTTAGAGGCTATCCAAACTAATTGGATAGCCTCTAGTTTGTTATGAAATAGGATATGGTTCGATTCGGTCTACTGGTTTAGGTGTTTTTATTTTAGGTAAAATTTTATCAATACTTACTGTTCGAGCTAGACTATGTGTTTCAGGGTTAAGTGGATCATACTTTTCTAAAAATTGAACCACTTCTTTAACAATTGGAGTTGGTGTTGAGGCACCAGCCGTTACCGCAATATTATCAATACCTTCAAGCCATTCAAGTTTAAGTTCTGAAAGGTCTGAAATTCGATAAGAAGGGGTGTTGGCAATTTCTTCAGACACTTGTGTTAAGCGATTTGAATTATTACTCAAGGGATCTCCTACCACGATAAGAAGTTGAGCAGCTCCAGCTTGTTCAGCTACTGCTTCTTGTCGTACTTGAGTTGCTAAACAAATTTCTTTATGAACTTCGATATGTGGGAACTTGGCTTTTAATTTTTCCATTAAAGCTGCAACGTCCCACTGGCTCATTGTCGTTTGATTGGTTACGATTAATTTGTCAGCAACAATATTTAATTGTTCAACATCTTCAATCGTTTGAACTAAATGGACAGCGTTTGGTGCAACACCAACCGCACCTTCAGGTTCAGGGTGTCCTTTTTTCCCGATGTAGATTACATGAAAACCTTCATTGGTTTTTTCTCGAATTAAATCATGCGTTACAGTTACGTCGGGACAAGTTGCATCGATTGATACTAACCCTTTTTGTTTGGCTAATTCACGAACTTCAGGTGAAACTCCGTGAGCTGTAAAGATGACAGTTCCACCATCAACTTTCTCTAATATTTCTTTTCTATTATCACCATCTAAAGTGATAATACCATCTCTTTCAAAGGCATCTGTTACATGTTTATTGTGAACAATCATTCCTAATATATAAATAGGTCGTGGTAGTGATTGATCCATCGCAGCATTACGAGCGATTACCATGGCATCTACCACTCCGTAACAGTATCCACGGGGTGAAATTTTGAGTACTTGCATAGTGATTGAGCACTCCTCTCAAGAGTAATACTTCTATTATAACGGAGA
Organism: Paenisporosarcina sp.; assembly: GCF_057785155.1. Taxonomy (NCBI): domain Bacteria; kingdom Bacillati; phylum Bacillota; class Bacilli; order Caryophanales; family Caryophanaceae; genus Paenisporosarcina; species Paenisporosarcina sp. Next base: position 330,747 of record NZ_JBYNRN010000012.1, read on the forward strand.
GAAGAGTTTAATTCAAAACTCATACAGGTGGTTGGAAAATACGTGGTTGAGATGCACCGTTTGCTAGTGTGCTAGCGGCATTAGCAACACTTCTAGCTGCTGAAGCGTTTGACGCTACATCGGGCATGTTTTGAAAGCCTCTATAGATTTTCCAAAGAGCGGGAAGGTTTTGAACCATAGGTGCTACTTGCTTGACCATGGGAGTTAATTGTTGGGCTGTTGACATGAACCTTTCAGCGGTTTGTAAGTATTGTTCCATTCGTGAAGGTAATCCGCCACCGGGAATTTGAGTTTGTGGTGAATTTGAAAATCTATTATTTCCAAAGCCACCAGGCCTAATGGGAGGACCTCCTGAGAATCGATTTTGGGGAAAAGAAAATGGATTTTGAGGTTGTTGATATTGTCCTTGAGAAAATGGGTAAAATGATTCGTAACGCATAATATCCTCCTTTCTAAATTAACTGTTATTTGACGTAACGTCTTGAAACAACTATCATTGTCAAATGGTCTTCACAACAAAAAACGTGGTAATATAAAGGTATGTTAGGAGGGACTCAAATGTCCAAATACGCAGATTATGATTTTCAACCCTTTTTGCAAAAAGCAATTAGCAAATTAGGTTTTACTGAACCAACACCTATTCAAAGAGAAATGATTCCCGTGATTTTAAAAGGGAAAAGCGCAATTGGTCAAGCACATACGGGTACAGGGAAAACACACAGTTTTTTAATTCCAATTGTGCAACGAATTATTAGTGAGAAAGCAGAGTTGCAAGCAATTATTACTTCTCCAACTCGAGAACTGGCTTCACAAATTTTTGAAGAATTGAATCGCCTTACAGAAGGTACTGAAATTCAATCGAAACTATTTATCGGTGGAACTGATAAACAACGTTCGATTGATAAATTAAAAACACAACCTCATATTGTTGTGGGTACTCCAGGACGTATTCGTGACCTTGTAAAAGAGAATGCTTTACTCGTTCACACTGCTCCTATATTAGTAGTAGATGAAGCCGATCTAGCTTTTGATTTAGGTTTTATTGAAGAAATTGATGCTTTTGCTGGGAAGATGCCAGATTCATTAGAAATGTATGTCTTCTCTGCAACGATTCCAGAAAGATTACAACCTTTCTTGAAAAAATATATGGAATCACCAGTCCATATAAAAATCGGTTTAAAAAAACCAGCTGCTGAAGGCATTGACTTCACACTTGTTCCGGTTAGAAGTAAATCGAAAAAGAAACGTTTATTAGAAGTTATGGAAGGAATAAATCCTTACCTAGCTATTATTTTTACAAATACTAGATCGAATGCAGACTCTGTTGCTAACTATTTAGCTGAAGCAGGGTATCGTGTTGGACGTATCCATGGAGATTTATCTCCTCGCGAACGTACTCGTATGATGAAGCAAGTGCGCGACTTAGAATACCAATACATTGTAGCAACTGATTTAGCTGCACGTGGGATTGATATTCAAGGTGTGAGTCATGTTATTAACTTTGAACTTCCTGAGGATTTAGAGTTCTTCATCCACCGTGTTGGCCGTACTGCGCGCGCTGGTCTTGAGGGAACAGCTATTACATTATATGAACCAACAGATGAAGATGCGATTGTTCGCATTGAAAAAATGGGAATTCCTTTTGTTCATAAAGATGTAAAAGATGGCGAATGGTCTGAACTTAAAGAACGTCACACACGTAAAAATCGTAAAACTGAAAAAGTGGCCGATGAAATAGATGCAAAGGCAAAATCTATGGTTCGCAAACCTAAAAAGGTTAAGCCAGGATATAAACGCAATATGAGATGGGAAATGGACAAAGTGAAAAAGAGAGAACGACGCATTAAAAACCGTAAAAAGTAAAGGGGTTTTTTGTTTTGTTACTAGGTTCACACGTTTCAATGAGTGGAAAGAATATGCTTTTAGCTGCTAGCGAAGAAGCAAAGTCATATGGAGCAACAACCTTCATGATCTATACAGGTGCTCCTCAAAATACAAGAAGAAAACCAATTGAAGAACTGAATATTGCCGCAGGACAAGCTCACATGCAAGAAAACGGCATGTCAAATATTGTTGTTCATGCTCCCTATATCATTAACATTGGTAATTCTCTTAAACCAGAGACTTTCGCTCTAGGCGTCGAGTTTCTTCAAAAAGAGATAGAACGTACAGCCGCAATTGGGGCAACACAAATTGTATTGCACCCAGGTGCACATGTCGGGGCGGGTACAGAAGAGGGAATCGCTAAAATTGTTGAAGGATTGAATGAAGTCCTTTCTCAAGATTATCCGGTGCAAATTGCATTAGAAACAATGGCGGGAAAAGGCACTGAATGCGGAAGGTCATTTGAGGAATTGGCTCAAATTTTTGACGGAGTCAAAAATAACGAGCGTTTATCCGTTTGTTTTGATACTTGTCATACACATGATGCTGGATACGACATTGTAAATGATTTTGACGGTGTACTTGCTTCATTCGATCAGTTAATTGGTATTGACCGATTAAAAGTTTTACATATCAATGATAGTAAAAACGTACGTGGAGCGGGTAAAGATCGTCACGAGAATATTGGATTTGGTGAAATTGGATTTGATGCTTTATCCTATATTGTTCATCATCCAAGTCTTACGCAAGTTCCAAAAATTCTTGAGACACCTTTTGTAGGGCTCGATGCTAAGAATAAAACAGCTCCATATTTATATGAAATTGAGATGTTAAAAACTAAAACATTTACACCTGACCGAATAGATGCATTAAGAGTATAAAGATTAAAGAGATTCAAGCAGAGTTTTGCTTGAATCTCTTTTTTGCATTCATTGATACACGTTTTTTAGACATTATAAAAGTTGAATAATGTTTTTGCTTTTGTTTTGCCAATCACTTTAGCAATTTCTTTTTTAAAAGATGAAGGAATCCCAGTAAATGCCCAATGAATGGATACCTTCTCTAAAAGAGGTCTAAGTCCTTTTATTTCATTTTTAGATAGAGAAACGGGGAGGACCTTTGACATTTCTGCAAGCTCAGCATCACTTTTACTTTTCAAGTTTTGTATAAATTCAAGTAAATCCATTCCATCTTCCTTTCAAGATATTAGAGTTTACAATCAATCAAATGTCCGCTATACTAATCATTTGTAAATCGTAATGATTTTGAATTAGAAAGAGGCGATCGATTTGTCAACGCCATATGACATTGAATTACAGCAGGTATCATTTCAATATGATCAAACAGCTGTTTTAAAAAATATATCTTTGCAAGTGAAACAAGGAGACTTCTTAGCAATTTTAGGACCTAATGGTTCTGGTAAATCGACTTTATTGAAAATCATTTTAGGATTGCTTAAACCATCAACTGGTACTGTTCATTTATTTGGCAAAGAAGCAAAAGAATTTAAACAACGTGAGTGGATTGGCTATGTTTCTCAAAAATCCAATTCTTTTAACACTGGATTTCCTGCAACAGTATTTGAAGTAGTGGCAAGCGGGTTAGCTAAAAAGACTGGATTGTTTAAGAAACTACCAAATAGCAAAGATCATCTTGTTCAAGAAGCTCTATCTTCCGTTGGCATGGAAAAGTTTGCTTCCAAATCCATAGGAGAATTATCTGGGGGACAGCAACAACGAGTTTTTATTGCTAGGGCACTTGTTAGCGATCCGAAATGTCTTGTGCTAGATGAACCCACTGTTGGAATCGACCATAAACATGTGCAATCGTTTTATGATATGCTTTCGCGGTTAAACAGTGAACGAAATATTACCCTGATTTTAGTCACACATGATGTGGATACCGTTTCAAATCGAATAAGCCATGTTGCCTGTCTAAATCAAACCATTCATTTTCACGGATTCAAACAAGAATTTGAGGAAATGAGTGATGAAGACCGAGAGGCTTGGTATGGTCATTCTGTTCGGAAAATTCATCATGTGAAAGGTGAGGCGTGCAATCATGATTGAAGCTTTATGGAATTATGAATTTTTACAAAACGCATTTGCTTCTGGCTTAATAATTGGTCTTATTGCTCCGTTATTAGGCGTATTTATAGTTGTTCGAAGATTATCGTTAATTGCCGATGCTCTAAGCCATGTTACATTGGCTGGTATTGCTGGGAGTTTATATTTAAGCCAATCGGTTCCTTTGTTTGCGATGTTAAATCCACTATATTTAGGAATATTGTCTGCTGTTAGTGGTTCTGTTTTAATTGAGAGACTTCGCAGATTGTATAAACATTATGAAGAGTTAGCCATTCCAATTATTATGTCAGCGGGAATAGGAATCAGTGCTATTTTCATTTCTCTTGCGAATGGCTTTAGTGCAGACCTTTTTGGCTATTTGTTTGGCTCAGTGTCTGCTGTAAGTCGACAAGATTTATGGATTGTTGTCATTATTGCGCTAATTGTCATCTTATTTTTGCGTTTCTTCTATAAAGAGCTATTTGTTCTTTCGTTTGATGAAGAATACGCACGTGCTTCTGGCCTACCTGCGAAATGGATTCACATCTTATTTATGATTGTTACCGCATTGGTTATAGCAGCAAGCATGAGAATTGTAGGGATATTACTTGTTTCTTCCTTAATGACGTTACCAGTCGCTGCGAGTATGCGTTTAGCTAAGGGTTTTAAACAAGCCATTTTATTGGCCGTGATATTCGGTGAAACGGCTGTCATTATTGGGTTGGTTACTGCTTTCTATTTAAATATTGCACCGGGTGGGACAATTGTTGTCACTTCTATATGTATTCTTTTAATCGTTTTAATTGGTAAAAAGATTTGGCTCAAAGTTGTCACGAAGGACGAAGGAGTTGTTACTTCATGAATTTAACGAAAGCTTGGGGAGTTTTAAAAAATGAAGGTTTTAAAAAAACAGATAAAAGAGAACAAATTCTTGAGTTATTTGAAGAAAATGATCGCTATTTAACGGCTAAAGATTTATTGAACGTGATGAAAAAAGATTATCCGGGGATGAGTTTTGATACCATCTATCGAAATTTGAGTACATTTGTTGAACTCGGTATATTAGAAGAAACTGAGTTATCTGGGGAAAGACACTTTCGTATGCAGTGTGAAACAGACCATCATCATCACCATTTCATCTGTATGTCTTGTGGGAAAATAAAAGAGATTCATATTTGTCCCATGGATGCTGTTCAAGAAAAACTTCCAGCGTATCAAATTGATAATCATAAGTTAGAGATTTACGGTAAATGCCCTGAATGTATAGGTTAATATAGGCCGTTTGTTGCTTTTATTTTCAACTCCATCATCTATTGATAATAAAAAAGAATCGGAACCCTTAACGGAACGATATGACAAATGAATTCTTACTAAGTGAACAATCTTTTAATTTAATTACTAATTTCTTCAGTAAACATTACTCTGTTCACTTTTTAACAGTAACGTTGTCGGCTATTTCTGAAGACTCCTGTGGAAAAACGAAAGACGTTAGACCCCACAGGCACATCTGTCAGAGACAGATGTGCCGAGGAGGCTAGCGTTTCGTCCGCGGAAAGCGAAAGAAATAGCCGACAACATTCTTTATCATTCCATCTTAAGAATAAGAACTCAATTTCACTATTCTTTGGTCTACAAACAAAAGAGACCCTTCACATTTTTGTGAAGGGTCTCTTTTTAACTTATTTTTGTTTTGGTTTTGGATCAATTTGATCTTCTTTATTGCTTAACAAAAAATATGAAATAATTCCAGATATTAAAGTTCCACCGATGGTGATGAGAATTCTTGATTCAAGTGGGACTGCACTATGGTCTTTCCCTAGAATCCATGTAGCTAAAATCGCAACAATAATCATGATAGGAATTACTACTTTGAAGCGTTTCATTTAATCACAACCTTTTCTTTACTTTATGTAGCATGTAAAAAGCGCGAGGAAGGGTCCTCACGCTTTATTTTTAATGAAATGATGTTGTATCCATGTATCGGCTTCTAACCAATTATCCACCCTTACAACGCCATTTGGAACAGGCTCTTGATTGTAAGGAGTATTAAAAAGAATAACTGGAATATTAAGCTCTTCTGCGAGTCCAACTGCATTATCATGCTTATCTTCAAAAAATACATCAATATTGTAATTTTTTGCTGTTTGTATTTTATCGTGAGAACCAATTAATTCTATGTGATCGTATTCTAGGTTTTGGTTTAAAAACCACTCAAAAGTTACATCCTTCACATTTTGGCCACGAGCTGAAATGAAATATAATTCAAAGTCCTTTTTCCACTTTGTCAAAATTGAATGAGCGTCAATTTGAATAGGGGAAGTGGCATAAATTTCAGGTTCGGCTTTTCGAAACCATTGATAAAATTCATCAGGTGTAATAGGAAATGCCTTGGTTAAATCATATTCCTTAATATCATCTAAAACTAAATTACAGGAAAATTGCTTATTGATATGTGGTAATAAAGAAGTAGGGCATGTGACGGTACCATCAATATCGATACCGAATCGAATATTAGACATATGCAATGACTCCTTTATACGTTTTGTTTTTCTAATTCTTGCTTATCGAAATATTCTTGTGCAATTTTATCGATTTCAATTTTCAATTCTTCCACCATTGTTGCTTCAGGCACTTTTCGAACAGTTTTCCCTTTCATGAACAGCAAGCCTTCACCACGTGCTCCAGCAATCCCAATGTCTGCTTCACGAGCTTCACCTGGTCCGTTAACAGCACATCCAAGTACAGCTACTTTAATAGGTGCTTTAATTGTAGAAATATATTCTTCAACTTCATTGGCAATTGTAATTAAATCGATTTCAATTCGTCCGCAAGTTGGACATGAAATTAACGTTGCAGCGTTTGAAGAAAGACCAAATACTTTCAGTAATTCTCTCGCCACTTTAATCTCTTCAACTGGATCTGCACTTAGTGAAACTCGAAGAGTATTCCCAATTCCGTGGCTTAAAAGTGCACCCAATCCAGCGGCACTCTTAATAGAACCATTTACTAAAGTCCCTGATTCAGTTATCCCCAAATGTAATGGATAATCGAATGCTTGTGATGCTTTAATATAAGCTTCAATAGCTAAACTTACATCTGAGGCTTTTAATGAAACGATAATGTCATGGAAATCTAGGTCTTCGAGTATTTTAATATGGTGTAGTGCGCTTTCGACCATTCCATCCGCTGTAGGATACCCGTATTTTTCGATGATTTTACGTTCAAGTGATCCAGCATTAACACCTATTCGAATCGGAATGTTTTTAGCTTTTGCCGCATTGACAACCGCTTCAACTTTTTCACGACGCCCAATGTTCCCTGGGTTAATTCGAATTTTGTCAGCTCCGTTCTCGATTGCTTTTAAAGCTAATTTATAATCGAAATGGATATCTACAACTAGAGGTATATTAATCCGTTTTTTAATTTCTGCGATTGCATCAGCTGCACGTTCGTCAGGACATGCTACACGTACAATTTGACAACCAGCTTCCTCTAAACGCAATATTTCTGCAACAGTTGCTTCGACATCATGTGTTTTTGTAGTGGCCATACTTTGAATAAATAATTCATCACTGCCACCAATAATTAAATCCCCAACACGAACGGGACGAGTTTTAGAACGGTGTATTAGTTCACTCATTAGATTCTCTCCTTTTCAGGCATTACGCCTTCACTACTCTACATTTTAGCAGTCTTGAAAAGGAAATGACAAGGAAGAAACGTTACTTCACTTTTCAGAACATGCGGATGACTCTTTTTTGAAGATTGGAATTTGCACTGTTTCAAAAGATTGTAAAGATTGATTTCGATAATGTGGATTTTCTTGATAAAAAGCTTCTAATCGCTCAGGGAAACTAACCCAAGTCTCAGAAGGATATACGGCGAATAAAGAAAAGATGGTATCATTTTCTACTGTTTGAACAGGAAAGACATCATAATAGACGCTATCAGTACATATAGGTTCCTCTTGTGTAAATGCCGCAAGTGAAATTGTACCATCGAGTAGATCAACTTTTATTATATAGGAAACAAGTAATATTAAAGTAGCTAGTCCAATAATGCGCATAAGAAAATCCCCCTTTATCAACTTATATGTTGAATCAAGAGAGATTATGATTATTTGGCGGGATAATAGGTTAATGCAAGAAATAAGTAGATGAAGCTAAGAGAATGTGTCACCAGGAAAATAATTGTATCTCCTATTCCCAAGAACAATAAGATAAAGGAAAGAATAGTAGGAACTGTGTAGGCAAATGCTGCTGTGCGCCACACATGGCGATAATCCCCGCGACGATTTAACAATTTTAATAAATAGAAACCAACTAGAGCTAATATACTAATGCGGCTAAATACAAACAATGTTGACATCACAAATTGTAAAACAAAAGCAAAAGGATAGAGGATCCATGCCATTCCTTCTATATATTCAATCAATCCAACGATAGAAGATGATTGATTATTTATACCGAAAACAAATTGAATGAAAGAAAAAATCGTGATGAGAGTTATAAATATAAAGATATATTGAATAACTTTTCCTATAGAAAGCAGCCTGAAAGCAGCCGTTTTTTTAGGCTCATAAAGCGAAGCAAAAAATAATTTTGTAAAAGACAAGCACATCACTCCTTATTAGACTAATCATACTACTATTAAATAAGTAAATTAAATAGAATTGTGAAAACTATAAGACCAAATTTGCACTGATTGTTAAGTTATTGTAAATTTTATGTGAAGGTCCTTTACAATGTGGTGTCGAATTCTTCATAATGGGGAATGTTGAAAATTGTCGAATTAGGAGCTGAAGTTGAATAATGGAATTAAATTGGCAGGAAATGCTGTTTCAATTCATTGGAGGTCTAGGGATCTTCTTGTTCTCTATTAAATACATGGGCGATGGTCTGCAAAAAGCAGCAGGTGATCGATTACGTGAAATTTTAGATCGATTTACGACAAATCCTTTTATGGGTGTATTAGTCGGTATAATCGTAACTATTTTGATTCAATCGAGTTCAGGTACCACAGTTATTACTGTTGGTTTAGTAAGTGCTGGTTTTATGACTTTACGCCAAGCAATTGGTGTAATCATGGGAGCCAATATTGGGACAACCGTAACAGCCTTTATCATTGGATTTGATGTTGGTGAAGCAGCATTACCAATCATGGCTTTAGGTGCATTCCTGATATTCTTCTTTAAGAAAAATCAAATTCAAAACCTAGGAGAAGTTATTTTTGGTTTTGGTGGTTTATTCTTAGGGATGGAATTAATGAGTGGGGGAATGAAACCCCTAAGAGAATTACCAGCATTTATTGACTTAACAATTAGTATGAGTGAACATCCTATATTAGGTGTAGTAGTCGGAACAGTGTTTACTGTAATTGTGCAAAGCTCTAGTGCAACAGTAGGTATTTTACAAGGTCTGTACTCAGAAGGTATCTTAAATTTAGATGCTTCTCTTCCTGTATTATTTGGTGACAATATCGGTACGACCATTACAGCAATTTTAGCTTCAATTGGTGCCTCAATTGCTGCTCGTCGCGCTGCGGCAACACATGTATTATTCAATGTGGTAGGATCTATACTATTCCTTGTTCTATTAACTCCTTTTACCATTTACATTGAATGGTTAACTGGTGTGTTAGGTTTAGAGGAAAAAATGCAAATTGCTTTTGCACATGGTACTTTCAATGTAGCTAATACCATTATTCAGTTCCCATTAATTGGAGCTTGGGCATACCTTGTTACGAAGTTTATCCCAGGTGAAGAAGTAACAATTGAATATAAACCAAAACATTTAGATCCACACTTTATTGAAACGGCACCATCTATTGCCATAGGGCAAGCGAAAGAAGAAATTCTTCGTATGGGTCACTTTAGTGTGCAAGGATTAAAAGAATCATTTGAATATCTGAAAACAAACAATAAAAAACATGCTGAAACGGGTTACCAACTCGAAGATGCGATAAATAATTTAGATCATAAAATTACAGATTATCTCGTTAAAATTTCAGCTGAATCAATTTCAAATGCCGATTCAGGTCGTCATATCATGTTAATGGAAACTGTGCGTGATATTGAACGAGTTGGAGATCATTTTGAAAACATTTTAGAGTTAATCGACTATCAAATTGGTAATCGTGTTAAATTGACTGATCAAGCGATGGAAGATATCACTGAAATGTTTGTATTAACGATTCAAACGGTAGAAAAAGCACTTGAAGCTCTTGATATTGGAAGTTCTGAACTGGCACGTGAAGTGGCAGAACAAGAAGATTTAATCGACAAAATGGAACGTAAATTCCGCAAAAAGCATATTATGCGTTTAAATGAGGGCGTTTGTTCTCCTCAAGCTGGAATTGTTTTTGTTGACTTAGTAAGTAACTTAGAACGTATTGGCGATCACGCAGTTAATATTGCTGAAGCAGTTCTAGGAAAAAGAGCATAATCCAAATTTTCTCCTCTAGTGTCTTTACATCTCAGATGATGTAGGGCACGATATAGAGGAGATTTTTTATTTGCAATTAAATATTGTTGTTATGGGGGAAAAGGATGGAATATCTTGGTTGGGGACTTATTATTATATGTTTTATTATTGCATTCATCGGTTTAGTTTATCCGATTATACCAGCAGTCGTTTTCATTCTTGGTGGATTTTTATTGTATGGACTATTCTTTACATTCTTGGATTTACCTTGGTGGTTTTGGTTAATCGAAATTTTATTTGTGATTTTACTTTTTGGTGCAGATATGATGGCGAACGCGTTTGGTGTTAAAAAGTATGGAGGAAGTAAAGCGGGAATCTGGGGGAGTACCATTGGTTTACTAATTGGGCCCTTCATCATTCCATTTTTTGGGATTCTAATCGGACCTTTTGTTGGAGCTATAATCGCTGAATTATTGATTACTAGAACTTCTATTAAACAAGCACTTAAAACAGGTGTGGGATCAGTTGTCGGATTCTTAACATCTGTTCTTACAAAAGGGATTGTTCAGATTGTCATGATAGTTATTTTTCTTTGGGTTGTGTAATGATTCAGACAAAAGACTGAATTTGCATAATTGAGTCTTTAATATTTGAACGTATGACGTAAGTTTGATACGCTAGACATTGTAAAAACAATTCTTATAATCGCTTAGGAGGAAATAACAAATGGCTTATGAATTACCACAATTACCTTACGCGTATGACGCACTTGAACCTCATATTGATAAAGAAACAATGAACATTCACCACACAAAACATCACAATGCATATGTTACGAACTTAAACAATGCACTTGCAGGACATGATGACTTATTAAGTAAATCAGTTGAAGAGTTAATTGCTAATTTAGATGCAGTACCTGAAGCTGCTCGTACAGCAGTGCGTAACAATGGTGGAGGTCATGCTAACCACTCATTATTCTGGGAATTATTATCTGCTGATGGTGGCGGTTCGCCAACTGGTGCACTAGCTGAAGCAATCGATGCGAAATTTGGTAGCTTCGTTGCTTTCAAAGAAGAATTTACAAAAGCGGCTACAACTCGTTTTGGTTCTGGTTGGGCTTGGTTATCAGTGAGCAATGGTGAAATTGAAGTTTCATCTACGCCAAATCAAGATTCACCAATCATGGAAGGCAAAACACCTTTACTTGGTTTAGACGTATGGGAGCACGCTTACTACTTAAACTACCAAAATCGTCGCCCAGATTACATTGGCGCTTTTTGGAACGTTGTTAACTGGAACGAAGTTTCAAAACGTTACGAATCTGCTAAATAATTTTACTAAATATGAAACTAAGCACACCCTTAAATCGTCATTTAGGGGTGTGCTTTTTTATTTCAATTAATGGTATACTGTTAGACAGGATTTTAGTTAATAGGAGGATGAAAATTGCGTAAACCTAATAAAAAACGCTCCGCAAGTGTCAAAGCCAAACTTCGCGCAAATGTCGCATTTCGTATGAATATCCTCTTTTTTTCTATCTTTTTACTTTTTACAATACTCATTTTGAGATTGGGTTATTTACAGATAGTAGAAGGCGAAGAATATAAACGTGCATTAGAACGGACGGAAGAAGTACCTGTTAATTCAAGTGTTCCAAGAGGAAGAATTTATGATAGTGTTGGTCGAATTTTGGTCGATAATGAACCTAAAAATGCCATTACATATACGAAAATGCAAACAACAAAATCATCAGAAATGATGGAAATAGCCGAAAAATTAGCCGAGTTGATCGATAAATCGATAGATGATATTACCTTAAGGGATCAACAAGATTTTTGGATTATGAATAACACTGAAGATGCATATAAAAAAGTATCTAAAAAAGAACAAGACGCTATTAATAAAAATGTAGATTTAACAACTTCACAAAAGCAACAAAAAATTGATAAACTTGTTCGCGATCGAATAACTCCTGAAGAATTAAATTCATTTTCTGATGAAGAGCTTGAAGTATTAGCCATTTTTCGTGAAATGTCTTCTGGGTATGCCTTATCTCCTCAAATTATTAAAAGTGATACTGTAAGTCCAGAAGAATTTGCGAGAGTTTCAGAGAGATTAGGAGATTTAAAAGGTGTCAATACAACAACGGATTGGGTACGTGTTCCGAAATCCAATCTCGCAATTTTAGGTCGAACTACTTCACCAAAAGAAGGGATTCCTCGATCAAGTATAGATTATTTTATTGCGAGGGATTATACCAGAAATGATCGAGTTGGGAAAAGTTATATTGAGGAACAATATGAAGAAATCCTCCAAGGTCAAAAATCAGTCGTTAAAAACATCACAGATGGAAAAGGAAGTGTAACGTCCACTGAAACTGTTTTTAAAGGAGAACCTGGGAAAGATTTAGTTCTAACGATTGATAGTGAAATTCAAGCTAAAATTGAAGATTTAGTAGAAACAAAATTAATTGAAATGAAGCAAAAACAAGGTTCTAATTTATTGGATCGTGCATTTGTTGTGATGATGGATCCTTACTCTGGTGAAGTTTTATCGATGGTAGGAAAACAATTAAGCACGAATAAAGAAACTGGTAAACGAGAAATTTTAGATTATGCTTATGGAACATTCACATCAGCATATGAGATTGGTTCAACCATTAAGCCTGCCACATTGCTAACCGGATATGACCAAGGCGTTATAGATATGGGTGAAACCATTATCGATGAACCAATAAAAATTGGTAAACAAGGTAAACCCAAAAGTTCGATTTTTAATCGCTCTTCAAGGATTCCGATGACTGATTTGCAAGCGATTGAACAATCTTCCAACGTTTACATGTTTAAAGTTGGTTTCAGATTAGCGAATGCCGTTTATCAATATGAACAGAGTATGAGAGTAAATTACAATGATTTCGCAGCATTTAGTATTTTACGAAATTCATATGCTCAATTTGGTCTTGGTGTTCGAACTGGTATTGATCTACCTGGTGAAGTATCCGGGGTAACTGGAACAGGAAGACTGCCTGGTAATCTAATGGATTTAACCATTGGTCAGTACGATACGTATACACCACTTCAAATGGCACAATACGTTTCAACCATTGCTAATGGAGGCAATCGAGTAAAACCACATGTTGTTAAAGAAATAAGAGAACCTTCTCCAGATGGTGTAACGATGGGACCACTTGTAACAGAAATAGGTCCGACAGTATTGAACCGAATTCAGAATACACAAACTCAAATTGAACACATTAAAAAAGGGATGGCCCGCGTTTATTTTGGTGACAGCGGATCAGCAAGATCCTACTTTGGTGATTTACCATTTCAAGCAGCTGGAAAAACAGGAACTGCACAAGCCATACATTACAATCCTGAAACACGAAAGAGTACAAGTGCGATTAATTCAACACATATTGGATTTGCTCCATTTGATAATCCTGAAATTGCCTATGCGGTCATGATTCCTTATTCTCCTTATTTCAACGGTGTGTACGAAAGTACAGGTACGATACTGGCTCGAGAAGTAGTAGATGCCTATTTTGAAATTAAACAAAAAAATAGTGAGACGAATGAAGAAGTTTCAAAAACCATTCAAACGATTAAACCTGTATTTGTAAAAGAAGAGATAGAAGAAGAAACTGAAGAAACAATTGAATAGAATTTAGATATTAAGCCATGATAATAAAACTATCATGGCTTTTCTATTTACAATTTCTTTACATTAGCTATATATGTCCTCAACATAGGACCTATATAGTAGTGTTTGTAAGGCAAATACAACCATTCTTAGGGGGAACTCGTCACATGAAAAAATTTAAATTCGCTATGATGTCAACAATGATTGGATCAGCACTACTATTAGGTGCTTGTGGAAATGGTGACAGCAATAATAATGGTGATAGCAAAGATAATGCCGAAGAAAATTTAACTGGCTCGGTAATTGGTGACGGTTCATCAACAGTAGCGCCAATTACAGAAGCTTTAGTTGAAGAATATGCAGCAGTTCAACCAGATGTACAAGTAACTGCCGGTGTATCAGGAACTGGTGGCGGGTTTGAAAAGTTCATCGCTGGTGAAACTGATTTTTCAAATGCATCACGTCCAATTAAAGAAGAAGAAGCTGCAGAATTAGAAAAAGCAGGAATTGAATATACAGAGTTAGAAGTAGCTTATGATGGATTATCAATCGTGGTAAATAAAGAAAACGATTGGGCTAAGGATTTAACTGTAGAAGATTTGAAAAAATTATGGGTTGAAGATGGAACAACTAAAAAATGGTCAGATATTAATCCAGAATGGCCAGATGAAGAAGTTGTTTTTTACTCACCAGGAACAGATTCAGGAACATATGATTATTTCAATGAAATTATCCTAGAAGATGAAGATATTGTTAAATCAGCAACGCTTTCTGAAGATGATAATACTTTGGTACAAGGCGTGCAAGGAGATAAAAATGCAATTGGATTCTTCGGATATGCTTATTACTTATCAAATAAAGATTCAATGAACGTTGTAACAATTGATGGAGTAGAACCGACGAACGAAACAATCGAATCTGGTGAATACACACCACTATCACGTCCATTGTTCGTTTATGTGAAAAACGATTCTGTAAAAGAAAATGAAGCAGTTTATGACTTCATGAAATTCACACTTGAAAATGCTGGGGATATGGCTGAAGCAGTTGGCTATGTAAGATCACCAGAAGAAACTTATAAAGAAGATTTAGAAGCACTTGAAGGTTTAAAATAAGACATAATATGCGTGTAAGAGGCGAGTAGCAGCGGTGCTACTCTCTTCTCTTTTTGCGGTAAAGGGGGATTTCAAAATGGCCACATCAGGACAAACTGATAAATTATCAATTCAACAAATGATTGAAGAGCAAAGAGGCAAAAAGGCAAAAAAACGAATTGAAAAATCAATTCCTATTATATTATTTCTAATTGCATCTATTTCGGTGTTGACCACATTTGGTATTGTGTTTACACTAATTTTTGAAACAATAGAGTTCTTTCAACGCGTACCATTCTTAGATTTCATTTTTGGGAAAGAATGGCTTCCGTTTTCAAATAAGGAACCGCTATATGGAATTCTTCCTTTAATTGCGGGTACCTTGAAAGTAACAGCTATTGCTGTAGTGGTTGCGGTACCATTTGGACTAGCTTCGGCTGTTTATTTAAGTGAATATGCTAGTGATAACACGCGAAGAATCATTAAGCCTATTCTAGAAGTTCTTGCTGGTGTTCCAACAATTGTTTACGGCTTCTTTGCTTTAACCTTTGTAACACCATTATTACAGCAATTCATACCGGATTTAAAGATATTCAATGCATTAAGCCCGGGTATTGTAGTTGGTATTATGATTTTACCAATGATTGCTTCATTATCTGAGGACGCAATGACATCTGTTCCGAATTCGATTCGTGATGGAGCATTAGCACTAGGGGCTACTAAACTTGAAGTTGCTGTAAAAGTAGTACTACCAGCTGCACTATCAGGTATTATGGCGTCTATTGTCTTAGCTGTGTCAAGAGCGATAGGCGAAACAATGATTGTTTCGTTAGCAGGTGGATCGACACCTCGTTTCGATTTAGACATGACAGATTCTATTCAAACCATGACAGCTTATATTGTTCAAGTTTCTACTGGTGATGCAGGATTTGGTACAACAATCTATTATTCCATTTACGCAGTTGGATTCACGTTATTCTTATTTACACTTCTCATGAACTGGTTAGCTCATGCTATCTCAAAACGGTTTAGGGAGGAATATTAAAATGCGTCATATTGATCACAAAAATGTCGTTAAGCGTATGGGAAGCCGGATGATTTTGAACAAAACATTTAAAGCCATCTTTTTCATGGCCACATTATTCGCGCTTTTATCTTTAGCGATACTGTTTTATCGAATTGTCAGCCAAGGAATTGGCTTTATATCCATAGATTTCTTTACGAACTTTGGTTCTCGTATTCCTGAAAATGCAGGGATAGTTGCTGCATTAGTAGGTTCCCTTTGGATGATGGCGGTAATCGCTCCTGTTTCTTTAATTTTAGGAGTTGGCTCAGCCATTTATTTAGAAGAATATGCTAAGAAAAATAAACTAAATGATTTTATTCGAATGAATATAGCAAATCTTGCAGGTGTTCCTTCAGTAGTGTTCGGTCTTTTAGGTTTAACGATTTTTGTACGAGCACTAGCATTAGGTAATAGTATTTTAGCCGCTGGATTTACAATGAGTTTGTTAATTTTGCCAGTAATCATCGTAGCTTCACAAGAAGCAATTCGTGCTGTTCCTAAGGAATTACGCGAGGCTTCATATGGTATGGGTGCGACGAAATGGCAAACAATTTCTAAAGTTGTATTACCGTCAGCTATTCCAGGAATATTAACTGGTGGAATATTAGCATTATCACGAGCAATAGGAGAAACTGCTCCGCTTGTTGTAATCGGGATTCCTGTTATTATTCAATTCCTACCTGACAACCTACTAAGTCAATTTACTGCATTGCCAATGCAAATTTTTGACTGGGCGAAAAGACCACAGGAAGCATTTCAAAGTGTAGCTGCTGCTGGAATTATCGTATTAATGATGTTTTTATTAATAATGAATTCAATTGCAGTAGTGATTCGTAATAAATTCCAAAAAAGGTATTAAGCCATAGCGGCATGGGAGGGTTTCAAAATGGTTCAAGTAAACTTAAATAAACCACAATTTAAAGAAACAACTGATTCAAATCAAAATGTAAATATGAATAATATCGTGTATGATACAAAACAATTAAATTTATGGTATGGGAATCATCACGCATTAAAAAATATTGATCTTGCTATTAAAGAGAACGAAGTGACAGCAATTATCGGACCATCAGGGTGTGGGAAGTCCACATATATTAAAACGTTAAATCGTATGGTGGCATTAGTCCCATCTGTGAAAACGTCTGGACAAATCATTTATCGAGATCGCAATATTTTTGATAGTGATTATAATGTAGAAGAGCTTCGTACAAGAGTAGGAATGGTTTTTCAAAAGCCGAATCCTTTTCCAAAGTCTATTTTCGATAACATTGCTTATGGACCAAGAATTCATGGTATCAAAAATAAGAAAACGTTAGATGAAATAGTAGAAAAAAGCTTAAGAGGTGCAGCCATTTGGGATGAAGTAAAAGACCGCTTACATGAAAATGCATACGGTCTTTCAGGTGGGCAACAACAACGGATTTGTATTGCACGTGCTTTGGCAATCGAACCAGATGTCATTTTAATGGATGAGCCTACATCTGCTTTGGATCCAATCTCAACTTTAAAAGTAGAAGAATTAGTACAAGAATTAAAAGAAAACTACTCAATTATTATCGTGACTCATAACATGCAACAAGCAGCTCGAATTTCAGATAAAACTGCATTTTTCTTAAATGGTGAAGTGATTGAATTCGACCAAACGGATACCATTTTTTCTACGCCTTCTGACAAACGTACAGAAGATTATATTTCGGGACGATTTGGTTGATTAAGGAGGAGAATGAACAATGGTAGTAAGAGAGAAATTTGAAAATGATCTTCGTGGTGTTCAAGAACAGTTTATAGCACTTAGTAAGCTTTCCATATCGACATTGGATAAATCAATTACAGCTCTTTTGAATCAGGACGTTGATATCGCCTTATCAATAATTCAAAATGACATGTATATAAATCGAATGGAAGAAGAAATTAATGATCGTGTAATTTTGTTACTTGCTAAGCAACAACCCGTTGCAACCGATCTGCGTAGATTGATTGTTATGCTTAAAGCAGCTCATGATATGGAACGTGTAGGGGATTATGCGGTTAATATTGCAAAAGAGACAATTCGTATAGGGAAGTCAGAATTTGTCTATCCAATACGCAATATTGAACAAATGAGAGATAAAACAATTGTCATGCTTGAACAAGTGATGCTAGCTTTCACTGAAGAAAATGTGGAGAAAGCGAGAGAAATCGCTGCTCTTGATGATCAGGTAGATAGCTTATATGGGGAAACGATCCAGCAATTATTAAGTGTTGGTGCAGAACATCCTGATAAATTAAGTCAAATCACTCAATTATCTTTTGTTTGTAGATACTTAGAGCGTTCTGCTGATCACGCAACGAATATTGCAGAGCAATTGTTCTACTTAGTAAAAGGTCGCCATTACGACTTAAACAATTAAGCAAAAGGCTTATCCAATTGGATAAGCCTTTTATCGTCATTTCGTTATAAGATTCGCAATTTCTGCAATTGTCATAGATGAATTGAGTTCATAGGTGCCAATTTGAATACCTTCTGACAACTCTTTATCTTCTAGATATTGATCAAAATCTTTGCGGTTTTTAATAATATTCGTTTGTTCCAATATCGAGCTAATATCAGTTGATGTCATTCCTGAGCGTATAATAAGAACTGTTTTCACTTGATCAGATGAAGGTTCATCAACTTCTTCAACTTGTTCGTCTGTATTATTTTCTTTAGACATAGCTTCTAAATCGAGCTGTATTTGAGCCAGTTGTTCTTTTGAAGTAGATAGCTGTGCTTGTAAAGACTTTAATTCTTCTGACTTAACTAGCTCATATCCGTTAGGTGCAGCCTTACTAACGTCAGAAGAATTAGGCATCGAAATAAATGTAAATAAAATGCCAGCAGTAAACAATCCAATACCAAGACCTCTGATTATAGATGACATCAGCGTTTACCTCCAATTACCGAATGTACCTGTTCGATAGAAAGGGCTGATCGTTTACTAATTTCCTCATCATTATAACCTTGTTGATGAAGTGCGAGTACTTGGTTAACCAAAATGTCATGTATCGGCTTTTTTTGTGTTTTACTCGATTTTAAGCTAATTTTAGGATCAATCATCAATTCTTCTTCTACAACTTTAAGTCGTCTTTTCAGTTGATTGATATCTTGATAATAATCAATTGATAAATCTTCAATTTCTTTTTCTAAGCGTTTCACTGGACTCTTCATAAAAAAAGAAAGAACAATTAATACCACGCCTGTAACCATAATCAATATTTCTAGTGTCATACTTCTCACCTCAATTAGCTTCTTTATTTTATTTTAGCATAATCACGAAGTTTTGAATGAAATGTTTAATTTCATACTAGATTTTTTCAGTAGCTATGCTATAATAGGTTAGTCGTATAAATCATGCTCAAAAATGATAACTTGAATCCTGATTAAATGGGAGGGATAAAGATGCGCGTTAATATTACACTAGCTTGCACAGATTGCGGCGAGCGCAACTACATTTCTAAGAAAAACAAGCGTAACAACCCGGAACGTCTTGAAATGAAAAAGTATTGCTCACGTGAAAAGAAAATGACTGTTCACCGTGAAACAAAATAATAACATTTAACCAAAACCTTGCGAGGTTTTGGTTTTTTTCATGGAGGGTTTTAATTGGACAAAACAATTATGCGTAATGAAGTCTTGGCTATATTAAAAGAAATGGACTCACAAACATATCAAACTCGTTCTGCTCAAATCACACAAACTTTGCTGAATGAGGAACAAATCCTTCAATCAAAAATCATCGGTATTACCATTTCCTCATTTCCTGAAGTTGATACTTGGCATTTAATTGAACATCTTTGGTCACTTGGCATTCGTGTAGCAGTACCAAAATGTCATGCTAAAACAAGAGATATGCAATTTTACGAAATTACTTCGTTCGATCAATTAGAAATTGTTTATATGAAATTACATGAACCGAAACCAGAAATTACGAATAAAATAAATGCGGAAGACATATCTTACCTTATCGTTCCTGGTGTTGTTTTTGATTCTTTAGGATATAGAGTTGGTTTTGGCGGCGGTTATTATGATCGCTTCTTACAAAAATATAAAGGTCCAACGATATCATTAGCATTTGATGAACAAGTGGTACCGTCAGTGCCAAAAGAACGTCATGATTTGCCAGTGGATATTGTTCTAACAGATCAAAATAAATGGATATGTCATTCTCAAAGAGGTAAGTCATGAAAAACTTATACGATGTTATGCAATTGTTGAAAAAATATGGGACATATATTTATACGAAAGATCGACTTTCGGATGCCATGTTAATGGAGGATGAAGTTCGAGAGTTATATAATGCTGGTGTTTTGGATTTGAAAGATTTTCAAATGGCCATTCTAATCCTTAGACAGGAAGCTACGAAGCATAAATAACCATTTATATAGGAAGAATTGATAATCTTACTGGTTATCATTTTTTTTTGGAATAAATGCATTTTCGAGAGATTATAAATAAATATAAAAAATTTGAAACTTTTTTGAGTTTTATCCGTCTAATAAAGGGTATGTGAAATGATGAGACATTTGTATATGATAACTGATGCATATGAACTGTAAGTTGCGATATTGTAAAAAAAGTATTAAGATATAATAATGTTCTCTCGAATATCTTACTAAAGATAAGGGAGATTAGAGGAGGATGTTGAATGAAGACCTTTAATTGGCCAAAACATTCGATTCTGGCAATTGCCATAGTATTGACATGGATTAAAACATATGTTGTTTATCATATAAGTTTTGACATGAAAATTGAAAATGTTATGCAACAATTAATATTGTTTTTGAATCCACTTAGTTTTCTATTGTTTATTTATGGAGTTTCACTTTTCTTTAAATCCGTGAAAGCTAGAAATCGATATTTACTGATTACCAGCAGCGTACTTGCAATTATTTTATATGCAAACGTAGCTTTCTATCGCTTCTTTAGCGATTTCATCACGTTGCCGGTATTATTCCAAACGAGCAACTTCGGGGATCTAGGAGCTTCTGCTGCAGAAAGTATTTTCTTAACAGATGTATTGTATTTTGCAGATGTTGTGATCCTTTTCATCGTAATGAAATTTATCGTGGTTGAAAAAGAATTTGGCGTTATTAAACCTGCTATTCGCAAAGCTTACTTTGTTTTAGCAGCAGCAGTGTTGTTTTTAAATTTGGGATTATCTGAAACAGAACGTCCACAACTTTTAACACGTAGTTTTGATCGTGAGTTATTAGTTAAAAATATCGGGACATATAACTACCATATCTATGATATTTATATTCAGTCAAAATCTCATGCTCAACGAGCTTTAGCTGATGGTAGTGAACTTGTAGAAGTAAATAACTTTGTTCGTTCTAATCAAGCAGAACCGGATGTGGAAGTTTTCGGATTAGCTGAGGGTAAAAACTTGATTGTTGTTTCACTTGAATCACTTCAAACATTTGTGATGAATGAAGAAATGAACGGTCAAGTTGTTACACCATTCTTAAATGAGTTATCTAGCGATAAAGATACATTCTACTTTCCAAATTTTTATCATCAAACGGGATTAGGCAAAACTTCCGATTCTGAATTTCTAGTTGAAAATGGATTATATCCATTAGGCGGTGGAGCTGTATTCTTTACTCATAGTGGGAATACGTATAACTCTATGGCTGAAAGACTAGGAGACAACGGTTATTTTACGAATGTAATGCATGCTAATAACAAGAGTTTCTGGAATCGTGACATGATGTATAATGCTTTAAATGTTGATAAGTTTTACGATGTTGATAGCTACACAGTTGAAGATGGTGATGCTGTAAACTGGGGTTTAAAAGATATACCTTTCTTTGAGCAATCTGTCGATCATATGACAGAAATGCCACAACCTTTTTACTCTCGCTTAATCACTTTAACGAATCATTATCCTTTCCATTTAGATGAACCAGATCAATTCATTCCAGAGTATGATTCCAATTCAGGAACATTAAATCGTTATTTCCAGACTGCGCGTTATATGGATGAATCGGTTAAACTCTTGTTTGAAGATCTAAAAGAAAAAGGACTTTACGAAAATTCAATTATCGTTATGTATGGAGATCACTATGGTATCTCTGAAAATCATAATGATGCAATGGCACAATATTTAGGGAAAGAAATTACTCCTTTTGAAAGTGCTCAATTGCAACGCGTACCATTCTTCATTCACGTTCCTGGATCTGATAAAGGTCAAGTGGTTGAAGAAGTATCTGGACAGATTGATATTCGACCAACACTACTACATTTGCTTGGTATTGAAACAAGTAAAGATATGCAACTAGGTGCAGATGTTTTCTCTGAAGATCACGAAGAATTTGTCGTGTTTAGAGATGGACGGTTTGTAACTAAAGATTTTGTTTATGCTGGGAATACATGCTATGAGAAAGAAACAGGTTTGGCAACTGATGCAGCATCATGTGCTCCTTATACAGAGCGCGCAGCTGAAGAACTAGGCTACTCAGATCAAATTATCAATGGTGATTTACTCAGATTTTACGATGTGAAAACGGGTAATTTATTAATTGATGAAGCGAATCAATCAAAATAAAATTTAAAACCGTTTGTGATGAGCAGATTATTGCTTATTACAAACGGTTTTTTTAGTTATGTTAGGGAATCTGTTGAGATTTCTACTGCATAAAGACATGAATTTATTCTCGTTACAATTCAAGAAAATACTCTACCGAAATAAATATGCAATTGCCTGAAACAAATTATGATTTTAAACGTACTACTTTATAAGAGGAGGTGGTCTGTTTGAAACGGTTGATAATAATCTTGGTAGTAATTCTGTTTATATATGGATGTAAAGATGATGAACCTAATGTGGTTGTTTCTACAGAACTACCTCCAGTGGAACGTCCTGACAGTTCAAATGAAGCCAAAGAAGTAAAGATCCCTTCACCATATGTTGCGAGAAGTGAAGAGTTCGACCGTGTCATTGGTTGGATTTCTGAAACAGAAATAATGTTTTTGGAGAACAATATGGAAGGGTCACATGTTTATACATACGATTTAAATTCCAATAAAAAGACACATCATGCAACTGTTGAAATGCCTATAAATGATGTAATTATACATCCTTCCAAATCTCATTTTACTTTACTCATGTCAGAAAATTCACTTCAAGCAATAATTGGAATATATGAAATGGGTGGTACAAAGGTAGATGAATTAACTATAGAGTCTTCTGAAATCGTATTTGAGTGGCACCCATCTCAAGTTGAATTGATGTCGGTAACTGCTTTTTATGAAGATTGGACGTTCGATACTTTTAGGTACTCGAGTAAAACTCAAATATTGGAATTAATTTCATCTTCTCA
The DNA here is from genome assembly GCF_057785155.1 of Paenisporosarcina sp. Taxonomy (NCBI): domain Bacteria; kingdom Bacillati; phylum Bacillota; class Bacilli; order Caryophanales; family Caryophanaceae; genus Paenisporosarcina; species Paenisporosarcina sp. The sequence goes on from NZ_JBYNRN010000012.1 coordinate 354,262, forward strand.
GCCGTTTTTGGAATGGGCTTCGGTTAATGAATTAGTGGGGGTGGAGTGGAAGGAAAATGATGCGTTATCTGGAGGTCCACTAACGACAATTTCTATTTCAGATGGTTCTATCTCTAAGTCTAAGGAGAGTAACTATATATTTGTTGACTACTTTGAAAATTTATCATTAACAGTTCAAATTGATCAAGAAAGGGAACTATTTATTTACAAACTTTCTGATTTGAAAAATAAAACGGAGAAAATATTTGAAACTCCTGCAATCAGTAATTATTCACAGTGGTTTATTCCGGAAATTATTTGGACAAATCAAGAATCATTTTTAACTTATATTTCACCTAATCCAGGTCTCTTAGATGTAAATCAGAGTCGATTAGAATTAGTGGAATTTAGTTTTAAATCCGCAAACGAACGTGTTGAATTTGATGAAGGGTATGTTCAATTGATTTGCTCGCCTAATGGGGAGTACTGTTTAAAGGGAGAAGGTTTGTTCACAATAATTAATTTGAACAGTGGGGAAGAACTGAAGTGGATTGAATATATTACGGAATGAAAAAAGCTGACGAATTAATCGTCAGCTTTTTCGTATTGATTAATGTAGTGATGGTGGATAGCCTTGGTCTATAATTGTCATTACAGTGAACCAAGCGAAAATAGCAAAGGTTGCTACATTAAAGACTACACCTAAAAGGTTTTTCTCTTTAATAGCTTGAACGGTTCCTACTGCACCGAGAATTGCCACAAGGCCAAAAATAACCATTAATAAGTTCATTAAGGACACTCCTTTTGACATTAGAAAATGAATGTCGAATACACGTTTCATGTACCATTATATGTTTTATTCAAGCATTTGTCGAGGATAAAAAGTGAACGTTCTTTGAACGTGTATGTTTTCCTACGGCGCTATCTGATACAATACACGAGAGGTGATTTCATGTTAAATATACGTACCTATCCACTTGGACCATTACAAACGAATTGTTATGTTGTTTCAAATAAGGATAAAGAATGTTTAGTATTTGATCCAGGTGAAGAAGGATTAAAATTAATCAAAGAATTGAAGAAAATGCAGCTAAAACCATTAGCAATTGTTTTAACACATGCTCATTTTGATCATATTGGAGCAGTGGATGCTGTGAGAGATGAATTTAAAGTTCCTGTTTATATTCATAAGGCTGAAAAAGATTGGTTAACGAACCCGCTTAAAAATGGTTCATCAAGATTTAATGAGCTGCCTAATATATCTGGAAGACCAGCCGATATCTTAATTGATGATGAATCTACGCTTGAAATCGGTACTTTCTCTTTTCAAGTCATCCATACTCCTGGACATTCTCCAGGTAGTTTAACATTTTGGTTTAAACATGATGAATTTGCAATCGTTGGAGATACTTTATTCCAAGGGAGTATAGGACGAACTGATCTTCCCAATGGAAATGAAAAAGTATTAATGAAATCGATTCATGAAAAAATATTGACGCTTCCTGAACAAACCATGTGCTATCCTGGTCACGGCTACCCAACTACACCTGAAGAAGAAATGAATCATAATCCATTTTTAAACGGTTTTTAACAAAATAAAACAGCTTGCATCATAAGATGCAAGCTGTTTTTGTGTTTTTGATTAATGTCCTGCTCCTGGTACGTGGATAAACGTTGTATAGTACGTGAAGCCTGCAAAGAAGATTGTTAAGTAAGCTCCAAAAATATAGATATACATACGTTCTGTAAGGTTCAAGAACCCTAGAAGAAGGAATAAACCAGTGTTCGCTAACATTAATAAAGAAGCTTCTGTCATATCACCTAAATGAAACATAACTGCAAAAATACCTGTCCAGAAACCCATAACTTTATACATATTGTTCATGAGTAGTCCCTCCTTTAAAAAACCATACAATAATCTCTTACTTATTATAAATGATTCTAATTGAAAATGTAAACTCTAGATTGTCTATAGATTGTGACAAACAAGTGTAGAGTGAAAATTTCTAATCTAATTTGAATGAATTTGTTTAAATTGGTTGAGGTATTGAGGTTCGTGAAAATGATTTAAGCCATAAAAATAAGGCTTATACAAAATGAAAAGCAAAGTCCAAAATTTTATTTTTAAATACTGAACAATTGACGTGACAAAACATATACAAATATTGTACAGTATGTATAACGTAAAAATAATGAAATGGAGGAATTAGAAATGAATCCTGTTACATTCTTTACTTATCCATCATGTACATCTTGTCGTAAAACGAAGAAATGGTTGGTTGCAAATAACGTGGAGTTTAAGGAAAGACATCTATTCCGCCAAACTCCAACTGCGGAAGAATTATATTCTTTGTTATCATTAACAACAGAAGGACTCGATGAAATATTAGCTACGAGAAGTCAGTCATTTAAAGACTTAAATGTAGAAATAGAAGATCTTCCACTTTCTCAAGTTGTAGAATTGATTATTCAAGATCCAAAATTATTAAGACGTCCAATTATTTCAGACGGAAAACGCTTAGTAGTGGGGTATCAACCGGAACATTTAAAAAGTTTTATAAGCAAAATTAAATTTTCTGAAGCTGTTTAATAGGTAAAATTAAAATTTCCTGCCATAAAAGGTAGGGAATTTTTATTTTAAGGGAAAAGCTTCCATTTCAAACGAACTGAAAGTATAATTCTCTCAACAGGCGAAGAGCGGTCATCGGCTGTTTTGGATGATTGGTAAGTATATGGTAATTGAGTTTAATATTATCGAACAAAAATGTCTCAAGTTGTTAACACGAGGACTTTTGGCCAATGCCTCTGATATACATCTTGTTCCTAATCCCGATATGTATACGATTTATTTTAGACATCACTCAAATTTGATTCCTACAGGTAAGCTTCACCTGGATATAGGAGATCGAATTATTTCATACTTCAAATTTTTATCCTCTCTCGATATTAGTGAAAAACGAAAACCTCAAAGTGGTTCTTTCGAACAAAACATTTCCGATAAAAAATGTTTTTTTAGAGTATCAACACTCCCAACGATCCACAACAAAGAAAGTCTTGTCATTCGTATGCAATTACACGATGAAACAAGACCCTTACATGAATTAATGTTAGAACCAGCAGACGCAATTGTTTTTCAAGATCTTATGAAGGAAAAACAAGGATTAATTTGTCTAACTGGTCCTACTGGTTGTGGTAAAACGACCACTATGTATTCATTGACAAGTTATAGTTCACATCAATTAAATCGACATGTTATTTCGCTTGAAGATCCAGTCGAAAATAATCAGTCTCATTTACTTCAAATCCAAGTGAATGAACGATCAGGTGTTACCTATTCAGCTGGATTAAAAGCTATTTTAAGGCATTCACCCGATGTCATTATGATTGGTGAAATTCGTGATGTTGAAACTGCACGAGCAGCAATACAAGCTGCCTTAACAGGACACTTGGTCTTAACAACTGTGCATTCCAAAAATACGGTAGGTTGTCTATTTAGATTAATGGATTTAGGGATAACCATTGATGAATTACAACAAGCCCTTGTTTGTGTATCTTCTCAACAATTACTCACAAGTTTTGAGGTGCAGAACGATGGGGAGCGGGAAGCGAGTCGCGGCTCGATATATGAAATATTGCATGGTGACACACTTCATCAAGCAATGGCAACGATTAAAGCAGGAGGAATATTTACTATGCCTCCTCATTTAACTCTCAGAGCAAAAATTGAGAAAGCTTTTATAAGTGGTGAATTTCAAGTAGGCGGATTTGAATATGGCTAAACAAGATCAAATTCCTAAAAAACTTCAGAGTCAGTTTTTATTGAGATTGTCTAACTTATTAGATGAGGGATATACCTTTCATTCATCTCTATTAATGTTACTGCCATATCATGTTAAATGTGAGCATGAAGTCTCTAGAAAGATAGATGAAACCTTAAGAAATGGTAACGGAGTCATTGAGATATTTATATTATTAGGTATTTCTGAAGATTATCTCCTTCCAATTGAAATGGCTGAATCACATGGTAGGTTAAATATCGCTATAGGAACACTTCAAAGGCATCTTTCGATGAAAGAGCGTGCAAAGGCGAGTTTAAAGAAAATCATGATGTACCCATTATTTTTATTTATTATTCTTGGTGGTTTGTTTATAGCTTTTAGAACATATTTTCTTCCAAATATGAAGACTTTGGTGGCTTCAAGGCAGTCAGCTAATCAAGATGAAATATTGAATTGGACAAACACATTACTGCACGTACCCGATATGTTAATTTCAATAACCATAGGGGGTTTCTTTCTATATTTTCTTTTTCATCAATGGTTAAAAAGAAAATCATTTGACTTTCAATTAAAAACACTTAGAAAAACACCTTATTTTTCAAGTTGGATGAAGATATTTTGGACAAGATCATTTGCACAAGAACTAGGTACGTTATTAGCCAGTGGTATTTCCCTATTAAAAGCTTTAGACCTTTTAAGAACTCAAACAAATCAGCCCTTTATTCAAGTGATTAGCATGCAAATATATCAAGCGATTAGCCTTGGCGAAAGTGTTGAAAAAGCCGTAACAATCGCTGGTTGTTTCTTGAAAGAGTTTCCAGCTTATATTTCCCATGGAGAAGCGAGTGGTCATTTAGCAAAGGAATTATTAATATTTAGTGACCTCCTAACAGAACAAATTGAAAATAAGGTAACAAAAAATTTGGCGTTTGTTCAACCCATTCTATTTGGAATACTAGCAATTTGTATATTAGGTGCATACTTATCAATTTTACTTCCTGTTTACGGAATGATCGATTTTATTTAGGAGGAACATATGAAAAAAATCAGAAATCAGTTTGGATTTACCTTAATCGAGATGATGGTTGTATTATTAATCATTTCTGTGCTTATTTTAATTGCTATTCCTAATGTAACAAAGCATTCTGCGACTATTGATCAGAAGGGTTGTCAAGCATATGTGAAAATGGTTCAAGGACAAGTAGAAGCATACCGGATGGAGTTGAATGGAGTTCCTACAGTGCAAAATTTGGTGGATACAGAGTATTTAAATGCTGATCAAATCACTTGTCCTGATGGGAGTACGCTTTCAATTGACTCCTCTGGTGTAGTTAGTTCAATTGATGTAATTGAATAGCCGTGGATATACTCTCCTTGAAGTTTTGCTCGTTCTGAGTATTGTAGGAACAATCACAATGAGTGTGATCTTTATGAGTAATTCGTATTTTGAAAAGAAAGCTTTTTCATTGTTTATGAATCAATTTAAGTTAGATATTTACCATATGCAAAATTATTCAATCGTTAATAGTTCACAAACAGAACTTGTATTTGGGAATAATGGAACAACTTATACTACTAGAAAATCTTTTTTTGAACCTATTGTTCATAGGAGTTTGCCTAAAGGAATCAAACTCTCAACTAAAAGTACGTTAAAAAGTATTGCATTTAACCCGAATGGTTCAATCGTAAATTTTGGTACTTTAACATTCGATACAACAGATTCTATAAAAACGGTGAGAATATATATTGGAAAAGGAAAGATGACAGTTGAGGAATGAAAAAGGATTTTCTTTTGCAGAAGCAATGTTGACTTTGACTGTAACGATGGTGATATTTGGCTCGCTGCTACCAATCTGTTATCGAATGTTCGCTAAATTAAACGATCAAAAGATCGATGTTCATTTAGCCTACACATCACATCAAGCTGCTATCGAACGGGGAAACGGAATCCTAACGGGAAACCGTGTTATGGATAAAGTGAATTACTCATGGACATGGGAAGAGAGATTGCTTTGCATTGATTACACAAAAACAGAGATTACTTATCAATCATGCGAAAATTATTAACAAGCAATGGGTATACATTCGTCGATGCTTTGGTTCAAATCATGGTATTTTTACTTTTTTCCAATATGATTTTCTTCTACTTTGAATGGCTTATAGATTCCGAGAAATATTTGACTCATACAGAAGAAATGGAATTTGAATTGTTTTCACTAGAAATTTTACCGTATTTATTAAATTTACAACATGTAGAGGAACAACCAAATAGTGTTGGAATACGATTTCGACAGTCCGAAGAAGAATTTGATATTGAGTTCACAGGAAATTTAATCCGTAAACAAAAAAATAGATTAGGTCATGAACCTATGTTGTTACATATTACTAAGAGTCAGTTTCAACTAAATGGTACAAAGTTAACGATAGCTGTTGAATTTGAAAGTGGACTTAAGAAGGAACGTGTTTATGAACTTTCATTTGCTGAGGAATGAAAAAGGAATTCTTTTGCCTGCTGCATTGATTTTATTATTTGTAATCAGTGGATTACTGATTGTTTTTGTGGGGGCTTATGTAACCCAAATGGGAATTTATGAAATGTTGGAAAGTCGCTATATATCTGCTACGATAGTACAAATGGAAAATCAAGAATAAAAATGATTCGATGATCCGTAATAAGCGGGGTATAGTATGAGAAAAATTTATTTAGTCGGTTTCATGGGTAGTGGGAAGAGTGCGATCGGTAGAAGGTTAAGTTTTTTGTTGAAAATTCCCTACTATGATATGGATCAAGAAATTGTGAAAAAAGTAGGGATGTCTATTCCAGATATTTTTAGGGAATATGGCGAGCCGTTCTTTAGGGAGCAAGAGAGAGCGTTTTTGAAGACATTTCGAGATGAGTGGTGTATTGTGTCAACTGGCGGTGGAGTTGCAATTGATGCATTGAATAGGAGACTCATGAGGCAAACGGGTTTAGTTCTATTTTTGGATGCAACGTTTCCTGACATTTGGAAACGGATTCACAAAGATGTTAACAGACCCATTGTACAAGCGTCTACTAAAGAGGAGTTAGAATCACTTTATACTTATAGAAAGCGTTTCTACAAATCTGTTGCTCATATAACAATTAGAACAGAAGGCCGTTCATTGAGACAAATAACTGAATATGCTGCTTTTCAAGTGAATAGACTAAAAGGCGAATGAATATCTCGAATCTTAGATTATTGTTCGTGAATGGCTGTTGTAGTAAAAAAGATTGCGCTTTCCTTGTGTTCAATGTTAGGATATAGACAAAGCGGTAAACGCTTTATGAACATTGAATTTTTTATATTCCAAAACAGTTGTTTTGGGGCGGATGAGTATACGGGGAGAGAACGCAAATAGCGTCGCCGAAGGAGCAAGTTAAATAACGAATCTCTCAGGCAAAAAGACTCGTATAGGACGCATCTCTGGAGAATGCTATATCAATATATAGCTACCAAAGAGGAAAGCCGATTTCAGGTAAACTTTCAGGTGCCAGGACAGAGAATCCCTTTAATAAGGGGATTCTCTGTCCTTTTTTGTACTGATTAGGAAACAATAGTTTACAGATTTCAGTAGTAGAGAAAATTAGCTTGAATCATTTTTGGTACTAGTTATTCTAGTATTGATACGAGAATGTAAGTTTAGGAAGATCAATAAACAAAAACAACATCGTGTGCAATATACTTGTATTCTTTGTTTTTTGATTATTGTGTTAAAAAAGGAGGAAATGAAAATGTCAGAGCAATTACAACGTACTCCCTTGTTTGACGTATATGCATCATATGGTGGGAAAACAATTGATTTTGGTGGCTGGGAGTTACCAGTACAATTTTCTAGCATTAAATTAGAACATGAAGCGGTTCGTACCAAAGCGGGATTATTTGATGTATCTCATATGGGTGAAATTATTGTAAAAGGTGAAGATAGTTTGTCTTATTTACAGCGCATATTAACAAATGATTTGTCAAAGCTTCAAGGTGGACAAGCGATGTATTCTGCGATGTGTTATGAAGATGGTGGTACAGTAGACGATTTATTAGTTTATAAAATTGCTCAGCATCATTACCTTTTGGTTGTTAATGCTTCTAACATTGAGAAAGACTTTGAATGGATGAAAGGTTTCTTATTCGGTGATTTGGCAGTTTCGAACGTGTCTGATTCTTATGGTCAAATAGCATTTCAGGGACCTTTAGCGGAAACTGTTTTACAAAGATTAACGAAAGAAGACCTTTCAGAAATAACATTTTTTAAATTTAAAACACAAGTGAAAATAGGCGAATATGAATATCTAGTTTCAAGAACTGGTTATACAGGTGAAGATGGCTTTGAAATCTACGGAGATCCGGAAGAAGTAAAAGCTTTATGGCATGAAATTTTAAAAGAAGGTAAGGATGACGGCGTTTTACCATGTGGTTTAGGTGCACGTGATACATTACGTTTTGAAGCTTGTTTAGCGTTGTATGGCCAAGAACTTACAAAAGATATTTCTCCACTTGAAGCTGGAATTGGCTTTGCTGTGAAATTGAAGAAAGAAGATGACTTTATTGGACAGAAAGCACTTGTCCAACAAAAAGAATCTGGCATACCACGTAAATTAGTGGGACTTGAAATGATTGATAAAGGGATTCCTCGTACTGGTTATCCAGTATTTATTAATAATGAAAAAATCGGTGAGATTACAACCGGAACGCAGTCACCAACATTAAAGAAAAATATTGGTTTAGGTTTAATCGATCGAAAATTCAGCGATCTTGGAACAGAAGTAGAAGTTGAGATTCGTGGAAAGCGTTTAAAAGCAGTAACAGTTGCGACACCATTTTATAAACGACAAAAATAATTGTTGGAAAGAGGTTGTGCCCGGATGAAACATCGTTACTTACCAATGACAGAGCAAGACCAAAAAGATATGTTAGATACAATTGGAGTTTCTTCTATAGATGAGTTATTTTCAGATATACCTGAAAAAGTAAGGTTTAAAGGTCAATATAATATCAAACCAGCTAAATCTGAATCATCTCTACTAAAAGAACTTTCTCAAATGGCTGCCAAAAATGCAGATAACAAGACGTATGCTTCGTTTTTAGGTGCAGGTGTATACGATCACTATAAACCGATTATTGTAGATCACGTTATTTCTCGTTCGGAATTTTATACGGCATATACGCCTTACCAACCGGAAATTTCTCAAGGTGAACTTCAAGCTATTTTTGAATTTCAAACAATGATTTGTGAGTTGACGGGAATGGATTTAGCCAACTCTTCCATGTATGACGGTGGTACAGCTTTGGCTGAAGCGGGAATGCTAGCAGCTGGTCATACTAAGCGTAAAAAACTATTGATTTCAGGTGCAGTTAATCCGGAATCTCAAGACGTTGTGCGTATGTATGCTTTAGGACAATCGATTGAAGTCGTTCAAATTCCAACTAAAGATGGCGTTACAGATCTTGATGCACTTAACGAGTTAATTGATGATAATACAGCAGCTGTGCTTGTTCAATATCCGAACTTTTATGGTCAAGTTGAGGATTTACGTAAAGTTGAAACAGTAACTCACGAAGCGAAAGCCTTAATGGTTGTTTCTTCTAATCCACTGGCACTTGGTATTTTAACTTCACCAGGTAAACTTGGAGCTGACATTGTAGTTGGGGATGCTCAGCCATTTGGAATCTCTGAATCATTTGGGGGACCACATTGTGGTTATTTTGCTGTTACTACGAAGTTAATGCGTAAAGTTCCAGGACGTTTAGTTGGTGAAACAACAGATGAAGTGGGACGTAGAGGATTTGTCTTAACATTACAAGCTCGTGAACAACATATTCGTCGTGATAAAGCAACTTCCAACATATGTTCGAACCAAGCATTAAATGCATTAGCAGCTTCTGTAGCGATGACTGCACTTGGTAAAAAAGGTGTTCAAGAAATTGCGACACAAAATATTTTAAAAACGAATTATGCTAAAAAAGCTTTCGAAGCTCAGGGGTTTGAAGTTGTATATCAAGGTCCTCATTTCAATGAAATCGTTGTTAAAGCAGATACCGATATCACTGTTCTAACAAAAGAACTGTTGAAAAAGGGTATTATCGGTGGATTTGACTTAGGTAAAGTTGATGATAAGTTAGCAGGACATGTATTAATTGCTGTTACTGAACAACGTACAAAAGAAGAAATCGATGCGCTTGTGCAAGAAATGGGGTCTTTCCGTGCATAAAGATAATCAACCACTAATTTTTGAAATTACAAAAGAGGGACGCGTAGGATATAGCTTACCTGAACTTGATATACCAGAAGTTGACTTAGCTTCATTATTACCTGACGGTTTATTACGCGAAGAGCTTGCTGAACTTCCCGAAGTATCAGAACTAGATATTATGCGTCATTATACAGCTCTTTCAAAAAGGAATCATGGGGTAGATTCAGGATTTTATCCTTTAGGTTCATGTACTATGAAATACAATCCGAAAATCAATGAGTCAGTTGCTCGATTCCCAGGCTTTGCAAATATTCATCCATTACAAGATGAAGAAACGGTGCAAGGTGCTATGGAGTTAATGTATGACTTACAAGAACATTTAATTGAAATTACTGGGATGGATGAAGTTACACTTCAACCTGCTGCTGGTGCTCATGGAGAATGGACGGCTTTAATGATGATTCGTGCTTTCCATGAAGCAAATGGAGATACTCAGCGTACAAAAGTAATTGTGCCTGACTCTGCTCATGGAACAAATCCAGCCTCAGCTACTGTTGCTGGTTTTGATACGATCACAGTAAAATCCGATGAAAACGGCTTAGTGGATTTAGAAGATTTAAAACGTGTAGTTGGGGACGATACCGCTGCGCTGATGTTAACAAATCCAAATACTCTCGGATTATTCGAAGAAAACATTTTAGAAATGGCTTCTATTATCCATGGTGTTGGTGGAAAGTTGTATTATGACGGAGCAAATTTAAACGCAGTTATGTCTAAAGCACGCCCTGGAGATATGGGCTTTGACTGCGTACATTTGAACTTGCATAAAACATTTACAGGTCCACATGGTGGCGGTGGCCCAGGTTCTGGTCCAGTAGGAGTAAAAAAAGATTTAATTCCGTTCTTACCAAAACCAGTTCTTGTGAAAACTGAAGAAGGATATGAGTTCGATTACAATCGACCGAAATCTATTGGACGTGTTAAACCCTTCTATGGCAACTTTGGAATCAATGTACGTGCCTACACGTATATTCGTTCAATGGGTCCAGATGGTTTGAAAGCAATTACTGAATATGCGGTTTTAAATGCGAATTACATGATGCGTAGACTTCAGCCTCATTTTGACTTACCTTATGATCGCCATTGTAAACACGAATTTGTGTTAAGTGGTCGACGTCAAAAGAAACTGGGTGTTCGTACACTTGATATGGCAAAACGATTGCTTGATTTCGGATATCATCCACCAACAATTTACTTCCCATTAAACGTGGAAGAGGCTATGATGATTGAGCCAACTGAAACTGAATCAAAAGAAACGTTGGATGCATTTATCGACGCGATGATTCAAATCGCAAAAGAAGTTGAAGAAACACCAGAAATTGTTCAGCAAGCACCTCATACAACGGTTATTAAACGTTTAGATGAGACGAAAGCTGCTCGTACACCTGTGTTACGTTATAAAAAAGATTAAAAACAAAAAGAGAGCTCTAATATGAGCTCTCCCTAAACTGTAAACAAACTCGTGAAAGATAGTTTGTTTACAGTTTTTTTAATGAATGAAATGACTGGTTTCCATTGGATCGTGACAATATATCCAACTGGAGACGGTCAATAAATTCATTTCTTTTTGTTGCGACTAGTCATTGGTAATTTAATCAGCAAGGAACCTCGCACTAAAATGTCTTGCTCAATGGCGTTTGATAGTACTAGTACTTATAAAGTTCAAAATGAAAAAACGTTGCTTTGCAATGACTTGCTTAGAAACTCGAAGTTATGCAAAAAAAAGGATTATCTCTCAGTCGTTAAATGACTTTTGAGATAACCCCTTGAGCGTGTTTATTTTGCTTTGATTTTACCAGTCCATTGACGGAAGCCGCCTTGTAACTGATAAATTTGATTGTATCCTTTTTTCTTTAAGAACAAAGCAGTTCGAGCACTTCTTGCACTGTTTTGGCAATATAAGTAAACTGGTTTGTCAGAGCGGATCTCTTTGTAACGTTGACGCATTTGTGAAGAAGGAATATTACGTGCTCCTAAAATATGACCACCGTCATATTCTTTTGGTTCACGAACATCCACTAGCTGAGCTTTGCGATAACCTTCGATAAACTGCTCTTGTGTTAAACCAGAAACAGCTTTCTTTAAACGAAATGAAGATACTAAAAAATAAACAATCAAACCGAATAAACCGGCTGCGATAATATACAAGTATTCCACGAATTGTTCCCCTCTCTCTCTATTTATATTATAAAAGAAAGTATAGCCACAATTCAATGTGTTTGTTAATATGTATTTCATCGTAAGGAGGAATCTTGATGTCAAAACCAACTTGGTATTTTATAAATTCTGGAGCATGTAGCCCTTCATTCAATATGGCACTAGATGAAGCATTGCTAGATTGGCACAGTGCTGGTGAAATTCCTCCAGTTGTAAGATTTTATGAATGGAACCCTGCTACTTTATCGATTGGGTATTTCCAAAATGTTGAAAAAGAAATTGATTTAGAGCAACTAAAAGCACATAATCTTGGATTTGTGCGAAGACCAACCGGTGGTCGAGGTGTTCTACATGAACATGAGTTAACTTATAGCATCATCGTCAGTGAAGAGTATCCAAACATGCCTGCAACTGTAACGGAGGCATATCGTGTGTTAAGCGAAGGTTTATTAATCGGTTTTCAAAAACTTGGTTTAGATGCATACTTTTCTGTACCGGATACGGATGAAAAGAAAAGTGCACTAAAAAACCCTAAAAGCGCTGTATGCTTTGATGCACCTTCTTGGTATGAATTAGTGGTAGAAGGAAAAAAAGTTGCTGGTAGCGCACAAACGCGCCAAAAGGGAGTCATTTTACAACATGGTGCGATTTTGTTGAATCTGGATGCGGATAAACTCGTATCATTGTTTAAATATCCTTCTGAACAAGTAAAAGAAAGAATCCGAAAAAGTTTACCCGAGAAAGCTGTCGCAATTAATCGATTAAGAGAAAAACCCGCAAATATGGAAGAATGTATTCAGGCATTTAAACAAGGTTTTGAAGATGGCTTACAAATTCATTTTGAAGAATTTACTTTATCAGATGTTCAAATTAAATATGTACAATCACTTGAAGCTAGTCGTTACGCTAATGACGAGTGGACTTATCGAAAATAATGGGTAAAAAGGATTATTTTTAAGAATAAATTGAAACTATTATCCTATAGACGTTGGGTATGTATGTTCGATGCTCACTCCTAATCATTTGAATAAAACATCCATATATAGTATCTTATTAAATATCGAATACACTATATATTGTGTTTGCGTTGTTTAATGTTTAGAGGAGGAATTTAAATGGTCATTGTAAAAAAACAAAATAATTTTTCAGTAAATGTTGAAGCTTTAAATCAAGATATTGCTGCATTTCCACAGGTTCACCCGATAAGTAGTGATATGAAAATAACTCATAAGGGTGTTTCAAGGTTAGTTATGATTGATCGTTACTCCTTTAAAGATACGAAAAAGCAAACGCTAAAAGTTGGAGATTTTGTCGTATTAACCGTTAAAGAAGATCCGAAATTTCCAGCACGAGGTCTTGGGTATATCGTTTCAATCGATAAAGCATCAAGCAAAGCAGAAGTAATGATTGAAGAAGATTACCGCAGCGCTATTGATGATGCAGAAGAACAAGCTACAGGAATTGTTAAACGTTCAATTCATGTCATTGAAAAACCACTTGAAGTTTTTTATGAACAAATTGCCATGCGAAATGCTACTGGTTTAGCTTCTGTAGAAACTACACCAGAGAAAAAGACAGAGTGGTTTAATAAATTTTATAAACAATTGGTTGAATTGAAATTCATACCAGCTGGTCGTGTCATTTATGGCGCTGGTGCAGAAACAGATGTAACGTACTTTAATTGTTATGTTATGCCTTTCGTCCCAGATTCGCGTGAAGGTATCTCTGATCATCGAAAACAAGTAATGGAAATTATGAGTCGTGGTGGTGGGGTAGGTACAAATGGTTCTACCTTACGTCCGCGTAATACGTTAGCTAAAGGAGTAAACGGCAAATCATCTGGTTCCGTTTCTTGGTTAGACGATATTGCCAAACTTACTCATTTAGTTGAACAAGGTGGTAGCCGTCGTGGAGCACAAATGATTATGCTGGCAGACTGGCATCCAGATATTGCAGAATTTATTATTTCTAAAATGCAAAATCCAAGAATTTTAAGATTCTTAATTGAAAATACAGAAGACGAAACAATCCGTTTACTTGCGAAAGAGAAATTAAAATTTAAGCCTTTAACACATCAGGAAGAATCTATGTATCAAGGGATTATTAATTACAAGACGATTCCTGGTCACGGTGGATTTAACGAATCAATCATTCGTGATGCTGAAACAAAGATTAATGATGGTGGTACATACAGTGTCCATAATTCTGAGTTTTTAACTGGGGCTAATATTTCTGTTACTTTAACAGATGATTTCATGAAGGCAGTAGAAGCAGATGGCGATCACGCTCTTCGTTTCCCTGCAGTTGAAGAGTATACACCTGAACAAATGGCTGAGTATAATGAAAAATGGCATGAAATTGGTGATGTACGTGAGTGGGAGAAGTTAGGTTACGGGGTAAGAACTTACCGTATGATGAAAGCAAAAGAGTTATGGAAATTAATAAATATCTGTGCAACATATTCTGCAGAACCAGGTATTTTCTTTATTGACAATGCAAATGATATGACGAATGCAAAAGCATACGGTCAACAAGTAGTTGCAACCAATCCATGTGGAGAACAACCATTAGCACCTAATTCTGTTTGTAATTTAGCTGCTGTTAATTTAGCTCAATTTGCAAATAAAGAAAACAAAACTGTTGATTTTGAAGCACTAAGAGAAACAGTTCAAGTTGGAGTTAGAATGCAAGATAATGTCATTGATGCTACTCCTTATTTCTTAGAAGATAATCGTAAACAAGCTCTTGGTGAACGCCGAGTTGGTTTAGGTGTTATGGGCTTAGCTGATTTGCTTATTTATTGTGAAAAAGAATATGGATCTGATGAAGGAAATCGATTGGTAGATCAAATTTTTGAAACCATCGCTGTCGCTGCATATGAAACATCTGCAGAATTGGCTACTGAAAGAGGAAGCTTTCCATTTTTAGAAGGTTCTACGCTAGAAGAGACGAATCGATTAAGACAAGCGTTTATTGAGACTGGATTTATGAAGAAAATGCCTGAAGATATCCGCATTAAAATTCTAGCAAGTGGAATCCGTAATTCACATTTATTGACTGTTGCTCCAACCGGTTCAACAGGAACTATGGTTGGTGTAGCAACTGGATTAGAACCATATTTCTCATTTACGTATTACCGCAGTGGAAGACTTGGGAAATTCATAGAAGTCAAAGCTGATATTGTACAGGATTACTTAGCAACAAATCCCAATGCTAGTGAAGAAAATCTACCTGAGTGGTTTGTCACAGCAATGGAACTGGCACCTGAAGCTCATGTGGATGTTCAGTGTATTATTCAACGTTGGATTGATAGTTCGATATCAAAAACGGTGAATGCTCCGAGAGGATATACAGTGGAACAAGTTCAAAAAGTGTATGAACGTTTGTATAAGGGTGGAGCTAAAGGCGGTACTGTATATGTTGATGGAAGTAGAGATGCACAAGTTTTAACATTGAAAGCAGAAGAAAATATTGTGGACGAGCATTACCATGAAGAAAAAGTGATGAAAAATCGTCCGGTTGTTTTAATTGATACGATTCAAGATTTACGCTCGACTAATGTAACTATTGGTTCAGAAGTTGGAAATACTTGTCCTGTTTGTCGTACTGGAACAGTAGAAGAGATGGGCGGATGTAATACGTGTACAAATTGCAATGCTCAATTAAGATGCGGATTATAATACGATTTAAATACACCTTGTTGCTTTTAAAGCGACAAGGTGTATTTATTTTGCCGAAAATGATTAGGCATCGCAATGTTCGTCAAAAACTAATCGAAAAGGAGATGTTGTACATGGACAAAAAAGCTTATCTCGTTATTTCAGCCGTAACTGCTTTCATATTTACTATTATTTTGTTGTTTTTGAAGACATTTAAATTTATATCTTGGAACCCCACAGGTTGGTCGAAAAAATATCAATTATTCACAGAAACTCACATATCAGTGAGGTGGATCATACTTGGTATTGTATTATTTCTATTCATATTGTTCCTATTAAAATTACTTTCTTACACTAAAAATATACAGCCTTTGTTAACATCTATCGTGTTAGGAATATGTCTTTGGGTAGGAGTGGAGTGGATGATTGCATCGGACTTTTCTTTTTTTAAAAAATCAGCCATTCCTTTTATGGCTGTGGTTTTAATCTTTACTCAAGCATTAGCTGAAACGGCTGTTTACTATGGAAGAGTTGTACATCAAGGGAATTGAAATAGGTTGCCCTCTCATTCGGTTATGCTAAAATAAAAGAGTGCATACATATAGGAGGGTTTCTGAATGAAAATTCTATGCTTAAATGGCCCTAATTTAAATCGACTGGGTAAGAGAGAACCTTCTGTCTATGGAACCGAAACCTTAACTGACATTGAAAACTCTCTTATCCAATATGGGAAACAACATCAAGTTAACATAAGTTGTTTTCAGTCTAACCATGAAGGTCAATTAATTGATTGGATTCATGAAGCTGAAGATAACGATGTAAAAGGAATTATACTCAATCCAGGGGCTTACACACATACGAGCTATGCAATAAGAGATGCAATTGCGTCCATTACTATTCCTGTGATTGAGGTTCATATTTCAAATATACATAAGAGAGAAGCCTTCAGACATTTATCCGTCCTAGCAGCAGTGTGTGAGGGTCAAATCAGCGGACTGGGTTCATTTGGGTATCAGTTAGCTCTAGAAACATTCATAAAGAGAAATGGGGAATTGTAATGGAGAAATTACGTAAACTTCGTCAAAGTTTCGCTGAACATAATATTGAGGCGATTCTACTAACAAGTGAATATAACCGTCGTTATATAACTGGTTTTACTGGCACAGCAGGGGTAGCGATTATTACTCAAGAACATGCCGTTTTTATCACGGATTTTAGATATACTCAACAAGCTCAAAAAGAACTTGTAGGGTTTGAAATCGTCCAACACTCGAAGCCGATAATGGAAGAAGTCGGAGCACAATTAGAAAAAATGAATATCAAATCAGTCGGTTTTGAAAAAGATCATATGAGCTATGCGATGTTTGAAATCTATCAAAAAGCGATCAAAGCAGATTTAATTCCTGTATCTGGCTTGGTTGAAAAAATCCGCTTGATTAAGACGGAGCAAGAGATTAAGATATTAAAGGCAGCAGCAAACATTGCAGACGCTGCATTTGAACATATTATCACGTATATCAAACCTGGTAAAACGGAGCTTGAAGTTTCAAATGAATTAGAATTCTTTATGAGAAAACAAGGAGCTAGTTCTTCATCTTTCGATATTATCGTAGCTTCAGGACTTCGTTCAGCATTACCTCATGGTGTAGCAACGGATAAAATTATTGAAACTGGTGACTTTGTTACTTTAGACTTTGGAGCGTTATACAACGGGTATGTATCTGATTTAACTCGTACTGTTTCTGTTGGAGAGCCTTCAAAGGAATTAAAAGAGATTTACCAAATTGTTCTTGATGCTCAATTAAAATCTTTAGCAGAAATCAAACCAGGTATGTCAGGTATTGAAGCTGATGCTGTTGCGCGTGATTATATTAAAGCAAAAGGTTTTGGAGATGCATTTGGTCATTCACTAGGACATGGTATTGGTCTAGAAGTACATGAAGGTCCTGGCTTATCATTCCGATCTGAAACGATTTTAGAAGAGGGAATGGTTATCACCATTGAACCAGGAATTTATGTTCCGGAAATCGGTGGCGTACGTATCGAAGATGATACAATTGTTACATCTTCGGGTAATGAAAAATTAACACATTCAACAAAAGAATTACTTATTTTATAGACTCTGGAGGAATATACACATGATATCAGTAAATGATTTTAAAACAGGTTTAACAATTGAAGTTGATGGTGGAATATGGCGAGTTCTAGATTTCCAACATGTAAAACCGGGTAAAGGTGCAGCTTTTGTTCGATCGAAACTACGTAATATTCGTACAGGCGCAGTAAATGAAAAAACATTCCGTGCGGGTGAAAAAGTTGCAAAAGCACAAATCGATAACCGTAAAATGCAGTATCTTTATGCAAATGGTGATGTTCATAACTTCATGGACACAGAATCATATGAACAAATTGAACTTGATACAAAACAAATTGAACATGAATTGAAATTCCTTCGTGAAAATATGGAAGTTCATATTATGCAATATCAAGGTGAGACATTAGGTGTCGAGCTACCGAATTCAGTTGTGCTAGAAGTAACAGAAACTGAACCAGGGATCAAAGGAGACACATCAAGTGGTGGTACGAAGACAGCGGTAGTTGAAACTGGCCTTTCAGTTCAAGTACCTTTCTTTATCAACCAAGGTGATAAATTAATTATTAATACAACGGATTCTTCTTACGTTTCAAGAGCATAATTTTAAGAGATGGGTATGTCTTTCTTTTTAGAAAGACATGCCCATCTCTTACTTTAGACAAAATAGTAATTGTTTATATAACATCATAATTCGAATTTATAACGAATAAACTTCATATTGAAAAGAATGTGGTCGGCTATTTCTTTCGCTTTCCGCGGACGAAACGCTAGCCTCCTCGGCTCAGCTGTCACCGACTGCTGAGCCGGTGGGGTCTAGCATATTTCGTTTTTCCGAAGGAGTCTTCAGAAATAGCCGACCATTTTCCTGCTAAATAGTATGCAGCAGAGTTATGGTTACATCATCGCTCCGCTAGCTTCGAAACATGATAGTGCGTTGCATCCTTTCACTAACTTCGCAAGAAAGAGGTTGGGACATAAGTGGAATTTATATATTTGAGGCAAAAATCTATATTAAGAAATGGATACTTTATGAATTGATTGAAGTGGAGTGGCGCGTGAGCTTTAGACACTTGAGCGGATAACAGCAGAACAAAGACTAAGTGCGCCACGCCCTGTGGCAACGTCTTTGAAACCAACATCCTGTTGGCCACGTGCCCCCGGAAAGCGTCCCCGCAACGGAAATCAATTTAGCATAAGCAATAAAACATCAAAATTTCTCACTGAGAAATTTTGATGTTTTTTGTTTTGTCCCAGCCCCATCTCTTTTTCATACTCAAACCTGTTTTTGCATAAAGTACATAAACGGAGGAGGGGACAAGTTGGAATTTATTGATGTTCTCCGAGTAGCAGGAATAGGATTAATATTGGCTTTTTTGCATTTGTTTTTTGAGCAAACAGGAAAAAAAGAGTTTACGTTTTTCCTCTTTGTTTTTGGCTATATGTATATGACTGCTGAAATGCTCAGATTTTTAAGGTACTTTTTTTCGGAAATCTCCACGTTTTTCGAATGGCTAACAACTTCGGTTTAAGCTATGATTAGTATTTTTCTTTCTATACTCATGATTTTACTCCTACTATTACTACACTTAATACTTCCTCAGTTCACACCCATTTTCACGACATTCTTTTTCTTCATGCTACTAGCCCATGTCTTTATAACATTACTCGTACCTTTTACCCAACAAAT
This sequence comes from Paenisporosarcina sp., assembly GCF_057785155.1. NCBI lineage: Bacteria > Bacillati > Bacillota > Bacilli > Caryophanales > Caryophanaceae > Paenisporosarcina > Paenisporosarcina sp. Next base: position 373,889 of record NZ_JBYNRN010000012.1, read on the forward strand.
CATTTTAGCGGTGCCTTCTGAAGGCGGACCCATCATTCGAGTATTATTAATCTCAGTTTTTTTTACCTTTCTATCTGAAGCGTTGTCTGCTTGGTTTAGAAATCTCTCTTACGATCTCTATATACCAATGATTCAAGTTAGCTGTAATGTAATCGTGTTATCACAGTGGATACCATTGATTAAAAAAATGTTTTCAATATTATCAACTCTGATTATTGAGTAATGTGCTGAAAGGAGAGGAAGAGCCTGTGTTAGAGCCCTTAATCTCCTATTTGTTTGGAATTAGTACTTATTTTGTTGTGTTAATCATCGGAATTCTAATCGCTTCTATTTTAGATATTATGATTCCAAACGGACAAAAATGGACAAGGTTTTCTTTATTTGCAATCGCTGTTTTATTTACAATTACGCCGGCAATTGAAGCTATTCAAAATATGAAGGATTTTGCATCGAATATGATTTCCTTATTCATGAGCGTCTATCCGGTATTAACAGCTGGTCTGTTTATGAATGGAGGTACATTAGCTTTCTCCATCTGGAATCCCGCGTTATTTTTCTTTATTCAATTTTCCGTATTTCTTTCCGAAAAACTACTGATTCCTTTACTTATAACAACCATTTTGCTCGATTTTGTTAGTCGCTTTCACCCAAGTACTTCTTTTACAAAATTATCCGATTTAATTCGGACTTCCTTATTGAGCATTGTTTCAGCCATTGTAGTAAGTTATAGCTTTTTTATATCCATTCAAGGATTCATTTCCTGGAATATTTCCAGTGCTTTTAGTGAACCCGTAAAAAAATTAATCCAACAAAACATTCCATTTGTAGGTTCTTTTTTTTCTGAGAGCTTAAGTACATTTAGTCGATTTTCTTCTTCCATAACAGCTGTTACTGGTTCTGGACTTGCAGTAGGTATTTTAGTGATTGTCTTAGTTCCAACGATAAAAACGATTTTGATCGCTTTTTGCTATCGATTTGTTGCAGCCTTCATCGAACCATTTGCACCAGAAGATCTTGCAGATTTTTTAGATGATATTGGGAAGTCACTATTTGTTTTAAGTATGATTTCGTTCCTCATTGCATTTGCCTTTTTCTACACGGCAATTTTTGTAGTTATTATCTTAAAATTGTCCATGTTAGTGAGGGGTTGATATGCACGGATGGTTAAAAGGTTTAATTGCCATAATCTTTATCAGTCAGATTGCTCAACTCATGTTTAGCAACAAAGATTCAGTAGAACATATTCAACGAATTACCCGTTTTGCGATCGCTATCTATTTAATCTTGTATTTATCTACATTTTCATATGCATAGACAGGCATACCTGTTCATATAGTTTATCAAATGCATCGTTTTGCAAGAGAAGGGAGTGTGGGAAATATCCACTCTATTTAACAACAAGAAGTTTCCACCTATCATCTTGATTGTGTCGATGCTATTAATTTTCTTCGTTATGAATGGTGTGCCTTTTTTGAATGACTCTACTTCTACACCAACATCCGAAGATGGAGCATCCGCTTCACAAGAACTTAAAGAAGTATTACAAAAAATAGACGGAGTAGGTGATGTAGAATTATTCATTTATAGTGGCAAACAAAATGAAGTGGATTCAAAAAGTAGTTTACCAACCTTTTCATTATTTAATGAACAAACAAGTAAGGAAAGTGGGATTCAGTCCATACTTGTAGTTGCAGCAGGTGCTGATAATATACAAGTTCAAAATAAATTAAAGCAATATTTGTCTTCCATATTTATTTTGCCAGAACATAGAATTGTAGTCGTCCCTATGGATGAGAAAGGGGTTTTGAAATGAAGGTCAAAAAACGTACAGTGTGGATGCTTACTCTCTTAAGTTTGGTTGCGGTTATTTCCGTATATTATGTTCAAGAAGATCCGAATTCACCATTTGATGGATTGGCGATATTTTCGAATGAAACATTAGATCAATTAGCAGTTGAGGAAACGGGTGAAGTGACACCGGTATTAGCACAAAGTTCACTATTTGAAGAAATGAGAATGGAAGTTGCGAACCAACGTAGTCAACAAAGGGAACAATTAGAGGCTCAAATTGCATCTAATGAACTATCAGCTGATCAAGTAAACGAAGCGTACTCAGAAATGGAAGATTTAGCGAAAAGAGAAGCAACAGAAGCAATGTTAGAAATGTTAGTTCAAAACCTTGGGTACTCAGATGCTTTGGTACGCACAAGTGATGGGAAAGTATTAGTTACGGTTGTATCGTCAGAACAATCAAAAGCTCAAGCTAATGAAATTATCTACATTGTCATGAATGAATGGGAAGATGCAAAAGAAGTTAAAGTAGAATTTGATGATGGACAATAATAATAGACAATAAGTATCGGTCGTAATATTTGCCACAGCCGCAATTGGTTGTGGTTTTATTGTGTTTAATTAAACTTATTACTAATAATTAGTACCAACTCTTAAGTATTTTTGGGTTATCTATTTCAAATTGAACAAAAAAAGACTAAAATAGAAGGGGTACGTAATTACATACACTTAAGGGGAGTTCGCGATGTTAAAAGTACAAGAAATACGTGAAATCATAAAATTAATCGATCATTCAACAATTGATGAGTTTGTTTACGAGTCTGAAGGAACAAAAGTGAAATTAAAAAAGAATAATGGTCATGTTCACACAGAAGGTTTGAGCTCAACACCTCAACCTGTTGCACAACCAATTGTAAATGCCGTACAAGAAGCACCAGTTGCAGCAGCACCAAAAAATGATAAAGTTGAATCGTTTTCAGCTGAAGAAGTAAAAGAACCAGCAATTCTAGATGCTTCATTGCACAAAATTACTTCACCAATGGTTGGTACCTATTATCAATCATCATCACCGGATTCACCTGCATATGTTCAAGTTGGTGACAAGGTAAATGCTGACGCGGTAGTTTGTATTGTAGAAGCTATGAAATTGTTTAATGAAATCGAAGCAGAAGTGTCAGGCGAGATTGTTGAAATCTTAGTTGAAGATGGACAACTTGTAGAATATGGCCAACCTCTGTTCTTAGTAAAAGCGAACTGAGGGGGATTAAAATGAAAAAAGTACTAATTGCTAATCGTGGAGAAATTGCAGTTCGTATCATTCGAGCTTGTAAAGAATTAGATATCGAAACAGTTGCCGTTTATTCAGAAGCTGATCATGATGCTTTACATGTTCAAATGGCTGATGAATCATATTGTATCGGTCCGAAATTGTCTAAAGATAGTTATTTAAGCTTTTCTAACATTATTAGTGTTGCCAAGCTAACAGGTTGTGACGGGATTCACCCAGGTTATGGTTTCTTAGCGGAAAATGCTTCGTTTGCTGAATTATGTGAGCAATGCAATATTACATTTATTGGACCTACTTCAGATGCTATATCTAAAATGGGTACAAAAGATGTTGCGAGAGAAACGATGAGAAAAGCTGGAGTGCCAGTCGTACCAGGTTCAACAGGCATCGTTGCTGACGACCAAGAGGGTCTCGCAATAGCTCGAGAAATTGGATTCCCTGTAATCATAAAAGCTACCGCTGGTGGTGGAGGTAAAGGGATTCGTGTAGCTCGTACGGAAGAAGAGCTTGTAAAAGGAATTCAGATTACGCAAAAAGAAGCTGCTGCTGCTTTTGGTAATCCAGGCGTCTATATTGAAAAATTCATTGAAGTTTTCCGCCACATTGAAATCCAAGTTCTTGCCGATCAATACGGAAATGCAATACATCTTGGTGAAAGAGATTGTTCCATTCAACGTCGTATGCAAAAGTTAGTTGAAGAAGCTCCATCACCTGCATTATCTCCAGAATTGCGTGCTGAAATGGGTGAAGCTGCTGTAAAAGCTGCACTAGCTGTAAACTACCGAAGTGCTGGGACAGTAGAGTTTATTTTTGACCATATTAATCAAAAGTTTTATTTCATGGAAATGAATACACGTATTCAAGTTGAACATCCGGTTACTGAGATGATCACAGGAATCGATTTAATTCAGCAACAGTTGAAAATTGCTTCTGGTGAAAAACTAAGCTATGAACAATCTGATGTAAAAATAAACGGTTGGTCAATCGAATGTCGTATTAATGCAGAAAATCCCGCTAAAAACTTTATGCCTTCAGCAGGTAAAATTTCAATGTACTTAGCACCAGGTGGTTATGGAGTTCGTGTGGATTCTGCAATGTATACGGGTTATAGCATCCCGCCATACTATGACTCTATGGTTGCAAAACTAATTACACATGCTGATACACGTGAAGAAGCAGTGGCTAAAATGAAACGTGCATTAAGTGAGTTTGTAATTGAAGGAGTATTTACAACGATTCCTTTGCATGCAAAGCTAATGGATCATGAAGTATTTAAATCTGGAGATTTCGATACGAAGTTTTTAGAAACGTATGATGTATTAAACTCCTAGAGAGGATGGATTAAAATGGTCGAAAAAACAACTTCCGCTTATGTTCAAATGACACCATCGGGTAAAGAAGAACTAGGTAAAATAGAAGTAGCACCAGAAGTGTTAGAAGTAATAGCAGGTATTGCTACCACTGATGTTGAAGGAGTAGCTGGTACGCGTGGAAGCTTTGCGTCAGGTGTCGTTGAAAGACTTGGCAAAAAGGTGCATGGTAAAGGGATCAAAACCGAATTAACAGATCAAGGTTTATTTGTTGAAATTTACTGTGTTGTTCAATACGGAGCTGCTATCCCAACTGTAGCAAAAGAAGTTCAAAATCAAGTCCGTCAAGCGATTTTCAATATGACTTCACTTGAAACAAAAGAAGTAAATGTTCATATCACGGGTGTTCAATTTGAACATCAAAAAGAATCAACTATAGAATAATGCTAAAGCATCACTCCTTCATTGTGAGTGATGCTTTTTTCTGAACTTTCGAAAATCATGTTGAGTATGTTTTGTAAGTACGAAATATGCTATGATGTGTTCGGATACTTAAAGCAGGATAAAAGGAGAACACATACATGAAAAGAAGAGAAGCCCGTGAAAAAGCGTTGCAAACTTTGTTTCAACTTGAAAACACTGGTCTAACTGTAGAAGATGCAAAAAGTCATGTTTTGGACGGTAACTCTGACTCGTTCTACGAACAATTAGTAGTTGGAACGACTGAGCACTTAACACAAATTGATGAATCATTAGTTAGTCATTTAGAAAACTGGTCATTAAGCCGATTGCCTAAAATTGAACGTACCGTTTTAAGATTAGCGGTATATGAGTTATTGTTCATGAAAGACGCACCAGCAAAAGTAATCATGAACGAAGCGATTGAACTTTGCAAAACGTTTGGTGACGAAAAGTCTAGTAAATTTGTTAATGGAGTTCTTTCAAAATACGCAGATTCTTAAGCGATTTATATTAGGGGGCCAACATGTCGAGTGTCTTGATTAATGGAAATGAAATAGGAAAAGTCATACGCAATAATTTACAAACACGTATTGAAGATTTGAAAAAGCAAGGGGTCGTTCCAGGTCTAGCTGTTGTACTGGTAGGAGATAATGCTGCTTCAAAAACCTATGTTACCAATAAACAAAAAACATGCGAATCATTAGGCATGCACTCGCGTCTACTTTCGTTTACATCCTCTTTAAGTCAAGAAGAATTAATGGCAACTATACATGATTTAAACACGGATGAGTCTATTCATGGAATCCTTGTGCAATTGCCTCTTCCTAAACATTTTGATGAATCACTAATTTTATCTGCCATCTCACCGGATAAAGATGTTGATGGCTTTCATCCTAATAACGTGGGGAAAATGCTTTTAGGACAAGAAACATTTTTACCATGTACGCCATTTGGTGTAATGAAGTTATTAGAACATAGTGGGATAGAAATCGCAGGAAAACATGCTGTGGTCGTAGGTCGAAGTAATATTGTAGGAAAACCAATGGGTCAACTACTTTTACAGAAAGATGCGACCGTTACCTATGCTCATTCAAAAACTCCAGATTTAGGTTCTATTACTCGTCAAGCAGACATTTTAGTTGTGGCAGTTGGAATTGCTAAGTTAATTCAAGCTGAACACATTAAAGATGGAGCTATTGTAATTGACGTAGGAATGAACCGTGATGAAAACAATAAGTTGTGTGGTGATGTTGATTTTGCTTCCGTTTCACAAAAAGCATCATTTATTACACCAGTACCTGGTGGAGTTGGTCCAATGACGATCACGATGTTGATGGAAAACACCATTCAATCAGCAGAAAATAAGTTACGTCAAGACAAATGAGTTTATTACAGGTAAAATAGGTAAAAGAAGCTGTTTTTCTTATAGAAAGACAGCTTTTCTATTTCTTCTTTTTAAGGAGCTATGATTTCGTGTCTTCTATTTCTTATTTAACGGTTAAAGCCTTAACTAAATACATAAAACGTAAATTTGATGCCGATCCCCATATGCGAAATGTATATGTAAAAGGTGAGCTTTCAAATGTTAAAATTCATACAAGTGGTCATATTTATTTCACACTCAAAGATGAACAGTCTAGGATGCCGGCAGTTATGTTTGCAGCTCAAGCTCGTTCAATGAAATTTAAGCCTGAAAATGGCATGAATGTTTTGATTCAAGGTGATATTAATGTCTATGAAAATTCTGGTCAATATCAGCTCTATACACAACATATGCAACCAGATGGGATTGGCGAGTTATTTATTGCCTACGAACAACTCAAGAAAAAGCTCGATCAAGAAGGACTTTTTCATCCATCAAGAAAAAAAGTCATCCCATCTTTCCCTAGCAAGATTGGTGTCATTACGGCAACGACTGGTGCTGCAATACGAGATATTGTAACGACTTTAAATCGTCGGTATCCTCTAGCTGAAGTTCTCATATTTCCCGCTTTAGTTCAAGGTGCTGGAGCAGCTCCAAGTATTGTAAAGTCAATTCATGCAGCACATCAAAATCATGGGTTAGATGTGTTGATTGTTGGGCGTGGCGGCGGCTCTATTGAGGATTTATGGGCTTTCAATGAAGAAGTTGTTGCACGTGCGATCGCTGATAGTACTATCCCGATCATCAGTGCAGTTGGTCATGAGACAGATACAACCATTGCTGATTACGTATCCGATCTTCGAGCGCCAACTCCAACGGCTGCTGCTGAATTAGCAGTGCCAAGTCAAATTGAATTATTACAACAAACAGTAAGACTTTCCAATCAATTAGTTCAGTTAACAACCACATTGATCACTCAGGAAAGAAAAAGGTTAAATCGAGTAGCATCATCTTATCCTCTTGCTTATCCGGAGCGGCTTTATCGACCTTTTATTGAAAGGTTGACAAGATTACAGGAACAACTAGAGAAAAATAGAAAAACAATTTTGGTGAATAAAACAGATTTGTTTACTCAGAAAACGATGCGTTTGCAACTGCAAAATCCAAATCGAATGATTTTACCATTGCAAAAAAACGTACAAAACTTGCGAAGTAGACTTCAAATGGCGACTAAGAGTACTTTCCAAGAAAAAGAAAAGTCTTTTGTCAGTACAGTTAGAACACTTGAAGCTTTAAATCCATTAACGATTATGAGTAGAGGATATAGTATTGCTTATCAAAATCAGCAAGTCGTGAAATCAATTCATGAAGTGAAAGTAGACGAGACGATCGAAGTGTCTTTACAAGATGGGCAAATTCAAGCTACCATTACATCTATTTCTGAAAAAGTAGAAGGAGAATGAAAATGACAAAAAAAGCAGTTTCTTTCGATCAAGCAATTCAAGAACTTGAGGATATTGTACGTCAATTAGAACAAGGTGATGTACCCCTAGAAGATGCTATTTCGCTTTATAAAAAAGGAATGGAACTATCTTCAGTCTGCCACGATAAATTACAAAATGCGGAGAAACAATTAATTTCGATTATGGATGAGAATGGAGAAAAAACACCTTTTAATCAATCTGATAAAGAAGGAAAAACTGAATGAATACGAACCTCAATCATTTTATGAATGCCCATTTACCCTTAATTGAAAGAGAGCTTGAATTTCAAATTCAATCCATTTCTGCTCCGCAACCATTAAAAGAATCCATGTTGTATTCTGTGTTAGCTGGAGGAAAGCGGATTCGACCTCTTTTTCTTTTGGCTGTGTTAGATTTTTTAAATGAACAACATAAAGATGCATATACTATTGGTGCTGCGATTGAAATGATTCATACGTATTCATTGATTCATGATGACCTACCAAGTATGGATAATGATGATTATCGCCGCGGAAAATTAACGAATCATAAAGTGTACGGTGAAGCATTAGCCATCCTAGCTGGTGATGCACTTCTAACGTATTCTTTTGGCGTGATTGCTCGCTTACCTAACTTGACTTCCGAGTCTAAACTAGATTTAATTCAAGCCTTTAGTGAAGCATCTGGTGCAGAAGGAATGGTTGGTGGTCAAGTACTTGACATGGAAAGTGAACGAAAAAAAATAAGTGTTACTGAACTTGAATTTATTCATAAAAACAAAACGGGTGCATTGTTAGAATTCAGTATTTATGCAGGAGCAATTTTGGCAAATGCTACAGGTGATAAGGTCGAGGCACTAAAAAATTACGCCAGTCATATAGGCATTGCTTTTCAAATTCAAGATGACATTCTTGATATAGAAGGAACTTCAGAAACCCTGGGTAAAACGGCAGGGAAAGATGTGGCGAGTGATAAAAATACATATCCTGCCTTGTTAACCTTACAAGGTGCGAAAGATAAAAAGGAATGGCATATTAATCAAGCCCTTTCTAGCCTACGATCAATTAATGAAGAATCAGGTATATTAGACGAATTAGCTGCTTATATCATTAATCGAAGCAATTAACATAGTGAGGTATTGTTTGTACAATTCCTTTACATTGTTATAATGAAATTAAATAAAAAATACAGATAACTGGGAAAAGGTGAGTGATGGATATGGATTTAAATACAATAACTAATCCATCTTTTATAAAAGATTTATCACACGAACAACTTTTAGAATTAAGTGATGATATTCGTGCGTTTTTAATTGAAAAACTTTCTGTAACTGGTGGGCACATCGGACCAAATCTTGGTGTAGTCGAACTTACAGTTGCCTTACATCGCGCATTTAATAGCCCAGAAGATAAATTCATTTGGGATGTTGGGCACCAAGCTTATGTGCATAAAATTTTGACTGGACGTGGCAATCAATTCGATACATTACGCCAATTTAAAGGCCTTTGTGGATTTCCGAAGCGCATCGAAAGTGAACATGACGTTTGGGAAACTGGTCACAGTTCCACGTCACTTTCCGCTGCTATGGGTATGGCTGCAGCGCGTGATATTAAAAAAGATAAAAATTATGTGATACCAATTATCGGTGATGGCGCACTTACCGGTGGGATGGCCTTGGAAGCTTTGAATCATATTGGGCATGAAAAAACGGATATGATTGTCATTTTAAATGACAATGAAATGTCTATTGCACCCAATGTAGGAGCATTGCATACTGTTTTAGGGAAATTACGAACAGCCGGTAAATATAACAAAGTTAAAGATGATTTAGAATATTTGTTGAAGAAAATCCCAGCAGTAGGTGGAAAACTTGCTTCTACTGCTGAGCGTGTAAAAGATAGCCTGAAGTATTTATTGGTGTCAGGTATTTTCTTTGAAGAGCTTGGCTTTACCTACTTAGGACCAATTGACGGCCATAACTATCAAGATTTACAAGATACCTTACAAAACGCGAAGAAGATGAAAGGTCCTGTGCTTGTTCATGTTCTGACGAAAAAAGGGAAAGGCTTTAGCCCTGCAGAAGAAGACAAAATCGGTACTTGGCATGGTACAGGTCCATATAAAATGGAGACTGGCGCATTTGTTAAGTCTTCATCAACGGCACCTTCTTGGAGTGGTCTAGTGGCTGAAACCGTTCGTAAACTTGCGCGAGAAGATGAACGCATTGTAGCAATTACACCTGCAATGCCGGTAGGATCTAAATTAGAAGGCTTTGCGAGTGAATTTCCAACTCGAATGTTTGATGTTGGTATTGCAGAACAACATGCCACAACAATGGCGGCTGGGTTAGCAACGCAAGGTATGAAACCTTTCCTAGCGATTTATTCGACATTTTTACAACGTGCCTATGATCAAGTCGTTCATGATATTTGTCGCCAAAACTTAAATGTTTTTATCGGGATAGATCGTTCTGGTTTAGTTGGGGCAGATGGGGAAACGCATCAAGGCGTTTTCGACATTGCTTTCTTAAGACATTTACCGAATATGGTGATCATGATGCCGAAAGACGAAAATGAAGGTCAACATATGGTGAAGACAGCAATTGAATATAATGATGGTCCTATTGCTCTTCGTTATCCTCGTGGAAATGGACTTGGCGTCCCGATGGATGAGCAATTGCAAACGATTCCAATTGGAACTTGGGAAGTGCTACGACCTGGAAGTGATGCAGTTATTTTAACATTTGGGACAACCATTCCTCTTGCGTTAGAAGCAGCTGAGCGATTGTCAATTCTCGGTATTCAAGCTGAAGTTGTGAATGCTCGATTTATCAAACCGCTAGACGAATCCATGTTGCATGAAATTGTTAAGCGCAAGCTTCCAATTTTCACAGTTGAAGAAGCTGTTCTTCAAGGTGGGTTTGGTAGTAGTGTTATCGAATTCTTAAGTGATCATCAATATTCACAGACTACGGTTAGTAGAATGGGTATACCTGATCATTTTATTGAGCACGGAAGTGTTGAAGAATTATTAGATGAAATTCACTTAACCTCTGATGAGTTAGTCGTAAGAATAGAGGATGTTATTAAAGAAAAACGTCAGACAGGTACACATGTGCTATGAGTAAAATTGCGAAAGAACGAGTGGACGTTTTGTTAGTAGAACGCGGATTAAGTGAAACGCGTGAAAAAGCAAAGCGAGCTATTATGGCTGGGACAGTCTTTTCAAATGAAAACCGTCTCGAAAAACCAGGAGAAAAAATTCCAATTGATACGCCTCTCCAGGTAAAAGGAAATACATTGAAGTATGTAAGCAGAGGGGGCTTAAAGCTCGAAAAAGCCCTTGAAATTTTTGATTTGGATGTAACAGATAAATTAATGTTAGATATAGGGGCTTCAACGGGTGGGTTTACGGACTGTGCCTTACAAAATGGGGCTAAACATTGTTATGCGCTTGACGTTGGATATAATCAGCTAGCTTGGAAAATTCGTCAAGATGAACGTGTGACAGTAATGGAACGTACTAATTTTCGTTATGTCACACCGGCTGATTTAACGAAAGGCATGCCTGAATTTGCTACAATTGATGTTTCATTTATCTCTCTTAAACTGATTCTTCCTGTATTAAAAACATTGCTTGTTCCAGGAAGTAGTGTCATTGCATTAGTCAAACCACAATTTGAAGCTGGCAAAGATAATGTAGGCAAAAAAGGCGTCGTTCGTGACCCGAAAGTCCATTACTCTGTGTTAGAAAAGATTGCTCAATTCGCTCAAAATGAAGGTTTCACTCTTCAAAATGCTTCGTTCTCTCCTATAACTGGAGGAGAAGGAAATATTGAATTTTTATTTCATTTGATCGCTACAGAATCAGAAGAACCTGTTTATACCTACGATCAATTAAAATCGTTAGTCCAAGAAGCACATAAACAATTAACTTAAACACGTCCTCGCATAGGAAGTGTTTAAGACTATACACAAAAGAATAATAGCATTAGAAAACCGATTTCTTTTCAATTGTCGAAGGCGGCGTAAAACATCTGCTCCTGTTTCTGTTTCTGCATCGCTTCACTAGCTTCGAAACATGGAAAAGAGTTGCATCGCTATGCTAGCTTCGAAACATGAAAAGGCGTTGCATCACTGCGCTAGCTTCGTCGCAAAGATTAGAGCCATGGTTCTAATCTTTCCAGTGGAATCAGCAAGAACTGAAGACCTTGAGGAAGTAGCAAAGACTAAAAACGCCACGTCGTGTGGCAACGTCTTTGAAACCAACTTCCTGTTGGCTCCCGCGGAAAGCGTCCGTCGTAATGGAAATCAACATTTATTTATTTACTGTCTAAACACGTCCTCACATGGGACGTGTTTTTCTTGTTAGTCTTATTCGTTGGTGGTACGATATGAGATATTAAGTATATTTATTCATTCATATTAGGAGTGACTTTCAATGAACAAAGGACAACGTCATATTCGGATCAGAGATATAATTGCAAATCATGAAATTGAAACGCAAGATGACTTGGTTGATATTCTAAAAAATGCTGGCTACAACGTAACGCAAGCAACGGTTTCAAGAGATATTAAAGAACTACATTTAGTAAAAGTACCATTGCAAGATGGTCGTTATAAATATAGTTTACCTGCAGATCAACGGTTTAATCCTATGCAAAAGCTTCACCGAGCTTTAACAGATGCTTTCGTAAGTATTGATGGGGCAAGTCACTTTTTGGTGATGAAAACGTTACCTGGTAATGCTCACGCAATTGGTTCTTTAATTGACCACTTAGATTGGCGTGAAATTTTAGGAACTATTTGTGGAGACGATACATGTCTTATTATTTGTCGTGACGTAACAGAACGAGATATTATAAAGACTAGATTGTTGGAAATGTTATAAACGAGGTGGGATATCATGCTGAAGGAATTATCGATTAAAAACTTTGCGATTATTGAAGAAGTATCGGTTAGTTTTACTGACGGCTTAACTGTATTAACTGGTGAGACTGGCGCAGGGAAATCCATTATTATCGATGCAGTCCATTTGTTAGCAGGTGGGCGAGGATCTCAGGAATTTATTCGACATGGGGCTAAAAAAGCTGAGTTAGAAGGTCTTTTTTTCATTCAAGATGAGAAGCACCCTGTTTTTAACAAACTGATTGAATTTGGCATTGAGCCTGATGAAGATACGATTATTTTGAGAAGAGACATTAATGATCATGGAAAAAGTGTATGTCGTGTCAATGGACGTTTAGTAACTATTGCTATATTGAGAGAAATTGGTGGATCTTTAATCGATATTCATGGTCAACATGAGAGTCAAGAATTAATGGATGATCGTCTACATATTACCTTGTTGGATCAATTTGCAGGAAAAGATTTAATGATTCAAAAAGAGAAATATCAGAATACATATAATGCGTATAAAAAATTAAAAAAAGAGCTTACTAGTATAAATGATAATGAGCAACAAATTGCCCAAAAAATTGATTTGTACGAATATCAGATTCGGGAAATTGATGCGGTTCAATTAAACGAAGGCGAAGAAGAAACTTTAACGGATGAGAGAAAAAAACATCAAAATTATCACAGAACTTTTGAGAAAATTTCAAAGGCATACGAAGCCATTAACAATGAATCTAGAGGGTTAGACTGGGTTGGACAAGCTATGAGCGAATTGACGGATGTGGCATCTTACGACGAACAATTTAAGGAACCTTCCGAGATAATTTCTTCTACATTTTATTCTTTACAAGAATCCGCATATTATTTAAAAGGAATTTTGGATGAAATGGAATTCGATGAGGGCAGATTAAACGAAATTGAAGATCGTTTAGCTACGATCCAATCAATGAAGCGGAAATACGGTTCATCAATTGAAGATATTCTTGTGTACCGAGAAAAAATTGGTTTGGAACTCGACGAACTTATTAACCGTGATGAGCGCGTTCAAATGCGTCAAGCAGAGTTAACGAAAATTGAATCGGAATTGGAAACTAAAGCAAGCAAATTAACTAAATTAAGAAAATCAGCTGCAGTTGAATTAAGCCAGTCCATACTAACTCAACTTCGAGAATTATATATGGAAAAAGCAACATTTCACGTGAAGTTTTCTTCACAAAATGAATTTGATAAAGATGGAAAAGATTCACTTTCATTTTATATGTCGACAAATGTTGGTGAACCAGAAAAACCTTTATCAAAAATTGCTTCAGGTGGTGAACTTTCAAGAATGATGCTCGCATTAAAGAGTATTTTTTCAAAACACCAAGGTATTACTTCGATTATTTTTGATGAAGTTGATACTGGAGTTAGTGGTCGAGTTGCACAAGCTATTGCTGAGAAAATTTCCAGCATTTCAAATTCATCACAAGTATTATGTATTACTCATTTACCACAAGTTGCCGCAATGGCCGATCAACAGCTTTTGATTGCGAAAGAAGTTCTGGATGAACGAACTACGACAACTTTAACTGAAGTATCCGGTAAAGAGCGAGTTCATGAACTTAGTCGTATGATGTCTGGGGCAGAAATTACGGCTCGAACTTTAGATCATGCAACGGAGCTTTTATCCACAGCTGAAGAGCGAAAAAAAATAAATAAATAATGTATACCGAAAAGCACTTGCTGTTAAAGCAAAGTGCTTTTTTTCGAAAAAATTACCTTTCATAACTACTTTGTGAAGACACATAGTAAGTACATCTTGATGAATGGAGGTGAAGTATGCGATGGAATCTAGGTAAGCGAATTATTGCTTTAGCGGCAATCTGCTTCATGTCAATGCCGATTCATTCATTAGCAAATTCGGATGAGTTAATTCCGATGGGACAATCGATTGGTGTGCAACTGAAATTAGAAAGAGTTACCTTTGTACATGATGTGTTAATTGAAGACGAAATATGGTTTAAAAGTGGAGATCAAGTTTTAAAAGTCGGTGACGAAACCGTTGAAACAACAAAAGACTGGAAGAAGATTTCATCAAAAATAAATACAAACGAAGTAAAAGTATCATTTAATCGAGCTAATAAACAACATCTAATTACCGTGTCTAAGCATCAATTGAGTGAGTTATTACCGTTTATGCGAGACCATACGGAAGGTATTGGAACATTAACGTATGTTGACCCTAATACGAGTGAATATGGTGCATTAGGACATCAAATCGTTGATCAACAAATTGAAAAAATTCCTCCATTCTTAGGAGGGAGTATTTTTCTTTCTGAAATAGCGAGTATTCATAAAAGTGTACCTGGTCGTCCAGGGTACAAAATTGCTAAACAAATTTCCATTCGTGAGAATGCCGGAATTGTGAATGCAAACACGGTTTATGGGATATTCGGTAATTTACTGGATAAGAACTTGCAAAATGGACAAGCAATTCCAACGCTTCATGTAAATGAGATTAAAGAAGGTAAAGCAGAAATATTAACCACATTAAATGGGAAAAAGGTTGAAACTTACGTCATTGAAATAATTAATGTAGAAGATACAACTTTCCAGTTTCACATTACGGATGAACGATTAATTAAAAAAACGGGTGGCATTCTGCAAGGAATGAGTGGTAGCCCGATTATCCAAAACAATAAATTTGCTGGTGCCATTACACATATGGTTGTTGATAATCCCACAAAAGGTGCTGCAATTACAATTAGAGAAATGATAAAAAAACATCCTTAACCTTCGCATAAAATTGAAATAATGCATAGATTTAACCACACTTAAATAAGTGTGGTCTTTTTTTTGTAGTTTGATACAATAAGCATAACGATAATTCGACAAAAGCATAGAAAAGATTGACAAACGTCGAAACTTGACTGAATATTCGAACTAAAGACTTATTTTTATAATTAATAAAGGAATTGACTATTAATTGTCGAAACTGACATGTGTGGAATTGGGAGAATGTGGCGAAAACAAACAACCATGTACGCTAAAGCTATTCAAGGGGGAAATTGAGATGGAGAAAATTAAAGTCGCAATTGCAGATGATAACAAGGAATTAGTAAAAACACTGGAGTCGTATCTTGGGAATCATCCTCAAATCGAAGTGATTGGTACGGCTGCAAACGGTAAAATTTGTTTGAATATGATTGAAAATGAGGCTCCAGACGTTTTACTATTAGACATAATCATGCCTCACTTAGATGGTATAGCTGTGTTAGAAACGATGCAAAATAATGAACAACTAGCTTCAATACAAGTAATCATGTTAACAGCTTTCGGTCAAGAAGATGTTATGAAACAAGCGGTGGATTTAGGCGCGTCGTATTTCATGTTGAAACCATTTGAATTTGATCGTTTAGTAAACCAAATTCTTCAGGTATCTGGCCATCGTCAAGAAAACAAACAAAGTTCGGCAGGTATTTTACAAGGACTTCCACAACAAAAAGTTAATCAAAAAATGATTGATACAACTATTACAGCTGTCATTAAAGAAATTGGTGTTCCTGCACATATTAAAGGTTACGCTTATTTAAGAGAAGCTATTCATATGGTGTATGAAGACATCGAATTACTAGGCTCTATTACAAAAGTGCTTTATCCAGAAATTGGAACGAAGTTTAATACGACTGCTTCTCGAGTAGAACGAGCAATTCGTCATGCAATTGAAGTGGCGTGGAATCGTGGGAATTACGAATCTATATCGAAAACATTCGGTTATACAGTTCATCACTTAAAGAGCAAACCAACAAATTCTGAGTTCATTGCCATGATCGCAGACAAAATTCGTTTGGAGCATATGGCAAGCTAAAAATATAAAATACTGATGGGGCTTTCTCTTAAGTCATAAATGACTAAGAGGTGGCCCTTTTTCCTTGCAATAATTTACTAATATCCATGAATGTGTGAATTATGATAAAAATCTATTTGTAGAAAATCTTCAGATTTTTATCAACAAATCGTGAATTTATGATTATAATGGAAAGGTGAGAAGGGTGGAGAAACATCTTGTTACTGGAAGAAAATAAATTCATTTCATTAAATGAGGTCGAAGGTAAAGTGATGATAACAATTCATAAACCTGGATACCCATTAAAGGAATTTGAAAAAATATTACATAGAAACCCACGGATTAAAATTCCGAACTTTATAGAACTTAAGAAAGCTTTAATTAGTGAAGAACTAGAGGATTTTGAAGTCGGCTTATTTTTACCGTCGATTGAATTAGAATATACAAATGATTTGATGTCTGCACATATCATTGTTCATGAAACCATTGAATATTATGATGAGTATGAAACGAATCTTAATAGACGAGTCAATTTGCTATTGAGAGAAAACGGGATTATTCATGGAATTCAAGATATTATTTTGAAGGAAATGAAAACGAGTAAACCTTATACGATCGCAAAAGGAACTCCTCCACAAAAAGGGTCGGATGCTAAAATTAAGTACCTTGAAAGACCTGAGAGAAAACCAATTATTGATGAAGAAGGTAAAGCAGATTACTTTGATATGAATTTCATTCTCGAAATCAATAAAGATGACTGGTTAGGAGAAAAGCTTGAAGCACAAGAAGGCGTCCCGGGTACGAATATTAAAGGGGATACGATTCCTGCAGTAAAAGGGAAGGACCTTAACTTAAAATATGATTCTAAATCTGTATACGAGATTGAAGAATTAGGGAAAAGTGTTTTGCGTGCACAAATGAATGGGGTATTAGATATTCAAGATGGTAAAATTATGGTTCATAAGCACCTTCCGATAAACGGGGACGTGGGTGTTGAAACGGGAAATTTGAAATTTGATGGCTCCATAAGCATCACTGGAACCGTCATTAGTGGATTTTCTGTGATTGCATCTGGTGATATTTCCATTGAAAGTTCTGATGGCGTTTTTCATGCGAAACATATTCAGTCTGTTCATGGTGACATTTATATTCGTGGCGGCATTTTTGGCAAAGGAGAGTCGCTGGTTGAGGCTGGTGGTTCAATCTTTGTCAAACATTCAAATGAGAGTATTCTTTCCGCAAACAAAGACATCCATATAGGCTATTATGCTTTAGGATCAACCATTCGAGCGAATAATGTCTTCGTGAATGAATTAAAAGGGAAAATTATTGGTGGTCGGACAGAAGCTATAAATGTGATAACCACTGCTTATTCCGGAAATCATTTAGAAAGAAAAACCGATTTAATCGTACATGGTATTAACCGGCAAGCCCTCCAAAATGAAGTGAAAATTAAAGCGGTTGAGTTGAGAGAGATTCAAGAAGAAATTTATTCATTCGAGAAAAAAGTTACTCAACTTCAGTTAATGTTAGGGAAAATGTCTCCGCAACAAATCGGGGTTTATGAAGAATCTAAGCGGTTATTAGAAGAGAAACAGAAACTTTCTTCACAATTAGATAAGGAAATTCAACAAATTTTGGTTACGTTACGAACACCGGACGAATGTGAGATCAGAGTTACAAAAGAAGCACATGCAGGAACACATATTCAAGTTGGTTCAAAAACGAAATCACTCAATCATGTAACATCAGGTGTATTTAAAATAGAAAATGGTGTATTAAATGTCTAGATTGCCAATTTACGCTCATCGAGGTGCATCTGCTTATGCTCTTGAAAATTCCTTTACTGCTTTTGTGAAAGCGAAAGAAATGGGTGCAGATGGTCTTGAAATAGATCTTCAATTAACAAAAGATGAGGTACCAATCGTTACACATGATATTGATTTTTGGCGATTGGCTGGAAACCCGAAAAAAGTTTCTGATTTGTTATTAGAAGAAGCTCAAAAAATCAAGTTAGGTAAAAGAAGGTTTTGGCGAAAGTTTAACGGTGAGCATGTAATGACGTTCGAAGAAGTGCTACAATTTGCTATCCGCAATTCGTTGAAATTAAACGTGGAACTAAAAGAATCTTTTTTGACGGCAAATGATAGTGCATATTTGATATTCGCTCGTTCATTCGAAGGAATTGATATTCATTTCTCATCTTTTCATTATGAAGTTTTGGAACGAATTAAAAAAATAAATCATTCCCTTGAAACTGCTTTCATAGGGACAAAAAAATTAAATTGGCAGCAACTTTCGTTTCTAGCAGCCGCAGATGCTATCCATGTGCATAAGCGATACTATAAAAAAGAAAATTTAGACTTAGCGGAGCAATCTTTAAAGAAAGTACGATTTTATGGAATAGATGGAAAAGAATCTTTTATCATCAATCCTCATCCAGTTGTTGCTGGGTGGATAACTGATTACCCAGATGTTGTTTTAAAGAAACAAAAAGGAATCTCAATGTCATAATGACATTAGGATTCCTTTTTTTTTGCAAACTTAGCTTGTACTTTCCCGTTTTTACGATCACGGTGTAATAAAAATCCTGCAAAAAAACCTAAACCGATAATTAAGAATAAAATCCCAATCACCATTTGAAGCCATAAAAAGGGGATGGGTCCAATTAACTTTCCAAAAAAAGTATCTCTTATCAATTTAATTCCCCCGGCTGCTAAGAGACCTGGGATTAGTAAAACGATGAAAGCGAGCATTCTAGCCATCTGACAATCACTCCTCTTCATTGTATTTTACTAGCCGCTATATCTTTGTCAAGACAAGGAGAATCTTGTATGATAGAAATAGAATTTGCAATAGATTGCATATAGTTAACGGGGTGTTTTGAATGTCTTTGCAAAAAGTGTTGATTGTTGGTGGGGGCATTGGAGGAACTGCTATTTTAAAGTTACTCTTATCAGCTGAATTTTTTGAAGTGGAAGCTATTATTGATATTAATAAGAATGCTTCAGCGTTAGAAATTGCTAAACAACATCAAATCACAGTTGATGATGATTGGCGCAAATATATCAACAATGATTTACATATGATTTTTGATTTAACGGGACAAACTGAAGTATACCAAGCGCTCCTTAAAGCCAAACAAGACCATGTAGTTCTTATCCCTGGTAGTGTCGCTAATATGCTTGTCCGCTTATTAACCGAAAAAGATACGTTGCTTCAGTTAACAAAAGAACATGCCCATCAGCAACAATTAATTTTCAACTCAATTGACGAAGGCATGGTCGGAGTTGATAAAAATAGTATTATAAACTTTTTCAATAAAAGTGCGGCTCGCATGACAGATGTAACTGCGGAGGATGCTGTAGGAAAACACATTTATGAAGTTATTCCAACAAGCGCACTCCCACGGATTTTTGAAAGTGGAAGAACCGAATTAAATAAGGAATTAGTTTTAAGCAATGGAGCAAAAATTGTCACATCTAGATTTCCTGTTGTGAATGAACAAGGCGAGCGAATTGGCGCATTTTCCATTTTCAAAGACATAACAGAAGTGGTGAACTTAGCTGAAGAAATAACCAATTTGAAGGAAATTCAGACCATGCTACAAGCGATCATTCAATCAAGTGATGATGCGATTTCTGTCGTTGATGAAGATGGGAAGGGCTTACTCATTAATCCTGCTTACACTCGAATTACTGGTCTTGAGACTGAAGACATCATAGGTAAGCCAGCAACTGCAGATATTAGTGAAGGTGAAAGTATGCATTTAAAAGTACTTCAAACGAGGAAAGCGATTCGAGGAGTAAACATGCGAGTCGGACCAGCAAAACGTGAAGTGATCGTTAATGTTGCACCAATTATCGTTAACAATCGATTAAAAGGTAGTGTTGGGGTTATCCATGATATGACAGAAATTCGTTCACTTATGAAGGAATTGGATCGAGCGAGGAGTATTATCCGGACGTTAGAGTCAAAATATACGTTTGATGACATCATTGGCGATTCAAAAGAAATGAAGATTTCAATTGATCAAGCGAAGCTAGCCGCTAAAACACCTGTCACTGTATTACTTCGGGGTGAATCTGGTACCGGTAAAGAGCTATTTGCTCATGCTATACACAGTGCGAGTGATCGAAAATACAACAAATTCGTACGTGTTAATTGTGCAGCCATTGCTGAACATTTATTAGAAAGTGAATTATTTGGTTATGAAGAAGGCGCATTTACAGGTGCAAAACGTGGAGAGAAACGTGGATTATTCGAAGAGGCGAATCACGGTAGTATCTTTTTAGACGAAATTGGCGAACTTTCAAGTAGTACCCAAGTCAAACTATTACGTGTTTTACAAGATGGTGAAATTGTTCGTGTGGGTGGGACAAAAGCGATACCTATTGATGTAAGAGTTATTGCAGCAACCAATATACACATGGAAAAAGCGATGCTTGAAGGAACATTTAGAGAGGATTTGTATTATCGTTTAAATCGAATGCCAATTCAAATTCCACCTTTAAGACATCGTAAGACAGATATTAAAGCTATCGCTGAACGTTTATTAGTAAAGTTAAATCAAGAGTATGGTCGTAATGTAGAATTGATTTCTGAAGTAGCCTACAATCGCTTGCGAGTTTATGATTGGCCAGGCAATGTAAGGGAATTAGAAAATGTTATTAGCCGTGGAATGATTTTTATGAAGCCGACTGAATCCATATTAGATGATCACCACTTGCCAATCTCAATGATGAAGCCTTCCGAATCTCAAATGAATCAATTAAATCAACCAATTCTTCCGCTTGCAGATCAAATTGAAAGAATTGAGAAAGAGATCCTATCATCTACATTAAGAAATACGGGTGGCAACAAATCGAAAACAGCTAAAAATCTAGGGATTTCACTTAGAACGCTCTACTACAAATTAGAAAAATATGAATTGGATTAACGAGTTGTGCAAAGAATTGCATGGTTTGCAACAATTTGCATGCAAGAAAAGGCGAAAATGAGTAGAATAAAGCGTTTTCATCGTTGTCTTATAAGGCGATATTATGATTAAATTATGAGTGGTGAGGTGATTACAAATGAAATTAGAAGATTTAATTCGCCAAGCATCTGAGTCTACAGAAAATGTCGTAGCGGTTGCAGCTGCTGCGGATCTTGAAGTTTTAGAAGCTGTAAGTTTGGCAATTGAACTCGAAATGGCTAGTTTCCGTCTTTACGATGACGAACCTAAGCTAAAAGCTTTAATTAACGAACATTACCCGCATTTAGTGAATCATCCGAGGATTTATACGCAGCATGTTAAGGACGCTCAACAAGCTGCTTTAGCTGCAGTGAAGTCAGTTCGTTTGAATGAAGCAAATGTATTAATGAAAGGTCATATTCCAACAGCAGTAATTTTAAAAGCTGTATTGAATCCTGATTTTGGATTACGAACTGGAAAAGTACTTTCTCATGTGGCTGCATTTGAAATTAACGGTTATGATCGTCTGATTTTTGTAACGGATGCGGCAATGAATATTGCTCCGGATTTATCTCAAAAAGCTCAAATTATTCAAAATGCAGTTAAAGTAGCACATGCCGTAGGAGTTAGTAATCCAATCGTGGCACCTTTAGCAGCAGTAGAAACAGTAAATCCAAATATGCAGCCAACCTTAGACGCAGCAGCACTAGTAAGCATGAATATGCGTGGTCAAATAAAAGGCTGTATTATTGATGGACCTTTAGCTTTAGATAATGCTATTTCAGTAGAAGCTGCCCAACACAAAGGCATTTCAGGTGAACATGCTGGACGAGCAGATATTTTGTTAGTCCCATCAATCGAAGCTGGAAATATTTTGTACAAATCACTTGTTTATTTTGCAAAAGCAAAAGTCGGTGCAGTTATTGAAGGTGCAAAAGCTCCAATCGTTTTAACTTCACGTGCAGATAGTGCAGACAGTAAACTGAATTCACTTGCATTAGCTATTTGCTCATCACAAAAATAAACATCTATTATAGGAGGAATTTACAATGGAAATTTTCAAATATATGGAGAAATATGATTACGAACAATTGGTGTTTTGCCAAGATAAGACTTCAGGATTAAAAGCTATTATTGCCATTCATGATACAACATTAGGACCTGCCCTTGGTGGTACTCGTATGTGGAATTACGCAACAGAAGAAGAAGCAATTGAAGATGCACTTCGTCTAGCAAAAGGAATGACATACAAAAATGCAGCTGCTGGCTTAAATCTTGGTGGTGGTAAAACAGTTATTATCGGAGATCCATTAAAAGATAAAAACGAAGAAATGTTCCGTGCTTTCGGTCGTTTTATTCAAGGTCTAAACGGTCGTTACATAACTGCTGAAGATGTTGGTACTACTGTAGCAGATATGGACTTAATTCATGAAGAAACAAATTATGTAACTGGGATTTCTCCAGCATTCGGATCTTCAGGTAATCCATCTCCTGTAACAGCTTATGGTGTATACCGTGGTATGAAAGCCGCTGCAATGGAAGCATTCGGTAGTGATTCTTTAGAAGGCAAACGCGTTGCAGTTCAAGGTGTAGGTAACGTTGCATATAATTTATGCCGTCATTTACATGAAGAAGGTGCAATATTAATTGTTACTGATATTAATCAAGCTTCAGTTGACCGTGTTGTAAATGAATTTGGAGCTACTGCAGTAAACACTGATGAAATTTACTCACAAGACGTTGATATTTTTGCTCCATGTGCATTAGGTGCGATTATTAATGACGAAACGATTCCACAATTAAAAGCTAAAGTAGTTGCTGGTGCAGCTAATAACCAGTTGAAAGAAACGAGACATGGTGATCAATTACATGAACTTGGAATTGTTTATGCTCCAGATTACGTAATTAATTCAGGTGGAGTTATTAACGTAGCAGATGAATTATATGGTTATAACCGCGAGCGCGCGATGAAGCGTGTTGAAACAGTATATGACAGCATTGCAAAAGTAATGGAGATTTCACGTACTGAAGGAATTCCTACTTACTTAGCAGCTGACCGTTTAGCAGAAGAGCGTATTGCTCGTGTGGGTAAATCACGTAGCCAATTCTTACAAAATGGCAAACATATTTTAAGCGGACGTTAATCACGTCTTTTGGGAGGAATCATTGTGCAAGAACATTCATATCGCATTCTTGTTATCAACCCAGGTTCCACTTCTACAAAAATTGGTGTTTTTGAAAACGATGTTTTATTGATGGAGAAAACGATCCGACATTCTTCGGAAGAAATCGGCAAGTTTTCTTCAATCATTGATCAATATGAATTTCGTAAGGAAACCATTTTAGAAGCATTGGATGAAGAAGGAATCAACATTTCGAAGTTATCGGCCGTTTGTGGTAGAGGCGGCCTGCTTCGTCCAATTGAAGGTGGTACTTATGCGGTTAATGAAGAAATGCTTAAAGATTTGAAAAAAGGTTTTTCAGGACAACATGCTTCAAATTTAGGTGGGATTTTAGCATTTGAAATTGCAACAGGTTTAAATATTCCTTCATACATCGTCGATCCAGTCGTTGTGGATGAGTTAAATCCAATAGCCCGCATTTCAGGGTTTTCGTTAATTGAACGAAAATCTATTTTCCATGCACTCAATCAGAAAGCTGTTGCACGACGATATGCTAAACAATGTGGTAAAGCATATGAAGATATGCGATTAATCGTTACTCATATGGGTGGCGGTATCACTGTAGGAGTTCATGAAAATGGACGAGTAGTAGAAGTGAATAATGGCTTGCATGGTGACGGTCCATTTAGTCCAGAACGTGCAGGTACGGTTCCTGCAGGCGATTTAATTGATTTATGTTTTTCGGGTGAATACTATCGCCATGAAATCATGAAGAAATTAGTCGGTCAAGGCGGGTTAGTTAGTTATTTAGGAACCAATGATGCTGTAGCAGTTGAAAAGAGAATTGCTAAGGGTGACCAAGAAGCAGAGCTTGTATATGATGCTATGGCGTATCAAGTAGCTCGAGAAATTGGTTCTGCGAGTGCTGTATTAGAAGGAAAAATCGATGCGATTATCTTAACTGGTGGTTTAGCATATGGGAAAGATTTTGTCGAAGCTATTTCGAAACGAGTGAATTGGATTGCTGATGTGATTGTTCATCCTGGTGAAAATGAATTGCAAGCTTTAACTGAAGGTGCGATTCGTGTTTTAAACGGTGAGGAACAAGCGAAGGTTTATCCGAATTCAAAGTAAAAGGAGGATAAGCATATGGCAAAAAATTATGATGTAGTCATAATTGGTGGAGGAACAGGTGGCTATGTAGCTGCTATTCGTTCTGCACAATTAGGTCTTAAAACAGCAATTGTTGAAAAAGGTAACTTAGGTGGAACATGTCTTCATAAAGGCTGTATCCCAAGTAAAGCATTACTTCGCAGTGCTGAAGTTTACGCAACGACTAAAAACCATGCGGCAGATTTCGGAGTGAATACTGGTGAAGTTTCATTAGATTTTTCACGCGTTCAAGCTCGTAAAGAAAGTATTGTTTCCCAACTTCATCAAGGTGTTCAAGGTTTGATGAAAAAAGGAAAAATTGATGTATTTGAAGGTACTGGCCGTATGTTAGGACCATCTATTTTCTCACCATCTCCAGGTGGTACCATTTCAGTAGAAATGAATAGTGGAGAAGAAAACGAAATGTTAATTCCTAAAAACGTAGTCATCGCAACTGGTTCAAGACCACGATCACTACCAGGTTTAACAATTGATGGAACTCAGGTAATGAGTTCAGACGAAGCATTGATGATGACGGAATTACCTAAATCGATTTTAATTGTCGGTGGAGGGGTTATCGGGATTGAATGGGCTTCGATGTTAAATGATTTCGGCGTTGAAGTTACGGTAATTGAATACGCTGATCGCATTATCCCAACTGAAGATGCTGACATTTCTAAGGAAATGCAAAAATTATTAACTAAAAAAGGCATTAAATTTGCGACAAGTGCTAAGGTTTTAGCTGATTCTTTAGAAACAACAAAGGATTCTGTCACAATATCAGCTGAATTAAAAGGTGAAACGACAGCGTTTACTGCAGAGAAAATGTTAGTTTCTGTTGGACGTCAAGCGAATGTTGAGGGTATTGGTATTGAAAATACGGATATTATTGTTGAAAACGGCTTTATTCAAGTTAAAGATACTTTCCAAACAAAAGAGTCTCATATATATGCGATTGGAGATGTAATTGGCGGATTGCAGTTAGCTCATGTAGCTTCTCATGAAGGAATTACAGCTGTTGAGCATATTTCAGGACAAAAAACGCATGCCATCGATTATAACTTAGTATCTCGTTGTATTTATTCAAATCCAGAAGCTGCAAGTGTAGGAATTACTGAACAACAAGCTAAAGAAAAAGGCTTTGATGTTAAAGTAGGTAAGTTTTCGTTTAAAGCCATTGGGAAAGCATTGGTTTACGGTGAGTCTGACGGATTTGTTAAAATCATCGCTGATAAAAAAACGAACGATATCCTAGGTGTTCATATGATTGGACCACATGTTACGGATATGATTTCTGAAGCAGGACTTGCAATGTTACTTGATGCAACACCTTGGGAAATTGCTTCTACTATTCACCCTCACCCAACACTTTCAGAAGTTATGGGCGAAGCGGCACTAGCAGTTGAAGGTAAAGCGATTCATATGTAATTTCTGATATTCAAAAAGGGGGATGTACAAATGGCAACTAATCGTCATGAAGAATTAGGGTTATCAAATGATGACGTACTTAAAATTTTTGAAACAATGCTAATGGCTCGTCGTGTTGATGAGCGTATGTGGTTATTGAACCGTGCTGGTAAAATTCCTTTCGTTATTTCTTGTCAAGGACAAGAAGCGACTCAAGTTGGAGCTGCTTTCGCACTAGATAACACGAAAGATTATATCGCTCCTTATTACCGTGATATGGGTGTAGTTTTACACTTCGGTATGACAGCTCGCGATTTGATGCTTTCAGCGTTTGCTAAAGCGGAAGATCCAAACTCGGGTGGACGTCAAATGCCTGGCCACTTTGGACAAAAGAAAAATCGTATTTTAACAGGTTCTTCACCTGTAACTACTCAACTTCCTCATGCTGTGGGTGTTGCATTAGCAGGTAAAATAAAACAAAAAGATTTCGTTACTTTCGTGACATTAGGTGAAGGTTCATCTAACCAAGGTGATTTCCATGAAGGATTAAACTTTGCCGGTGTTCATAAATTACCTTGTATAACTATGGTTGAAAACAATAAATATGCAATTTCAGTTCCTTACGACAGACAAGTAGCTGCTAAAAACGTTTCAGATCGTGCAATTGGTTATGGAATGCCTGGTTTCACCGTTGATGGAACAGATCCTTTAGAAGTTTATAAAGTGGTAAAAGAAGCTGCTGACCGTGCCCGTAACGGGGAAGGTCCAACTCTTATCGAAGCCATTTCACATCGATTAACAGCTCACTCTTCTGATGATGATCAACGTCAATATCGCACAGCTGAAGATCTTGCTGAAGGGCAAGCGGCTGATCCAATTGGTAAGTTCGCTGCTTATTTAACAGAATTGAACATCCTTACTGAAGAAATTGAAAAAGAGTTAAATGATCGCATTATGAAAGAAGTAAATGAAGCAACGGATTATGCAGAGAACGCGCCATACGCTGCACCAGAAGATGCTTTAAAATACGTCTATGCTGAAAAAGACGGGGGGAACGCATAATGGCAGTTATGTCTTATATTGACGCAATTACACTCGCAATGAAAGAAGAGATGGAACGTGATGAAAACGTCTTTGTACTTGGTGAAGACGTAGGACGTAAAGGTGGCGTATTCAAAGCTACTCAAGGTTTATACGATCAATTTGGAGAAGATCGCGTAATGGATACTCCATTAGCAGAATCTGCAATCGCAGGTGTCGGAATTGGTGCTGCAATGTACGGTATGCGTCCAATTGCAGAAATGCAATTTGCTGATTTTATCATGCCAGCCGTTAACCAAATCATTTCTGAAGCTTCTCGAATTCGTTACCGTTCAAATAATGACTGGTCTTGTCCAATCGTTTTCCGTGCACCTTTTGGTGGGGGAATTCACGGTGCACTTTACCATTCACAATCTGTTGAAGCGATCTTTGCAAACCAACCTGGTTTGAAAATCGTGATTCCTTCCACACCTTACGATGCAAAAGGCTTACTAAAAGCTGCTATTCGTGATGATGATCCAGTTATGTTCTTCGAGCACAAACGCGCTTACCGATTAATCAAAGGTGAAGTGCCTGAAGATGATTACACAATCGAAATTGGTAAAGCAGACGTTAAACGTGAAGGTGAAGATATTACCGTAATCACATACGGACTTGCTGTCCACTTTGCACTGCAAGCTGCAGAACGTTTAGAGCAAGACGGAATTTCTGCACATATTCTAGATTTGCGTACAATTTATCCATTAGATAAAGAAGCAATTATTGAAGCTGCTTCAAAAACAGGAAAAGTACTACTTGTCACTGAAGACAATATGGAAGGTAGCATTATGGGTGAAGTAGCAGCAATCATTGCTGAAAACTGCTTGTTTGATTTAGATGCACCGATTAAACGTTTAGCAGGACCTGATGTACCTGCAATGCCATATGCACCGACAATGGAAAAGTTCTTTATGATTAACCCAGATAAAGTTGAAAAAGCAATGCGTGAACTTGCAGAATTTTAACCTGAAAGGAGGAGTTACAATTGGCAATCGAACAAATTAAAATGCCTCAACTCGGTGAATCCGTAACAGAAGGAACAATCGAAAAATGGTTGGTTCAACCGGGTGACAAAGTGAATAAATATGATTCACTTGCAGAAGTGAATACAGATAAAGTTACAGCTGAAATTCCTTCATCATTTACAGGTGTCATCAAAGAACTAATCGCTACAGAAGGCGAAACTTTAGCAGTAGGTGCCGTAGTTTGTACAATCGAAACTGAAGGTGGCGCTTCTACTGAAGAATCAACTCCTGAAGATGCTCCTGCCGAAAAAGAAACAGCCGCTGAAATGCCAGCTGCTGAATCGAAAAAAACGGCAGCTCCTGTTCAACGTGAAAAAGGGTCAAAAGCTCGTTATTCTCCAGCGGTCTTAAAACTTGCTCAAGAAAACGATATCGACTTAACACTTGTAGAAGGTACGGGAAATGAAGGGCGTATTACGCGTAAAGATTTACAAGCAATTATCGAAAGTGGGAACATCCCAACTGCTAAAGCTGAACAAGTTGCTCCTCAAAAAGAAACAGTATCAGCACCATCTCAACCGGCTGCTTCGAAACCAGCTGCAGCAGCAAATGTACCTGTTGCCGAAGGCGATATCGAAATTCCTGTTACAGGTATTCGTAAAGCAATTGCCGCTAATATGTTACGTAGTAAACACGAAGCACCACATGCATGGACAATGATTGAAGTAGATGTTACGAACCTTGTTCAATACCGTGATTCCATCAAAAATGAATTCAAGAAAAAAGAAGGATTTAATGTTACTTACTTTGCATTCTTCGTCAAAGCTGTTTCTCAAGCATTAAAAGAATTCCCAATGATGAATTCAATGTGGGCGGGCGACAAAATCGTACAGAAAAAAGATATTAACATCTCAATCGCTGTAGCAACTGAAGATGCATTGTATGTTCCGGTTATTAAAAACGCAGATGAAAAAACCATTAAAGGTATTGGTCGTGAAGTTAATGAACTTGCAGCTAAAGTACGTGCAGGTAAGTTGAAATCTGATGAAATGCAAGGTGGTACATTTACTGTTAATAACACAGGATCATTTGGTTCTATTCAATCAATGGGTATCATTAATTACCCACAAGCAGCAATTCTTCAAGTGGAATCTATTGTTAAACGTCCAGTTATTATGGCGGGCGGCATGATTGCACCTCGTGATATGGTAAATCTATGTTTATCACTTGATCACCGAGTTCTTGATGGATTAGTTTGTGGACGTTTCCTTGCGCGTGTGAAAGAAATTCTTGAAAACATGACAAAAGAAAACACTTCTGTTTATTAATGAAGAGTTTTAAGTAGACCTCTTGCGGATTGTGAAACCTACTTTTCGTAGAAAGTATGTTTAACATTCGTTAGAGCTTTAACTTGAAACTAAACTTATCAATAAAGTCCGATGCCGAAACTCTCGGTCATCGGGCTTTTTTTGCTTTTATGAAAGCCCTTTCTAAGTTAGACTAGAAGTAAGCAACAGATCTAAAGGAGGGACGCGAAAGCATCCACATGACAATCACAAAAATGAAAACTATAAAATTTCCAAATGCTTCTTACGACGACTGGAAAGTAGAAGCCGTTCACTCACTTAAAGGTCAATCATTCGATAAATTAATCACTCCAACCTTTGAAGGAATCCAACTTCAACCACTATATACAGAAGAACATCTGAATAAGTCATTAAATTACTCTGAAATGATTTCTTCAGTAAAACAAGATTCGAAATGGATGATTGCACAACCGGCCGTTGCAACGTCAGCACATGAATTCTTACAAAAAACTGTCGATCAACTAAGCCGTGGCAATGATATGATTGTTTATTTGGCTTCAACATCATCCTTTGAATGGAGTTCTGAAGAACTAAATCAATTAAAGGACTTAATCAAAAAAAATCCGTTTTATTTTTCCGTTGAAAATGAAAATGATTCAATTTTAGGGGTCTTCTCACTTCTATCCAAGGAAGAGTTACAAGGAGTAACAGGTTATGTAAAAGGGATTTCCATTCCATCCGTAAATATGCTCGTTTCTACGAGTAAAATTCATTATGCGGGTGGGACAGCAATACATGAGTTAACAGGTGCCTTGCTTTCATTTGCAAAAATAGCTGAAAATACACCAGACTTTTCATCTTCTCTGGCTGTTCAATTTTCAGTAGATACGAATTTCTTTATGGAAATTGCAAAATTGAGAGCGTTCCGTGTGTTATGGAAAGCGTTTATCTCCGCATACGGAGTGGATGAGACAAATATTCCATTATTCGCTGATACTTCTTTGCGTTCCTATTCGAAACTCGATGATACGGTGAATTTACTGCGAGCTGGCAATGCTGCTTTTTCAGCAGTGCTTGGCGGTGCAGATGCTTTAATGGTTTATCCTCATGATGTATTAACAGGCAGCACGTTAACATCTGAGCGAATTGCTCGTAATGTTCAATTAGTTATTCGAGAAGAAACGATGATAAGCAAATTCATTGATCCATCTTCGGGATCTTACTATATCGAGTCACTAACGTCTGATTTAGTGCGTGAATCATGGGGGTTGTTTATTAAAATCCAGTCAATGGAAGAAACTTCGCGTGAAAATTATTTAATGGATCTTGTACATGAAGTTCATTCAAAGAGAAAAACGGCTCTTTCAACTCGCAAAGCATCGTTAATCGGGACAAATATGTATGCTAATCCAAGTGATATCGTAAGTCCATCAGTCATGAATGAAGACGTTGATCGACTAGCAGTGCCTTTTGAAAACCTTAGAGAAAAATTCCAAACTAACTCTTTGAAATCCGCGGTTGTCTCATTTGGTTTGTTAAAAGAAGTGAAACCAAGAGCTGATTTCGTTCAAGGATTTTTACAAGCAGGAGGATTGGATCCTTTAATGAGTCCAGTTTTTGAAAAGGTAGAAGATGCATGGCACTGGTTGAAAAAGAATGAGATTGCTTATGCAGTTGTTGCTGCTAAGGATGGTTTAACGAAGGAAATTATGCCATCTTTGCTAGAACTGAAATCTAATGAGATGTTCTTGGATGTTGCAGGTAAATTTGAAGAAGAAACAACTTGGAAAGACCTTGGACTAAATGGCAGTATTTATGCGGGACAAGACATAATTGCTAAAATGCAAGAACTTGTTCATTGGAATGAAGCAGGAGGTCACACAGATGAAACCTGATTTTAAATCGATTCAAATCGAAACTATTCTCTCTAATAACCAATTAAACAAAAATATTGCGGATCCATTTTTAACGAATGAAGGCATTCAAATACAACAAAGATATTCAAAGAATGATATCTCATCACTTGAACATACACAAGATCTGCCAGGGATAGCTCCAAATACAAGAGGGCCATATCCGTCTATGTATGTGTCACGTCCATGGACTGTGCGTCAATACGCTGGATTTTCTACTGCTGAAGAAAGTAACGCATTTTATCGTCGTAACCTTGCCATGGGGCAAAAGGGCTTGTCAGTCGCTTTTGACTTAGCTACACATAGAGGTTATGACTCAGACCATCCCCGTGTGACAGGTGACGTTGGGAAAGCTGGGGTGGCTATTGATTCTATTGAAGATATGAAAATTTTGTTCGATGGCATACCACTGGATCAAATGTCTGTTTCGATGACAATGAACGGAGCCGTTTTACCAATTCTCGCATTCTATATCGTGACTGCTGAAGAACAAGGCGTCTCACCTGAGCAACTTGCTGGAACCATTCAAAATGACATATTAAAAGAATATATGGTAAGAAATACATATATTTATCCACCTGAAATGTCGATGAAAATTATCGCCGATATTTTTGAATATACGTCGAAGTTAATGCCAAAGTTTAACTCCATTTCGATTTCTGGCTATCACATGCAAGAAGCGGGAGCAACAGCCGACATTGAATTAGCCTATACATTAGCTGATGGATTAGAGTATGTACGTACAGGACTTAAAGCTGGAATCGATATTGATTCATTTGCGCCACGATTGTCATTTTTCTGGGCGGTTGGAATGAATTATTTTATGGAAATCGCAAAAATGAGAGCCGCTCGACGTATTTGGGCTCAAATGATGAAAACGTTTGACCCGAAGAATCCAAAATCATTAGCACTGCGTACACATTCACAAACTTCTGGATGGAGTTTGACTGAACAAGACCCATTTAATAATGTCACTCGCACATTAGTCGAAGCAAATGCCGCTGCTATGGGTCATACGCAATCTCTTCATACGAATGCACTTGACGAAGCGATCGCATTACCGACAGATTTCTCTGCACGTATAGCTCGTAATACTCAGCTCTTCTTACAAGAAGAAACGATGATGACGAAGGTTATTGACCCTTGGGGCGGCTCTTATGCAGTTGAAAAACTGACGGATGAGTTAATGCAAAAAGCTTGGGCATTAATCGAGGAAATCGAAGAGCTTGGAGGTATGGCAAAAGCGATTGAGACAGGTTTACCAAAGATGAAGATTGAAGAGGCAGCTGCTAAAAAGCAAGCTCAAATCGATTCAGGTAAAGAAATTATTATTGGCGTTAATAAATTCCGTTTATCAGAAGAAGATCCTATTGAAATATTAAATATTGATAACACCGTGGTTCGTCAAAAACAAATTGACCGCATTGAAAAAATGAAACAAACGCGCAATGAAACAGAAGTAACAGCTGCATTAACTGCTCTAACTTCTGCAGCTCAAACAGGCACTGAAAATTTACTAGAATGTGCAGTTCAAGCAGCTAGAGTTCGAGCAACTCTTGGTGAAATTTCTGATGCCATAGAACTTGTATCAGGTAGACATAAGGCGGTGATTCGTTCAGTGAGTGGAGTTTATAGCTCGAACTTCTCAAATGAAGAAGAAATAAAAGCCGTTAAACATATGACCGATGAGTTTAAAGAAAACGAAGGCAGACGACCTCGAATTATGATCGCCAAAATGGGACAAGATGGACATGACCGAGGGGCAAAAGTAATTGCTACTGCCTTTGCAGACTTAGGCTTTGACGTAGATATGGGACCGTTATTCCAAACTCCTGCCGAAACGGCTCGACAAGCAGTAGAAAATGATGTTCATGTAATTGGTGTGAGTTCGTTAGCAGCTGGCCATATAACACTCGTTCCATCACTTCGTGATGAATTAAGCAAATTGGGTCGAGAAGACATTTTAATTGTCGTCGGTGGAGTTATTCCTGCCCAAGATTATGCTTTCCTTCGAGAAAATGGAGCTTCAGCGATATTTGGACCGGGAACTGTAATACCAGTAGCAGCTGGTAAAGTCATAGAAGAAATTTATAGAAGACTCGGGTATGAGGAAGTGATGGAATAATGGATGGTCAAGAGAACCAACAGAAAAATTCAATGCATGTTATGAGTGGCATTCATTCTACTCATGATGGAATGGGGCAAGCAACACGAAAGCAATTTCGAAAGTCTCAAAAAAATGAGATTTCTGTCGATGATTTTTCACGAGAAATTCGTCAAGGTTCTAGACTCCATTTGGCCAAAGCCATTACTTTACTAGAAAGTACTGTTTCTGCAGATAAACGTGCAGGGCAACGTTTACTTCAAGAGCTATTACCTCACACCGGCAACAGTATTCGTATAGGAATCACGGGAGTACCTGGTGCTGGTAAAAGTACTTTTATTGAAGCATTTGGCAAGTTTTTATGTGATGAAGGCTTTAAAGTGGCGGTGTTAGCGATAGATCCTAGCTCCACTATATCCGGTGGAAGCATATTAGGAGATAAGACGCGGATGGAAGAACTTGTGAGACATGAAAATGCCTTTATTCGTCCATCACCAACTGCTGGAACTTTAGGTGGCGTTCATAAAAAAACACGAGAAACGATGTTGCTATGCGAAGCGGCGGGCTACGATGTGATTTTGATCGAAACCGTTGGCGTCGGTCAGAGTGAAACGATTGTTCGGGGAATGGTTGATTTCTTTTTATTGTTAGTTTTAACCGGTGCTGGTGATGAACTGCAAGGGATGAAAAAAGGAATAATGGAATTGGCGGATTTATTAATCGTTCACAAAGCTGATGGCGACAATGCAAAAATGGCGAAGAAAACAGTCGCTGAGTACCAACAAATTTTGCATTTTTTGCAACCCGCTAGCCCAGGGTGGGCAACAAAAGCAATACCCGCTTCATCAAAAGATTATGTTGGAATTGAAGAAACATGGCAGATTATTTGTTCCTTTAAAAATACACTTATGAAATCAGGTTTCTACACCGAACGAAGGCAGTCGCAAACAAAAGATTGGTTCCATACAATGATTGTCGATCGCTTAATGGATCAATTCTATGAGCAACCTAATACGAAAACAACTGTTAAGAGCTTAGAAGCAGAGATACTAAAAGGCAATACAACCGTCTCACAAGCAATTGAACAACTTTTTCTAGACAATAAATCCTAGTTTTTGCGTGGGTATTCATGAACTGCTATTATTAATACAGAAGTTTGAGAGGAGTTTTAACAATGAATATGGATTTTAATTTATTAATGAACGATATAGTTCGTCAAGCACGTGGTGAAATGGAGGCAAGCGGGTATGAACAATTGACTTCTCCTGAAGAAGTAGAACAAGCGTTCTCTCGTAAAGGTACTTCATTGGTTATGATAAATTCAGTATGTGGTTGTGCTGGGGGAATAGCTCGTCCAGCAGCTGCAAATGCTGTTCATTATGATAAACGTCCCGATCATCTCGTAACAGTTTTCGCAGGGCAAGACAAAGAAGCTACTGCTCAAGCCCGTATGCTATTTGGAGATGAGCACTTGCCGTCATCCCCATCATTCGTTTTATTGAAAGATGGAGCACTTGTTGCTGAGATCGGTCGTCATGAAATTGAAGGTCACGATCCAATGTCCGTAATTACTCATATACAAGCATTATTTGAAGAACATTGTGATGAGCTATAAGATAGAAAACGAGAGCACTGTTATTCAGTGCTCTTTTGCTTACGTTATTTTGAGAAGGGGGTGATGGTGGAATGGATTTACATAAATTTCGTATAGGGTATCGAACGTTGAAAACAGCGGTTGGAGCGAGTATTGCGATGTTAATCGCGATGTATTTAGATTTAGATTACTACAGTTCAGCATTTATTTTGACGGTTTTATGTATTCAACCAACGAAGAGGAAATCTGTTCGTGCGGTATATGCTCGTATTATTTCCAGTGTCATTGGTGTTGGATTTGCTTTCATATTCTTTGAAGGGATATCCTATCATCCACTTGTGTTTGGTCTTATTTTATTGTTATTTATTCCGACATTAGTCTCGTTAAAATTTCAAGATGGTTTTGTATCGAGTGTGGTCATTCTCTTGCATTTATTTGATGCTAAATCGCTATCCTTGTCTTTACTATGGAACGAAACACAATTAATGGCCGTAGGTTTTGGTGTGGCTTTAGTGGTCAATATGTATATGCCAAGTATCGATAAAGATCTAAAAAAATATCGTTTAGATTTAGAAGCACTTTATTCCAAAATATTTCATGAAATTGCACTCTATTTACGTAATGGAGATTCAGACTGGGATGGAAAAGAACTTGTACAAGCAGCAGAAGTCATTGAAAAAGGTAAAGCACTTGCTTACCAAGATGTTGAAAACCATTTAAATCGAAGACAAAATCTCTATTATTTATATTTTGATATGAGAGAACAACAATTTGAAATCATTGAAAGAGTACTTCCAAAAATCACAGCTTTACCAGTCACTATTTCACATTCACATCACGTAGGTGAATTTATTGAGGATTTAGCTAATCATGTTCATTCAGGGAATACAGCGAATACCTTTATTTCCAAACTAGATGATGTGAAAGAAGAGTTCTCGAAAATGCCGCTTCCTAAAGATCATGACAACTTTTTGGCAATGGCTGCTCTTTATCAGTTTATCGAAGAAATGGAACAATATTTACGCATTAAACGAAAATTCGTTGGATTTAAAACGAAAAAAAAGACAGCTTCTAAGGAATAACAATTCCTCGGAAGCTGTTTTTTATTAAAAGAATAAGCTTAGACCAAACAAGGCACTAGATAAAACCATCATGATAATCATTAAATAGACGATGAACTTACGAAAATTTTCATTACGCATACGATACAACTCCTTTAACGAACGATAGTTTAAGTTTAGTAGAAACTGAAAAAATTCACAAGAGGTAGAGTTTTCAAAAAGAAATCGGTACAATAGAGAATGGAGAATACAGAAGGGTGTGGCTATTTTGAAAAAGGTTGATCATATTGGCATCGCCGTAAAAAATTTAGATGAAACAATCCCTTATTATACAGAAACACTCGGTTTATCTGTTTTAAAAATCGAGGAAGTAGCATCAGAATCCGTTCGCGTAGCATTTATTGATGCTGGCAACGTTAAATTAGAACTACTTGAACCAATGACTACACAAAGTGCCATCCATTCTTTTATTGAGAAAAAAGGTGAGGGTATACATCATATCGCTTTTGGAGTGGAAGGAATTGAAGAGCGAATGAAAGAACTTCGCGAAAAAGGAATACGTGTTTTAAATGAACAACCGAAAATTGGAGCGGGTGGTGCTCAGGTAGCGTTTTTACATCCGAAATCTTCATTCGGTGTCTTATATGAACTTTGTGACAAAACAGGTTTAAAGGAGTAAACACATGGACATTTATGAAAAAATTAGTGAATTATATGATCGGAAACGTGAAATAGAACTTGGTGGTGGAGACGAACGTATTGAACGTCAACATGCTAAAGGTAAATTAACCGCACGAGAGCGTATTGATTTACTTGTCGATCAAGGTACATTTGTAGAGTTGAATCCTTTTATTGAACATCGTACGGTTGATTTTGGGATGGACAAGCAAAAGGGACCAGGTGAAGGGGTTGTAACTGGATACGGAAAAGTTAATGGCCGCCCAATCTATTTATTTTCACAAGATTTTACGGTCTTCGGTGGTGCTTTAGGTGAAATGCATGCGATGAAAATTGCGAATGTAATGGATCTAGCAGCTAAAAATGGCGCGCCGTTTATTGGGTTAAACGATTCAGGTGGTGCACGTATTCAAGAAGGTGTCGTTTCTTTAGATGGATACGGTCAAATTTTCTATCGAAATTCAATTTATTCTGGAGTAATACCACAAATTTCTGTCATCCTTGGACCATGTGCTGGAGGTGCAGTTTATTCTCCGGCAATCACTGATTTTGTATTTATGGTGGATGAATCAAGCCAAATGTTTATTACTGGACCCAAAGTAATTGAAACCGTCACGGGTGAGAAAATATCAGCTGAGGATTTGGGTGGTTCAAAAGTACATAATGCAATTAGTGGAAATGCCCATTTCCGTGCGAAAACCGAACAAGAAATTTTACAACAAGTGAGAGATTTGTTAAGTTATCTCCCACAAAATAATGATGAAAAGCCACCTAGACTTGAAGCTGATATGAATGATGATTACCGACCAGAATTAACGGAAGTCATTCCATTTGATGCGATTCGTCCGTATGATATTCGTAAAGTAATCGAACAAGTAGTAGATCAGGATTCGTTTATGGAAGTACAAAAGGAATTCGCTCGTAATGTAGTAATTGGACTTGCGCGAATCAAAGGTGAAGTTGTTGGGTTAGTTTGTAATCAACCGAAAGTCATGGCAGGAGGATTAGACATCGATTCTTCTGATAAGGCTGCACGATTTATTCGTTTTTGTGATTCATTTAACATCCCAATCATTACGTTTGAAGATGTAACTGGTTTCTTCCCAGGTATTAAGCAAGAGCATGGCGGAATTATTCGTCATGGCGCGAAGATTTTGTATGCATACTCTGAAGCGACTGTTCCTAAAATGACCGTCATTTTAAGAAAGGCTTATGGTGGCGCATACGTTGCTTTAAACTCTAAATCAATTGGCGCAGACTTAGTGTTTTCTTGGCCGAATGCAGAGATTGCCGTGATGGGTCCTCAAGGCGCAGCTAACGTAATCTTTTCCCGGGAAATCGCGCAAAGCGACAATCCAGAACAAACGCGTGCGACAAAAATCGAGGAATATCGTGAAAAATTCGCAAATCCTTACGTAGCTGCCGCTCGTGGGATGGTGGATGATGTTATAGACCCTCGAGAAACTCGAATTAAGCTTATACAAGCACTTGATATGATGCGAAATAAGAAGGAATCACGACCAGCTAAGAAACACGGTAATATTCCACTATAAGGGAGTTTTTCATTTGACAAATCAACGTTTAATAGACGAATTTTTCGAGTTGGTACAGATCGACTCTGAAACAAAACATGAGCAAGTGATTGCACCTATCTTAAAATCAAAAATGGAAGCGTTAGGCTTTCAAGTTATTGAAGATGATTCTGCTACGAGAAGTGGCCATGGCGCAGGCAATCTCATTGCGACATTAAAGGGAAATAAAGCTGATGTTGATCCAATCTACTTTACTTGTCATATGGACACAGTAGTTCCTGGAAAAGGCATTAAGCCCGAATTACGTGAAGACGGATATATTTACTCAGATGGAACAACTATTTTGGGTGCAGATGATAAAGCAGGTATTGCAGCATTATTCGATATGGTTAAACGCTTAAAAGAAGAGTCAATTGATCATGGAGATATTCAATTTATCATTACTTCTGGCGAAGAGAGTGGCTTAGCTGGAGCTAAGGAACTTGATGCTTCACTTATCAATGCCAAATATGGTTTTGCTGTCGATTCAGATGGAAAAGTAGGCGGAATTGTTACTTCAGCACCATATCAAGCTAAAATTTGGGCTACGATTCGAGGGAAAACTGCTCACGCAGGTGTAGCTCCTGAAAAAGGTATATCAGCAATTAATATTGCAGCAAAAGCCATTTCGAAAATGTCTTTAGGACGAATTGATGAAGAAACTACAGCAAATATCGGTCGTTTTGAGGGCGGGGGAGCAACAAACATCGTTTGTGATGAAGTACATATTTTAGCTGAAGCTCGTTCAATTGTGGAAGACAAACTAAAGAAACAAACGGAGCATATGCAATCGGTCTTTGAAAAAGTTGCTACCGATATGGGTGGATCAGCTGAAGTGGATGTGAAGCTTATGTACCCTGGTTTCCGCTTTGGTCCTGAAGAGCATGTCACAAAGGTAGCGATACAAGCTGTTAAGAATGTAGGACGCACGCCTTTATTAGCAGCAAGTGGTGGAGGCAGTGATGCAAATATCATCGCTGGATTTGGGATCCCAACAGTCAATCTTTCTGTCGGTTATGAAGAAATCCATACAAAAAATGAACGTATGCCAGTTGAAGAGCTTGAAAAGTTATCAGATCTGTTAGTTGAGATTGTC
The DNA here is from genome assembly GCF_057785155.1 of Paenisporosarcina sp. NCBI lineage: Bacteria > Bacillati > Bacillota > Bacilli > Caryophanales > Caryophanaceae > Paenisporosarcina > Paenisporosarcina sp. The sequence continues at coordinate 413,295 of NZ_JBYNRN010000012.1, forward strand.
AAAGTTTCTGCTATTAAATCATAAAACAACTGTGGGGGTAGAGTATGACAAGTGTCAAAGTGGTTGTGTTTCGTTGTGGAAATGAAGATTATGCTATTCCTGTCGAACATGTCGTATCAATTGAAAAATTAGAACAAGTTAACCCAATTCCACATTTACCAAACTATTTCTTGGGGTTAATGAAGATTCGCGGAGAACTTGTTCCAATCGTTGATTTTGAACAAATCCTATACGGACGTAGTGCCATTTCGGATGAACAAGTTCGTGTAATCGTTTTACAAACCGAAGAAATGTTTATAGGTCTTTTAGTGCTAGAAGCAAAAGAGATTTTAGATATTCCAAATGAAGATTTAAAACAAATTGGACTTGTGAATTATTCAAAAACACAGTATTTTTCTTCTGTGGCCAATTTAGAAAATCGTGTAATTACGATTATAGATCCAAGCATTTTAGTGCGCACTGTTGATGGCATAAAGGAAATTCAAACTTACTTGGAATCAGTCGAAGCTGAATAAACAAACAAGACGCTAGGATGCCCTTGCGTCTTGTTTTTTGTTACACTTATAAAAACACTAAATGATGAAAAACGGAGAGGCGAATGTCAATGAATATCGAAAAACAAACGACATCTCGAGTGATCCTCCATATTGATATGAATTCTTTTTATGCATCAGTTGAACAATCGTATGATCCATCTTTAAAAGGTAAAGCGATTGCTATTGCGGGAAATCCAAAAGAACGAAGAGGTATTTTGGTAACTTGTTCTTATGAAGCACGAGCAAGAGGCGTTTATACGACCATGAGTGTTTGGGAAGCGAAAAGAAAATGTCCGGAACTTATTTTATTGCCACCTAATTTTAAAAGATATCGGATTGCCTCAAAAGCGATGTTTGATTTACTGCGTACATACACACATCTAGTCGAACCTGTTTCCATAGATGAAGGATATGTTGATTTATCGGAAAATGAACGTCCTATGTCGGTAGTAGAAATCGCGAATGAGATTCAACAACGCCTATTAACAGAACTTGATTTGCCCTGTTCGATAGGAATTGCGCCAAATAAATTTTTGGCAAAAACGGCTTCAAATTTGAAGAAACCGATGGGTATAACCATCTTACGAAAGCGTGACATGGATAAATTGCTCTGGCCACTTCCTGTAATTGAGATGCATGGCGTAGGGGAAAGTACAGCAAAGAAGTTAAATAGTATAGGATTACAAACAATCGGTGATATTGCACATGCCGAAGAAGGATTATTAAAAGAAGCATTAGGGAAGAATGGATCTCGATTAAAAAACCGAGCTAATGGAATTGACCATCGATCTGTTGATCCGGATTCTGTATATGATACAAAAAGTGTGGGGAATTCTACTACATTACCAAGTGACGAAACAGATTTAAGAGAATTGAAAAAAGTGATCAAACGGTTAAGCTATAAAGTCGCTAGTCGGTTAGAATCGAAGAGACTTGCAGGACCAACTGTCTCGATTCAAATACGTGATGCTGATTGGCATAATTCTTCTCGCAGTCAATCGTTTCGAAATTTAGTATATGAAAAAGATCAACTCTTTGAAATTGCTTGGACTTTATTCTCAAAAAACTGGGATGGACAGCCGATTCGATTATTAGGTGTAACAGTTAGTAATGTGGTCGATCGAAACGATTTTACTGAACAATTATCCATATATAATTATGAAGAACATGCAAAGGAAGAGCCGATATTAAAGTTAGTTGAATCACTTCAAACGAAATTTGGTAAAGATATGATTACGAGAGGTAAAACTCAAGTAAAGAAACCAACATTTGAATCGAAAACAAGTTTCAGTAAAGACTTTTTAGATGATCATACAGATAGGGAGAAAAAGTGACATGGAGCTGCAATTTTTAGGAACTGGAGCAGGAATGCCTTCCAAACAACGAAATACAAGCGCTCTTGTATTAAAGCTCATGCAAGAGAGAGGAACTTTTTGGTTATTTGATTGTGGGGAAGCAACACAACATCAAATGCTTTATACCACGTTGAAACCAAGAAAGCTCGAGAAGATATTTATAACTCATATGCATGGAGATCATATATTTGGACTACCTGGCTTATTAGGTTCACGCTCCTTTTTGGATGGTAAGGAACCTCTTACGATTTACGGTCCAAAAGGAATTAAAGAATGGATTCAGACGACACTTCGTTTGTCACGTACTTATTTACAATATCCATTACACATTGAAGAAATAGATGAAGGAATTATTTTTGAAGATGACCTATTTCGTGTAGAGGCCAAAAATTTAGACCATGTAATTCCTTGTTTTGGCTATCGTATTCTTCAAAAACCTCTTCCGCCTATGTTATTGATTGATAAAGCGTTACAACTAGGTGTTCCTAAGGGTCCTTTATTAGCAAAATTAAAAAATGGACAAGATGTCATTTTAGATAATGGAGAAACGATATTTAGTCAAGATGTGACAACGGAACCGATTAAAGGTTTTTCGTTAGCTGTTTTAGGAGACACGAGATACTGTCAGAGCGCGATTGAATTAAGTCAAGATGTTGATGTCGTAATACACGAATCAACCTTTGATGCAGGTACTGAAGAGTTAGCGAAGCCATATGGCCACTCAACCGTAACCGAGGCTGCAAAAGTGGCGAAAGAGAGTAACGCCAAACATCTCATCATTAACCATATAAGTGCAAGGTTCTTACCTCATGAAGCCAATCAATTGCGAATTCAAGGTCTTCAGGAGTTTCCATCAATCTTTGTAGCTGAAGATTTGTTGGAATTTGAGATGAAAAATGGTGAGTTAAATCTAATTAAAAAATAGGCGTATCTCAAACAAATCGTTTGGATATGCCTTTTGTCATTTCTTTTTCCTTCTGTATAAATCCATCGATTTGTAACCTTCACCTAACACAATGCCCATTTCTTCGAATCTCTTCTCTTGGGTTTCTTTTCGTTTCGCACTGTATATGTATCGTGCCCAGTCTTTTTGATAGCCAAAGGTTAAATGATTATATGCATTAAGTAAATCCTCATTATTCACGAGTTGAATTTTAATTGTATCGACAAAATCTATGTAATCATCCACGCACTGACTGTTTTTCTGAGTAGTGGGCTTGTGCATATCTTTTTTCATAGATTTCAATCCGATAATCGTATACACGTCATTTAAGCTAACTATTTTAGAAAACTTTAAATTACTGTCTTGGACAAAACCTTCTTTTTTGGGATCAATATAGTCAAAAATGCGGTCCCTTTCAATATAATGGTCATATTTTGGGTTGTTCTTTTTCGGATAAGCAAAGTAGACAAAACCATTTTCCTGTACCAAATCTTTTTCGATTAACGTTTTTAAATAGCTAAGAAATTCCTCAATTGTATGAATGAAAATAAAAACGAATTGATACTGTTCTTTATTAATTTCTGTATCCATATTTACATTATTAAAATCTAAAATATCTTCAGGTGCTGCTAAAAGTAGTTTTGTAGAGAATTTCTCAATCTTTAATTTTTCCACGATGCTTCTTTCAGAATTCATACTTGTTTCGCCCCTTATTTTTTCTCTAATCATAATTAACTAAGCATACAATATCAATGAATATTGGAAGTAGGAAGGATTTTACTTTAATACTCTTGAATAGTATGGAAAGCAAAGTATGATTGGAGGTCTTTCATTTGGGATTGGTCATATTGGTTGTAGTCATGTACCTTCCAATTTTTTATCGAATTCATAAAAGATTGGACTATTTAGAGAAAGAAGTTGAACGCTTATCCAAATAATAAACATAATATTATTATGTAAACTAAAATAAAATGATAATTCATTTAAAAGGAGGGAACCAATGAGAGTTTTTATCGTTTGCATGTTATGTAGTATCATATTTCTAAGTGCATGTAGCATACCAAAAGAAGAAATCGAACAATTATCTCTAAATTATTGGAATAAAGATGTGTCATTCATGGTGTTATATCCAGAGGAGAACTCTAAAGATATACAATTATTTGTTGATGCTATAAACAACTCGGAGTTGTTACATGATAAAGTCATAATGACAGAACCATTATTATCCTTTAATCTCGATTTTACTGATGAAAAAGAGAAAAATTATCATCTCTGGATCTTAACGAATGGCAAGGGATATATTCAACAGTTGCACCCAGATGAAAATAAAACATTTCAAATGGATTCTTCAGTAGCACTTGCCTTACAAAATTATTTTAAAAAACAAGACGATGTAGAACTGATAAACACCGAAATTGAATTTGAAAAAGATTAAATGATTTTGGAAGGGACCATTATGAACATAACTTTACGTAATGATGAAACGGTATACATACGAGCATTTGAAGAAAAGGATTTTCTAGAAATCAATGAATTAAATAAAAAAGAGGGTTGGAATAACCTAGTGACAAAGCAGGAAGATACGAAACGCGCTTGGATGAATTCTACCGTGGCTTTTGTAGCAGTAGCGAATGAACGAATCGTCGGATATTGCCGTGGACTTACAGACGGTTCAATTAGCTTATACATATGTGAATTATTAATAGATGAAAGCTTCAGAGGAAAAGGGTTAGGACAAAAAATCACGTATTGGATTCATAGCATGTATCCCGCTACGCGAATGGAATTGCTGGCAAGTTCTACGTCTCATAGTTTTTATGAGAGTCAACAGTATCGACCTTTTTATGGCTTTAGGAAAACATTCGAAGAATATGAAGTAAACATGAAAAAGGAATGCTAATTCAGTGTGATTTGCATTCCTAAATAAAAAATGTTGATTTCCATTGCGGTGGTCGCTTTCCGCGGGCAAGACTTCAGCCGCTTCCTTCGCGAGGCTCAGTCCAGGGTCTTCAGTTCTTGCAGTTTCCGCTGGAGTCGCCAACTCCATTCCAATCAAAAGAATTTAAAGTAATTATAATAACGTGCTCTTGGATTAGTTCTTTTAATAACTTCAATGAACATATTTGCAACAAATTAAGTAGAAAAGTGGTTGGCTATTTCTGAAGACTCCTGCGGAAAAACGAAATGTGCTAGACCCCACAGACTCGTCTGTCAGAGACAGATGAGTCGAGGAGGCTAGCGTTTCGTCCGCGGAAAGCGAGAGAAATAGCCAACCACCAATATATTAATATAAAATTTTTATGTTGTTCTTAAAAATAATTTTTTCTTATATACAGTCTGAGGAATGCTAATTCAGTGTGAATTAGCATTCCTTTTCATGTTCTAATTTATAGCCAACCACGTTCATATTGAACTGGTGATTTAATTTCTGTACGTAACTCCTTAGCAGCGCGATATGGCCAATAAGGATCGCGTAGAAGTTCGCGAGCTAAAAAGATTAAATCTGCTCGGTCATTTTGTAAAATTTCTTCTGCATGAAGTGGTGAGGTAATGAGTCCTACTGCACCTGTTGGAATAGGAGTGTCATGTTTAATCGTTTCAGCAAAATTAACTTGATACCCAGGAAAGACATCAATTGGTGCCGGCACGTTTGCCCCAGAGCTAACATCTACTAAATCTACATCTTGTTCTTTCATCCATTTTGTCATCGTTACATATGAATCAGGAGTCATTCCACCTTCTGTATAATCATGTGCTGATATGCGAACAAAAAGTGGACCATTCCATACCGATCTTACGACATCAATCGTTTCTCGTAACAGTCTATATCGATTTTCGTCACTTCCACCATACTCATCTGTACGTTTGTTTGTTAAAGGAGAAAGAAACTCATTAATTAAATAACCATGAGCACCATGAAGTTCAATAACATCAAATCCGGCTGTTTTTGAGCGTATTGCCGCTTCTTTAAAAGCCATAACTGTGGTTTTGATATCTTTTATTGTCATTTCGTTTGGCGTTTTGTAGTGCTCGTTAAAGGCCAATGGAGATGGGGCATAGATATCACCGTCCACAGTTGCTTTTCTTCCTGCGTGAGCTAGTTGAATACCTGTTTTTGCGCCGTGAGATTTCATTAAATTGACTACTTCCGTTAACCCTTTTGTATGTTCATCACTCCAAATACCTAAATCTTGAGCAGAAATTCTTCCTTCGGGTTGAACAGCTGTAGCTTCAAGAATAATTAACCCAACTTGTCCTACAGCACGTGTTGCGTAATGAGTACGATGCCAATCTTCAATTTGCCCATCTTGGTTATGGCTTGAGTATTGACACATGGGAGCCATAACAATTCTATTTTTGAATGTCACATCTTTAATTTTATATTCTTGAAATAATTTTGCCATTTATGAAAACTCCTCCTCTTATGTATATAATAGAGTATAGCAAATTCACATTAATTTTAGTGTTTCTCCTGCTCATAGGTAATGGATGAAATATATCCGAGTAATTAAAAATGGAATTAAGTGCATTTATTTGGTATGTTTCACTACGTGGGTTTTGTGGAAAAATAGAAATATGTCGATATTTGTAGTAACATGTTATGCTAATAACAATAATATTTTTAGTAGATAAAGGGGATTTTTGAAAAATGAGTTTAACTCCTACGCAAAGAATTGAATTACATGGTTTTAATAACTTAACAAAGACATTAAGTTTTAATATGTACGATATTTGTTATACAAGAACAAAGGAAGAACGTGAAGCTTATATCAATTATATTGATGAGCAGTATAATGCTGAACGGTTAACCAAGATTTTAACGGATGTAACGGATATTATCGAAGCGAATGTCTTAAATATTGCAAAACAAGATTATGAGCCTCAAGGAGCAAGTGTAACGATTCTTGTTTCTGAAGGTCCAGTTGATCAGTCTCCAATGGAATCCTTTAAAGAATCACCAGGTCCTTTCCCAGAAACAGTCGTTGGACATTTAGATAAGAGTCATATTACGGTTCATACGTATCCTGAATATCACCCTGATGAAGGAATTAGTACATTTAGAGCAGATATCGACATATCAACTTGTGGAGAAATCTCTCCGCTAAAAGCACTGAATTTCTTGATTCATTCATTTGAAACAGACGTAATGGTTATTGACTATCGTGTTCGTGGATTTACAAGAGATGTTAAAGGTCACAAATTATTTATTGATCATGATATTGATTCGATCCAAAATTATATTCCAGATAGCTTACAAGAGGTTTATCAAATGATAGATGTGAACGTCTATCAAGAAAATATATTCCATACGAAATGTAAATTAAAAAAATTCGACTTAAATAATTACTTGTTTGGTTATTCGGCTGAAGAATTATCAGAAGATGAGCAAAAAGCCATTTCTAAAAAGTTGAAAAAAGAAATGGATGAAATTTTTTACGCTAAAAATATGTCTTAAGTTATGTTAGGAAGGTTGTTTACAGCCTTCCTATTTTCTTTGAGAAAATTTGTTAATCATATTGTTTTCCTAGTTCTCTTGAACGCAATTCAGCATCTTTTAAACAACTGCCGAGAATCTGAATAAAATTACTTTTCTGTAAGGCTGCAATTCCTGCTTCAGTTGTTCCGCCTTGGCTTGTTACTTGCTTGCGAAGGACTTCTGGTGATTTTGAAGACTGTTTCATCATCTCAGCTGAACCTGCTAGTGTTTCAATGAGTAAATTACGTGCCACTTTTGAAGAAAGTCCAAGTGACACAGCCGCTTCTTCAAAAGCCTCAACAAAATAATAGACATATGCTGGACCACTTCCGGATAATGCTGTAATAACATGTAATTCATCTTCTTCCACCTGTATCACGGTTCCAATTGCGTTTAATAAATTTATAATTTCTATTTTCGTTGAGTCTTCTACAAGGGAATTCCACGAAACTGCACTTGCTGACATGCCAATAGTAGCGGAGGTATTTGGCATGCAGCGAGCAATTGGACGATGACCAAGTCCTTTCTCGATTGTTGACATTGGGACACCGGCAACTACTGATAATACGACAGTAGAAGGTGAGAGGTAGGTGGAAATGCTTTTCATTGCTTCCTGAACGTCTTTAGGTTTAGTTGCCATGATAATCAAGTCTGCCATACGAATCTGTTCTTTATTCTCCATAATGATTTGTAAACCATATGTCTTCTTCAAATATTCTTGTTTAACGAGATCTGATTTATTCATCACATAAACGTTTTCAAAAGAAACCGTCTTTTCTTTTTCCCATCCATGAATAATCGCTTGTGCCATGGATCCCGCTCCAATAAAAACAATCTTTTTCATTTAAATGCCTCCCTAAAATCAGTGTATGAAAAAAACATGCGCTCCCGTCCTAATAAAAGGACGAAAACGCATGTTTCCGCGGTACCACCTAGTTTCACTCGAAAATGAGTACAACTTTTCTTCGTATCGTGAAGTTACGTCCATGTTTGCATGGAAGCTCCAAAGTAGGTTCATCGCAAGAGTGGGATTTGTACCTTTCAGCCGGTGGATACAATTTCTGTTTTCCGTCATCACAATTACTATTCTTTTTCAACGCTTGCCGTTTTTAAATTATTGAAAGTATATGCGTCCTTGTTTTGACTTGTCAAGTACAAAAGATGACGTCATCCTTAAAACCCTGTACAATGTAGTGAATAGTGATTCATTTTAAGGAGAATGCCATATGATACATAAACTAATTTTACCTACACCATTTGCTGTAGGAGATGTAAATGCTTATTTATTAAAAGGGGATGCACTTTCCTTAATAGATGCTGGACCAAAGACTCCTGAAGCATATGAAGCCTTGGAGCGGGGAATAAAAGAAGCAGGATATTCATTTAATGACGTGGAACAAGTCTTTTTAACTCATCACCATCCTGACCATGCAGGCTGGATTGATGCATTCCCGCAAGCTAAAGTATTTGGACATGTTTACAATGACCTTTGGTTAACACGCGACCCTGCTTTCTTTGCTTATCATGATGAATTTTATTTAGAAAGATTGATTGAAGAAGGGGTTCCTGAGAAATACCATTCGTGGGTTGAAAAGATGAAACGTCCTGTTTCATTCTTAGGGAACCGCCCACTTGATGTGACACTTGAAGAAAATGATTCTTTGCCAGGTCATCCAGGCTGGTCAGTCATTGAAACACTAGGTCATGCACAAAGTCATGTATCGTTTTGGCATGCTGAAAACAAAGAAATGATTGGTGGAGATCATATATTAGAGAAAATCTCTTCTAACCCATTAATCGAACCACCACTTGATCCAAGTGCCGGAAGACCTCAAGCAATGCTACAGTACAATGAATCATTGAAAAAAATCCTATCGATGCCTGTTGAAAAAATTTATAGCGGTCATGGCAATGAAGTCTTTCAAGTACATGCACTCATTACGCATCGCTTAGAGAAACAACATGAGCGAGCGATGAAAGTATTAAACATGCTTGCAAGCAAACCACTTACCATATTTGAAATTACACAAAAGCTTTTCTCAACGGTTTATGAAAAAGAACTTGGTTTAACTTTATCCGAGACAATTGGACAAGTGGATTACTTATTATCTGAAGGACTTGCCATCGAATCGAGAGATCAGAACGGAGTTTTCACCTATGCACAAGCATAGAATCGCTTTAGTTACTGGTGCGACAAGTGGTGTCGGGTTGCAAGTCGCAAAAGACTTGAAAGAAAAAGGATTCGATGTGTATGCTACAGGTCGTTCAAAAGAAGCCCTTCAAAAATTGAACGACCAAGGTATCCATACGATAGAAGCTGATTTGTTAATGGATGATGCAGTCGATTTGATAGCTAGTCAATGTCCATCTCCTGATATTGTTGTTTTCTCAGCAGGAATTGGAACTTTTGCGTTAGCTCACGATACAACGGATGAGCAAATTGAACAAATGATGCGTGTAAATGTGACGGCTCCAATGAAATTGACGAGTCGCTTACTGCCACATATGATTTCTCGAAAAACGGGTCATCTAATTTATGTAGCGTCACAAGCAGGTAAAGTCGCAACACCGAAGGCATCTGTTTATGCAGCTACTAAACATGCACTTCTTGGGTACGCAACAGCAACTCGTATGGAAGTCCAAGCACACAATATACATGTAACGACTATAAATCCTGGTCCGATTGATACACCGTTTATAGATCTTGCTGATGCGACAGGAACTTATAAGACATCGTTGAAAAAGTTTTTATTGTCTGTGGATGAAGTGGCTAATGCTATTATCAATGTAATTGATCGACCGAGAAGAGAAGTGGATTTACCCTGGTATATGGGCGTATCCAGTAAAATATACGGCATGGCACCAGGCGCGATGGAGAAAATTGGCAAAAACTTTTTTGATAAAAAATAAGAAAAGGAAAGGGTTGCCACTTAGGCAGCTCTTTCTTTCGTTTTTCTTGCAAAAATCGCTAGCCTTCTTAGCTAAGCTGTCTCTCTAACAACTAAGTCTGCGGGGGCTAGCTTGCTTCATTTTTCCGCAGGAGTCTTCAGAAATAGCCTACCACTGAATTCTATTTGAATTGAAGTCATGATAGCTTAGACTTATACCCATTACTTGATACGATTCTTTAATTCATAATTACTAAATGTTTTAAGTGTAATTTATTAAATCAAATGTATATGATATGAGCAAAACGAATTTTATTATATTCATATTAACAGCAATATCAGTTGAGTGGAATGAAGGAGGCGTAAAACAACTGCTCCTGCATCGCTGCGCTAGCTTCGTCGCAAAGATTAGAACTGTGGTTCTAATCTTTCCAGCGGAATTAGCAAGAACTGAAGACCCTGGACTGAGCTCGGCGAGGTAAGCGGCTGAAGTCTTGATCGCGGAAAGCGTCCGCCACAATGGAAATCAACATTATATGTATTTCTACAATCGTAAGAGTTGCCTTTAAGGCAACTCTTTTTTTGAATAGTTAAACTTTTAATAATGCATGATAATACACTTGTATACATTTTTATTCCATGTTAGTATTCATGTATATTAATTCATAAATAATGAATAAAAATACATCGGAGGAATGAGCATATGAATAAAAAAGTTGTATTAGCATATTCAGGAGGACTAGATACTTCAGTGGCAATACCTTGGTTAAAAGAACAAGGATACGATGTTATCGCTGTTTGTTTAGATGTAGGAGAGGGAAAAGATCTTGAATTTATTAAAAATAAAGCCATTCAAGTAGGTGCTGTAGAAAGTTATATGATTGATGCAAAAGATGAATTTGCGAATGAGTATGCAAAATTAGCTCTTCAAGCTCATACGTGGTATGAAGGAAAATATCCATTAGTCTCTGCTTTATCCCGTCCGCTGATTTCGAAAAAATTAGTAGAAATTGCTGAACAAACTGGTGCAAACGCAGTTGCTCATGGTTGTACAGGCAAAGGGAATGATCAAGTTCGTTTTGAAGTATCGATTAACGCCTTGAACCCTTCGTTAGAAGTAATTGCGCCAGTGCGTGAGTGGAGCTGGTCACGTGAAGAAGAAATTAATTACGCAAAAATGAATAACATTCCTATCCCTGTAAACTTAGACAGTCCTTTTTCAATTGACCAAAATCTTTGGGGACGTTCAAATGAATGTGGCGTATTAGAGAACCCTTGGGCTTCACCACCAGCAGATGCTTACGAATTGACCGTAGCTTTGGAAGATACTCCTGATGTTGCAGAAATTATTGAAATTACATTTGAACAAGGGGTTCCAGTTGCATTAGATGGGATACCGTATTCATTTTCTGATTTGATCTTACACTTAAATGAGGTTGCAGGAAAACATGGAGTTGGGCGTATTGATCATGTTGAAAATCGTCTAGTTGGAATTAAATCGCGTGAAGTGTATGAAGTACCAGGAGCTCATACACTATTGCTCGCACATAAAGAGTTAGAAGATATTACGCTCGTGAAAGAGTTAGCACATTTCAAACCAGTGATTGAAAAGAAATTGACCGAATTGATATATGAAGGATTATGGTTTTCACCGTTAAAGGTGGCACTAGAAGCATTCTTAAAAGAAACACAAGTGTATGTAAACGGTGTTGTTCGCGTGAAATTATTTAAAGGACATGCGATTGTTGAAGGGCGTAAATCACCTAATTCGCTTTATGACGAAAAACTAGCAACGTATACAACAGACGATGAATTTAATCATGCTTCTGCTGTTGGATTCATTGAATTATGGGGATTACCAACAAAAGTCCATGCTTTAGTTAATAAAGGAGAAAAGAAGGTGCTCTCATGACAAAATTATGGGGGGGACGTTTTCAAAAATCCGCAGAACAATGGGTAGATGATTTCGGAGCGTCTATCGAATTTGATCAACAACTCGTGATTGAAGATATTGATGGGAGTATGGCACATGTGTCCATGCTTGGTGATTGCAAAATCTTACCGCCTGAGGAAGTTCAGCTCATTCTATCTGGTCTTGGTCAATTAAAAGAGCAGGCTGAAAAGGGCGAATTGATTTATTCCGTCAAAAATGAAGACATTCATTTGAATTTGGAGAAAATGTTGATTGATTTAATTGGACCAATTGGTGGAAAACTTCATACGGGACGTAGTAGAAATGACCAAGTGGCTACTGATATGCATTTATATTTAAAAAAACGGGTCGGTGAAATCATTGAACTCATCTCTATTTTTCAGCAAACAATCTTATTAAAGGCTGAAGAGCATGTGGAGACAATTGCTCCTGGTTATACACATTTGCAACGAGCACAGCCGATCTCATTTGCTCATCATTTGATGGCTTATTTTTGGATGCTTGAGCGTGATAAAAATCGATTTAGTGAATCTTTGAAGCGTGTGGATGTATCTCCTCTAGGAGCTGGAGCTCTTGCAGGAACAACTTTTCCGATTGACCGGGCGTTAGCCGCTGCTCATCTAAATTTCGGTGATATTTATGCAAATAGCATGGACGCAGTTAGTGATCGTGATTTTATTGTTGAGTTTTTGAGTGACTCTTCTTTAGTCATGATGCATTTGTCTCGTTTCGCGGAAGAAATCATTTTATGGTCAAGTCAAGAATTCCAATTCATTGAACTCGATGATGCTTTTGCAACTGGTTCAAGTATCATGCCCCAAAAGAAAAACCCGGATATGGCCGAACTAATTCGCGGCAAAACGGGTCGCGTATATGGCAATCTATTTAGCTTGCTGACTACGCTAAAAGGTTTACCCCTTACGTATAACAAAGATATGCAAGAAGACAAAGAGGGAATGTTTGATACGGTTCAAACGCTCCTTGGTTCTTTAAAGATTTTTGAAGGAATGGTCCGGACGATGACTGTTCATACAGGAAAGTTGCATGCCGCTGTTCATCAAGATTTTTCAAATGCAACCGAACTGGCTGATTATTTAGCAACGAAAGGGATGCCTTTTAGAGAAGCACATGAAGTTACCGGCAAGCTTGTGTTTCTATGTATTCAGAGAGGTATCTATTTACTTGATTTGCCACTTTCGGACCTTGTAGATGCAAGCCACTTAATTGAAGAGGATGTTTACGACGTGCTTTCACCAATGGCTGCTGTAAAACGTCGTAATTCTGAAGGTGGAACAGGGTTTGACCAAGTACGAATTCAAATCGAAAAAGGAAAGAAATTGATGTAAAGATTGTCCCACTAAGTTAGTGTGTGCTAACTGGTGGGATTTTTTCGCCTATAAAACAGAAATAGAGTGCCAGGGGAAGCACTCTATTTTTTACTCATGTTGCTAGAAAGGGGCTAACCTATGAGCTGCTTATTATAAAAATGTTGCACCGACAATAATCAACAAGATAAACAATACAACAATCAAAACGAATGTATTACTGTTGTCATTGTTGTAACATCCGCCATAACCTCCCATGACTTTCCCTCCTTTCAGTTCGAACTTATTGTTAGATTATGAAAGGAATACTGGAGGGCATGGGAGATTAGCGGATAAAAGTGAAAATAAACTTAAATAATAAATTTAATTGGACGGAAAGAAAGCATAAGACTCTACGTTACGAATCCATATTTCTGCGTGTTCACCAGTTATATCTGCTTTCCATAAATCTTGATTACTCGCCATACGAGTGTTTGTTCTAACCCAAGTGATTTTATTTATTGCTGGTAAATAAATCGGATTGTAGTCACCTTGATCTTTTGGGGGTGTGGTTATTTGAAGTTGCTTTTGATTGTTTAAAGTAACGAAAAATAAAGAGGATTTGGGCGTTTTTCAGGATCGTTAGACCATTCACTTTCTTTGACCCTTGAAACTATGAGCGATTTATCATCGACCCACGTAAAACCCATTTCAGCATAATTTTCTGGTGTGAGTTTAAATGCCTCGTACCCAGGGATTTCTGCTACTTTAAGTTTCTTATTTTTGAATCCATTAACAATTCTTCCTCCACCAGCGATATAACCTAGCAGATCTTTTTTAAAAGACCACTTAGGTGTGAATTCGTAGAGAATTACTTCGTCCATGATGGTAAATTCCTTTCCATCAACAGAAATGACACATAACATGTTGCTGTCCATTGACCACGAAGCCGTAGGAGAAACAATAAAAGATAACCATTTCTTGCTTGGTGAAAAAGCAAATGAATTAGCGATTATCGAAGGGATTTCCACATCTTCTTTACCTATTTCTTTTGGAATTACAAATAACGTTTTCACATTTTTGGTCAAACTGCTGAGATTCTGATAGCCTTCCTCGATTGAAATAGTGAATAGAATAGGGTGAGTCCATCCATCTGGTCTTAGGTCCGCGTTAGAAGATACAATAAATTCTTTTCCGTTTGGCTGCCATTCATAACTACTAACACCTAAAGCAATATTGTAGAAACTCTTTAAGTCAGAGATGTTTAATACACCTCCAGATTGAAAAGCAACAATGTTTTCAGTAGGCGACCACTTAGGGTTATAACCATCATAAAATATTTTCCGGTGTGTTTTTGTCTTTACGTCATACACCCACAATTCATTTTGAGTTTCCGTCTGTTCATTAATGGGTTCGATCGCTTCTTTTTGATACAGAAGCATTCTCCCGTCAAAAGACCATTGTGGCGAATCTGTGTAAGTAGCTTTTTTAGTCGTTATTTTTTCTGTTTTACCATTCGACTGAATCCATAAGTAGTCATCCCTAACAAATGCTACTTTTACACTTTCAGCCATCTCTTCTGCAGAGGCAATGGCTGGAAAAATTAAAGACAACATTAACATCAACTGAACCAATTTTTTCATAAGCACAAACACCTCTTTTACATAGCTTTTCCTTTAATCGCAATCATACACATGTTTCATTGTCCTAATTTCTTAATGAGTCAATTTGATAAATCTTAATTCTGATTCCGATGTGAAATATTATCCATGTATTGATTAAGAACGTGCGTTCGGGGTATACTTTCGAAAAAGAACATTCGTTCTATGCAGGAGGAGAACATCATGTATGAGCAATATCCAGATCGAAAAATCGTCTGTTTAGATATGCGTAGTTTTTACGCTAGTTGTGCGGCAGCGGATGAAGGTCTAGATGTGATGAACACACCTATTGCGATTATTGGGAATCAAGAACAGAAAGGAAGTGTCGTACTTGCTGCGTCACCACCATTAAAAAAAGAATTTGGTGTAAAAACAGGAACACGACTGTTTGAAATTCCTGATCATCCAGATATTCGAATAATTGAACCTAAAATGGGTTTTTTCGTAGATGTCTCCATGGAAATCACGCGTTTACTTAGTGAATATGTACCAAAAGAAGCGATTCATGTGTATTCGGTAGACGAAAGCTTTATTGACTTAAGTGGAACAGAGCGATTGTGGGGACCGATTGAAGAGACTATCCAACGTATACAAGATGATTTATTAGATATGTTTCAGTTACCATCTGCGATGGGCATGGGACCCAATATGTTGATGTCAAAATTAGCACTTGATATAGAAGCGAAAAAAACAGGGTTTGCAAGATGGACCTATGAAGATGTTCCAAAGAAACTGTGGCCCGTTTCACCGCTACGCGAAATGTGGGGGATAGGACCGCGAATGGAGAAAAACCTCAACGGAATGGGTATTTTTTCTGTCGGTGATTTAGCCAATTCGAGTTTAGCTGAGTTGGAGTCGAAATTCGGGGTTATGGGCAACCAATTGTATCATCATGCTTGGGGAATCGATTTATCCGATTTAGGCTCATCGATTATAGAAGGGCAAGTTAGTTATGGAAAAGGTCAAATATTATTTCGTGATTACAGAAAACCTGAAGACATACTCGCTGTGGTTTTAGAAATGACGGAGGATGTTGCTAGAAGAGCACGTGAGGCGGGCAAAGTTGGTCGAACGGTTCATCTCGGAGTTGGCTATAGCAAGGACGCATTTGGAGGAGGATTTCACCGCTCTCGTTCAATGGAAGAGGGAACGAATGACACGATGAAGATTTATAATATGTGCGTGAAATTACTAGCGGAACATTTTGAGGAACTTCCCGTCAGACGTTTATCTGTTACCTTATCTAATCTTGAGCCTGAACATTCAATGCAACTGAGTTTATTTGATGTGCAGAAATGGCGCAACAGGAAATTGGGCGCTGCCATGGATCAGATTCGTAGCAAATATGGATCAGCCTCTCTTTTACGTGCTGTGTCTTACACAGATGCGGGGACTGCACGTACACGTGCCAAACTTATCGGTGGGCATAAGGCTGAATAAAGAAGAGATGCCCGAGGAAATAGAAATTACTTCATAAACCGAATAATTTCTATTTCCTATCTTCTCTAAATTCCGAACATTTGCTAAACTAATCTAGTCTGCAAAAAAGAAGCGGGGGAAATGGAACGTGAAAGTATTTTTAGAATTAGGGTGGTTTTTTAAAGAGAGAAAGAAACAGTACATCATCGGTATCCTCATGCTGATGGTCGTTGCGTTTTTGCAACTACTGCCACCTAAAATAATTGGCTATGTTGTTGATGAAATCCGACTAAATACTCTTACAGGAGAAGTGCTACTCAAATGGATTTTGGTTTTAGCAGCGGCAGCTATTGCTATGTATGTAATCCGCTATTACTGGCGAATGATGATTTTCGGTTCAGCTATCTTGCTCGCACGCCAATTGAGAGAAAGATTATTTCGTCACTTTACACGCATGTCACCACAGTTTTATCAAAAACGTCGAGTTGGAGATTTAATGGCACATGCAACGAATGATTTGTCCGCAGTTCAACAAACTGCTGGAGCGGGTGTTCTAACACTCGTTGACTCTCTAACTACTGGTGGGTTTGTCATTGCTGCAATGGCGATAACAATCAACTGGAAACTGACACTCATTGCTCTTATTCCAATGCCTATTATGGCTTATTTAACAAATTACTATGGGAAATTGTTGCATAGTCGTTTTCATTTTGCCCAAGAAGCTTTTTCGAATTTAAATGATAAAGCACAAGAAAGTATATCAGGCATCAAAGTAATTAAAACATTCGGTCAAGAAAAAGAAGATATTCAAGATTTTGTTCAATTATCAGATGATGTAGTTCAAAAAAATGTTCATGTTGCTAAGGTGGATTCTCTATTTGATCCGACCATTTCAGCTATTGTAGGGGTTTCTTTCTTTTTATCTATCTTTTTTGGTGCGAGATTTATAGTAGCTGGTGAAATGACGATAGGTGATTTAATCGCCTTCACCGCATATCTTGGATTATTAGTGTGGCCGATGCTTGCATTTGGTTGGTTGTTTAATATCGTGGAAAGAGGACGTGCTTCTTACGATCGAATCCGTACGCTACTAGCAGAACCAGCCGATATAGATGACGCAGAACATGCTTTAGATGAAAAAGCACAAGGTGACTTAGACGTAAATATCAGAGAATTCAAATTCCCAGACGACGATCGAGCAGCTCTGAAAGATGTCCACTTTACCCTTAAACGCGGAGAGACACTTGGTATTGTCGGGAAAACGGGTTCTGGAAAAACAGCTATTTTGAAGTTATTACTACGTGAATTTGAAGGGTACAATGGGGCAATTACATATGGCGGCCATTCAATCAATGTTTATAAAAAAGAACGCCTTCGTTCAGCAATAGGATATGTGCCGCAAGATCATTTCTTATTCTCAACAACAGTAGCAGGAAATATTGCATTTTCGAATACAAGTGCTCCAATTGAAGAGGTATACGAAGCAGCGAAATTAGCCCATATTCATGAAGATATTTTAAAATTCACAAATGGTTATGAAACGATCGTTGGAGAAAGAGGCGTGTCTTTATCAGGCGGACAAAAGCAACGTATTTCCATCGCTCGTGCCTTAATGATGAAACCGGAATTACTTATTTTAGATGATTCCTTATCAGCTGTAGATGCTAAAACGGAAGAAGCCATTTTAGAATCTTTAAAAGCAACACGTACAGACGAAACGACGATTATTACCGCACATCGATTAAGTGCCATTCAACATGCACATCAAATTATCGTGATGCATGAAGGAACGATTGTCGAAAAAGGCTCTCACGCTGAACTAATGAAACAACAAGGACGATATTACGAGATGTATCAACTGCAGCAATTAGAAGCGCTCGTGGAAATGGGGGGTGAGGTTTGATGGAACAACAGCCTAAACTCACTGGAAAAGATCAAAGTATTATATTGAAACGACTGATCTCCTATTTGAAACCACATAAAAAAGTAATTATTTTTGCTTTGTTTTTATTAGGATTAACAGTTGTTGGTGACGTACTCGGTCCAATACTCATTAAAACGTTTATTGACGATTATTTGACTGTTCGAAATTTCCCAACAGGACCTCTTGTTGGACTAGCTGCTGCCTATATATTTATTCAAATAAGTAATGTTTTTATAAGCTATTTTCAATTGCTAAAGTTCCAAGAAATTGCCTTAAAAATTATTCAACAAATGCGTATCGATGTCTTTACAAAGGTACAAAACCTTGGGATGCGTTATTTTGATCAAACTCCAGCAGGTAGCATAGTGTCTCGTGTAACGAATGACACGGAAGCCATTAAGGATATGTTCGTCAGCGTATTAGTAGGATTTGTTCAAAGTGCATTCTTAGTCGTTGGCGTCTACATTGCCATGTTTATCTTGAATGTTAAATTGGCACTTGTAACGTTATTACTGTTACCTATCTTGTTTTTCATTATTGTCACGTATCGTCGATATAGTTCGGTCTTTTATCAAGACTTACGCGAACGATTAAGTCAATTAAATGCCAAATTAGCAGAATCTCTACAAGGAATGTCGATGATTCAAGCATTTCGACAAGAGCCAAGGCTAAAAGATGAATTCAATGATATTAATGAACAACATTGGAAAGCTGGCAAACGTAATATAAAAATGGATAGTCTATTACTACGCCCTGCAATTGATTTGGTGTATGCATTAGCCTTGATCATGTTACTAAGCTACTTCGGGATTACGTCATTTACGAATACGATTGAAGTAGGGGTTATCTATGCATTCGTTACGTATATTGATCGCTTCTTTGAACCTATTAATCAAGTGATGCAACGTCTATCTATTTTCCAACAAGCGATTGTTGCTGGTTCACGCGTTTTCAAATTATTAGATGAAGAAGAGTTATCGCCTGCACAAGGCAATACAAACGCTCAAATAAACTCAGGCAAAATCGAGTTTAAAAATGTGACATTTTCTTATGATGGTCAAACAGATGTCTTGAAAAACATTTCATTTACAGCTCAACCAGGAGAAACCGTGGCACTAGTTGGTCATACTGGGAGCGGGAAAAGCTCCATCATCAATTTATTGATGCGTTTTTATGAATACGAACATGGTGAGATTTTAATAGACGGTCACTCCATAAAAGACTTTAAAACATTAGAAATGCGCGAAAAAATGGGATTAGTGTTGCAAGATCCATTTTTATTCTTTGGGGAT
Organism: Paenisporosarcina sp.; assembly: GCF_057785155.1. Classification (NCBI taxonomy): domain Bacteria; kingdom Bacillati; phylum Bacillota; class Bacilli; order Caryophanales; family Caryophanaceae; genus Paenisporosarcina; species Paenisporosarcina sp. Next base: position 433,027 of record NZ_JBYNRN010000012.1, read on the forward strand.
ATAGAAAGCAATATTCGTTTGCATAAACAAAGCATGACCGATGCAGAGGTACGTGCTGCCGCTGAATTCGTTCAAGCAGATACTTTCATTAACGCACTGCCTGACGGATACAAACAAAAAGTAACGGAAAGAGGTTCCACATTTTCTAGTGGTCAACGTCAACTCGTCGCATTTGCACGTACAATGGCGACCGATCCTAAGATTTTAGTGCTTGATGAAGCGACAGCTAATATTGATACGGAAACAGAAGTTGCCATTCAGTCGAGTTTGGAAAAAATGCGACTAGGTCGAACAACTATCGCAATCGCCCATCGTTTAAGTACCATTCAAGATGCAGAATTAATTTTAGTTCTCCATCAAGGTGAAATCGTAGAGCGGGGAAGTCACCAAGAATTATTAGCAAGCAAAGGCTTGTACCACAAGATGTATTTATTACAAAATGGCATTGTTGAAGAAAAAGTATAAGCGAACAGGACATCTAAATGGTGTCCTGTTTTTTTGGACAAAGAAATGTCATAAGCGTTTTTGACGTTTTTCCTCGTATAATTTGTTACGATATGAACAGAAACGAAAAGGAGCGACCTAACATGAGTACCGATCTTAATTTATTTTTAGCATTTGGAGCGGGTTTCTTAAGCTTCATATCGCCTTGTACATTGCCTTTGTATCCAGCATTTTTGTCATATATTACGGGTATGACATTAGATGAATTGAAAACTGATCGAGGAATTTTGCAAAAACGAGGAATCTTGCATACATTATTTTTCCTTCTAGGTTTTTCATTTATTTTCATCGCACTCGGATTTGGAACTAATTTTGTTAATACTGCTTATATTCAGTATCAAGATTTAATTAGACAAATTGGCGCTATTTTTATTGTCATATTCGGATTAATTATTGTGGGTGTTTTCAAACCCGAATTTTTAATGAAGGATCGGAAAGTTCAATTTAAAAACAGACCATCTGGTTATTTAGGGACAATTTTAATTGGTATGGCCTTTGCAGCAGGCTGGACACCATGTACTGGACCTATTCTAGGATCTGTATTTTTACTTGGTGCAGCTAACCCAGGATCTGGCGTATGGTACATGCTTTCTTATGTACTTGGTTTTGCCATCCCGTTCTTTGTACTTTCTTTCTTCATTACACGTATGAATTGGATTCGAAAACACAATATGAAAATCGTTAAAATTGGTGGATATATAATGATTGCCGTAGGCATTTTGTTGTTCTTTGATGGAATGACATACCTAATTACTTTATTAGGACCATTTTTTGGTGGTTTTCAAGGCTTTTAACACGTAAACTATAGATATATAGTTTGGAGTGATAAGAATGCGTAGAGTTTTAGTTGTTGATGATGCGTTATTTATGCGCGTCACTATTGGAAATATGCTCAAAGAATTGCAATTTGAAGTTGTTGGTGAAGCGGAAAATGGGAAAATAGCGGTGGAAAAATATCGGGAATTGCAACCTGATATTGTGACAATGGATATTACCATGCCCGTAATGTCTGGTATTGAAGCAGTTAAATCGATTACGACCGAATATCCAGAAGCAAAAATTGTCATGATTTCTGCGCTTGGCCAACAACGTCTATTAAAAGAAGCACTTGAAAATGGTGCGAAAGATTTTATTACCAAGCCATTCCACCCAGTTCAATTAGAACAGGTAATGAATAATGTAACGATGGACTTTGATGTAAAATAAATCAAAAGAATTTGTTATCGATGAACGGCAATAGAGGAGAAAAAACATGTTTTTTGAACAAATACCGTCGCAATGGCTCATCATTGGGTCTACCGTAATTGCAGTTGTAATGGGTTCCATTGTCATGACAGTTCGAATGAAAGCAGCGAAAAAGCCAGCAACTGCAAAGAAAATTATTTTGCCACCACTTTTTATGTCTACAGGTGCACTTATGTTTGTTTTTGAATATTTTCGAGTGCCGCCAATGCAAATTATTGAAGCAGTAGGGGTAGGATTACTATTTTCTACAGTTCTCATTTGGACTTCTAAGTTCGAAATAAAAGATGGAGACATCTATTTAAAACAATCAAAAGCTTTTATCTTCATCCTTATCGGCTTATTAATTCTTCGTCTAATTGCAAAGATGATATTAAGTTCGACTATTGATATAGGTGAATTAAGCGGTATGTTTTGGTTGTTAGCATTTGGAATGATTGTTCCATGGCGTATTGCGATGTTGCTTCAGTTCAATAAGTTGAAAAAGACAAAGCTTCATCAAGCACAATAAAAACCGACCTTCTGATTTTGAAGGTCGGCTTTTATTTTTCAATCAAATAGATGTTCGTAAGGAGTCATATCCACTTGCATTTCTTTTAGTTTTTTTCGTAAAAATTTGTGGTCACGCTTTGGTGTTGCTTGAATATATCCTCGGATAATGTGGTCTTGTTCAATCGTTTTAGCGTTTTCTTCAAGAGCAATTTGTCCAACTTTTCCTGCTATTTTCTGTTTTGCAACAGGGCGGAACAGATCTGGAACAGGAGTTACGAGCTCATTTAACAAAGCTTTGGCTTGATCTCCCCATAAATGAAGCGATTTTTCAACATAGTATTCTTCCCAATCCAAAACCGATTTTCCATCGTCTTTTGGAAGAACCTTTAAAAATTTTCGAAACATAAAGTATCCACCAATGGCAAATAATCCACCGAGAACGAATACCCAAAATATGATAAACCATAAAAACCAACCATCTAATGCCATTTATTTTCACCTCAAATTATCTCTATTTCCATTATAGAAGGTAAATGATAAAAATTCACGCTCGATATTCTTTTAACGAAATTAAATAAAAGCTTACGACACAAATTCGTTAGAAAAGAAGAAACCTCACTCCTTGTATTCTTAAAAATCATTCGATAAGATGAGAAAGAATGAAAGTGAGGCGAAATGATGACTCGATTTACAAAATTTCTTACATGGACCATTCTTAGTGCCATCATACTAACTGGTTGTAACTCAAATAGTTTTAAAGCAGAAACAGAATGGGAAATTGACTCTTTTGAACATGACTCCCATAGAGGCGAAGAAGTATCATTGGATACATTAAAGGGACAAGTTTGGCTAGCAACCTTCATTTTCACGAATTGTGAGACAGTATGTCCACCAATGACTATGAATATGACTGAAGTGCAAGAAGAATTAATTGCACAAGGTGTTGAAGATTATCAAATTGTGGCATTTAGTGTAGATCCAGAAGTAGATACGCCAGAAGTTTTAGCTGATTACATTTCGAAGTATAATGTGCCAGATGAATCGAAATGGCAATTACTAACTGGATACGCACAAGATTATATGAGTCAATTTGCGCGAGACTCTTTCAAAGTTATCGTTCAAGATGATCCTAATACAAATCAAGTTACTCATGGTACAAGTTTTTATTTGGTAAATCAAGAAGGTTATGTGGTTAAAAGCTATTCAGGTGTAAGCGATGTTCCTACTGAAGAAATTGTGACTGATATGAAAGCATTAATTGAAGATGGAAAGTAAAAGAACTGGCAAAAGCCAGTTCTTTTTTTAACCTATTTTTGCTGCTTTAATAAATCACGAATCTCAACTAACAAAGCTTCTTTCGCATCAATGGTAGGTCCTTCTTCAATAACATCCTCTTTTTTACGTTGGAATTTCATCAGTAATCTTACAAACATAAAAATAGCAAAGGCTATAATCAAAAAATCAAAAACAGATTGGATAAAATTCCCGATCAATACTTCAGATTTTCCAACAGTCCAAATAATACTTGTGAAATCAATCCCGCCTAATACAATGCCTAGTAATGGAGTAATGATATCCGAAACGAGAGAAGAAATGATTTTCCCGAATGCTGCCCCTATGACAACTGCGATTGCTAGATCCATGACATTCCCTTTTAATGCAAATTTCTTAAAATCCTGCCACATTTTTCTTCACCCCCCTAAAGAATAGTCTACTGAATGTCGATACTATTGTATAGAGAAGGTTTTATACCTAGTATAGGTTTTTAAATAGGAGGAATTGGTTCGTGACCTATCAGTCTATATACAAGTTTCATGCGTTTCGAATCGTCTTTATTTATGCGATTTTTGGAACGATATGGATTTTATTTTCGGATTCATTCATGTTTCACTATGTACCTGAATTTAAATCTTTTTCTTTAATGAAAGGGTTATTTTACATTATCTTCACATCTTTTTTACTCCTCTATTTATTAAAATACTCTTGGGGAGAAATTGATGAAGCTCAAAAGAAGTTACATACATTTTTACATACGGATCCCCTTACAAAATTACATAACCGAATTGCTTTACAAAGTAAATTAGAATTTTTAGTACAAGAAGATCAAACATTTTGTTTGTTATTTATCAATGCTGATCGATTTAAAACATTCAATGAACAATATGGTCACCTTTTTGGGGATGAATTATTAAGACAAATGGCAAATCGTATGACAGATATTGCACCAAAGAAAAATGCTGCATATTTAGCTAGATGGGGAGCAGACGAATTCATCCTAGTATTAAAGGGAATCGACAAAAATACAGTGAAAGAACATACACTAAATTTACAAATGCAATTGCAAGAGCCGATGATGATTTTCAATCAAAAAGTAAGCTTAACTTTTAGTTTAGGATGCTCTTTTTACCCAGAAGATGCCCAAGTACCAAGTGATTGCATCCGTTTTTCTGAATTAGCACTTCATGAAGCTAAATCAGAAGGAGGGAGAACCATTGTTTACTATCATAATGATTTATCAGCAAAGGCATTAAATCGCTTTGAATTAGAAAACGGCTTAAAAATGGCTATCCCTAATAATGAATTATTTGTTGTCTATCAGCCACAAATTTCCGCTTTAAGTGGAGAGTTAATTGGGTACGAAGCTTTATTAAGGTGGAAATATAAAGAGAAGTTAATTTCACCTGCTGAATTTATTCCAATAGCAGAAGAATCAGGGTTAATTGTTCCAATTGGAGAATTTGTCATACAATCTTCGTGCAGACAACTCTTGCATCTAAATAAACAAGGTTACAAAGATATAGTTATGAGTGTAAATGTGTCTTCTCGACAGTTTTATCAATTAGAATTTGTAAACCGACTACTTGAAATTGTGATAAACGAAAAAGTAAATCCGAATCAAATAATGATCGAAATCACGGAGTCTATCATCATGGAATCCACAAGTTTTGTAATGGAATCGTTGAATAAGTTACGTGAAGCAGGCTTTCAAATTGCAATTGACGATTTTGGTACAGGCTATTCCTCATTTAAATATTTGGAAGAGTTGCCACTAGATTTAATTAAAATCGATCAAAGTTTTACTCAATCTCTACATAAAACGAGAACAAGAGCCATTGTACAATCCATCGTATCTTTAGCACATAATCTTCAGCTTGAAGTATTAGCTGAAGGAGTTGAAACGCTAGAGCAATCATCTATTCTTCAAGAAATGGAATGTCATTATTTACAGGGCTATTATTATGGTCGACCAGCCGTAATTAATGAAGTGACACCCTTTTTGAAAATATGATAAACTGATGAAAAACTAGGATGCGACTTCATGAAAAAGAAAAAGAAGACTAAAGGAATGTCTGCAGGAACTAAAGGGTGGATCATACTCCTCCTATTACCAGTGACTATTACCATTTATGTGATGGCGATTTTGCTATGGCATGAAATGCAAGAGATTCCGTTTGTCCAATCCCTTACAAAAACAGTTCAAGAAGTTCCTTTAACTTTAGTCGAGATGGAGATTCCTGAAGAATATATTTCAGTTTACAAAGATGCCGCGGAGGCCTATGGAATTCCTTGGACTTTATTAGCCGCACATCACCGAATCGAAACACGTTTTTCCACGATGGATCCCTTATTATCTCCAGTTGGAGCAGAGGGTCATATGCAGTTTATGCCTTGCACGTTCGTTGGGTGGCAGCATCCCAGTTGCGGAGGGCTAGGTAAAGGGAATATTCCTAAAGACGAAAAAACCAATCCAACCATCATTGCACAATACGGTGGGTACGGAATTGATGCCAATAAAGATGGAAAAGCAGACCCATATCAAATTGAAGATGCTATGTTTAGTGCCGCTCATTATTTGTCTAGTAATGGCGCTGCAAATGGGGAAATTGAAAAAGCAGTTTTCATGTATAACAGAAGTGATGAGTATGTGGAAGATGTCATGTACTACTACAAAAAGTACGAAGAACAGAGAGAGGTAAATGGGGAAGGGAACTCATAAGAAAAGAGTCGATCAAATGATCGACTCTTTTTAAATCAAATTATTTACGAAGTGCACGCATGATTAAGCTTACGATTAACACTAATAGGATAGCTCCGATGAAAGCTGGAATAATTGACATTCCCCAAACTTCTGGTCCAAAGCTTCCGAATAATGATCCACCAATCCAAGCACCAATAATACCTGCAATAATGTTACCAATAATTCCGCCTGGTAAATCTTTACCTAAAATAAGTCCTGCTAACCAACCAATGATCCCACCAATAATAAGATATAAAATGAATCCCATGTTCGTCATCTCCTGTTCTGTATAAGTATTTTGTCTTGCTAGTAATTAAATAACCTAAAATCACAATGTTCAAACCTTGTTCAAAAAAAAAATTTGTTTTGCATATAAAATACAAGTGTTACTTATGAAAAGGTTTCATTATAATGTGCAGTCTTAAAAGAAATATACAAAAAAGAATTGTACTTAAAATACTCATAGTTCAAGCTATGAAATCCATAAACTATAATTGTTAAAATATTTTGCAAATTAACGATTTTAGGCTTATAATTTTAAAAAAGGAGTGACTTATTATGAACGACATAATGAGTAACAAATTAAACAAGCAAGCTGCATGGTTTGTCATGTTTCACACCTTATTTATTTTTAATTTAGCTTTTGATATTTTAGAATTTATGTAAAACGGGTAGCTAGTCTATCCGTTTTTTTATTGGAAAAAAGGAGAATAACTATATGAAGAAACTTTGGAATCGTGAACAATATATTGCTTCATTTAATGAAATGAAAAATAAAGATAAAGCAATACCAATGGAAGCTTATATGAAAAACATGTTTCCTTTTCTCGGAATAAAAAGTCCGGAGCGAAAAGAAATCGTAAAGGAATATTTTTCAGCTTATCAATTGCCAAGCCAGGATGTTTTATTAGAAGAAATCTGGGCAATTTATCAATTACCTGAAAGGGAATTTCAATATGCAGCTATTACGTTGCTAAGTAAAAAAATAAAGACACTTCAAATTAATGACTTGCCTTTTATCGAAAAATTAATAATCGAAAAATCATGGTGGGATAGTGTTGATTCTATAGCTCCTACAATTGTCGGTTCAATTGTAAAGGACAATAGAGCTAAAGGGGAAGAAATAATGAAACAGTGGTCTAGCTCAGAGAATATGTGGTTAAACCGTTCAGCCATTTTGCATCAATTAAAGTACAAGAAAGATACAAATGAAGATTTACTCAAGGATATTATACTTAGACACAATCAATCGCCAGAATTTTTCATTCAAAAATCAATTGGTTGGCTTTTGCGTGAATATGCGAAAACGAATCCGGAATTCGTAAAGAATTTTGTTTTAACCATAGAATTAAAACCTTTAAGTAAGCGGGAAGCTCTTAAACATTTATAAGGAAAAAGCAGCCGATTCAGCTGCTGTTTTTCTACTTTACACTTCCACTGACAAACGTTTGATCTTGATAATACATATTTTTCACTAATACATTAGGTCCAAGACACTTTACAGCTGGACAGTGGCAATTGAGACCTTTAGCTAATGGTGATGTGAGCCACTGCTCAAAAATCTTGGGTAACGAATCACCTTTTAAGTTACCTAGAACTGGAGCATCGCCAAAATCCGTCACAATGACGTCACCAGTGAAAATGTTAATGTTTAAACGGGAACGTCCATCAGGATCATTTCGAACTGAAACATTCGGCTCGGATTTTAATCTGTTTTGAAGAATTTGATCTTCTTCGTTTGAACTACAAGGATAAAAAGGTAATGTACCAAAGAGCATCCATGTTTTTGGATCTCGAATATCCAATAAGTGAAGAATGGCTTGTCGCGTTTCTTCAAGTGTTAAGGATGTTAAGCTGCTTGCAAAATCTGATGGATACATAGGGTGAATCTCATGTCTCGAACATTGCATTTCACCCACTACTTGACGGTGGATATGCTCTAAATAAGGCAAGGTGTTTTTATTTAACATGGTTTCTGCTGAAACCATTACACCATGCTCTGAAAGCATTTTGCTGTTTTCAATCATGCGATTAAACAATTTAGCTCGTTGTTCAATAGTTGGTTTACGTTTCATGTTTACAAAACCTGTTTCAATAAACTCTTCAAGAGTTCCCCAGTTATGAGAAATATGTAAGACATCTAAATAAGGGGCAATCATCAAATATCGTTCTGGGTCGAGGGTTAAATTTGAGTTAATCTGTGTCCGTACACCGCGTTCACGTGCATATTTTAATAGGGGTAAAACATAATTTTTAACTGATTTTTTAGACAACATTGGCTCTCCACCGGTAATACTAAGCGTTTGTAGATATGGGATCTCATCTAATCGCATCTTTAGAAGCTCAAAAGGTAAGGCTACCGGATCTTTCGGCTGCAAAGTGTACCCAACAGCACAGTGCGCGCAACGCATATTACAGAGTGTAGTCGTTGTAAATTCAATATTGGATAAAGTAAGTTTTCCATGTCTCTCTATATCCAAATATGCTTCCCATGGATCATGAGAAGGTGAGATTTTATTAGATAATAAATTATTCATTTTAAAGTCTTCCTTTCTACCATGAACTATTGTCGCATAAGAAGCGTTTTAAGAACATGTAAAATTGTTTATTCTCATATTTTTCACGTATGATAAAAAGAAACGAAAAGAGGAGAATCACGATGAAGCTTCCATCACCGATTTTGTTTTACGACGGAAACTGTGGGTTTTGCCAACAGTCTGTCCAATTTGTTCTCAAAAATGAAAAAAGTGACGTTGTGTTTTTTGCACCTCTTCAGAGCGATATAGCTGATGAAATGAAAAAAGAATACCCAGAACTTCACAACATTGATTCAATTGTGTTTTATGAGGGAAAGGAATTGTTAGTTGAGTCTGATGCTGTATTAGCTTTAGCCACTTATTTAAAAAATCCGTTTCCAGTTGCTAAACATGGTCTTGTATTTCCAAGATTTTTACGAGATGGATTGTACCGGGTAATTGCTAAACATCGTCATCGATTAGTTGATTCTAATGAATCGTGTATATTGCCAACTGCTGAACAAAAGAAACGGTTTTTAAGTTAACAGAAGGAGAGAGAGATGTTTTTAGAAAAGAATAATGAGATTCGTAAGAAATTATTTCAAACGATAGAAGGATTAACGGATGAACAGTTTAATAAAACACCTTCTAGTGGAGGATGGTCTCCGAAACAAATTTTCGAACATCTTGTTCGAATGGAAACAGTAATAGGTACGAATATTGCAAGAGAGTTAAAAAATCCATTTTCAACTTACGACATCTCGTCTTATAAAAGTGGAAGCCCCTGGTTACACCGAACCTTCAAATGAATTCAAGTCAAAACAAGAAATGAAAAAAGAGATTCATGATTCAAGACTCTTCTTATTAGATGTGTACGAATCCAGCAACAAAGAAATATTCAAAAGCAAATCATTTAAACACCCTATCTTTGGACAAGTCCCACTTATTCAATGGTTTCCATTTGTCGGTTTACACGAAAAAAGACATTTGAAGCAATTGGAAAATACGATTAAAAATCTGTAAGGTCATAAAGATATCTTATGACAACCTATAATTTTAATGTAATTTACTTATAAAGTAGACTACGTTATGATAGGAACTGGAGAAAAGTCGCTATTATTAGATGAGAGCCTTTTCATAAGACTAAAGGAGGAAAAGACATGGCAAAAAGTAATTTACACAATAGCCGTACTTCTTTCGATTTAAACGGAAAAACGTATAATTATTACCGTTTAGCAGCGTTAGAAGAGGCAGGGATCGCAAATGTTTCCCGACTTCCTTATTCAATTAAAGTATTATTAGAGTCCGTTTTACGACAACACGACGGATATGTCATCAAAGATGATCATGTTGAAAAATTAGCTAAATGGGGCAAAGATGTTGACCCTGAAGCTGAAGTACCATTTAAACCATCACGTGTTATTCTTCAAGATTTCACTGGTGTACCTGTGGTTGTTGACTTAGCTGCGCTACGTTCAGCAATGGCTGAAATGGGTGGAGATCCAGACAAAATCAATCCTGCAATTCCAGTGGACTTAGTAATTGACCACTCTGTGCAAGTTGATAAATATGGTACAAGTGATGCACTTCGCGTGAATATGGAGCTTGAATTTGAGCGTAATGCAGAGCGTTATCAGTTCCTTAGCTGGGCTCAAAAAGCATATGACAACTACCGTGCAGTACCACCAGCAACAGGTATCGTTCACCAAGTAAACTTAGAGTATTTAGCGAATGTTGTTCATGCTGTTCAAAATGAAGATGGTTCGTACGAAACGTATCCAGATACATTAGTAGGTACTGATTCACATACAACAATGATTAATGGTATTGGCGTTCTTGGTTGGGGTGTAGGTGGTATTGAAGCTGAAGCAGGTATGCTTGGTCAACCTTCATACTTCCCAATTCCTGAAGTTATCGGTGTTAAATTGACTGGCGATCTTCCAAATGGAACAACTGCTACTGACTTAGCACTTAAAGTAACTGAAGTACTACGTAAAAAAGGTGTAGTAGGTAAATTTGTTGAGTTCTTCGGAGCTGGCGTAACAAAACTTCCACTTGCTGACCGTGCAACAATTGCTAACATGGCACCAGAGTATGGTGCAACTTGTGGTTTCTTCCCAGTTGATGAAGAAGCACTAGATTATATGCGTTTAACTAGCCGTGACGCTGATCATATCCAAGTAGTTAAAGAATACTTAACTGCAAACGGAATGTTCTTCACTGCTGAAAATGAAGATCCTACTTACACTGATGTTGTTGAGTTAGATTTATCTACAATTGAGCCAAATATGTCTGGACCAAAACGTCCACAAGACTTAATTCCTTTGTCTCAAATGAAAACTGAATTCAACAAAGCAGTAGTTGCTCCACAAGGTAACCAAGGTTTTGGTTTATCTAAAAAAGAATTTGCTAAAACTGCTAAAGTAACAATGGCAGATGGTTCTGAAGTAACAATTCCTACAGGTGCTATTGGTATTGCTGCCATTACATCATGTACAAATACTTCAAATCCATTCGTTATGATTGGTGCGGGTCTTGTTGCTAAAAAAGCAGCAGAAAAAGGCTTGCGTCCACCAGCATATGTGAAAACTTCTCTTGCTCCAGGTTCTAAAGTAGTAACTGGTTACTTGCGTGATGCAGATTTACTTGCACCTTTAGCTGAAGTTGGTTTTGACTTAGTAGGTTACGGTTGTACGACTTGTATCGGTAACTCAGGTCCAATGCTTCCTGAAATCGAAAAAGGAATCATCGAAAACGACTTACTAGTAACTTCAGTTCTTTCTGGTAACCGTAACTTTGAAGGTCGTATCCATCCATTAGTAAAAGCTAACTACTTAGCATCTCCACCACTAGTTGTTGCTTATGCATTAGCTGGTACAGTTGATATCGATCTTCAAAACGAAGCTCTTGGTAAAGACAAAGATGGCAATGATGTATTCTTCGCAGATATCTGGCCATCAACAGAAGAAGTAAAAGAAGTTCTTTTACGTACTGTAACACCTGAATTATTCCGTGCTGAATATGCTCGTGTATTTGATGAAAACGAACGATGGAATGCAATTGAAACTTCTAATGATTCATTGTATACATTCGATGAAGATTCAACATACATTCAAAATCCTCCATACTTTGAAGGTTTATCTGTAGAGCCTAATGATATTCAAACGCTTGCAGGTCTTCGAGTAGTTGCGAAATTTGGAGATTCAATTACGACTGACCATATTTCACCAGCTGGTGCAATTGGTAAAGACACGCCAGCAGGTAAGTACTTACGTGAGCGTGGAGTAGAAGTTCGTAACTTCAATTCTTATGGTTCACGTCGCGGTAGTCATGAAGTTATGATGCGTGGTACTTTCGCTAACATTCGTATCCGTAACCAAATCGCAGCAGGCACAGAAGGTGGATATACAACTTACTGGCCAAACGGCGAAATCATGGCAATTTATGACGCTGCGATGAAATATCAAGAAGACGGAACTGGATTAGTTGTTTTAGCAGGTAAAGATTACGGAATGGGATCTTCACGTGACTGGGCAGCTAAAGGAACAAACCTTCTTGGTATTAAAACAGTAATTGCTGAAAGCTATGAACGTATTCACCGTTCTAACCTAGTAATGATGGGTGTTTTACCACTTCAATACTTACCAGGTCAAAACGCAGAATCACTTGGCTTAACAGGTAAAGAAGAAATCAGCGTAAATATTGCTGAAGGCGTAAAACCTCGTGATATTCTAAAAGTAACGGCTAAATCAGCTGACGGTTCTGTTACAGAATTCGATGTATTAGCTCGTTTCGATTCAGAAGTAGAAGTTGATTACTACCGTCATGGTGGTATTTTACCAATGGTACTTCGCGACAAATTAAAAAACTAAAACATATATAAAAAGAAGACTGTAGATAAACTTGAGTAATTCAAGTTTGTCTGCAGTTTTTTAATTTTAAAATACACATGTTAGATGAAGCAGTTTTGATAGATTTTGGGTTCTAGTAGAGGATTTAAACATTTGGGCCAGCGCAAATTAAGGCAGTAACACTCCATCAGTCACTACATTAAAAAGATTTATCCTATAAACAGAAATAAGTAGGTATTTTCTTCACTTGTAAAACATGTAATGAAATAAGAGTTTATACGTCAATTTTGATTCCGAATAGAATTTCTTTTATTTGGAATACTCATTCAATTTAGAACATTGCTATGATACACTTTTAGGAAGAAAGTATGTTAGCGAGGGAAGTATATGGACCTACCTTTACTCAAATCTAAACTCCTTCCACCCGTGGCAAGTGAAACCTTTATGAGACGGGCTTCTTTAACGCGAACATTCAAACAAATAACATTAAAAAAATGTACACTAATTTCTGGCGGGGCCGGGTACGGTAAAAGCTCTGCTGTAGCACAATATCTAACAGATAGCCGAATTCATTGTTCGTGGTACACCGTTTCTAAAGAAGATGATGATTTAGCACCGTTCTTACGTTATTTAATTGGTAGTATACAAAGGATTGTTCCTAGTTTCGGTCAGAAGTTTAATAAAGATTGGTCGTTTCAACCAGCATTTCCAAGTGAGAAAGAATTAATTGCCTGGCATGCTTGGTTTGTAAATGAGCTAGATCATATTGCCGAACCTTTTGTGATTGTCATTGATGACTATCATTTAATTGATCATGTCTTCTCAATAAACTTTATGATGGAACGGATATTAGAACATTGTCCACCTTATATTCATATTGTTCTAATTTCAAGGACAAAACCAAGATGGGCCCAACTACTAAAATTGAAAATGAATGGGCAATTACTTGAGGTCAATGAACATGACCTCGTTTTTACTGAAGAAGAAATACTCGTGTATTTTGAAGATTATTTCCATCGAAGTCTTACTGAAAACGAGACCAAGAGAATATTAGAAATAACAGAAGGTTGGGCAATTGCCATCCAATTAATTGCGATGCAATCCGCGAGTGAAAACAGTACATTTGATGTTTCACTTAAACCCGCATTAGAAGATTTATTTCACTATCTTTCAGAAGAAGTATTTACGAGATACAAAGAGGTGGAGCAGAAGTGGCTCTTACAATTCTCGATTTTCCCAACATTCTCTCAAGAATTTATCCAGACATTTTATGGTGAAGAGGCTGGAGTATTCTTGCAACGCTTCCGTAGCCATCATGGTTTCATTCAACAACTAGGGGAAGATTCGGTCTATCGTTATCATGCATTATTTCAACAATACTTAATGACCAAATGGAAACAGACAAACTATCAAGAATATCAACAAGCACATCAAATAGCCGCTACTCATTTCTGGGAAAATGGCGACTCTATTCACTCCATATATCAGGCACTCCAAAGTGAAGATTCCCATTTTATTAGCCAAATTGTAATGAAAACTGCACCCAGATTATTGAAACTTGGACAATTCGATTTAATTATGGAAAGTTTAAAAGAAATCCCGATCAGTTATTTTGAGGAGTATCCTGCGTTATATTATTTTGAAGGAGAAGCTAATCGTTATCGCGCTTATTATGAAAAATCAAAACAAGCGTATCAAAAATGTTTACATCTCGCGACTTCTAAAGAAGATTCTTATTATATGAGTTACGCACATGCAGGGCTAGCACATATTTATTTAGACACAATTCAACCGGGTCTTGCAGATCCACATTTAGCTAACGCAATAGCCTTTGCTAATCAAACGACTAACATGTCTAATACAGATATGTATAATTTAAAGCGGCAATTTGCAGAAAACCTCGTTAATTTAGGTAAAACAAGAGAAGCAAAAGCTTTTATTGAAGTTGAACAATTACCGAAGGATTTATTAACAGATGGAAATTTAGATGCACGAATATTATTAAGAATGGGAAAACTATCGGCTTCATTACAATTATTAGAAAACCGCATTCGAGAAGAAGATCTAGTACCCGATTCTCATAGAGAAACTGCAGTATTGCTAGCACTTCTAAACGCAATGGTCGGGGAATTATCCCATGCCAGTTATTATGCAACAAAAGGAATTGAAAGTGGAATCCGTGAAAAATCTGGCTTCGTAGAAGCAGTCGGATTGATTCGTAAAGGTCATGCGGAAAGTGTGGATGGTGATCATTTTTGGGATTCTCCTGAGCGTATGTACCTTCAAGCTATTGAAAAAATGGACCAAATGAATGTTTCTCGAGGAAAAGCAGAACCTTATTTAGGACTTGCTCTTTTAAAAGCGAAGCAAGGCTATTATTACGATGCACAAGTCCTAGCGGAAAAAGGATTGAGAGAAACGGAAATTGTGCACGATTCTTGGTTTTCTGCTTATATAAAAATTGGTCTTGCGATTATTTATTGTTCATCGAACGAGTTTGAAAAAGCCATACCATTTGCTAGACAAGCACAACATGATTTTTCTTTATGCGGCGATTCTTTTGGGTTAATGGTGTCGTCATTTTGGTTAAGTGTTTGCACTTATAATAGCAGTGATGAAAATATCTTCATTGAAGAGATTAAGATATTCGCTAGATTAATAGTCGAAGAGCAGTATACATTTTTCATTGAAAAATTAACGCTTTATGGCCCATTTGATTTGCAACAGTTTTATCCATTAATCCAGCGTGCAGTAAAAGTTGATCATGAGGATGAAATGCTTAGACAAATTAGCCAACATTTACAGATAGTACACACTGTTTCGTATCCAGGTTATACGTTACACATCAACTTATTAGGTCCAATTTCTATTAAACTGGGTTTAAATGAAGTGGATGATCGTAAGTGGCAAAGAGAAAAGGCTAAAGATTTATTTGTCTATTTGTTTATACACAGAGAGCGATTTGTACCAAAAGATGAACTTATCCGTGAATTATTTGAAAACCAAGATGAAAAGACAGCCAATCGGGATTTTAAAGTAGCACTGAACGCCCTATTCAATGTATTGGAACCTGAACGGCCGCCTCGAGCTGAATCCTACTTCATAATACGAAAGCAGACGATGTACAGAATTCACCCAAAGGCAGCTATGGTTAGTGATGTTCAGAAGTTTCAACAATTGGCATCACAGGGTTTAGAGGAACGGAATCCTCAGCAAGCTATCGAGTTATTAAAATCAGCTGTCTCGCTATATAAAGGTGCTTTCTATCTTGATCAATCACTTTGCGATTGGTTTCAGTTTGAAAGAGATCATTTTCATCACACCTATCTACAAATCATTGAAAAGTTAGCGCAAAATTCTACTCGCCTTCAGCAATTCGATCAAACGATATACTGGTCTGAAAAGTTACTCAGAATTGACAATACATGGGAAGAAGCATACCGATTGTTAATGTATGCACACGATCAGAAACATAATCGGTCATTGGCTATTATGTGGTATGAGAGGTGTGTGAAAATGTTGATGGAAGAGTTTGAATTATCTCCGATGGAAACAACTGAACAAATGTATGAACTTATAACGATGGGCTATTCATAACTCTGTTTCGAGAAAGATCGAAGCAGAGTTATTGTTCTTTAACAGCTAAAAAAACTTATTCCTTTTTTTATAAGACTAGAAAGTAAAGAGTGCTCCAATCGCAAGCTCGCACCTAAGCTTGGGCTCGCACGATGCGAGTCATGAAGGCGTTGGGACACGATGTCCCGCACTTCGCCTTCCTCCCCATCTTGCGAAAGCAAGATTTCGAATCGATCTTTCCAGCGTCGGTGTCGGTTTAGAAGGCACTTTGCGCTTTTCTCGTCGTGTAACTCTTTTGTAACTACTATTCTATAAAATAAACACTAGCAAGAAAACGCTTACAAAAGCGAAATAGGGGAAGGGGATTTTCATGAAAAGAAAGTCATGGTTATTTTTAGCATTAATTTTTGTCCTGGTTTTTAGTACCGCTTGTAGTAACACGGATACAACTAAAGTTCCAGTAAGTGGAGACAATAAAACAGAAGAAGGCGGAACAATTAAAATTGGGGTCTTAGCATCGTTAACTGGTGCACTTGAATCTTATGGTAAACAAACACAGCAAGGTTTTGAATTAGGTATTGAATATGCTACTGAAGGCACGATGGAGGTAGCTGGGAAAAAGATCGAAATCATTTATGAAGATACAGAAACAAAACCAGAAGTTGCTGTACAAAAAGCAACAAAATTACTCGAAGAAGATGAAGTGGATTTCCTAGTAGGGTCTTCTAGTTCAGGTGATACACTCGCTGTCCTACCATTAGCAGAAGAATATGAAAAAATTATGGTTGTTGAACCTGCAGTTGCAGACAGTATTACAGGTGCTGAGTTTAACAAATACATTTTCCGTACTTCACGTAACTCGTCTCAGGATGCTGTAGCAGGTGCAGCAGCAATTGCTAAGCCTGGCGTTAAAATTGCCACGTTTGCTCCAGACTATTCATTTGGAAGAGACGGGATTGCAGCATTTAAGAAAGCAGCAGAAGAGTTAGGTGCTGAAATCGTTTTAGAAGAATATGCAGATCCAGCAGCAACAGACTTCACTTCAAACTTACAAAAAGTTATTGAAGCGAAACCGGATTACTTGTTCGTTGTATGGGCGGGTGCAAACTCACCTTGGAATCAAATTGCAGATTTGAAACTTCAAGACAAAGGTATCAAAATCTCAACTGGTGCTCCTGATATTCCAGCTTTAACTACTATGGAGGCTTTAGTGGGAATGGAAGGCTTCTCAGTTTACTATCACACATTACCAGATAATGATGTGAATGATTGGTTAGTAGAGAAGCATAAAGAAAAATATGGCGGGGAAGTGCCTGACTTATTCACACCAGGAGGCATGACAGCTGCCATTTCGATCATAGAAGCATTGAAAAAATCAGAAGGAAATGCAGATGGTAATGAATTAATCGGAGTTATGGAAGGTATGTCATTTGAAACACCAAAAGGAAAAAT
This sequence comes from Paenisporosarcina sp., assembly GCF_057785155.1. NCBI lineage: Bacteria > Bacillati > Bacillota > Bacilli > Caryophanales > Caryophanaceae > Paenisporosarcina > Paenisporosarcina sp. Next base: position 450,678 of record NZ_JBYNRN010000012.1, read on the forward strand.
GACATTCCGTGCCGAAGATCATCAAGCTTTACAAACTATGTACTCTGTTAAATTAGAAAAATTAGCTGGTTTTGATTATCCTGTTCCCGTGCTAATTCGAGAATTATCACCTTCAGAAACAGAACCGCCAATCCAAAACTAATAAAGAGTGAGACGGCCTGTGAAAACAGGTCTGTCTCTCTCCATGCTTAAGAACGTTTCTTGAATGTGGAGAGAGACAGAAGAAAGGGTGAAATCGATGACTCCAATTTTAAGAACTGAAAACTTATCCATCAAATTTGGTGGCCATACAGCAGTTAATCAAATGAATTTTGAAATGCCAAAAAACCATTTCAAATCGATTATAGGTCCAAATGGAGCAGGAAAGACAACATTTTTTAATTTAATTAGTGGAGAATTAAAACCTTCTGAAGGAAAAGTTTATTTTAAAAATGAAGATATGTCCCGCTTATCACCTGTTGAACGAACAAGAAGAGGATTAGGCCGCTCATTTCAAATTACCAACGTATTTCCAAATCTAACAGTATTAGAAAACGTTCGTTTAGCTGTCCAATCCAAAGAGAAAATTCGTTATCAAATGATTCATCACGTACTGAAGTATCCAAACCTCATTCATAAAGCAGAGGAACTGCTTGAACTGGTTTTATTAGTTTCCAAAAAACATATTGCCGCTAGTCAGTTATCACACGGTGAAAAACGAAAATTAGAAATTGCGATGTTATTAGCTTTAGATACGGATGTCCTGTTATTAGATGAACCTACTGCTGGTATGTCACTAGAAGAAGTGCCAGCTATATTAGCCGTAATCAAAAGGATTAAAGAAGAAGGTAATAAAACGATTCTACTAATCGAACACAAGATGGATATGATATTAGATTTGTCAGACTCTATTATGGTTATGTTCAACGGAGAGCTATTGGCAGATGGAACCCCAGAAGAAATCATGCAAAACGAAACCGTTCAAAATGCTTATTTAGGAGGTTCTTATGATGACCACACTGTTAAAAGTTGAAGGGGTCCATACGTTTATCAATCAATATCATATTTTACAGGGGATAACATTCGAAGCAAAAGAGGGAGAAGTTAGTGTGCTTCTCGGGCGTAATGGTGCTGGAAAAACAACCACACTTAAAACTATTTTAGGATTAACTCCAGCTTCAAAAGGTAGTGTTCTGTTTAAAGGAGAAGACATTACGAAAAAACCTACTTATGGAATTGCCAACAAAGGAATTGGCTATGTTCCTGAGGACCAGGGGATTTTTGGTTCATTAACCGTAGAAGAAAACATGAAAGTGGCGATGCGAAAAGACGATGAAGAAACTTTAGCTAAGCAAGATTACGTACTTAATTTGTTTCCTGATCTCAAAAAGTTTTGGAAAAAAGATGGTGGTCATCTTTCAGGGGGACAAAAACAAATGCTAGCGATGGCTCGAGCATTCGTCGGAAATAGTCAGCTGTTATTAATTGATGAACCTTCAAAAGGGCTTGCACCTATTGTCATTGAAAAAGTAATGGAAGCCATTGTTGATATGAAAAAACATACGACAATCGTATTGGTCGAACAGAACTTTATGATGGCAAGTCGAATTGGAGATACATACACACTTATAGATGATGGTGAAACAGTTCAAGCAGGACGGATGCAAGAATTAATTCACGATGAACAATTGAAACGAAAATATTTAGGAATTGGATAAGGAGGGACAGTCATGGAACTACTCATGAATTTAACGATAAATGGGCTAGCAACTGGCATGTTAATCTTCCTTTTAGCAGCTGGTTTAACGTTAATCTTTGGTTTGATGGACGTTCTTAATTTCGCGCATGGTGGTTTATTTGCTTGGGGTGCCTATGCTTCTGTTTGGTTTTATGCACTAACGGATAGCTTTGTACTCGCGATTTTAGGAGCTATTTTAACAGGGATAATCTTAGGGTTTATTACGGAGAAATTAATTATCACACCCGTATATGGTAACCATGTCCAACAGATTTTAATTACACTCGGATTTATGCTTGTCCTAACTGAAATGTTGAAAGTGGTATTTGGTCCCAATCAGATAGCTGCTAGGACACCCGAGTTTTTATCTGGTAGTTGGGAAGTCGGAGACGTCATTATCATTAAGTACCGAGTTTTCATTATCATTATGGGCTTTCTTGTATTTGGAATTTTTCAATATATCCTTAAGAAAACTAAAATTGGTTTAATTGTACGTGCAGGAGTTATGAATAAAGAAATGGTTCAAGCACTTGGGATTAATATTAAAAACGTTTTCCTATATGTGTTTATCGCAGGTGCGGCACTGGCAGCACTCGGAGGCGCATTAATGGCACCTTATTCAGGAGTCATTTACGCAGAGATGGGAATGGAGTTTGCGATTCTAGGTTTCATTGTTGTTGTAATTGGCGGAATGGGCAGTTTTCCAGGATCCTTGTTAGCCGCTATTATTGTAGGGATAACAGGTAGTTATATGGCTTACTATGTACCATCCTTATCGTTAGCAGTAAATATGATGATCATGGCAATTGTACTCGTTTTCCGTCCGCAAGGTTTATTTAGAGTAAAGGGGTGAAGAGATGACTACTAAATATCAATGGAACAATATCTTTCTCACAATCATTGTCATTGCGTTGTTCATCTTCCCTTTTGTTATAAACTCAAGGAGTTGGACGATTCTTTTAACACAAATTTTTATTTTTTCAATATTAGCAATGAGTTATGATATTTTACTAGGATATACAGGTATTGTATCGTTTGGTCACGCAATGTTTTTCGGTATTGGCGCGTATACGACAGCAGTTATGTTAGATCGTATGGACCCTACAATTAGTGTATTTATTTTATCTATAGCTACAGGGATGATCATTGCAGGAATAATTAGCTTCCTTGTTGGGCTTATGACTTTACGTTTGAAGAGTCACTTCTTCGCCATGCTAACACTAGCTCTATCCGGGCTATTTTTAGTACTTGCTGAAAAATGGCGTAGTTTGACATCAGGTAATGATGGGTTTACGTTCCGTGCTCCAGAGTTTTTTAAAGATCGAATCATGTTTTATTTGGTTGTACTTGTCTGTTTGATTGTGGTTTACATTTTACTAAGAAGATTTGTACAATCACCACTTGGTCACGTCTTAGTAGCAGTAAGAGAAAATGAACAACGAACCAAATCATTAGGATACAATACGCTTCATTACAAAGTAATTGCATCTGTTGTGGCAGGTGTTGTTGCTAGTTTAGCAGGAGCATTTTATGCCATAAGCTTACGGTTTGTTAATACCAGTGTCTTGACGATGGATATCACACTGGACGCCTTACTTATGACCATTATTGGAGGCGTGGGTACGTTGATTGGTCCTATAATAGGGGCTGGCGTTATCGAGTTGTCTCAGCATTACTTATCAGGACTTGCGAAGGATTACCCGATTTTTGAACGCTGGATTATCTTCTTTGGTATCATCTACATTTTGGCCGTTATTTTCTTCCCTTCTGGTATTGTTGGGACTTTTAGAAAATGGTTTAGCAAAAAGAAAAAAACAAACGGTAAAGAGAATAACTCAAGATCGGCGGGGTTATGATGCCTATTGGAATTGTCAGTACCGGTGTGTACATACCCTCCCACTCAATGTCAGCAGAAGAAATTGCTGCTGCATCTAACGTTCCCTTACATGTTGTAAAAGATAAAATGGGCATTACAAAAAAGCCAATCCCAGGTCCAAATGATCACACTGTCCAAATGGGTATATGGGCAGCTCAAGATGCATTGAAACGAGGTCAGGTTGATCCCAAATCAATTGATTGTGTGATTTATATCGGAGAAGAGCATAAAGAATATCCATTATGGACCGCTGCCATTAAAACACAAGAAGAGATTGGTGCTTATCATGCTTGGGGATTTGATATAGCCCTTCGTTGTGGCACCACAATTTTAGCTTTAAAACTTGCTAAAAGCTTAATGCTATCGGACGACTCGATTGAAACTGTACTTTTAGCAGGTGGGTATCGAAACAGTGATTTTATCGATTATAAAAATGAACGTACTCGTTTCATGTTTAACCTTGGAGCGGGTGGTGCTGCTATGATTTTGAAAAAAAACCATGATGTCAACGCTCTTCTAGAATCGGACCTCATGACAGACGGCTCATTTTCTGAAGATGTAGTGGTCCCGGTAGGAGGAACTAAAACTCCTTTAACACAAGAATTATTAATGTCTGGAGCATATAAATTAGATGTGTTAGATCCTGAGGGAATGAAAAAAAGACTGGAACAAAAATCTATGCAAAACTTTTTAAAAGTCATTCGACATTCTTTGTCGAAAAGTGGATATACAGAACATGATATTTCATTCTTGGCGATTCTTCATATGAAAAAATCAGCACATGACTATGTATTAAATGAACTCGGATTATCTGAAGAACAGTCTATTTATTTACATGAATATGGACATATCGGTCAAATGGATCAAATCATTTCTTTACAACTTGCAGAGCAACAAGGCAAATTGAAAAAAGGGGACATTGTTGTCTTAGTAAGTGCTGGTATTGGATATGCATGGGGTGCTACGACCATTAAATGGGGTTCTGAATAGGAGGCTTTCAATAGTATGCAAAAAATATTACTTGATAACGGTGAAACAATATCATATCGCGAACGTTACGGTGGTGACCAAGTTATTGTACTTGTCCATGGGAATATGACATCTTCTAAACACTGGGACGTTTTAATCGAACAATTAGATTCAAAATACAAAATATATGCACTTGATTTAAGAGGATTCGGAGGATCGAGTTATCATAATCGCGTACAAGGAATTTCTGATTTCTCTAATGACTTAAGAGGATTTGTTGATGCACTAGGCTTAGAGACATTCCATTTAGTGGGTTGGTCTACTGGTGGTGCAGTTTGCATGCAATTTGTTGCTGATTACCCTAATCGCTGTGAAAAGTTGGTACTTCTAGCGTCAGCTTCTACACGAGGTTACCCTTTCTACGGAACAAATGCAGATGGGACACCAGATTTACAAACACGACTACAAACCATTGAACAAGTAGAAGAAGATTCGGGCAAAACGAAAGCTATCCAAAGCTTATATGATTCGAAAAACCGTGAAGGCCTAAAAGCAGTATGGAACGCGTTGATTTATACACACAATCAACCAAAAGAAGATCAATACGAAAAGTATGTTACAGATATGTTAACACAACGAAATCTAGCTGACGTTTACTACTCTTTAAATAGTTTCAATATGAGTGGAACGCATAATGGCGTCACTAAGGGGACGAACCAAGCAAAAGACATTTCAATCCCAGTACTCATTTTACGAGGTGATCGGGATTATGTCGTTTCAGAACAAATGACACAAGAAATCGTAGAGGATCTTGGAGATAATGCGACGTATTTACCTTTATTAAATAGTGGTCATTCACCATTAATAGATGATCTTCCACAATTAACAAAACATATAGAAGAATTTTTAGGATAGGAGACAAAACCATGCGTTTACACAATCAAGTTGCCATCATTACAGGGGGCGCTAATGGAATAGGTTATGCGGCTGTTGAGCGTTTTGCAGAAGAAGGAGCAAAAGTCGTTCTAGCTGATTATGATGAAGCTACGGGAATAGATGCAGCTAGCAAACTTAGAGATTCAGGCTACGACGTAACATTTATTCATGTGGATGTTGCAAATCGAGAGAGTGTCCAGCAATTAATTGATCGTACGGTTGAAACCTATGGTGGAATTGACATTTTAATTAATAATGCGGGCATTACACGAGATGCAATGTTAGCTAAAATGGAACCTTCAAACTTCCAACAAGTATTAGATGTCAACCTGACGGGTGTCTTTAACTGTACGCAAAGCGCTCTTCCCCATTTGATTTCTAAAGGAAAAGGGAAGATTATCAACACTTCTTCAGTTAGTGGTGTTTACGGGAATGTGGGGCAAACAAATTATGCAGCTTCTAAAGCTGCAGTTATCGGAATGACTAAATCATGGGCGAAAGAATTAGGTCGTAAAGGGATAAATGTCAATGCAGTGGCACCTGGCTTTACAAGGACAGCAATGGTGGAGAAAATGCCAGAGAATATTATTGAACAAATGAAGTCCATTGTTGCCTTACAACGATTAGGTGTGCCAAAAGATATTGCGAATGCTTATTTATTTTTAGCATCATCTGAATCTGATTACGTAAATGGCCATGTTCTTCATGTTGACGGGGGAATCATGATGTAAGAAAGGAAGCGTACGAATGTATAACGATCAAACCTGGTTTCTAAAACGTGCACAAATGGCGCCGGCAAAACTTGCTTGTGTTGATATCGATAGTGGTCAACAATGGTCGTATGCGCAATTTGCTGTTCTAATTAATGAATGGGTAATTCGGTTGTCAAATAAAAAACTGCAAAAGGGTGACAGAGTTGCCATTCTAGCAGCTAACCATCCAGAATTGATAGCCATTTTATTTGCATGCGGGTTAAAAGGTTATATATATGTACCTTTAAATTTCAGGTTAACTACGAACGAACTCACAGAAATTATAAGCAATTGTGAACCAACACTTTTAATAACGGATAATACATATACACATATAGCACACGCATTATTAGTTGAAGAGAATGTCCTTAATCGACAAACTTCTTTGACGAAAAACAAATTATCTGCTGCTCTGCAATACGACTCGTCTATTTCAGTTGATTCGCCATGGATGATTATTTACACTGGCGGAACGACGGGTAAGTCAAAGGGAGTACAGCTCTCTTATAACAATGTGAATTGGAATGCCTTAAATACAATTGTAAGTTGGGGCCTTTCTGATTCTGATTGCACAGTTACCTATATGCCGCTATTTCATACGGGCGGCCTTAATGCCTTGTCAATTCCTATATTAATGGCAGGTGGAACAGTAGTTGTTGGGCATCGTTTTGATGCAGAACAAGCTCTTAGAGAAATAATAGAATGGAAAGCGACGATTTCATTATTTGTCCCTACTATGTACCAAGAAATGATTCAAACTAAGACATTTAATACTAGTGAATTTCCTAATGTTCGTGCATTTCTCTCGGGGGGTGCACCTTGTCCCATTAAGATATATGAAAAGTTTTTGTCAAGAGGGTTACCATTTAAAGAAGGTTATGGACTTTCCGAAGCGGGACCAAACAATTTTTTCATAGATGTAGAATTAGCAAAAATAAAAAAAGGTTCTGTAGGTAAGAGTATGCAGTTTGTGGACGTGGTAATCGTATCAGATACCGGTCTTCCATGTGCGATTAATGAAGTAGGAGAACTTTGGATTCGCGGAAACCATGTTTTCACTGGCTATTGGAGAAATGATGAAGAAACTAATGCAGCCATGCACAGAGAATGGTTAAAGACAGGTGATCTTGCAAAGATGGATGTTGATGGCGACTATTATATTGTAGGAAGAAAAAAAGACATGATTTTAACAGGTGGGGAAAATGTATACCCACTGGAAGTCGAGCATTGCTTAATTGAGAGTAATATGATTAAAGAAGTAGCTGTTATCGGATTAAAGGATACAAAATGGGGTGAAATGGTTACAGCTTTTATTGCTCTAAAACATCCAAATTCTTATGATGAAAAACAGTTGATTGAACATTGTCGGCAGTATATAGCAGGTTATAAAATACCAAAGAGATTTGTTGTTGTGGCCGAACTACCTAAAACACATGTTGGAAAAATTGATAAAAAAAGATTGATTGATTTTTTATAGGGAATTTGAAAGGAATAAATTAAAGAATTAAAGCTTGGAGTCGGTTGTCCTAATGGGCAGCCTTTTTCTATGCAAATAATAAACTGAGTTAAATAAACAGTAGATTTATAGAACTTTCAACACATCTGCTTATATACATAGATTGTCCTATACTGATAATATAGAATTATAAAAGTTTTCTTACTAGGAAGAGGTCACCTTATTATGTTAGATAATCATCTAAGTACTGTTGAACAAAAACTTGAAACGAAATTAGAGTCTTTTTTACAAGTAATACCGGTTATTCACAAGATGTTGCCTGACATTGGAATCGGTATTACCAATACCGAGGAATGGTTAGCTTATTATCCAGGTAAAAAAATTGATATTGGGGCAATAAAAGGTTTGAAAATTAATCCGCTTGAGCCTTTAGCTGAATGCATTTCAGAAAATAAAGTAATAGAAGCACAAGTACCGGCTGAATTCTTTGGTATTCCCTTTACAGGATTAGCAACTCCAATTACAGATGGCAACATGGTTATTGGCGCAATCGCAATTCAACTTCAAAAACAAAACGAACAGGAATTACGTAGGATTTCTGATCAAATTGTTGAATTTATTGAAAAAGCAAACGAACGTGTAACGGATATTGCCAAAGGGGCAGAAGGTCTAAGTGCCATTACCTCAAATCTTCTTGAGCAATCAAATAATACTTCATCAGAAATGAAACAAACAGATGAAGTTATTAGTTTTATTAAAAATATAGCTAATCAAACGAATCTATTAGGTCTTAATGCAGCAATTGAAGCTGCAAGAGCAGGAGATATGGGACGTGGATTCGGTATCGTTGCTGATGAAATACGAAAACTGTCGAAAGAAACTGTCTCTTCAACTGAAAAAATTCAAACTACGCTTGAAAACATCAAACGATCTATGACTGAAATTACATTGTCAGTGGAAAAAGTTGTTTCCGTTGGACGTGAACAAGCTGTTTCTACAGAAGAAATTTCTGTCTTTATTGATCAAATCGAAGAAATGAGTAAAGAACTGAACAAATACGCTGCAGAACTATAAAGCTACCTTGAAAACCATCTCCTGATAGATGGTTTTTTGATTTTTTTTAATAAAGTTAAATTAAATGAATAGTCATTCAATTAGCATTCTTCCTATGATACACTTTAGTTAAATCAAAGATTTTTAATAAATTAGGGGTGTATGAGATGAGATTAAAAGATAAGGTAGCCATCATTACTGGTGGCGCAAATGGTATTGGATTTGCGGCTTGCAAAAAATTCGTTGCTGAAGGTGCCAAAGTTATCATGGCAGACTTTGATGAACAGACTGGCAAAATACAAGAGAAATCGTTGAGAGAATTAGGGTATGAAGTTACGTTTTTAAAAGTTGACGTTGCTGATCGAATGAGTGTAGATTTACTTGTTTCTAACACAATAAAAACATATGGCACAATTGATATTCTCATTAATAATGCTGGCATTACGAGAGATTCCATGCTACTTAAAATGGAACCGTCTGATTTCCAACGTGTATTAGACGTAAATATTAATGGTGTATTTAATTGTACCCAGGCTGTTGTTCCTCATTTCATTGAAAAATCTAGCGGTAAAATTATAAATACATCATCGGTGACAGGTGTTTATGGAAACGTGGGTCAAACAAACTATGCTGCATCTAAGGCGGCTGTAATTGGGATGACTAAATCGTGGGCAAAAGAGTTTGGTCGAAAAGGAATCCAAGTAAATGCGGTTGCACCAGGATTCATTTCAACAAGTATGGTTGCAAAGATTCCTCAAGCGATGCTTGAGAAGATGGCTACCGCTGTTTCGCTACAACGACTTGGGCAACCTGAAGATGTCGCAAATGCTTATTTGTTTTTAGCTTCAAATGAAGCTGATTATATCACAGGTCATGTTCTTCATATAGACGGCGGTATTATGATGTAAATCACCGGTAACGCTATTTCTATTTAGTTTTTGTATAATAGACATTGAGGTGACTTATTTATGTTTATAAGCGAAAAAGAAGTAGAAGTTCGTTATGCAGAAACAGATCAGATGGGCGTAGTGTATCATGCAAATTATTTAGTTTGGATGGAAATTGGTCGTACCAATCTGATAGAAGATTTAGGTTATACGTATGCAGGACTCGAAAGTAAAGGCTATTTATCACCAGTAATTGATTTAAGTATCCAGTATAAGGCATCCTTAAAGTATGGACAGACGGCCATTGTTCGTACTTGGGTTGAATCACATGGAAAATTGCGAACAAGTTATGGTTATGAGATTTTACATAAAGATGGAACAGTAGCAGCAACAGCTAAGTCAGAACATGTCTTAGTGAAAAAAGAATCATTTAGACCCGTTCCGCTTAAAAAAGTAGATCCCTCTTGGGACGTAAAATATTGTGAAATTGCAAGGGTGAAAAATTAATGGCTTTTGGAATCAAACGTCAAGAGTTAATGTCATGGAAGGAATCAGTTAGTCGAGGGGAAATTTCATTTCTTACTCATTATTGGTTAGATGAGCGATTTCCAGGCTGTAAAACTGTAACAAAAGTTGGTTGCTCAGATGTTGACAGGTTGATTCAGTGGGGTAAACAATATGGATTAAAGCCAGAGTGGATTGATTTTAAAGAAGGCTATCCACATTATGATTTATTTGGACATTATCAAGAGAGTATTTTGAGTAATGAAGGCATGTTAAATCAACTTAAACGTTTTGCGTGAAGAAGAAAACCACTATGTATCAAAACATAGTGGTTTTTGGATTCATTTTTTATATGAGTAGGTAAGTTCTTTTGACTTAGGATCGATATCCACATGAAGATCGTGACCGTCAAAATACCATTCATCATGTTCTTCGATATAAAAGTGGATGTCGTCTTCCATTAGCTCGACTGAAATCTCCATTGGTTCTTCTTTCGTAACACCTAAGGAGAATCCAGCGTGCAATGAACTTGAACCACCATAGCGTGCGTAAAAACGAATATGTTCGCCTTTTTTTGTTTCCATTTCTTCTTTAAACCAACTCATAGCATCGTCTGAAATGATGATTTTCATTTGAACACCAGCCTTTCATGGTCTATTGTATTATATCCACTTCACTTTTGGCTCGGTTCCTGCTTTAATCCTTGTCATATTTGCTCGATGACGATACAAGATAAACGTCGCTAATAAAATAATAACAATTAGCAGGGGTATATCCACTCTATAAAAAATGTTGTATAAAATTGTATAAAGTAGGCCAAGCATAGCGAGAATCATAGAAGTCAAAGAAACCATTTTTGTTAGTTTTAATACGATAAAGAATCCTGCCAACATTATGACAAATAACGGCCAGTGATATGCAAGAAGAACACCACCAGAAGTCGCGACAGCTTTTCCACCTTTAAATTGTGCAAAGATCGGAAACATATGCCCTATAACTGCTAACACACCTAGTATAAGAGGGTGTACATCTGTATTCGAAAAGAATGGCAGAAGAGGTAAAAGAGTAGCTGCTGTCCCTTTTAGGATGTCTAAAATGGAAACGATTAAACCGGCTTTGACTCCTAACGTACGAAACGTATTTGTTCCGCCTAAGTTCCCACTTCCATGTTCTCGAATATCTGTTTTATAAATAAGTTTTCCAACCCATAAAGCTGATGGAATTGATCCTAATAAGTACGCGATAACTAATATAATTACAGTATTCATAAAATGCCCCTTTAAAATTAGTACTTACTCTTAATACTTACAACTAGTTTATCATTTGTACTGTCTTGTCACAACGCTTTATCTTATATTAATATTCTATTAGATTCAACTTACTATTCTTGTAATATACTGCTAGAGTCATTGCAAATACGGCATTCATTCTATACAATGAAAACATCTGTTTGTTTTTTGGAGGAGAACCATTTGACGAAAAATCAATCAATATCAGCTTATAATGACGATGCAATTCAAGTGCTCGAAGGCCTTGAAGCCGTTAGAAAACGTCCAGGAATGTATATTGGCTCTACTGATGCACGAGGTTTACACCATTTAGTGTATGAAATTGTAGACAATTCAGTGGATGAAACACTAGCTGGCTACGGTCACCACATTATTGTCAATATTCACGAAGATCAAAGTATCAGTGTTCGTGATTTTGGACGTGGTATGCCTACAGGAATGCATAAAACCGGAAAACCAACACCAGAAGTAATTTTCACTGTACTTCATGCTGGTGGTAAATTTGGACAAGGTGGTTACAAAACGAGTGGAGGCTTACACGGAGTAGGTGCTTCAGTCGTAAATGCACTATCTACATATTTAGAAGTAACGATTCATCGCGATGGAAAAAAATATCGTCAACGTTTTGAAAATGGTGGTCACCCAGTGACAACACTTGAACATATAGGTTCAACTAAAGAAACGGGTACTTCCATTCATTTTTTACCGGATCCAACGATTTTTTCGGTAACAAAATATAATTACGATACTATTTGCGAGCGTTTACGCGAGTCAGCTTTCTTACTTAAAGGACTAAAAATTGAACTAAATGATTTACGTAACGGAACTCAAGATATCTTCTTCTATGAAACGGGAATTGAAGCTTTTGTTGGTTATTTAAACGAAGAAAAAGATGTTTTGCACCCCGTGGCTTATGTGGAAGGTGTTCAAGATGATATTGAAGTTGAGTTCGCATTCCAGTTTAACGATGGGTATTCAGAGACTATTCTTTCATTCGTAAACAATGTTCGTACAAGAGATGGCGGAACACATGAAACCGGGGCCAAAGCTGCTTTAACACGTGTTTTTAATGAATATGCTCGTAAAACGAGTTTATTAAAAGAAAAAGATAAAAACCTCGAAGGTGCAGATATCCGCGAAGGAGTTGCAGCCATTGTTTCTGTGCGCATTCCTGAAGGGATTCTACAATTTGAAGGACAAACAAAAGGGAAGCTTGGAACAAGTGAAGCTCGTGCAGCTGTAGATGCTGTCGTATCTGAAAAACTTCTTTATGTTTTAGAAGAGAATGCAGAATTAAGTGCTTCTTTAGTACGAAAAGCTATTCGCGCTCAACAAGCTCGTGAAGCTGCTAGAAGAGCTCGAGAAGACGCGCGTAATGGAAAGAAATCAAAGAAATCTGCTTCTATACTTTCAGGGAAATTAACGCCGGCTCAATCGCGAAATGCTGCCAAGAATGAATTATATCTAGTAGAAGGAGACTCTGCTGGTGGTTCAGCTAAACAAGGTAGAGATCGTAGTTTCCAAGCTATTTTGCCTTTACGAGGCAAAGTAATTAATACCGAAAAAGCGAAGCTTGCAGATATTATGAAAAACGAAGAAATTTCAACTATCATCCATGCAATCGGTGGAGGGGTTGGGGCAGATTTTTCTGTGCCTGATATCGCATACGACAAGATCGTGATTATGACCGATGCAGATACTGATGGTGCTCATATACAAGTATTATTACTGACATTCTTTTACCGTTACATGAAGCCTTTAATTGAAGCTGGCAAGGTTTATATCGCCTTACCGCCTTTATATAAGGTTTACCGTGGAGTAGGTAAGAAGGAAGTTCTTCAATATGCGTGGACTGAAGCAGAATTAGATGCAGCCATACGTAAGATTGGAAAAGGATATATGATTCAGCGTTACAAAGGTTTAGGTGAAATGAACGCCGTTCAATTATGGGAAACCACAATGAATCCTGAAACACGTACATTAATTCGTGTTGAAATAGACGATGATGCACGCGCTGAAAGAAGAATTACGACCTTAATGGGCGATAAAGTAGAACCGAGACGTAGATGGATTGAAAGCAATGTTAATTTTGGCTTAGATGAGGAAAGCAATATTTTAGAGAATGAACTCATTCATGCTGAGGAGGATACAGAATGACACAAACCGAACGTTATCAAGATTTACCATTAGAAGAAGTCATCGGCGACCGGTTTGGCCGTTATAGTAAGTACATCATTCAAGACCGTGCATTACCAGATGCTCGTGATGGGTTAAAACCAGTACAACGTCGTATTTTATATGCAATGTTCCATGAAGGAAATACGAACGAAAAACCATTCCGTAAATCAGCTAAAACGGTTGGTAACGTAATTGGTAATTATCATCCTCATGGTGATACATCTGTTTACGAAGCAATGGTACGTATGAGCCAAGATTGGAAAGTTCGTCACATGTTAATTGAAATGCATGGTAACAACGGTTCTGTTGATGGAGATCCACCTGCAGCTATGCGTTATACAGAAGCTCGTTTATCTGCTATCGCTGGAGAAATGCTTCGCGATATTCAAAAACAAACTGTAGATCTTGTCCAAAATTTCGACGACTCAGAACTTGAACCGACTGTTTTGCCAGCTCGTTTCCCGAATTTATTAGTCAATGGTGCATCTGGGATTTCTGCTGGGTATGCGACGGATATGCCACCACATGCTTTACATGAAGTTTTAGATGCAGTTTTAATGCGAATGAACAATCCTGAAGCAACAGTTGACGAACTTATGACTGTTTTAAAAGGTCCAGATTTCCCAACAGGTGGTACAATTCAAGGCATTGATGGAATTAAAAAAGCATATGAAACAGGTAAAGGCAAAATCATTATCCGTTCGAAAGCTGAAATTGAACCTTTAAAAGGCGGAAAAGAACAAATTGTCATTACTGAAATACCTTATGAAGTGAATAAAGCGATGCTCATTAAAAAAATTGATGAACAACGTTTGGATAAACGATTAGATGGTATCGCAGATGTTCGTGACGAGTCAGATCGAACTGGTTTGCGCATTGTCATTGAATTGAAAAAAGAAATAGATGCTAGAGGTATCCTTCAATTCCTATTTAAAAACACAGATTTACAAATTGCTTATAACTTCAATATGATCGCTATTCATAATAGACGTCCAACGATGATGACTTTGCCATTATTATTAGATGCCTATATTGGTCATCAAAAAGAAGTTGTAACAAGAAGATCAGCATTTGATTTACAAAAAGCAAAAGATCGCATTCATATCGTTGAAGGGTTAATGAAAGCTTTATCCATTTTAGATGAAGTGATTAAAACCATTCGTGCATCTCAAGACAAACGTGATGCTAAAAACAATTTAATACAGAAGTTCACATTTACTGAAACACAAGCTGAAGCAATTGTATCTCTTCAACTTTACCGTTTAACAAACACAGATATAACGGATTTAAGAAACGAAGAAGCAGAATTAAAAAATACGATTAGTGAATTAATGTCTATTTTGAATAATGAAGCAAAATTAGCAAAAGTCATTCAAAAAGAATTACAAGCAATTCGTAAACAATTTGCAGAACCGAGAAGATCGATTATTGAAGATCAAATCGAAGAAATCAAACTAACATTAGATGTATTGATACCAAGCGAAGAGGTAGTCGTGACTGTAACGAAAGATGGTTACGTTAAGCGCACAAGCTCTCGTTCTTACAGTGCATCAAATGGAAAAGACTTTGCAATGAAAGATTCAGATTATCTATTATTCGAGTCAACGATGAATACACAACATCAATTATTATTGTTTACTAGTTTGGGTAACTATATTTATCAACCCGTTCATGAGCTACCAGATATACGTTGGAAGGACCTCGGTCAGCATATATCAAGTATTATTTCTCTTGATTCGAATGAGACAATTATAAAAGCGATTCCAATTGTTGATTTCACGGAAGATTTATATATTTTAGCTGTTTCGAAACAAGGTCAAATCAAACGATCAATCCTTGCTGACTATCAAGTGCAACGTTATTCACGTGCATTAAACACGATGAATTTGAAAAAAGGTGACGAAGTCGTCTATATCAACTTAGTAACCCCTATGGATGATGTCTTTATTGTGACTCATAATGCTTATGCTGTTCGTTTTAATATGCAAGAGGTTCCAGTCACCGGTATTAAAACAGGTGGCGTAAAAGGAATTAACCTTAAAGATGGCGACGTAGTGGTGAATGCGGCAACAATCCCAGCTGAAGCATCAGGAGACATTTTCCTGGTAACACATCGTGGAGCAGTCAAAAAAATGTCACTAAAAGAATTCGAACCAGGATCACGTGCAAAACGTGGAATTGTGGTTTTACGTGAATTAAAATCAAATGCACACCGAGTAAGCGGCGTATATTATGTAGAAAATCAAGATCAAATCATCATTGAAACGACTAAAGGATCACGCGAATTTGTAGATACAAAACCAATTCGTGTATCAGATCGTTATTCGAACGGATCATTTATTATCGACACAGATAAAGATGGCGATGTAGTTCGCGTTTGGAAAGTAAATAAGCAAGAATCTTGAAAGGGTACAACTAGGGAGCTATAATAGCTCCCTTTGTTGTATAAAGGAGTAATTATGTGGAAAAATCGTAACGTATGGATTATTTTAGTTGGAGAAATGATTGCAGGGCTTGGGTTATGGACTGGAATCATTGGAAACTTGGAGTTCATGCAAGAACGTATTCCTTCTGATTTCTTAAAATCAGTTATTATGGCAATTGGATTATTAGCTGGAATCCTAGTTGGACCATTAGCCGGTAAAATCATTGATCAAACTAAGAAGAAGAACGTTTTATTAATTTCAGGATTTGGACGGATGGTAAGCGTTAGTTTTATGTTAATTGCTATTTGGACTGGTTCTATTTGGTGGATGGTTGCATTTATGATCAGCATTCAACTTTCCGCTGCTTTTTATTTCCCGGCTCTACAAGCAACCATTCCTTTGGTCGTCAAAGATGATCAATTATTACAAATGAATGGTTGGCATATGAATGTAGCTACAATGGCTCGAGTTATTGGAACTGCGTTAGCTGGTGTGGTGTTGGTTTATTGGTCACTTCAGTCACTTTATTTCATGTCCATCATCGCTTATGCAGGATTGTTGATCTTCACGTTTATGCTCCGTATTGAAGAGGAGGAGGGAAGAGAGGCTCAAGTAAAAGTCGCTGCCCCTGGTAAAGGTGGATTCATGGAAGTGTTTCCAATCTTAAAATCCTATCCAGCTGTCATGATGACCTTAATCATGACATTAATTCCACTGCTCTTCATCGGATCATTTAACTTATTGGTTATAAACATAAGTGAAATGCAAGATTCATCTTCCATTAAAGGTGCAATTTATGCAGCTGAAGGTATTGCTTTTATGCTCGGAACAGTAGCAGTAAAATATATTGGCATGAAATGGAGAACAAGTACGATTTTATTCGTATTCGCCTTTATCATAGGTTTTGCGGAGTTAATATTAATATTTGCTAATATTCCAGTGTTATCAGTGGTTGCCTTTGCCGTATTTGGATTTTCAGTCGGATGCTTTTTCCCAACAGCTATGACTATTTTCCAGAAACAAATGCCAAAAGCGTTTCATGGACGATTTTTCTCGTTCAGAAATATGTTAGAACGAGTGATCTTCCAAGTTGTTTTATTAGCAACTGGTGCATTATTAGATTTAATCGGCTTACAATGGATGGTTGTCGTATTTGGTGTATTAAGTTTAAGCTTAACTACGATATTCTTGGTACAAATGAAACGTAGGGATATACATTTGGATACAAATGATCGAACCGCTGAGATTTAAATCAGCGGTTTTTCTTTTTAAATACATATTGGGAGAGACTAATTTTATAGATAAAAGTATGAGACAATTTTACTAATACATATACGATAGTTAACCTAGATCCATTACCTTATTTTATTAGGATTACTGTTTTAAATTTGTTTAAATGAGCATTGGACTTTGCATATAATCTCTAATTCTATATTTCATCAAACAACAAAAGTAGACAGTTCTTTTGACCGATGTGAAGGAATATAATCAGTAGAAATGAACGAATACAAAAGTTAAATCAAAGAAGATATTAAAAAAATTATAGGGAGGACAGAATCTGGAAAGAATTCGAACTTTATTGATTAATACATATGATTCGATCTTATATGAGCGGTTTGGTAAACGTTTATTTGATGTGATAATATCGTTACTTTTACTTGTTCTGTTTTTACCATTTTATCCATTCATAGTGATTCTCTTACTCATATTTTCGGGAACGCCTCTGTTATTTAAACAAACAAGAACAGGACATTTAAATCAACCATTTCAAATTATTAAGTTTAGAACCATGAAAAATACCGACAAAAAGATGGTTAAAATTTATACATGGACATATGGTGTTCCAGATGATTTTTTATTTAAGTCTCCTCAAAATACAGAAGTAACAAAGATTGGAGCCTTCTTAAGAAAAACAAGTATCGATGAACTTCCACAAATCATCAATGTATTGCGTGGGGAAATGAGTTTGATTGGACCCCGACCTGAAATTCCTGAGATTACAAATTGTTACAGTGAATTACAGAAAAAACGTTTAATGATGAAGCCGGGAATGACAGGTTGGGCACAAGTCAATGGACGTGCTGACATTTCACACGGTAATAAAATCGAGTTTGATTTGTATTATATCAAAAACGTTACATTTTTTATGGATTTGAAAATTCTCTTGCGTACTATATTGATCATTTTAAAATGCAAGGGGGCATATTAGCCAATATGAAGCAATCCTTTGAAATTAAAGATTTTATTAGTTTATTCAAAAAGAGAAAAAAGATAATCATTTTAACAACTATATATTTATCTCTTATTGGTGGTTTTAGCAGTTTTGCAATTCCCTCAAAGTACGAAGCGAAGACAGATATTCTTGTTAATTTCACAACGGCTAACATAGTTTCTACAGGAGAAATAGACGCCAACTTACGTCTTATTGAAACATACAAATATTTAATGACTAGTAATAGAATATTAAATAAAGTGAATGTTTCTATGGAAGAAACTTATGAGATAGAGGAGTTAAATAAAAAAGTAAAGATTGAATCTAAAATTGATTCTCAAATATTAACTGTATTAGCTGAGGAAAGAACTCCTGAGAAGGCAGCTGAATTAGCAAATACATTAGCAACAACTTTTCAAGAAGAAGTAAAATCTCTAATGAATCTTGAAAATGTCAATATCTTAAGTCAAGCAGTAGTCGGTGAAGATACTAGATCCATAAAACCAATGCCAACTTTATTTTTTATCATTTTTGCAATTATAGGGTTCTTGATAAGCTATTTATTTATACTAATCCAAGAAATGTTTTTCACAGTAATAGATTCAAAAGAAAAAGCCGAGAAAGCTCTATCACTACCAGTTATTGGAGTAATACCTTCAGGCGAAGGAAAACTTATTTCTAAACTAGCTTCACAAGATATTTTTACAGAAACATTTCGTTCAATACGGGCCAATTTAATGTTCATGCTTTCAAAACAACAGGCAAAAACTCTTCTTATTACCAGCGCAGAGTCTGGGGATGGTAAATCATTTGTCAGTGCAAATTTAAGTATTATTTTTGCAATGGATCAGAAAAAAACCATTTATGTGGATGCTGATTTACGAAGAGCGAATGGAAGAAAATTATTTCAGTTGCCTAAGAGAATAGGTGTCACTTCATATATCGAAGGAATCTCTAGTATTGAAGATATCATTCAAACAACTGGAATTTCTAACTTGTCTTTTATTAGTGCAGGACCCGCACCACCAAACCCATCGGAATTATTATCTTCTTCGAAATTCACACATATGTTAGAGGTACTAAAACAAAGGTTTGACATAATAATTGTTGATACTCCTCCATTACTAGTAGCGGATACATTGAATATATCTGCAAATATTGATGGTTGTTTATATGTTATTAATTCAGAGTCATCAAAGATGGATAAGACACTTTATTCTATTGAACAGTTGAAACAAGTACAAGCACCACTTCTCGGAACAATTTTAAATAAAGCAAAAGGTTCCTTCCAAGATAATTCCTATTATTACTAAGGAGTGAAGATTATGCTAATTGATATTCACAATCATATATTACCTGGAATTGATGATGGGCCAACTACCGAATTGGATGCAATTCTTTTACTTCAAAATGCAGTAAAAAACGGGATTACACATATTATTGCTACACCCCATCATCAGAACGGGGTCTTTACCCAAAATGTTAAAGAGGTTAAAAAGTCTATACAAATATTAAACGACTTAATGGAAGAAAAAGAAATACCTGTGGTTATTTTACCCGGTATGGAAGTTCACCTTCACGGAGAAATAATGGATGAATTATATACTAACATATTAACGTTAGCTGATAGTGGTAAATATATTTTGATTGAATTTCCCACACATCAGATTCCCAATTTTACAGAGTCTATATTTTACGAATTACAGTTAAAAGGATATATACCTGTTATTGCACATGCTGAGAAAAACTATGAATTTCGACGGGATCCAAAAAAATTATTTGACTTAATTAATAAAGGTGCCCTTATCCAACTAACTGCTGGCAGCATTACAGGTGCAAATGGTAGGAGGTTGCAAAAGTTCTCACTGAAATTATGTCACTATAAGATGGTTCATTTTATAGCATCAGATTCTCATGATGTGAAACATCGTCCGTTTTTATTAAAACAGGCATATAATATTATTCGCCGAAAAATCGGCAAGCAAATGGTTACATATTTACAACAAAACGCTAAACATGTGTTAGAGGGTGAAGAATTCCAGCCATTCACTCCAACCATCAAAAAGAAATTAAACTTTTAATTAATCGTATGAATTCAGAGTGAAAGAGAGTGAGGCTATAACGAGTTGACAATACTGTATTATTGGAGAAAAAAACTCTTAAACAATACATTTACTCGTAATTTATCTGTTTTAATGGCAGGAACAGCTTTGTCAAATCTCTTAATTATATTGACAACACCACTGTTAACAAGATTGTACACGCCAGAAGAATTCGGGGTATATTCTGTTTTTTTATCACTTTTATTCATGGGTACCATTCTTGTGTCATTAAGGTATGAAACAGCTATTCCACTTCCAGAAGATGATGATGATGCATTTCATTTACTCCTTTTATCAATTGGCATTGCATTTATTGTAAGTGGAATGTTATTTATACTTCTTGTTTTTATCCCTTTAGCTGCTTTCTTAAATGTTCCGACACTCGATGGTTATATGTGGATGCTATCAATAAGCTTGCTTGGCATTGGGACCTTTCATGCATTAAACTCTTTGGCCATCAGAGAGGATCAATATATGGTTATATCCAAAGCTAAAATGAGTATGAACTCTGGACAAATTTCATCTCAATTGGTTCTTGGATTTGTGAATTTGGGTTTGTTAGGGTTACTAATTGGCGAGGTAATTGGTAGAGTGGTGGGTTCACTTGATTATATACGGATGTTTAAAAAAAATAAGTTATTCAAATCTAGATTCAGTTCAAAGACTTTAATAAAGGTTTTAGTTGAGTATAAGTCCTATCCAATCGTTTCAAGTTGGGCAGCTCTAATAAATAGCCTAGGTACACAGCTTCCAATATTTTATTTAGCCGCCCATTTTGATGCTAAAACTGCAGGCTTGTTTTTCCTTGCTCAAAAAATATTAACAGTACCAGAAGGATTAATTGGTTTTTCAGCTGCCCAAGTCTATTTGTCACACGCTGCTCAGACTGCTAGAACTTCGGTAGATCAATTCAAAAAGTTTTTTTGGGACACTGTTATAAAGATGTTTATTATCGGATTTGTAACAGTAGGTCTCGTGGCTCTATTTGCCCCTCTTCTTATTAAACTTGTTTTTGGGGAACAGTGGATACAAGTAGCAGAATTTATACAGATTCTGTCAGTTTTATACTTGATGAAAATTGTGATAAACCCAATTTCGGCAAACTTTTATGTGTTTCATGCACTTGGAAAACAGTTCTTAAGTGAATTAATTCGATTCTTTTTAATATGTCTTTCTTTATTTCTTGCACTAAAACACTTTGAAAGCCCTTCTGCTTCGCTTTTATGTATTAGTTTTATAAGCGCTTCGGGCTATTTAATCCATGGTGTTTTTGCTTGGAGTACCATAAAAATGCAACATTCGGAGGAGTTAAATCTTGATTGAAAGAACACCGTCGTGGATCTCAAAGTTAATATTTTTCATGATGCTCTCAAGTTCTTTCGTCTTAATTGAACCTTCTCCATATGATTTTTTAATGTTACTAGTCGTAGGAAGTAGCCTGATTTTCGGTTTTATGCATTTTGAACGCGAAGTATTTACCCCACTTATTGTTTTGCTATTACTGTTAATTTTTCAATTAATTTCAGTGTTATTTGCAAAAGATATATATATTTCAATTTCCTATTTGGTAATCACCATTTATTTAATGGTTTCATGGGTGGCAATGGTTGGAATTAGTCAAAGGTTTAAAACCTCTTTTTTAAGTATCATATTAAATGGTTATCTTGTATCAGCAGTGTTATCTGCTTTGATCGGAATTTCAGCTTATTTTGGTTTCTTGCCTGAAAACAATATGTTATTAATGTACGGTCGTGCAAAAGCATTTTTTAAAGATCCAAATGTTTTTGGACCCTTTCTTGTCCTTCCGTCTTTATTCGCACTCATTTTATATGAAAAAGAACAGACATTCAGGATAAAAAAAGTTATTTTTGCTCTGCTATTTATAATTCTATTGACTGGAGTATTTGTAAGTTTTTCTCGAGCAGCATGGGGAAATTGGATTTTGTCGTTTAGTATTTATTTTGTTCTAACAAAACAAGAGATATTAATCAAAAGAATAACAACAATAATAAGTTTAGGATTAATTAGTATTCCTATTATGATGTGGCTAGCAAATAGTGCTTTTGTAGAGGAACTGTTTAAGTCAAGATTGAGTTTCCAAGGATATGACGATTCCAGGTTTTCAATACAAAAGGAAGCTTTCATAACTGGCTTGAAAAATCCAATGGGGATTGGTCCTGGACAGTCAGAATTAACGTTTCAAATTGCACCTCATAGTTTGTATGCTCGATTAATTACTGAGAATGGAATTATAAGTCTCTTATTATTTTTGTTTTTTATATTTATTAGTATTCATCAATCCTATAAATCCTACAAACTATCTATTGATCAATATTCTTTGTACTTTTCAGTAATCTGTGCAAGTCTGATTGGTCTTTCTTTTAATAGTTTTTTCATCGACACATTACATTGGAGACACTTTTGGTTATTGTTGGTAGTTGCTTGGTGTGTACCACGACAAAGAGGTGAATACGGTTGAAAATAGCTCAAGTAATTACGACCATTGACACCTTAGGGGGGGCGCAAAATCATGTTCGTGATTTATCCAAGTATTTAGTTGAAAACGGAATCGATGTAACTATCATTTCGGGTTTTGGTAAATATGATGTACCTAAGATGAAGGAGGTGAACTATAATTATTGTCCTTCATTAAAAAGAGAAATAAATCTTATTAATGATATAAAGGCTTTTTTAGAAGTTCGTCGATTACTTAAAGAAATAAAGCCCGATATAGTTGCAACTCATTCTTCTAAAGCAGGGTTAATCGGTCGTCTCGCTGCTTGGTCACTTCGGATTCCAAATGTATTTACAGCACATGGTTGGTCATTTACTGAGGGGGTTTCTTCAAAAAAAAGAAAAATTTATTTAGTCCTTGAAAAAGTAATGGCTAAAATTACTGACTGTATTATTACAGTATCAAATTACGATAAAGACTTAGCCATTAAAAATCGTGTTTTACACCTAAGTAAGGTAGTAACCATTCATAACGGCGTCATACCGTTCCATGATGTGATGATAAGAAGAGATGAAAGTTCATTCGTGGATATTTTGATGGTTGCACGGTTTGATGTCCCTAAAAAACAACTTGCTTTGATAAAAGCTTGTGAAAAACTTGTACATTTACCTTGGCATCTGTCCTTTGTTGGTGAAGGATCTAAGTTAAGTGAAGTTAAGCAATATGTTAAATCCAAAGACATTGATTCGAGGGTGTACTTCTATGGTTCGATGAATTCAGTCGAAGAACCATTAAAGAAAGCAAGTATTTTCGCATTACTTTCTGATTATGAAGGATTGCCATTAAGTATTCTTGAAGCAATGCAAGCCGGATTACCAGTTGTAGCATCAGATGTTGGAGGTGTGCGTGAGGCTGTAATTAATTCGAAAAATGGATTTTTAATTCCAAAGCAAGATCAAAGATTACTTATGTATAGATTATGTCAGTTAATAACTGATGCTAGACTTAGGGAAGAAATGGGTTTAAATGGGAAGGCACTATTTGCAGAGAAGTTTACATTTGAAAGAATGTTTACACAGACATTTAACATATATAAGGAAGTAGTTGACAACTATACAAAAAAGGGGAAGACTCGTTGAAAGTTCTAATCTCAGGTGGTGCAGGATTTATTGGGTCACATGTTGTTGAGGAATGCTTAGCTAAGCAATATGAAATAGTAGTTCTAGATAATTTTAGTTCTGGAAAAAGAGAAAATCTTCCGTTAGATTGCAAAATTTTTAATATGGATATTAACGATGATGGGCTAAAAAATGTATTCGAAGAAGAAAAACCCGATTATGTCATTCACTTAGCTGCACAAGCATCAGTTATGAAATCTCTTGAAGATCCAATAAATGATGGTGTTACAAATATACTTGGAACATTGAGATTGTTAGAGTATTCAAGAATTCATCATGTAAAAAAAGTGGTAATCGCTTCAACCGCAGCTGTTTATGGAAATCCAGAAACATTACCAGTTCATGAAAAATCACCAATCAATCCTTTGTCGTTTTATTCACTATCAAAATGGTCAAGCGAACGTTATGCACAACTTTATGAGACGATACATGGTTTATCTAGTTGCATATTACGGTTTTCAAATGTTTATGGACCTCGTCAAAATGCCTTAGGAGAAGCTGGTGTTGTTTCAATATTTATTAACCAGTTATTTAATAGACATGAGATGTTTATATTTGGTGGTAAACAAACACGTGATTTTATTTATGTGAAAGACGTCGCAAAAGCTTGCCGTATTGCAATGACAAGTGAAAAGACAGGCATTTTTAATATAAGTACTTCTTCAGAAACGTCGATAGATGAGCTTTTTACAATGACATCTCATCTAACAAAAATTAATATCCAACCAAAAAAATATGCATTGAGAAATGGCGAAATAGAGAAAAGTTCTCTAGACAATCAAAAAGCGATAAATATCCTTGGATGGAAAACTACAATGTCTCTAGATGAAGGTTTGAAAGAAACGATTGCTTCATATGATACAAATATGTAATCAGAGGGGGACATGATGAAACTTTATCGTATTGATGAAATCGAACTCTTAGGATCATATAAAAATACCTGGAATCACATATTAGAGGTAAATCAAAATACCAATCCATTTATCGAATTTCAATGGATTGAAAATTGGTGGAGATATTTAGGTAAAACTCTGAATGTGGAAATCTTAATAGTTGAAAAAGATGAAGCGATTATAGCATTTTGCCCTTTTATATTTAATCGGATGAGGAATACCACACTAATTGAGTTTTTAGGACATGGCGAAGCTAATTATATGGATTTTATTGTCTATGATAAAGAACGAGAAGTATCCATTCAGTTTGTATTTGAAGAAATGATGAAATTAGAACCTAAATGTGTTTTTAATCTACATGGTTTATTATCAAGTAGTCCTTCAATGAATATAATTAGTTCGGTTTTAGCAAAAAAAGGGATTGAACCAAGTATATTTCCGGTTATTACCCCGTATATCAATCTGGAAAATATTAATCTAAGTGCTTATTTGAAGAAGAGACGAAAGATTCATGGTCTTGATCGTCGAGAAAAACGTCTTAGTAATTTGGGTAAAGTGAAAGTAAGAATAATTGATCCAAGAGAAATTGAGTATGTTTTTACTTTGCACGATAAGCATTGGAGTCGAAAACAGGATACAAGTCAATTTACGAGTAAAGATCATAAGAAATTTTATACTTCTTTATTAAATACACATGACGTACCTTTGCAAGCAATAGTAGAAGGATTGTATTTAGATGACCAAATGATTGCATTTTCCTATGGTTTTGTATGTAGAGGACGATTCCTTGGATATATTATAGGTCATGATGATGATTTTGGTCTCTATGGTCCAGGTACTATATTGGATAAAGAGTTAATTGCAAATAGTGAGAGTAAATCTATCACTATTTTTGATTTAAGCATCGGTTATGAACCTTATAAGTTTGAATGGAATACAGATGTTGATTACACGAATAATATAGTGTTTTCCACAAATGATTGGCAAACAAAATTCTTTTTTAATGTGTTGAAATATAAAAAACGTTTTAAAGAAATTTTGAAAATGAATTATAAAATTGTTTTATTTAAACGTGAGTTCCTTGGGCAAATAGTATACTTCATAAAAACCGCAAGTCTTATAGACTGGGTGGAATCATTAATCAGATTATGCAGTAGGTTATATTCAAATAGAACTATTTATATCTTTAAACAAAGTGTTAATTTACACGAAGGTTCGGAATATTATCCTCAAAATTTTTATCAAGTTAGGAAGATCCAATCTAACTTGCCACAAATTAATAAGCGATTCTATAACGGATTTTTACCGTATAGCGATACAAGTAACTCATTATTTTGGGTTCAATCTAAAATAATCCGTGTGGATGAAGTTGGTTATTTAAAGCCTTTAGCTAAACAAAGTGTATTTATTTTAGAATGGAAAATACACAAACTTTCCAAAATATCTTCTTATCTACGTCAAAATAATGAAATAAAAGATATTTTTATTCATTTAGATGCTCGAGATAAACATTTAATAAAGCCTTTAAAACAATTAGGTTTCATACATGCAAACAGCATTAGCAAAACATGTTTTCTTTTTAAAACAAGTACAAATGTTATTAACTTAGTCAAATTATAAGGAGTGAACTAAATACTTACACTTATAAGAAATAGCTGGAAAATGAACCTTTTACAAGTATACTATGCATCTAATTTAAAAATTGATAAGACTCAACCTTCTATAATTAGCTATATTAATGCGTTACAGCCAATAACAAATTTGACTGAGCAAGAAACATATCAAATTGATTTGACTTTAACAGAGGAAGAACTGTTCAAAAACATTAATAAATCAAACCGAAGCCAAATCAAAATAGCTGCTACTAAAAAATTTACTCATATAGTTGATACAAATCCAAGCTATCATGACTTAGTTGAATTCCAACAATTCTATAATACTTTCGCTAAAAAAAAGCAAACCCACCTCTGTAATTCCTTTCATCTAAAAACACTACAATTATTACGTGATCAACATGCTCTCGTACTCACAAAGATTTTAGGAGTGCAAAAAGAAATCCTATATTATCGGATTTACTTAACTGATCATATTCATGCATTAACCTTGTATTCAGCTTCTCATTTTAGAATAAATGAATTACCTGAGACAAAAAGACTATATAGTATGGCTAGTCGATATTTATTGTGGAAAAACATCTTGTGGTTTAAGGAATCAGGACATAAAATATATGATTTTGGAAGTTTAACAACCGATAAAAATATTAGGCATTTTAAATTAGGTTTTGGAGGAGAAATAGTTTTGGTGTATTCTGGATACCTATCAACGAATCTAAAAGGTAGCTTTATTCTATGGGCACGAAAAATGAAAATGATTTCACGGTGGAAATATCAATGACTCAACCGGGAAGCTTAATTGTTTCTCTGGATTTCGAACTGAACTGGGGAGTACATGATGTATTTTCAATAAAGGAGTATGGTGAAAATTTACGTGGTGTAAGATTAGCGCTCCCTGAAATCTTGAATTTGTTTCAAACGTATAAAATACACGCAACATGGGGAGTTGTAGGTTTACTTTGCTTTGAAAATAAGGAACAATTGCTTGCAAATTTACCAGATATAAAACCATCCTATAACCAAGCGTCTTTTTCTCCATATGGCAAGCTAGATATGGTAGGGGATAGTGAAGATAATGATCCTCTACATTATGGCGCATCGTTAGTTCGTAGAATTGCTAGAACTCCACATCAAGAAATCGGTACTCACACTTTTTCTCATTATTATTGTTTAGAAGAAGGACAAACACCTGAACAATTCGAAGAGGACCTTAAGGCTTCAATAAAGATATTGCACCAACATGGTTTTGACACTCTATCCTTTATATTTCCACGAAATCAAACCCAAAATAGTTATTTGGAAATTTGTAAGAGATATGGAGTTATGAGTTATCGTGGTAATGAAAAAAACTGGATATATGAGGCAAGTAATTTTAAATCTCAACATCCTGTAAAACGAGTAGTAAGAATACTTGATCACTATGTTAATGTGACGGGACATCATACTTTTAAGTTTAATGAGATAGAAAAGGATCCAATCATTAATCTTCCTTCAAGTCGTTTTCTTCGTCCTTATAATAAGAAATTAAGAGGCTTCGAACCTTATCGTTTGGAGAGGATTAAGAAAAGTCTTACACATGCAGCCAAAAAGGGAGAAATATATCATCTTTGGTGGCATCCCCATAATTTCGGTGTCAATATAGAAGAAAACATGGCATTTTTAAGTAAAATTTTAGAGCACGTTGAGATTTTAAAAAAACAGTGTAAATTTGAAAGTTTAAACATGAAGGAAGCTGTAGAAAAATTGAAGCTTATAGATCCATAACAATTCAAAGTTTGAAACATTGGATTATTTATAGACGTCGTAAGTATTTGAGACACTTTATAAGATCAAACAAACCTTTAAAAGTTTTAGATAAGTTTTTAAAGACCTAAAACGAATAAATAACGAGACTCAATAAGAAGGGTACTAAAGAAATTAACTGTACCTAATGCAGTAATTATAGAAACAATTATAATTTATAGTTTTTATAAAAAATCCAGATTACGTCTCACTGTTTCAAGTATACTTGTCTAATGATACGGAACTTCCCATAATAGATATTATGACCGGGGCGTAGTTTGAAGTTGCTTTATTTATTGATTCATCTATCCTTTCTCTACTCTGTAGCGATAATTCATATTCTTACTTTCCTTAACATCAATAAACTTAACACTGTACTCGATAACATCATTTATAAACAAATCATGATTTTTTGCAAAATCTTTAACTTGCTTTAAAAGTTCGGCGTCATATGTTGTTTTATACTGGACACGATCTTTTGGTCGACTTTCTTTATTAAAAGAAATTGAGTCCTCAACTAACAACGCTTTTAATCCGCTCTCCAGCAAATAATTTACATGTGTATCATTATGTTCGGAAATTTCTTTTAAAGATTCTATAATGGCTTTGCTAATATTTGTACGGAATTTCACTCTGGAATTATCTGTTGTTTGAATTAGTCTACCGTTCATTAATTTCCACATTATTAATCACTCCTTGATTTTTTTGTTTCATTTCATTTAGACGTTGAGTCATTCGTTCTCTTTTATGAGTAATGGTGTTTTCTTTCGCATTTTTATAAATTATTTCTGCAAGCTTTGGAATATCATATTTACCTTTTACCCATATACGATATACACTTCTATTAAGTTTTGTGTATTCTACTGTAATTTCTGATCTTAAGTTCCAGTAAGTAAATACTTTCAAGAGTTCTTTAGCAAATAATTCACTAGCTGATGTGACATTCATAACATATCCGTTTTTTTGCACCCACCCATCACCATCGATAACTCCTCTAACAAATGATGAAAGATATTGTTCAGGAACTTTTGGAAAAGGAACAGTTAATGATTTACATGGAGTAATCCCTAAAAGTTCAAGATCTTGTTTCATTTTCTTTGAATGAATGATTAAAGTTGGCGTTTTTTTCGTTATTCCAAATGAGGTTAGTACATAATCCGCTGCCATATAATTCGCTATTATACGGAGAATGCGCTCATCTTTTTGAGGGAAACAAATGCTATGGTTTTCTTTGACTATATGACCATCAGTAACTAAAATACCTAAAACCCATGCCATTTCATGAGACCAAACTCTAAAAAAGTCTTCATTTACTATGTTTTTTCTTGGTTGACCTGAAGATTGTGCTCGATTCATAGGAACTCCATGCTTATACATAACATTTCGAATAGCTCTGTCTGAAAGACCGGTAACACTCATCATTTCTTTAAATGGAACGTTGCCTTTGTACATTGCAATAATGTCTTCATCTTTGATAGTTGAGTGTCTCGGCATGACCTATCATCATCTCAATCTTAAAAAAGGTTATATCTTAATTATACAAACAGGCGTTCTATTTTGTCCAATTTTTACCCAGTTTATTTCACTCTTAAATTAGTAAATCACACTGTACAATATATTCAGCAAATACAAACTCTTATTTTGGCAGTACACTGTGTTTGAAATTCATAAGATATTGATAGTATCACTTCATTTTTTTCATTTATTAACTACTATCCCCAACCAGTCACTTCAAATAGAAAGAGGAGAAAATCACTCCCCCTCCCTTCTATCTAGTGGCTGGTATATTTTATTCATGGTAAAATAAAGCAATAGAACAGGAGTGAATAATCCATGCGCGTAGCAATATTCGACTTTGACGGTACACTGTATCCTCAAGAAACATACACATTGATGATGAACTACTTAAAGGAACATCCAGTCCATTCCTCTAAATATAAAAAATTTTATAAAGCATTAATGAAACCATACTTAGCATACAAGATGAAGCTTTATCCTGAAGGTAAAATGAAGGCGAAATCAATGCAAATCTATTTAAATGCCTTAAAAGATTTGTCTCAAGAAGAATTAGAAGCTTATTTCATTGAAATGTCACATGGAATGAGCAAAGATCTTAATCAAACGGTTGTTGAACGTTTAAAGAAACACCTAATAGATGGTGATCATGTCCTAGTCGTATCTGGTGCTTTCACAACCATGCTAAATGAAGTGACAAAAGAATATGCCGTTCATCAAGTAATCGGTACAGAAATACCTTATTCTAATGGTAGCCTAGATACAGCTAATGAAATCTTCCACATTCAAGGTATTAGAAAAAATATGATGATTGATCAAGCACTTGATGGGTATGATATTGATTGGGAAAACAGCACAGCTTATGGTGATAGCATTTCAGATATTAGTGTTTTAGAGTTAGTTGGCAATCCAGTTGCAGTTCGCCCTGAAAATCGGTTAAGAACGATTGCTGAAGAACGTAAATGGGAAATTCTTTGGGACTAATATATGTTAGCGCGTAATAAGTTCTTCATTTCCATATAATTAAAAAATCCCCGTTGGAAAGCTATATTCCAGCGGGAATTTCATTTTAATTGTTATTTATACTGCAACAGCAACTTGTGCGTGTCCTTTTTTGTAGAAGAACAGGAATGCTACTAATGTTAAAAGGGCAAACCCTACTAAGAACATGAATAAGACGAATACATTTGCTAATAAGAAGCTCGTATCGCCTAAAGAAATGATGGATTTGAAGCCTGCATTCGAATACGTCAAAGGTAAGAATTTACTTAGTGCTTGTAAGTTTTCAGGCAACATTGGAATTGGAAGATTTGAACCTGTCGTCGACAGTTGTAACACTAAGAATGCTAATGCAACAAAGCGACCCACGTTTCCACCCACTACAACTAGGAAGAAAACAATCGCCATAAAAGTCAAACTTGTAAAGACAGAGAATAAAACAAATGTAACCACACTATCTACTTGTAGCTGTAAGAAGAGCAAGGCAAATAATGAAACGAGTAAGCCTTGTGCGATTGCAAAAATTGACAAGTTCATCAATTTACTTGCATACCAGCTATAAGCTGAACCAGGAGTTACGACTGGCTTTTTGAAATCAATAACAAAAGATAAGATGAGAATACCTACGAATAAAGCAAGTGAAAGGATATATGGTGCAGTAGAATCACGGTAATAATTCAACCCATTTACTGTTTCACCACTTAAGCCTACTGGATTAGAAAACATCGCAATATTCGCATCTGTTACTTGAATTTGAGCAATTTCATCTGCTCCACCAGCAAGTCCAGTAGAAAGTTCTTTACTACCAGATTGTAATTGTTTTGCACCGTTATCTAAAGTTGTTACACCAAGTGTCATCGCTTCCCATCCTGTAGCAACAGTAGAGTTACCTGTGCTAATTTGAGAAAGTCCACTTTGAAGACTAGAGACACCGTTGTTTAATTTTGTCCAAGAGGATGCTACGGAAGCGTTTCCATTTGCTACTTGATTTGCTCCTGCTTGTAACTTGTCTATACCTGCTGCTGCAGCAGTCTGACCTGCTACTAATTGAGCTAGACCATTGCTTACTTGTTTAGAACCAGCAGCAGCTTGAGTAAGGCCACCAGCTAACTGTTCAGCACCCGCTTTTAATGGTTGTACCTCTTGGTCAAACTGAACCAAACCTTTTGTGATCGCATCACTAGTTCCAACCAATGTCATAAACTCTACATCAGTCGCTAGTTCGGGATGCTTAGCAAGAAAAGCTTTCATTCCGGCAGTCAAACCTTGTGAACCAGCAGCTAATTGTTTCGTCGTTTCTGTTACTTTAATCATTCCATTTTGTATTTGCATACTGCCAGGAACTAATTTAGATTCTAATCCTGATGTTAAACCATTGCTACCTTCATTTGCAGCTTTTAATCCACCAAGGATTTGTGCGGAACCTGTTTTTAGTTCGTCAACACCTTGAGCTAAGCTTTTAGAACCAGCAGCAAGTTTATTGATATCTCCAGTACCGCCTCGTATAGAACTAAGTAATTGACCCGCTCCACTTTCAGCAGTCTGTGCCCCATTTGCAAGTTTTTGAATGTCTTCAGATTTATCTGTAAGAGATTTTAATAAAAGACTTGTCCCATCAGATAATGATGTTGTACCCTCGAATATCTTTTGAGAACCATCTGCTCCTGAAGCAAAACCTGTGTTAATTTCACCAAATTTCGAAAAAAGAGTGCGAGTATATGTTTCTGTGATTTTATTACCTAATTGTTCTCTAATTTTTTCAGTTGCACTTCTAGTTACTTGTGCAGCCATGAAGTTAAGCCCTTCATTTTGAATATATTTCAATTCAGGAACTTGAGGATTTGCATCCAAAACGGTTGTTACTTTTTGTGAAAAGTCTTTTGGAATTTCAATTACCATATAATAATCTTGTGTTTCTAACCCTTTTTGAGCTTCTTCAGAAGAAACAAAAGCCCATCCGAGTGTATTACTTTTCTTTAAGTCCGCTACTAAATCATCGCCAACGTTGATTGGATTAACCCCAGAAGTTGCTCCTTCATCATTGTTAACTAACGCAACAGGTAGATTATTTAAATAATCATATGGTCCCCATGTAGAAGACAATAAGACTGCCACGTAAACGATCGGAATTAATAACACCCCAATCAAGCTAAACAATACCCCTTTTTGAGCTTTTAATTTAGAAAGCTCCATTCCTAACAAACGAAAACCGTTCATACATTACCCCCGTAATCAAAATGTGTGTTCTCTCTACCCTATAAACTGAATAACTATTCATTTTATAAGTATTATGTATATTCTGAATACAGTGATAAAACTCCTGCAAGATTTCCTTTGTTTTGAAAATATTTATTCAAAAATGTCATTCAACTAGTTAAAAAGTTTTATTAAACACGAAAATACCCTCTGAACATTCAACTGTTCAAAGGGTATTTGTATTTTCAAACCATGATTTCAGGTTTTCTTTGCGCTAAAACAGGCTGATTATATTCAACAACTTCGCCTGTTTCAATATCTATGAAAGTACTTGCTTCATTAAACCAACGATCCGGTGCTTCATGCCCCCAGAACGTTTGGCGCAATGGATCATTTAAATCCCATTTCTTTGGTTTTAAATCGGGATCCGTTGTTAAATAATCGCCGGTGTAAAGCTCAATGCGATGTCCATCTGGATCTCGTAAATATAAGAAAAAGGCATTAGATAATCCGTGTCGTCCTGGACCACGTTCAATGGATTGAGCGTAACCCATACTCGCTAAAACATCGCAACAATCTAGAATGCTCAGTCGGTCCGATAATGAATATGCAAAATGATGAAGTTTTGGTCCTGGACCACTCATAAAGGCGTGATCATGTACGGTCGGTTTACGGAATAACCATGCTGCCCATAAGTCTCCATTTTCCGTTTCCGTATACTCAGAACAAGAGAAACCTAGTTGCTGTGTATAGAAATCATATGCTTTTTGAACATCTGGTACGGCACAATTCACATGATCTATTCGTTGTATTTTTGCTCCCTTATACAAATCGTATCGTTGAAGCATACGGTCAACTATTTCCATTTCGGCATAAAATTCGAGCGGAATACCCGAATTATCATGAACACGAAGTGCTCTTCCAACAGCATGCTGTTGACCTTTAGGTAACCATTTCGTTTTTAATCCTTGAGATAAAAATAGCTTCTCAAGTTCATCTAAATCTTGCTCTTTTTGAACTTTGTAACTAAGTACTTCCACATGGGCAGCATTTGCTTTCTTTAATAACAAACTGTGATGGGAATGCTCTTCTAAGCCTCTTAAATAAACATGATTTTCATCACTTTCTGTTTCAATCATGCCTAAACCATTCACGTAAAATTCACGAGATGCCTGTAGATTCGTAACATGGAGTACGGTTCTCGCGATACGGATAATTGAAAAATCCATTAAGTTCACCACACATTCTTTTTATTTTCCGAATTGCTGTATATGATGCTCTGCAATTGATACATGGATAATCTTTTGTTCTGTATAGAACTCGAATCCGTAATGTCCACCTTCACGACCGATTCCTGAGTATTTAGATCCCCCAAAAGGTGTTCTCAAGTCACGAACGTTTTGTGCGTTTACCCACAACATGCCCGCTTCAACTTTATGAGCAACACGATGGCCTCGTTTTATATCGTTTGTCCATACATAACCAGCTAGACCATATTTAATATCATTCGCAAGCTTAATCGCTTCTTCCTCGTCTTTAAACGTCATGACAGTTAATACTGGACCGAAGATTTCTTCTTGAGCTACGCGCATATGATTTTTTGCATTTAGAATAATTGTTGGTGCTACAAAGTTCCCTTTAGCAATCTCTTCTGGAATATCAGCTGTAATCACTTCAGTTCCTTCATCACTAGCAATATCTAAGTAACCCCGCACCTTATTAAAATGTCCTCTATCAATAAGGGGTCCCACTTCAACGGCTGAATCTAAAGGGTCACCAATTTTAATTTTTGCCACACGTTTCTTAAGAGCTGCGATAAACTCATCTTTAATTCCTTCTTGAATAAACAATCTAGAGTTCGCCGTACAGCGCTCACCATTAAAGGAGTAAACCCCCCACACACAGGCATCTAACGCACGTTCAAAATCTGCATCATCAAAGACGATAATCGGTGATTTACCACCGAGCTCCATTGAACAACTTTTCAATGTATCTGCACTATTTTTAATGATTGTAGACCCTGTTTTAGTTTCGCCTGTGAATGAAATAAGTTGAACATCAGGATGTTTAACGAGTGCATCACCAGCTGTTTCTCCATAGCCATGTACCACATTGAATACACCTTTCGGCAATTCTGCTTTATGAATGACTTCAGCCAATAGATTAGCTGAAAGTGGAGAAAGTTCTGCGGGTTTTAATACCACAGTGTTTCCTGTTGCAAGAGCTGGTGCAACTTTCCACGTTTCTAACATGAATGGGGCATTCCAAGGCGTGATTAATCCTGCAACACCAACTGGAGCGTTAATTGTATAATTGATAAACTCATCGTCTACTTGGTACGCATCACCGACAAGACGGCTTTCAACCATGCGTGCATAAAATCTAAAGTTTTCAGAAGCTCGACTAACCATTTTTCTTGTTTGACTAATGGGTAGGCCAGTGTCAAGAGATTCTAGATAAGCAATTTTCTCGACTTCTTCATCGATTAAGTCTGCAATACGGTAAATGTAAGCCATTCTTTTAGTCAGTTTCATCGTTTTCCATGGACCATTATCGAAAGCTTCACGAGCAGCTGCTACAGCTTTATGAATATCTTCAACCTGCCCTTCAGCCACTTCGTTAATTTGTTCATTTGTAAACGGGTTCATATTCTTAATCGTTGCTCCATTAGAAGCAGGTGTAAATTCCCCGTTAATATATAACAAGATATTGCTTTGTGTTTCATGTTTATATGAAACTTTTTCACGAGAAGATACCATATGAATCACCTATATCCTTCATTTATTGTCACGATTCAGATCTGTAAATCTTGACTATTTAACAGCTGCTTCTTTTGGCAATTTCCCTAGATCAATCAGAGTGTCACGAACTTCAGTAACTAATTGTTCAGATGGGAATCCTAATGGCAATCGAAGTTTTGGGTTAATTTTACCCATCATGCCAAGTGCAACTTTAACTGGGCCAGGATTTGTGTCTTTAAATAACACATCATTTAAATTCATTAATTCAAAATGAAGATCCTGTGATCGAGCCACGTCACCCGCTTCCCAGGCATTATAAAGTTCAGCTACTTTTACAGGCTCAACATTCGCTGTGGCACTAATAAAGCCAGCACCGCCAATTGCGAGCATCGGATAGCAGAGAAGTTCAATGCCTGAATAGAGAAGGAAATCTCTTCCGCAATTCAGCAATACACGATTAACATGTTCGAAATCCTTATTTGCTTCTTTTACACCAACGATATTTGGACAATCTTCCGCTAATCTCTTCATCGTTTTCACTTCCATATTGACAGCAGAACGACCTGGAATGTTATAAATAATGATGGGTGTTTCAACTGAATCTGCAACTGTTTTAAAATGCTGATACAGAGCTTCTTGATTTGGTTTATTGTAATAAGGAACGATAACCATCGCTGCGTCTGCACCGATTTCTTCCGCATATTTCGTTAGCTCCATCGTTTCATCGTGGTTTGTCGAACCAGTTCCTGGAGCGAAGAACACGCGACCATTAATGGTCTTTTTAGCTAAATCCATTACATGTTTTCTCTCAGCGAGTGTTAGCGAGCTTGGCTCACCACTCGTTCCTGTCACAGATATACCGTGACTACCACTTTCAATTTGCCAATTAATTAACTCAACAAATGCTTTTTCATCTATTTCACCGTTCTCTGTAAACGGGGTAATAACTGGACAAATTGAACCTCTTAATTTCTTCTTAGCTTCTTCGTATGCCAATAATATCTACTCCTTTCATATTGAATCCAGCGTATGTTAGATTTCTAGTTCTTTTAATTCGCGGTATTTACCTTGGCTATAGATTAATGGATCTTTTTCTTCTAATTGAATGCCTGTTACTTGGCCAATAAATACGGTGTGATCTCCGACAACATACTCGCTATGCAGGTCACACGTTATGACAGCTAATGAGTCGGCAAGAGTTGGAACGCCCATATAAGTAACAAATTGAACTTCATGCTCTAAGTTCAGTTGACCAGAAAATTGTTTCGACTCATTTTGTTGAGCCGACGATAGAACATTTACTGCGAATTGCTTTGAATCTTTAATAAATCCTAGCATTCTAGCATTTTCTCCCACACTAATTGCGATAAGTTTCGGCTTTAAGGAGATAGACATAAATGCATTCGCTGTCATACCATGAACCTCGCCTGAGACTTCAGTTGTGATAACTGTTACTCCTGTTGCGAAACTTCCCATCGCATTTCGAAATAATCGATCATCTATTTCTTGCTCTTTTAAATGCATCTTTAAATCTCCTCTCTTCATGTAAGAAATGAAATCGGTGTTATGAGAAAATACCTGCTTCTTTCTTCGTTCGATTTAAGAAGTCATTGACCATGTTTTTGTAGGGTTCTTTATCGAACTGATCATAATATGCATTTGACATTCGCACGGGGTCACCGAAGAAATAGTACTCATACAATGCTTGACGATTTCCGAACGCACTGATTGAAATATCCCAGGCTAAGCGGAATAGTTGTACTTTTTCCTCGCCATTGATATTAGCCCCTTGTGTATATCGATGAATTAGAGCACCAACTTCTGCATTGCTAAAGTCAGCTTCTGTAGGAAGTGCCATTAAACCGGATGCGCCGAAAATCTTAATGATTTCGTTCATTCGTTGATACATTTTCGGATACCAGTTGCGAGCTGCATTTAAAGGTTCAAAGTCAGGCGTCATATTGCCGTACTGATCGATTTTCGCATTATGTTCAGCACGGTATAAATGAGAACGCATCACTTCTAAAATAATCATGATTTCACTTGCTTTTTCTTTCACATGCATGAATTGATTAATACCGATTGCTTCCATCATATTAATCACAACACCAAGTACAAACTCGGTTTTAACGATATGTTTTGCGATAACTTGATGCGTCATATGAATAACGGCATTTGTTTCTGTATATGTGCGGTTACAAATATCGGTACTTTCGCTTACGAAAACGCGTTCCCATGGTACAAACACATCTTCAAACGAAATAATGGCATCACTTTCATCAAAACGAGCACCTAGCGGGTGATCCCACTTGCTCTTTCCATAATCGAATGATTCACGAGACAAGAATTTTAAGCCGGGTGTATTATTTGGAATGGCAAAAGCAAAGGCAAAAGGATCATCTGTTGTCCCTGGTGTTTTATTAATCGTAGATGGGAATACAACAAGCTCATCTGTAATTCCACCGAGAGTAGCTAAAAGACGACATCCATTCACAATGATTCCATCAGCTGTCTTTTTCGTAATACGAGCAGATAAGAACGGATCTTTTTGTTCAGATTGAGTTAGCATGGATCTGTTTACTTGAGGATGAATTAACGTGTGCGTTAAGCTGATGTCATTTTCACGCGCATATTCATAATAATCACGTGCGTTTTTAGCAAATTGAGCACTTCCGCCACCTTCTTGTGCGAAAAACTCACTTGCTGTACCAAAAGCCATGATACTTGCATTTAAATAGTCAGGAGAACGACCCATCATTCCTCCTGAGAATGCTGCCCACTCCGAGTTCATTTCGCGACGTCTAAACAAGTCTTCCTTTGTTTTTGGTGCAATAAAAGATAGCCCGACTTTGTTCCCAGTTGTTGGAGAAGTATATAACATCTTATCTGCTTTCTCATGCTGTAAATCATAAAGACCTGCTACACTTTCAACGACATTTTTAAATGCTGGATGAGTGGTAACGTCCTCTACTTTTTCCCCATGAATCCATACTTCTGTCTTTCTATTCTTAACGCCTTCAATATATTCTTTCCCTGTACGTGCGCCCATTCTTTTCCCTCCTCAATAAAATCAATCAGCAATTCTAGTTAATTTATAGTTTAAATATTCCGAAATCTAAAATCGTAGTTATTCCTTTTTAAATCTTGTATGAATATTATTTTGTTTATAAGTCCCGGCTTCACTGAATTCGATTAATTCCATTGATAACGCTAAGTAACGTGTAGACATGAGACAGGCAAAATGGTCTTTCATTACTTCAAACATTGCATCACAAGCTTCTTTTTTTACCTCTTCAGTCCGTCCTGCTCCTATTTTAAATACGGCATGGACGAATGCATCGTCTTCTTCCCCATCTGCGACTCGGTAATCATGTATTTCAATTGCTCGAGAACGTATGCCACCTATCGGGAAATGGCTGCCTCTGTCGATTAGCACTTGATGAATTTTTTCGAAAAGGAATGGTAAATTCGCTTCTTTTTTAATGTTATCCGTGTATTCAACAATAAAGTGTGGCAAATAGAGAACCTCCTTTCACCTTAACGATTTGTAAAGGCTTCATCTCCGATAATGGTATTTACTAGTCTGCCAATGCCCGCTATTTCAGTTACTATGACATCTCCAACTGCGGTATCAACTGAACCTTTCGGTGTACCAGTTAAAATGACATCATTTTCACTTAGCGTCATAAAACCGCTTAAATACTCAATAAGAGTTGGAATGTCAAAAATCATATCTGCAGTAGTTCCTTCTTGAACAAGCTGATCGTTGACATGTGTCGTTAATTTCAAGTTCATAGGATTCTCAATTTCACTTGCATCAACTAACCAAGGACCAAATGGCGTACATCCATCTCGATTTTTAACGCGCAAATTTGGACGGTAATAGTTTTCTAAGTAATCTCTAATCGCATAGTCATTCGCCACGCTATATCCTTTTACATACTGATACGCGTCTTCTTTTTTTACATGCCTGGCTGTTTTCCCAATAATAACTGCAAGTTCACACTCATAATGCATATACTCAACGTCTGATGGTCTGCGTGTCTGTGCATTATGGCCAATAAATGTGTTTGGTCCTTTTAAAAACACCAATGGTTCGGTCGGTGCATCAAATGCCAATTCTGCTGCATGATCCGCGTAATTTAGACCTAATGCAAAGACAGTCCGTGGTTCAACGGGAGTCAGCCATACAACTTCACTTTGATCAACAATCCGTCCATCATCTAATTGAAGTCGACCTTCCCATTCATTTGCTTCGTGGATGGAGCCATTATATGAAATTCGTGCTTTTTTCATTGAGCACCCCTCCAAATGAATGATTGTTCTTCCACAA
This sequence comes from Paenisporosarcina sp., assembly GCF_057785155.1. NCBI lineage: Bacteria > Bacillati > Bacillota > Bacilli > Caryophanales > Caryophanaceae > Paenisporosarcina > Paenisporosarcina sp. The sequence continues at coordinate 490,740 of NZ_JBYNRN010000012.1, forward strand.
TGACATTTTCTAAACCGCCTAAACCTTCTATTTCGATTCTAACTTTATCTCCAATTTTAGCTAGTGGTGCATTTTCGGGAACCCCTGTAAGTAATACATCTCCAGGATTTAATGACATGAATTCCGTGACATCTACAAGTAACTGAGATACTGTACGAATTAAATTTTTTGTGGAGTTCTCTTGTTTTAACTCATCATTTATGTAGACACGAATGGTCAAATTATCAGGGTCATGTAGCTGGTTTTTTTCCACAATCCATGGACCGATTGGGCAGAACCCATCGCGAGCTTTGTATGAAACAGCCGGTCGGAACAAGCTTTCATGTGGAATGCTAATATCGTTTCCAATGGTATAACCAGCAATATAGTTCAGTGCTGTTTCTTCATTCAATGCAACGGCTTTCATTCCAATAACAATACCAAGAGAGGCGCCAATCTCAAGATGCGTCATACCTGGTGGCATTGGAATTCCATTACCTTGTCGATTAAAGGTATTAGCCGGTTTAATGTAAAGAATGGGTGCTTTTGGCGGCGAGGCATATGGTTTTTCATGCACTTGATTTCCTAACTGCTCAAGCGCACCTTTATAGTTTAATAATGTGCCGTAAACAGTTCCGTTTATTGGGGTATCTAGTTGAACGTCATTTATATGGAACGATTGATCCCCTATGGTGAATGTATTATTTTTCGGGTCAACCTCAATTGATTCGAAATGATTTGAACCTAAAAGTTTCATCTTTGCTTTGATCACGTATTCCACTCCTCTAGTTATCAGTCGTTCGATAACTATCGTTTTGCGTTTCTTAAGTTGGCAATTAAAAAGAACGACCTTCATGTAGGTTGGAGTTTTCAGGCTACAATCTATGAAGAGTCGTCCTCCCGTAAGTAAGAAACTATACTCTTAGCATTCTAGTAATGAATTTAAATAGAAAGTAATGCTTTATCACTCGTAAGCTTTTCTCCACGAATTCGTTGGAATTCATCCATTAACTTAGGAATGGTTAATTTCTTTTTCTCTTCAGCATCAAACTCTAAAATAATTTGCCCTTTGTCCATCATAATGAGCCTGTTCCCTAAATCGAGGGCTTGTTGCATATTGTGAGTAATCATCAACGTAGTTAGTTCATCTTTTTCCACCAATTGTTTTGTTAAATTCGTAATTAATTCTGCTCTAGCTGGGTCGAGTGCTGCTGTATGTTCATCCAGTAATAAAATAGACGGTTGAGTGAACGTTGCCATTAACAATGAAAGTGCTTGTCTTTCACCGCCTGAGAGCATGCCTACTTTTGCATTTAACCGATTTTCTAAGTTCAAATGAAGTGTTTCAAGAGATGTGCGGAATAATTCCCGTCGTTTCTTATCCACTCCTATTCGCAAACGTCTTTTCTTGTTGCGTGAATAAGCCATTGCCAAGTTTTCTTCGATCGTCATCGTAGGAGCGGTTCCAGCCATTGGATCTTGGAAAACACGACCAATCATTTGGGATCGTTTATACTCAGGCAATTTTGTTACTTCATTTCCAGCAATTTCAATCGTACCAAAATCCGGATATAAGGCACCTGAAATCATATTTAACATCGTCGATTTACCGGCACCATTACTACCAATCACCGTCATAAAATCTCCAGGGTTTAAATTAAGATTGATTTGATCAAGCGCGATTTTTTCATCCGGCGTAGCTTCATTAAATAATTTATTAATCTGGATGAGTTTCAGCAATCTTAGATCCCCCCTTAGTTAGTGACTGTTGGTATTCTAATAGGCGTTCAGCGTGTCGTTTGGCTTTTCTATTTTTTTCTCGTTTTTTATCAAAGTATTGCGGCAGTATAAGCGCCACTATAACAATGACAGCAGTAATTAATTTCATATCTCCTGTATCAAGGAAATCCACTCTCAGTGCAAGTCCGAGGACAATGCGGTAAATGATAGCTCCTGCAATAACAGCCATCGTGGTTCGAACAATCGTTTTTGTACCAAAGATCGCTTCACCAATAATGACAGAAGCGAGACCGATAATAATCATCCCGATACCCATACCAATATCAGCGAACTTCGCATATTGAGCGATTAAGGCACCTGAGAACGCAACGAGAGCATTCGAGAATCCTAGACCCACAATAATCAGGTTATCTGTATTAGCCGATAAGCTACGAATCATTTTCTTATTATCACCAGTCGCTCTAATAGCAAGACCAACTTCCGTTTTTAAGAACCAATCGACCACTAGTTTGATAATTAAGACAATAATCATCATGACCAATAACGTTCCCCATGTTTTGGGTAAATACTCCACACCTAACATGCCGAAAAATCGATTAATCATGGCATCGATTCCGAAAAGACTCCAAAAAGCTTGGAATTGATTAAACATCGTTTCTGCATTGAGAAGCGGGATATTAGGTCTCCCAATCGAATTCTCAGAAGTGAGACCCATAATCCTCAAATTTATCGAATACAAAGCAATCATCATTAAGATCCCTGCGAGTAATGCATTAATCTTGCCTTTTGTATGAAGAAGACCCGTCATGCAACCAGCTAAGAAGCCAAGTATGACTGCAACTAATGTTGCGAGTATCGGGTGGTACCCCAATACAATCATTGTTGCCGCTACACCTGCACCAGTAACAAAACTGCCATCAACCGTTAAATCCGGAAAATCTAATACACGGAATGAAATATAAACACCTAACGCCATGATTGCATAGATGATTCCTTGCTCTACAGAGCCAAATACAGCTGAAAACATGTAGAATCACCTCCTGTTTTATTCGCTAAATTCTGCTTCCCACTCATCCTTAATTTCAAGATTTAGTGCAGATGCTGTGTCTTTATTCATAGTGAAAATTAATTTTTGTGGAATTTGAACTGGTAAGTCAGCAGGTTTGCTTTCACCTTTAAGGATTTTAACTGCCATTTCACCAGCTTCGTAACCGATGTCATAGTACTCAAATCCATAAGCTGCTAATCCACCACGTTTTACAGAGTCAAACTCTGCAACCATCATAGGAATCTTATTTTCATTTGCAACGGATACAACTGATTCAAGAGCAGAAACAACTGTGTTGTCTGTGATAATGTATAAAGAATCCACTTTGCCTATTAAAGATTCTGTTGCCTGTTTAACATCTGCAGATGTAGCGACTGATGCTTCAACAACTGTCATATCCATCTCTTTTAACATTTCTTTTACTGCATCAACTTGTGCACGAGAATTTTGTTCTCCTGAGTTAAATACCATACCAACTTTTTTAGCGCCTAATTCATCTTTTAAGAATTTCATCGTGTTTGAAATTGCGTCTGGATGACTGTCGATTGTACCAGTTACGTTACCACCTGGCTTTTCCATCGATTCAACAAGCTCAGCTCCCACTGCATCTGTTACTGAAGTAAAGACAATAGGAATATCTGAAGTAGCACTTGCCGCTGTCTGTGCACTTGGAGTTGAGTTAGCAAAGATTAGATCTACATTTGAACTCACTAAGTTAGAGGCAATTGTGGTACTAGCGCTAGGATCACCTTGAGCAATTTGCACATTATACTCTGCATCAATACCAGCGTCTTCTAATGCCTGTTTAAATCCATCGTATGCAGCGTTTAAAGATGGATGTTCTACAATTTGAGTTACCCCAATCTTATAGGTCTTTTTTTCTCCATCTGATGACGTTCCACCATCATCTCCGCATGCCCCTAAAAGTAACGCTGAACCTAAAATTGCTACACCGACTTTTTTCCAACTTTTCAACATGATATTTCCCCCTCTTAACTTAGTTATATGGTAAATAATTGAAACCAAAGGTAGAAATTGAATCAAAATATTCAGGCAACTAAAATCGTGGTGATGTAATCATAGATGCTCAGTTGATCGTTGAATTAAACTGTCTGCAAGTCTTTCTTCTTAACAGGGGCTGAATGAATAGCTTGTCCGATTAATCCTTCAACGGCTTCAAGTAAACCTTCAGAAAATCCTGGATGAGCATACAAAGGGAATTTGATATCCTCTTCTTTCGCTGCCATCTCAAGTAATTGGACAAAGGAACCTGACATTTCGACGGCGCCTTCACCAATCATATGTATCCCATTGATGATTTCTGTTTCAGCGTCAGAAATAACTTTTATAAAGCCATCCTTTTTCCCGGTTATAGAGGCGTACCCATTTCCGCCTAAAGAAAATTGACTGATACGAACGTTTAAACCATTTTCCTTAGCCATTTGTTCAGTAAGTCCCACTGTCACAGCTGGTGGTATAATATGAGCAATGTGCGGTATAAACGTTAGGTCAACTTCCGGTTTAAGACCGGAGATTGATTCGATCGCAACTTTCCCTTGCTTAATCGCTTTTACAGCTAATAATGGTCCTTCTGTAACATCTCCTATAGCGTAAATAGAGTGAATGTTTGATTGCATTTTTTCATTTACTGAAATAAAACCTTCATCTGACTGAACAAGTCCAATTCGACTGATTCCAAGAGACTCTAAATTAGGTTCCCTCGAGCCAGAAACAAACAGATAAGATCCCTCTACAACATTTTCGGAATCCTTGTTCGTTTTAAATGTAACTGTAACATTTAAGTCCGTTTCATTTGTCGTAATGTTTTGAATATCTTTAAAAATAGTTATTTTACGACGTTTAAATAAGCGATTGAGTTCTTTAAAGATAGATTCATCTAAGACTTGTTCTTTTTCCTGATCAAACAAGATCGTTACTTTTGAACCTAAAGCTGCAAAACTTGAGGCTACCTCAAGTGCAATATAATCTTGTCCATAGACGATCAAATGTTCCGGTATTTCTTCAAGTGTAAATATGTTGTGAGCTAATAGCACTCTTTTCCCTTTATCCGTTACCCATTTCGGCAGAACGGGTGTACTACCAGTTGCAAGAATGACTTGGTCAAATTCGAAAATGTCAAATTGATGGCCATTTTCTACACCGATTTTATTTACTGCTAAAAACGTTGCTTTACCTTGAATAACTTCTATTTTATTGGCTTTACATAAATTTTCTACACCAGAGCGTAAACCTTTAATAACCTCATCTTTATATGATAGAAGCTTAGATATATTAAAAATATCATCCCCACTACCAATTCCTAGATCAGATAAATGAGAGATTTCAGCTCGTTTTGATGCTGCGTGAGTAAAGACTTTTGACGGGATACATCCTTTATTTAAACAAAGCCCACCTAAATCAGCCTGTTCAATAAGCGTGACGGAAAGTCCGAGTTGTGCACCGCGAATGGCGGCAGAATAGCCCCCTGGTCCACCCCCGATGATGATAAGATTTCTTTGCTGTGTAATTTCGCCAACAACCATTAAATCATCTCCATCATAAGTTTATGGGGTTGTTCTATCAGACTAGCTAATCTGTTCGTAAATGCTACCGCAGTTGCGCCATCGGCTACTCGATGATCGAACGCCATTGAAAGTGTCATAATATGACCGATTACAATTTCATTTTGGTCATTTACAATCGGCTGTTTCTTTGTTTTGTGAAAGGCAATTAAAGCAGTTTCTGGATAATTAATGATTGGGGTTGCCCCGGTGCTTCCAAGAGGACCAACATTACTCACTGTAAACGTACTATTTTGCATCTCAAAAGGTTGTAGTTTGCCTGAAATTGCTTTTTCAGTTAAGCCTTTTACTTCTTTGTGAATGTCCTTAATCGACTTTTTGTCTGCATCATGAATGACAGGAACTATCAAGCCGGCTTCAGTGTTTGTGGCCATTCCAATATGGTAATTCTTCTTTAAAAGAATTCGGCTATTTTCTTCATCAAGTTCTGCGTTAAAAATCGGGAAATCTTTCAAACAAATAACAAGGGCTTTTACTAGAAATGCCGAAACACTAACTGATTCTCCAGTCGCTTTCATTTCTTCGCGCATTTTAAACAAGTTTGTCATATTGATTTCATCAAAATGAGTGACGTGTGGAATGGTAAATAAAGATTTCGTCATTTTCTCTGCAATTTTTTTACGGATTCCCTTAAATGGAATCTCATCAGGTATAACTTTACTGACATCTGTAGTCTCTGACTTTTGATTTGAAACAACTTCAGTTTGCTCTGAGGATTGATTGCCTTTAATAAAGCGATATACATCCTCTTCAGTTACTCTCCCAGAAGGGTCAGATGCTTTTACATCTTCAATATTAATATCATGTTCTCGAGCGATTTTTCGAGTATATGGTGCAGCTAGTACTCGATTAAACGACGAGATCGAAGTAGGAGTAGATTCATTTTTTGGTTGTACGCTTTGTTTTAGTGTCTCTTTTGCAACTTTAGGTTGTACTGCATGCTCTTTGTTAGAGGATTTGTCGTCTGCTTCTATGTAGATAAGGCTAGTTCCTACATGAACTGTTTCGCCTGCTTCAATAATAATTTCCTTAATGACACCAGAGCAGGGTGAAGTAAGTTCCGCCACCATCTTATCGGTTTGTACTTCTACAAGTGGTTGATCCGTTTTCACGGTATCACCAACTTTAACAAGGTAATGGATGATTTCTCCTTCCGTCATCCCTTCTCCGATATCATGTAATTTCACTTCGAGCATGTCATTTCCCCCTTAAAAATGAACCACTTTTTCTATCGCTTCTTGTACACGTGCTGGTGTAGGAAGATAATGTTCTTCTAATGAGAAAAATGGTACCGGTACATCAAATCCCGTCACTCTTTCGATTGGAGCACGCAAATATAAAAATGCAGTATCGTTGATGATCGAAACGATATCATTACCTAGCCCGCTCGTATGATGAGCTTCGTGTATAATAACGGCTCTAGTTGTCTTTTGAACAGACTCAGAAATAATGTCTCGATCAATCGGATACAGTGTACGTAAATCAATGATTTCACACTGAATTCCATTTTTCTCAGCTAGTTGTGCTGCCTTTTCTGCAACCGTAATCATGGCACCCCATGCAATTAGTGTTACGTCTGTTCCTTCACGAACTATTTTTCCTTTACCAATTTCAACTGTGTATTTTCCAACAGGTACTTCTTCTCGCATCGATCGATAGTTTTTCATCGTTTCTAATACGAGTACAGGATCCGGATCTTCCACTGCTGCTATGAGTAAACCTTTAGCATCATAAGGATTTGAAGGACAAACTACTTTGATACCTGGCATATGTGTAAAGAGAGTTTCTGTACTATCTGAATGGATCTCTGGTGCGCGAATACCTGCTCCATAAGGTGCACGGATAACCATTGGTACGGTAAATCGAGACATTGAACGCATACGAAGACGTGAAACATGCGTCATAATTTGCTCATAAGCAGGATAAATAAAACCTAGGAATTGGATTTCGGCAATTGGTTTAAATCCATTCACGGCTAACCCTACTGAGGTACCGATAATTCCCGCTTCTGATAGAGGTGTATCTACAACACGTTCTGCACCAAATTGTTCTTGTAGACCTTCAGTTGCTCGGAAAACACCACCGTTTTTTCCGATATCCTCACCTAATATAATCGTTCTCTCATCTTCCTCAAGTAAAACACGCATACCGTCATTAATTGCTTGAATCATGGTCATCTGAGTTGTCTTAACATCTTTTTGGTTAGACTCTACGATTTGGGTCATTAGGTCACCGCCTTTCTAAGTGTGCAAGATAAGATTCTTTCTGTTCAGCTAGTTGGGGAGGCATTTCTGCGAATACATGATCAAATACATCTTCCACGTTTGACGCAGGGTATTTTTCCATTTCTTCAACAGCTAAATCGATTTCATTCGCCGTTTTCTCCTTCACTTCTTCAATCCATTGCTCGTCCCAGTAACCATAATTTTTCATAAATAGTTCTAAACGTGTCATTGGATCAACAATATCTTTCCCTTGTGTTTCAGGACGATATTTAGAAGGGTCATCAGCAGTCGTATGAGCACCTTTTCTCCAAGTCACCGCTTCGATTAATGTTGGACCATGCCCAGCTCTCGCATGATTAAAAGCTTGCTTCGTTTCAAAATACACTGCGAAGCAATCATTGCCATCAATTCGGACACCTGGTATACCATAAGCCACTGCTTTTTGAGCCACCGTTTTAGAATTCATTTGTTTTTCAATTGGAACTGAAATGGCATAGCCGTTGTTTTGATTAAAAAATACGACTGGTACTTTAAAGACACTTGCGAAGTTTATTCCTTCATGGAAATCTCCTTCAGAAGTAGCTCCATCCCCAAAATAAGCAATCGAAGCATTTTGTGTTCCTTTTAATTTCTCAGCCCATGCAGCTCCTGCAGCATGTGGTAGCTGAGTAGCAATCGGAACTGCTGGTGGGAAGATATTACGATCCGGTGGTGCCACACATCCTTCTACACGACCGTTCCAATATAAGAATGTTCTTGTCATACTCTTGCCGAATGTAATGGTCGCACCATGATCACGATAAGTTGGGAAAACCCAATCATCCGGTTGTAGGGCAAGTGCACTCCCCACTTGAGCAGCTTCTTGCCCTTCAAATGGAGCATAAGTGCCAAGACGTCCTTGTCGTTGTAAGTTAATCGCTTTTCTATCAAACGTGCGGACACGTAACATGTGATAATACAATTCTTTCACTAATTTTTCGTCGATTTCATTTTCGAACGTTGAATCTACAAAATGACCACGATCATCTATGATTCTCTTTATTGGATAATTTTCTTCCAATTCATACGCCTCCAATCAAGATAAGTTGCGAATAGACCATTTTGGCTTCGCCGCTGAAGTATAAAAGCTATTTCTGTTTGATCGATCAGCAATTCGTTTTTCACACATTTCGTTTGCAGCTTCTTCTGTCGTTTTTCCACTCACTCTTGCTTCTTGGAAAACACCTAAAACCGCATCGTAAATATGTTTTGTTTTAGCTAGAACACGTTCGTGGTTAATCCCATATAATTCGTCAGCTACTTGAATAAGTCCTCCAGAATTAACGATATAATCAGGCGCATATAAAATCCCTTTATCGTGTAGCATTCTCCCGTGAACATCATTTAACAATTGGTTATTTGCAGCACCGACAATCGCTTTTACTTTAAATTGAGAGATTGTGTTTTCATTAATAATTCCACCAAATGCACACGGAATGAAAATATCTGCTTCTTGTGAATAAATATCTTCTTTTGAAATAACAGTGACCGTACCAGTAGTGTTTGTCGCTAATTCTTTTATGGCTTGCAAATTTTCTGTACTAATATCTGTAACGAATAAATCAGCGCCAGCTTGAAGTAAACCTGTTGCCACTTTAAATCCAACTTTACCAAGGCCTTGAATCGCATATTTATGGCCACCTAATTCGTCACTGCCGAAAAGGATTTGATTCGTTGCTTGTAAACTATAAAGGACACCAGCTGCAGTCGGAATAGAGGAATCGCCGCCACCACCATATACTTCTGGTAGTCCGTTAATAAAGTTAGTTTCTTTTGAAGCATGTATGAAATCTTCCATTGAGGTTCCCATATCCGTTCCTGTGTAAAAACGACCACCTAATGAATTAACAAATTGACCGAAAGCACGAAATAGCTCAGGTGTTTTATCTGTTTTTGGATCCCCGATAATGACTGCTTTTCCTCCACCAAAATCTACGTCTGCAGCGGCACACTTATAGGTCATCCCTTTTGAAAGTCGTAGAACATCTTCGAGTGCTTCATCCATGCTGTTGTAGGGTTGCATCCGACATCCACCTAATGCAGGACCTAATGTTGTATTGTGAATGGCAATAATTGCTCTTAACCCGGTTGTGGGATCGTTACAAAAAACAACTTGTTCATGTTTGCTCATTTTATCGAAGAGTTCGAATTCTTTAGCCATTGATGTTCTTTCTGCCACTTTCATTTTGAATGCCTCCTTAAAATCGATCAGTAGAAAATTATGCTTTAAATGGATGCTTCTATTAATTTATTTTCGATAGTTTCTTTTGGCAAAATGACTTGCACTACTTCACCCTTACCAATAACCCCTAAATGATTTGTTGCAATTACATTAGTTTTGACTAAGTTATCTCGTAATTCGATTACAGTAGCCTTTAAAGTTACAAAAGTACCTAATGGTGAAGCGGCTATATGTCGTAACTGAACAGAAGCCCCCATCCCTTCTTCGTGACTTTCTAAAAATGGTAAAATAATTTTTCGTGAAACCCATTCCATATGATATGTCATAGCAACAGTGGAATAAACGGGATGAACGACTTCGCCCTCAAAAGAAGCAAACATATCTTCTGTAACAATCACTTCAATACTTTCTTCTTTACCTAATTTAAGTCCCGGTTTCATTCCTAATCCCCTACTAACTTTTAGTATATGAATCTACTATTGAATTTTAGTTGTTCGTGAAAACGCTTACAAATAAACCAAAAAATATAATTTTTCAAATATGACTTACTTTCCAAATGCCCATTTAGGTTTTAAAGATGTTGTGAAGAATCCATTGCGTTTAGCCTTATTGACGATTCTCTGCTCACACATTTTATTGGCAGCTTCTACTGTAGAAATGCCGTTTATGGAAGTCATTTTATATACTTCTAGAATGGAATCGTATATATGTTTGGTTTTTGCAAGTACTCGCTCATGATTGATACCATATAGTTCGTCAGCAACTTGTATCAGACCACCAGAGTTGATTATATAATCTGGTGCATAAAGTATTCCTTTTTCTTGAAGGAGTTTTCCGTGATGTTCAGTCAAAAGCTGATTGTTGGCAGAACCCGCAATGGCTTTGACCTTAAACTTTTCAATCGTTTGATCGTTAACAATCCCACCAAATGCACATGGAATAAATACATCTGCTTCCTGTGAATAAATTTCTTCACTGGTAACAACTTTCATTGTTCCTGGCGTTGTTAGCGCTATTTCTTCCATTCGTTTTATACTTTCCTCACTAATGTCAGTTACGTAAAGATGTGCACCTGCTTCTAATAAACCTATAGCTACTTTTGATCCAACTTTACCTAGACCTTGTATGGCGTATGATACCCCACCTAAGTTCTCACTACCAAACAAAGTTTGATTGGTTGCTTTAATTCCATAAAGAACGCCAGCTGCTGTTGGAATTGATGAATCGCCTCCACCTCCGTAGGCTGCAGGTAAGCCGACAATACAATTTGTTTCTTTACTTGCATGAATGAAATCTTCCATTGTCGTTCCCATATCTGTTCCTGTGTAAAAACGACCGTTTAATGAATTTACAAATTGACCGAATGCACGGAACAATTCTGGTGATTTATCTGTCTGTGGATCACCAATAATAACTGCTTTACCACCACCAAAATCTACATCAGTCGCTGCACACTTATAGGTCATCCCTTTAGAAAGACGAAGTGCATCTTCCATCGCATCATCAAAACTTTTATACGGATACATGCGACATCCACCTAGAGCTGGGCCATTTGTTGTATTATGAATCGCTATTATAGCTCGTAAGCCAGTTGAAGGATCGTGACATAATACGACTTGTTCATGTTCAGCCATTCTTTCAAAAAGCTCAAAATTTTTAACTATTGGCATTCTCTGTGCTGTTTCCATCAACTGAATCCCCCTCAGGATTTACACATGTTCTAGAAGTTTAGGGTATGCCTATCAATAATCTTTCATGTTTTTATGTATAACGAACACTGCTTGACTTCAAGGAAGCATCTGTAGAAATTTAATGTTATTAATATATGAAAAAATTTATCGTATAACACTATTTCAACGTAATATTATCAAATTGTAATATACTAGTCAATACAATAATCGGAAAACTCTCTATTTTTAGAATTAAAAGAAATCATAATTATGCATAAAAAAACCTCTCAAGCAATTGTTCTTAAGAGGAATGGTAAATGCTATCGATACCTATGAAATGTAAGAGAGTTTAATTCTTTAAATTTGTCTACACCACCAAGTTGAATTAAATATTTAATCTTTCTTATAAGAAAGACCTCTTAAATCATTCGAAGTCTGTTCAATTTGGTTAAGTGCTTCATCCATCATGCTTTCAAACAACTCTTCTACTGAAGGTATATGGTTGATCAATCCTGCAATCTGTCCACTGTTAATAAAACCATTTTCTAAATCGCCCTCAATGGCTCCCTTTACATGATTTACTTCAGAAGTTAGTTCTCGATATTGTTCTGGAGTTAGTCCTGCCTGTTCCAGCTCTTCTAACTTATTTGAATAAGGAGTTTTCAGTATTCGCCTTAATTGACCAAAACTTCTACCTATAATAGTTGTATCCGTATCACTTGCATTCACTAAACTATTTTTATATTGATCATGAAATGGTGCATCTTGTGTAGCAATTAATCGTGTTCCTATTTGAACACCAGATGCACCAAGCATTAGGGCTGCGGCCAACCCTTTTCCATCTCCAATACCACCAGCTGCAATTACTGGAACTTTTACACTTTTCACGATTTGTGGAATGAGTGTAAAAGTAGTTAACTCAAGATTCGAGTTGATACCAGCCGCTTCAAAACCTTCAGCAACTAGAATATCAGCCCCAGCCGCTTCAGCTTTTTGCGCATGCTTCACAGACGCAACGAGCACAATGACTTTTACGTCATATTCATGTAATTTCGCAATATATGGAACTGGATTTCCTGCAGATAACGATACAATAGGGATCTCATGTTTAATAATTAATTGAATTAGTTCATCCGTATACGGCGACACATTTATCGCTATATTTAATGCAAAATTTCTTGATGTGCGTTTCTTTGTCTGAATAATAATTTCTTCAACTTGTGTAGGAGTCATCGTTCCACAACCGATTGTACCTAACCCTCCCGCTTCAGAAACAGCAGACGTTAGTTGTGCATTACTTATATTTCCCATTCCACCTTGGAATATTGGAATATCTATTTGAAGCATATCGCAAACGTATTTCATTAATTATCCACCTCTACTCAAATATGTTATAGTAAAATGAATAGAAAGACAATTATGTAAATTCAAATTTACTTGGGGGTATACGATGATTATTCCATTCAAAGGGAAGACACCTAGATTAGATGCAACAGTTTTTGTGGCACCAGGATCCAAAATTATTGGTGATGTTCAAGTAGGGAAAGAATCGACCATTTGGTTTAATACAGTATTGCGAGGAGACGAAGGGTTAATTTCAATTGGAGAAAGGTGCAGCATACAAGATAATTCAACGATCCACTTATATGAAGACGCACCTGTACTTGTGGAAGATGAAGTTACAGTTGGTCATAACGTGATTTTGCATGGCTGTAAAGTGGGTAAACGTTCGATTATCGGCATGGGCTCAACGATTTTAGATCATGCTGAAATCGGAGAAGAATGTATTATTGGAGCTAACACATTAATTCCTCCCGGAAAGAAGATTCCGCCTCGCTCTTTAGTTGTTGGATCTCCAGGTAAGGTCGTAAGAGAATTAAATGATAAAGATTTTGAAATCATCCAGCTTTCAATCGATACTTATGTTCAAAAAGGATATGACTATCGTGAAATTTTAGCTGAACTAGAAAACAATAAATAACCTTTTCAGTTTAACGAGTTTTTTTAATAAAAAATAGGCTAATTCCTTCGGAAACTCATACTAAAATTAACAGGAAGAGAGTGTCTCAAAAGTCATCTAAAATTGACTTTTGAGACACTCTCTTTATTTATAAAAACGGCTCTGTTAAGCTATTGATTTCCGTTTCAGGCGTTCGCTTTCCGCGGGCGGTCCGTGAGCCTCCTCATCGCAAGCTCTTGCGGGGTCTCACCTGGACACGCTATTCCCGCTAGAGTCGCCGCCTTCCACTTCAATCATTAAGCAATTAGTGAAAAACGGTCCGCGCGAAGTGGGAAACAACTTTATTCGGACTAAATTTTTAATCTATTCTCTTTGTTGACTAACTTAAAAAATAAAAAGGAGACTGACCAACGTCATTTTCATGACATTTATGACAGCCCCGCTTATTTATTCATTGATTAAAGGATGATTGTCAGCATCGTACGCTTTGTCTTTCCAACTCATATCATTATCTTCTTCAAATACCTTTTCGAAAAATTGGCTGGCAGACTGAGCTAGCAATTTGTAATATTGTTCAAATAAAAGTGCAGCATGATGACCATTCCATACTTTAGGAAGAAGTTCACGCGGTAATCCAGGATCAGTAAATAGAAATTTTCGATATTCATGAACAAGCTTTGTTCGCTCAACGAAACACTCCGCATCCGTTAATTGTCCTTGAGCAATCATACTTTGGTGCACGATATATTGTTCGCTATAGGTTGAAATGAACTCTTGATATTTCGCCTCAATCTCTTGAAGTGGCCAGCTTTTCTCAACAAGTGATTTATCTGCTTGCGGACCTTTATAATCCGATACAAAAAAGTCTACATACTGTTGAACTTCATACTTTTCAATCAGCACATTTACTTCTTTTTCAAGGTTGTTCGGCGAAATCCAGCAACTATTTGAAAAACTACCAAAACCGCTCCACAAAAGCTCTTTTCGAAGTTCGTCGCGGATTTGTCTCTTATCCTCTGGAATAGAATACATAAGCATTCGCCATTTTCCGTCCCATTCATTCGGCATCAATTTAAAAATCCGAACTGCAGCTTCTTCCATACGGGCCAAACCACGGGGCGTTAAAAAATAGTAACTTTTATTGCCCTTCTTCTCTGAATCAATCCAACCCTGCTTCATCATACGAGAAACTGATACCCGAACAGATTGTTCATTATGACCAAATTCTTTTAATAAACGGATTAAACTTCCAATCCAAATTTTATTTCCATAGTGTCTTATATAGTCACCGTAAATGGTGAAAATCATGGATTGTGTATTTGCCACTTGTATTCACTCTTTCTAGTATTCGCTTTTAATCTTATAACACAACGATCTCCAATTAATAGTATATCGTTATATTGAAAAAATGAAACTTAATTTCCCGTAAATACGGGTTTTCTCTTTTCGCTAAAAGCTAATAGCGCTTCCGTTCGATCGGTAGTAGGTATTGTTAGTTCATATGCTTTTGATTCGATAGCTAGGCCAGTTTGTAAGTCAGTGTTCATCCCTTGTGAAATAGCATACTTCGCTTGCTTTAATGCCACAGGACCATTTCTCATCATGTTAATCGCTAAGTCTTCACAGCTAGATAGCAGATGATCTTTGTCGACTACTTTTAATACAACGCCAAGTTCTAAACCTTCTTCTGCTGTAAACTTTCTTGCGGTAAAAATCAATTCCTTTGCTTTCATTTCGCCAATTAGACGAGGTAAGCGTTGAGTTCCGCCAGCACCAGGAATGATTGCCCAACTTGTTTCTGTTAAGCCCATAAGTACACCTTTAGCAGCAATTGTGAAATCACAAGCAATCATTAATTCAAAACCTCCACCAAATGAATACCCATTAACGGCAGCAATTGTGGGTTGCGGTAAGCTTGCAATACTCGAAAAGGTATCTCGAATTGCTTTTACATTTCTTAGAACTTGAGACTCTGAGAGCGTTCGTCTTTCTTTTAAATCAGCACCCGCACTAAACGCTTTATCACCTGCTCCTGTGAAAATTACTGCACGAACTTCAGAATCTAGTGATATGGAGTCTGTCAAAGCTTTTAGCTCCTGAAGCGTGTCATAATTAAAGCAATTCATCGATTCTTCCCGATTAATTGTCACATAGCCGATATTATTTTGCTTGGAATATAATACATTTGCCATTTCTGATCTCCTATACAAACATATTTTTGAAATGAAACTATTGATTCGGGCTGCAGACTATATGATACTTGCATAGCAATCCAAACAGATCCAAAAAGTCCGTATTCTGCTGTAACAATTACTTTTTCTTTTGTCATTTGTCTGGTTTGAATCTACTACTCTTCAACATTCTCTACAATAGCAGCAATGCCTTGTCCAACGCCGATACACATCGTTGCAAGTCCATATTGAACTTTTTGTTTTTTCATTTCATATAGAAGTGTCGTTAATATTCTCGCTCCACTTGCTCCAAGTGGGTGTCCAAAAGCGATTGCCCCTCCATTTACATTGACGATTTTCTCATCTAATCCTAATTGTCGAATACAAGCAATTGATTGAGATGCAAAAGCTTCGTTTAGTTCGACTAATCCAATATCCTCAATACTTAACTGAGTTCGTTCTAACAATTTGATTGTCGCAAAAATAGGACCTAGCCCCATTACTTCTGGTTCTAACCCTGCAGTTGCCCCGGCTACATATTTAGCAAGGGGTTTTAAATTCAATTCTTTCGCTTTATCTGCACTCATAAGAAGCAGCGCGGAAGCGCCGTCGTTTACGCCTGATGCATTACCAGCTGTTACACTGCCCCCTTGGAAAATTGGTTTTAGTTTAGTGAGTTTATCGATTGTAGTATCTGGGCGTGGATGTTCATCTTGATCCACGGTAATTGTGTTCCCTTTTCGATCAGTATAAATAACAGGAACTATTTCATCAGCGAATCGATTCTCGTCTATCGCTTGTTTAGCTCTTTGTTGACTTTGAAAAGCGAATAAATCTTGGTCTTCTCTAGATATGTTACTTCTCTGCGCAACCGTCTCAGCTGTTTGTGGCATTGAGTCTGCCCCAAACATTTCTTTTAGTTTCAGATTGGTAAAACGCCAACCGATTGTCGTATCTTGTAATTCCATATTGCCCCGAGGAAATGCTTGATCCGGTTTAGCCATGACAAGTGGCGCTCGAGTCATACTTTCAGTTCCACCTGCAAGATAAATATCACCATCACCTACTGCAATAGCACGAGCCGCATACATAACAGCATCGAGTCCTGAACCACATAGCCGATTGATTGTCGTACCTGCTACTTCAACCGGTAGACCTGCAAGCAAACCGGACATACGGGCGACATTCCGATTGTCTTCTCCTGCTTGATTTGCATTACCGAACACAACCTCTTCTATTTCATTAACATTTAAGCTTGAGTTTCGCTCAATTAACGCCTTAATTACGACTGCACCTAGGTCATCTGGACGTACATCTTTCAAGGATCCGTTATATCTACCAATTGGTGTTCTTACTGCATCTACTATGACGACTTCTCTCATTTTGTAATCAACTCATCTTCTATTGTATAGTCGTATACGCCTTTACCACTTTTTCGTCCAAGCCTTCCTGCTTTAACGTATTGTTCAAGCAAAGGAGCTGGTCGGTATTTTTCTCCGAGTTTTTCGTGTAAATACTTGAGATTATTTAAGCGGGTATCTAGTCCTACTAGATCTCCTAATTCAAAGGGTCCCATTGGATAATTCAGACCTAATTTTATCGCTTTATCTATTTCCTCTGGCGTTCCTAGTCCCTCTTGAAGCATATAAAAAGCTTCATTTCCAACAAGTGCACTGATTCGACTTGTGACAAAGCCAGGGAATTCATTAATCACAACGGTTTCTTTGCCCATTTTTGAAGCTACTTCTTTAATAAGCTCAACTGTCTCATTATTTGTTTCTAAACCTCTGACAATTTCTACGAGAGGCATTTTATGTACAGGATTAAAAAAGTGCATCGCAATTGTTTTATCTGGTCGTTTTGCATACGAAGCAATTTCAGTCGGGCTCATCGTTGACGTATTGGTTGCAAAGAAACATTCTGATGAAGCATGTTCTTCAATGACTTCAAAGACTTCTTTTTTAATTGAAGCGATTTCAGGAACAGCTTCAATGATTAGATCTGCGGTTTTAGCAGCTACTATTAAATTGGTTTCAAATTGTAATTTACTTTGAGCTAATTCAACTTGTTCCGCTGTAATTTTCCCGCGATTAAGCCCTTTGTGGAATATGCTATCCAATTCCATTTCCGCATTTTTTAATGCCGCTTCATTTGTATCAACTAAAGTCACTTCATATCCGCCAACTGCAGCTACGTAAGCAATTCCTCTCCCCATAACACCTGAACCAACTACTACTATACGATGGATCATACCTACGTTCCTCCCTATAAGTGAAAGAATACGGACAGGGGATTTATTCCCTGTCCGTAAGTTCACTTCATTTTTAAAGACCGAATGGATTCAACGGACGACTTCCGTAATAAGATAAAATACTCTTCGTTTCCGTATAAAGGTCTAAGGTTTCGATACAAAGCTCACGACCAAAACCTGATTGCTTATACCCTCCAAATGGTGTTCCAGGGAAAGCAGAGAATGGGCAGTTAACCATAACGATTCCTGCTTGAATTTGATTTGCTACACGAGTTGCTCGAGCACCATCTTTTGACCAAACAGCTGAACCTAATCCGAAATCAGTGTCGTTCGCTAATCGAATTGCTTCTTTTTCATCTTTAAATTTAGATACAACGACAACTGGTCCAAAGATTTCGTCTCGAACAACCTTCATATCTTGAGTAACATTTGAGATAATCGTTGGCTCATACCAGAAGCCATTTTCATATCCTTCAGGTTTAGCCACCATACCTCCAGCAAGAATGTCAGCACCATCTTCTTTTGCAGATTGTACATAACCTTCTATTGTATCGAGTTGCCCTTGATCAATAATTGCACCCATATGAGTGGTTTTATCAAAAGGATTTCCGAGTTGTAATTTTTTCGTTTTCTCAACAAACTTGTTCATAAATTCTTCGTAAATATCTTCATGAACATATAAACGAGATCGTGCCTCACAGGATTGACCTGAATTGTAAAAAATACCGAATAACGAGCCATCTACTGCAGCGTCAATGTCCGCATCTTCGAATACAATACTCGGAGACTTCCCACCAAGCTCTAAAGTCACTCGTTTTAATGTCTGAGAAGCTTTCCCCATAATATCTTTACCGATCGGTGTAGAACCAGTGAAAGCTACTTTATCGACTTGTGGGTGTTCTACTAAGAAGTTTCCAACATCCGATCCTGATCCTGGTAGGACATTAACCACACCAGCAGGTACTCCAGCTTCAAGGCAAATTTCTCCTAAAATAATTGCTGTTAAAGGAGTAAGTGAAGCGGGTTTAACAATAACAGTACATCCTACAGCAATTGCGGGTGCAATTTTCCAAGCAGCCATCATAAGTGGATAATTCCAAGGAATGATTTGTGCACAAACGCCTACTGGCTCTTTTTCGGTATAGTTATGGAATTGACCCGGAACGTTATTTACTGTTCCACGATGACCGACAATAGCACCTGCATAAAATTCAAAATCTTCAATGGCTTGCGTCACTTGACCTTGAGCTGCATGTAGAGATTTGCCTGTATCAAGAATCTCTAATTCTACTAATTCATTAAATCGACTACGCATAATAGCAGCGATTTTATTCAAAACCTGAGCACGTTTTCCTACCGGGAACAGTTTCCACTTTCCTTTATCAAATGCATTACGGGCAGCTTCGATTGCTTTTTCTGCATCTTCCTTCGATGCTTTAGCAACTTCAGCAATTAGTTCACCATTTGCAGGGTTATATGTCTTTAATACTTCACCAGTGCTACTTTTAACTTTTTCACCGTTTATTATCATATGATAAAATTCACGTTTCATCGATTCTTGTTCAATTTCATTTTCACGAATGGTTGTCATAAAATTTACTCCCCCTATTTTCCTGAAAATACAGGTTTTCTTTTTTCCATAAATGCTTGTATTCCTTCACGATGATCGGTTGTAAGACCCGCAACTCTTTGACCTTGGGCTTCTAATTCCAAATAGTCTTCAAACGAAAGGTTCGACACTGCTTTTAATGATTTCTTTATTAAGCCAATAGCTATGGTTGGCAGTTCAGCTAGTCTAGTTGCATAAGCTGTAACGTCATCTGGCCATGTTTCTTCAGATATAAGTAGGTTTGCTAAACCCATTTCAACTGCAGCGGCAGCTGGTACTTTTTCACCAAAAACCGAAAGCTCGAGTGCTTTTGAATGTCCAACAAGTTGTGTTAAATATAAAAGGTTGCCCGAATCCGGTATGAGACCAACATGTATAAATGCATTTAAAAAACTAGCACGTTCAGAAACAATTCTAAAATCACACGCAAGCGCTAAACTGAATCCTGCTCCTGCCGCTACTCCATTAACTGCTGCAACTATTGGTTTTTCGCATTTAATAATTTGCTTGAGCATAGGACCATAATGATCTCTTAATACTTGCCCATGGTCCATCTGTTCGTCTACTTCAGACAAATCTTGTCCTGAACAAAAAGCTCGTCCTTCTCCAGTAATAACAATACAGCGAACTTGTTCGTCAAAACTGGCAGACTTAATCGCTTCTTTCACTTCATGATTCATCTTCGCCACGAAAGCATTTAATTTGTCAGGTCTATTTAAATAAAGCCATGCAATGTTGTCTTTAACGACATATCGAATCGTTTCAAACATAGAACACTCTCCTTAATAGCCACGATAATCTGGTTTGCGTTTTTCGATAAAGGCGTTCATGCCCTCTTTTTGATCTTGTGTCGCAAACAATAAATAGAAGTTTTTACGTTCATACTGCATACCTTCATATAACGAAGAATCTACCGCTTTATTCACAGAGTCTTTTATGAGACGAACAGACAATGGCGGTTGTTTAGAAAGTCGTTCAGCAAATTTCATTGTTTCTTCCATTAATAATTCTGGTGCAACCATTCGATTGATAATCCCATGTGCAAGTGCAACTTCTGCTGAAATTCGTTCCCCTGACCAAAGCCACTGTAAAGCTTTTGTACGTCCAACTAGTTTCGTTAACCGTTGTGTACCACCTGCTCCAGGCATGACGCCAAGTCCTACTTCAGGAAAAGCAAATTCTGTTTCGGTTGAAGAAATAAGTAAATCGCAACAAAGAGCTAACTCAAATCCACCACCAAAGACAAAGCCTTTAACTGCACCAATAATTGGCTTTTTCACTTGGGCTATTCGATCCCAATCCGTAAATTGATTGAGTAATTCAAGAGAAATTGGATTGGCATCTGTCATTTCATCAATATCTGCACCTGCAGAAAAAGCTCGACCCTTACCAGTTAGAACAATTACACGAACTGCATCATTACGATCAAAATCTTCCATCGCCAGCAAGATTTCACGTATCATTTTTGTATTCAAAGAATTCAACTGACGTGGGCGATTAAGTTCGATTAGAGCTGTACTTCCCATTAAGGTAGTTTCGATGAATTCAAAGTCTGACATTATGCATCTTCACCAATCATTAATGTCACTAAATTTGATGCGAAACTCATTAAATCTTTACCAGAAGCTTTACCTTCTGCTGATCTCATTCCATTGTTTAAAGCTTCCATGTCATCATAAATCATTTCACACATTAGGTAGTATTTTGCTTCTCCACCCATTGGTGAACCTGTAAATTTCGTTACTTTCATTTCGCGAAGACCTGGAATTTTTTCTGTCAAAGGTCCGTGAACATTAAAGTAATGATTGTCGAACTCCTCTTTGTTTTCTGGGTGCTTATATAGCGCGATTAATTTAGCCATTTGTTTTTCTCCTCACTTTTACATTAGTGTCGATATCGGTTTCATTGCTTCAAATACATTTTTACAACTCTTACAATACAAAATGCTTCTACAAGCAGTAGGTCCAAAAATATTCTCCATCGTTACATAAGTAGATCCACAATAAGCACAATCTACATGCCAGGTGCCATCCTCTTCAAAATGACGCGGAGGGGGAGAAATTCCAAATGCTCTTAATCCTATATGTCCCTTTTCTGTAATACGATCGGACGTCCATGGAGGATTAAATATGAATTCTACTTTCACATTTTCAACTTCCGGCAGTTTTTTTATCGCTTTTACAGTATTCTCTTTAATAATTTCAAGTGCAGGACAACCTAAAAATGTAGGGAGCAAAGTAACTTTTACATCATTTTCTTCTGTAACAACATCACCGACCATACCGAGGTCAACAATACTAATAGAATCGATTTCTGGATCTTTCACATTCATCAACACTTCAAATACACGTTCCACCGTTAGGCTAGCATAAGCATTCATGATGAATTCCTCCTTCCCCATTTCATTCACCAGACCGCAGCAGAATCTACTTTGTTAACTTCAGAAAGTGTTGCAAGACCCTTTTCTAGATCACTTGTATGTTTTCCATTTCTGCCATTTTTGTCAGATGGTTCAGGAATAATTGGAGTAGTCATTTGTACACTTTGAAAAAGAGGTGCTATGAGTTTACTCCATTTGTCCTTCAGCTCTTCTTCACTGGCAATAAGACCATTTTTTTCGATGGATTGCTTATGACTTCCAAAGGAAAAAACGTCTCCAAAGTCCGCTAATACGAGTTGAATTGCGTCATTCATTTTCTTTTTAGCGACATCTGTGGAATTCAATAATTGTTTAAACCATATGTCCCAATGCATTTTGTGATAATAAAGTTCCATTCTAACTTTCACCGCCATATCAGCTAAAGGCGAGTAAGCGCTTTCACATAGGGAATCAAGTTTCACTTTTTTTGCATACGTGTAAAATACGCTTCGCACGACAGCATATGCCCAGTCATAATGAGGCGTTTCCATATAATAGCCTTCACCATTCACTCTTTCTAACAAAATACTGTTTTTACGTTCTTCAGATGGACGAAAATGAGCGAGATGATCTGCGTTTCCTGCTCCTAAATCTTCTAATAGCTGATAGTACATAGCTGCATGCCCCATCGTATCTTGACTGATTGATGAAAAAGCTATATCAGCCTCAATATGTGGAGCAAGTCCTAACCATTCAGAACCCCGGTAAGCATACATGAAGTCGTCATCCGCTAATTGAAACAATAAACTTTCAAGAGCATCTTTGAATTCCGGACTCATTGCAGACTCCGCGTTTGTCATTTACGTACACCTCCCCACGACAATATTTCTTTCTCATCTAGCATTTCTTGTTCATATTGACGCCATTTCTTCTTTAAGTAGCCATAACCTTTAGTCGTACGATAATCCTTATTCTCTAATCGATTTAATGTCATTTTTTCTTCATCATTCATTTTTTTAATATGTTTGCGGTTCACAATCCATATATCAGCAACTGGCTCCCTCCGCATAAAGTTTTCTTGCGCCATAATGAAGGCCATATCTTCATTAGGAGCCAGTAGACTGAACTGGTGTTGGAACGCGGAACTTGGTGTACGCTTGCTGAAAATTTCATACTCTTGGTAAAATTTTTCTTCACCCATCATTTCTGACTCCTTCCTTTAACTAATTGTGGCACTAAGGGCATCTCTAACCCATGAATTATATTCATAGGAATGACGTCTTAGATTAAGACGCGCTTCCGAACGAGGACCTTGGTTTTTAATGATTTTCTTAAACTCATTCCAATCCGGTTGCTGATATGACCACATATTACTTTCTTTGTCGTAATGTAAGGTTGGATCAGGAATCGTCAACCCAAGAGAAAGGATTCTCGGAATATATTTATCAAAGAAGATTTGACGAAACTCTTCGTTCGTCTTTGTTCGAATTTTATATTTAATCGTTAAATCTTGTTTAGAAGAACCAGTGGTTTCCTTACTTGCAGGACCAAAGAACATGAGCAATGCTTCCCACCAACGATTTAACGCTTCTTGAACCATTGCTTTTTGATTCTCTGTTCCTTCGGCTAATGCTAAGATTATTGATTCCCCATGTTGGGCGTGAAACACTTCTTCAGCACAAATTCGTTGTAAAGCACGTGAATATGGTCCATACGATGCTTTAAGCATATCCGTCTGGGTAATAATCGCTGCACCATCCACAAGCCATCCGATAATTCCGGCGTCTGCCCACGTTTTTGTTTCCATATGAAAAACATTATGGAATTTTAAATCGCCGTTGAATAAATCTTGCATTAAATCCCCACGATTTTTGTTATATGGCATCAACAAATCTTCAGTAACTCGAAGCAATAACTGACCATGACCCATTTCATCTTGAACTTTAGCCATAATTCCTAATTTACGATATAGAGATGGAGCACGAGGTACCCACTCTTTTTCAGGTAAAGCCCCCATAATTTCACTCATACCATGCATTGAAATTAATTTAATCAATGTCATTCTATACTCGTCTGGCATCCAATCATCTGCTTCTATTTTATCTCCTGACTCAATACGCTCCATAAATTTTTCCAGCTTTGCCTCTTCAGTTTCAACGCTCATGTATGTCACTATAAACCCTCCCCTTTTAAGGTATGCTAGCAAGATGTTCAACATAACGAATTAGTACCCTCATCATCAGACGTTGTTACATTAAACAAGTGAAGAATAAATTAAACAACATCTTTAGATAATGGTTTAACCGGTACTTGTTAAAAGATTTTCCTAGTTGTAATATGTAGCGAATTATATATAACAGTTTAATTACGTTTATCTATTAAACTGTAATGCTTATATTTAGATTAATAGTGACGACATAAGATGTCAATCATAATTTCTGAAAATTCCAAATGAATTGCTTTTATCTTCAATATCTATAGCACCAAAAAATTTGCATCAAAAAAAGCAACCTTAATCGATTAAGGCTGCTCTAAACTAGTCTATAATTTCCGTTGCCTCAATCAAGTTTCCAAATGAATTGGTTACGTTGACATTGAGGTGGTAGGTGATGATTTGTAAAATAAAGTTTATTTATTTTCATTTCTAAATTTCATAACATAAAAGCCGCTCCACGCAAAAGCAATGGACGCGATATAAAATAAACTTCCAATCGTTAAAAAGTCAACTAAATATCCTGTTGCAATGACTGCAATTGCGGCACCAATTGACGTCCATACATGATATCTTCCAATTTCAACGCCAGCCGTTTCTTTATTTACAGCTCTAGCAAGGAACGCTTTTTCTGAATTTTTTTGAATAGCTCCAAGAAGCCCCATTACGATTTGTAATACATACACATGCCAAATTTCATAAGCTAGTGGAAATACTAATAGGATTACAGCCATCCCCCATGAATAGATTGCTAAAAGTAGATGATCACCTAATTTGTCTGCCATCTTTCCTATGAATGGATAACTCAAGGCAGCGGTTAATGCAAATAATCCATATGCCCACCCAAATTGAGAATAACTACTCCCCACGTTTTTTAAGAATAAAATATAAAAAGGGAAAATTATGCTCGCAGCAATTCCAACCGTACTTTGATAAATAATAAAATTATGAGTATTCATTAATGGTACTCCTCATAGAAAAGATTCATGAATAGATGTTCTGGGTCATATTTGTCTTTCAACTCAAAAAACTCTTCTGCTCGAGGATATGCTTTTCTTAACTGATCCTTCGAAGCATAATGATAATAAGGGAGATAGTAACTTCCCTCATGATCTAAGGTGATATCAATCATTTTTCTTATAACTTCTTGATTCATTTTCATACTATCTTGATCCATGTCTTGGTTAATTAACAACACCAAGGCGAACATGTCCTGCTTAGCATAAGACATTACGGCTTTTTCATTTTTTTCAACATAACGGACGGTAATATTCAATAAATTAAAATCCGGTTGCTTAAGTAACATAGCTTTTAAGTCTTTAATGTACGATTCATAATTATCTACAGGTACAAAGTATTCTTGTAATATCTCTGTTTTCCTCGCATGGTCATAATCCATAAAGGTTGAATCTGACCTCATAACGTTATTTCTTGTAATATGCGCTCCATTTAACCGCTTGTTATAAGTCTCCTGAGTTTCCCAAAACAAATCCTTCCCCAAATCACTTTGACGTGAAAGACCAAGAAAGAGTTTAGGAATGGCAATAATTGAATCTCGCTTTAGATTCATATGTTCCGGGATTAATTCTTGATTATCGGAAAGTAAATAATTGGTTACGTACATATCCTCTAGAAACGTTTCTGGTGCAACGGATATACGAGCAAGATGCATCTTAACCACTTCATTTTGAATGACTTCTCTTTGAAAATATTCGCTATATTCATCAAAAGCTAAAGAATGAGTTTCGATTTGATATAATTCATCATCCGTTAATTGCAAGGTAATATCTAAAATAACGCCAAATAATCCATATCCCCCAATAACCAATTCAAATAGTTCTTCATTTTCCGCTCGACTAACATTGATAATTTTGCCTTCAGCAGTTAATAGTCGGAATGAATCAACCGTTTCAATTAATCCTTGATGTCGTATATCGCGTCCGTGAACATTCACACTTAATGATCCACCCACAGTAAAAATGTTTTGAGACTGACTAACTTTCAACGCTAATCCTTTTGGGTTAATAAAGCGTTGAATATCATCCCATGTCGCGCCACTTTGAACGGTAATCAATTTTCTAGCCTCATCTAATTCTAAAATTTTATTGTAAGACTTCATATTAAGTAATACGCCATCAGGATATAATGTTTGGCCACCCTGGCTATGTTGAATACCCGCTATAGAAATTGTTTCATTCTGACGCTTTGCAGAATCTACTATCTTAATAAGATCCTTTTCATCTTTTCCAGAAGTTAGCGTCTTCATTTTAACGGACACTAATCTACCTCGATCTTCAAAAACAGGATTTGATTGTTGTATATGAAACAGCTGAACGGAACTAAAAAAGAATAATACATAAACTGCAAGCAATATAATTCTATTTTTTCTCATGTTTTCTCCTATAATTAGAACGAATTTAAATACGTTCGTGAAAAATCTAAAAATATTTTTAAATAGAGGTTTAAACATCTTAAATTGGTGAAAAAGATACTATAGACATCCATTATTAGACATTACATGAAACGCATTACTAAATAAACAATTAGTTATTAAAATTTTAATAATTGGAGGAGTAACTTGATGAATTCATTAGCTATTGAGAAGAAAGTCAATTTGAAAAATCAGATTCAAAAGAAGCAGAAGGATATGTATAATAAAGCAAAAGATCATGGATTAACACATCCGTTAGTTGTGTCAATTAGTCAAGAGTTAGATACGTTGCTAAATCGATATCAAGAGATTCATCGGTTCAATCAAGTTAGTTAAATTGATTGAACTGTTTTTTTATTCAGACCAATAATTGATTTGATCTTCTTCTGCTGCTAACTGCAGATCATCTGCAGTTATGTTAAAAAGCTGATAGTCATTTCGTTGACTGTAGCGCAACGCTTCTTCTTTAATGAATTTTGGTGAGCCTTCATTTTCTTCATCATATACGAGTAAAATACCATCCGTATTTCGAATGATGAACTTATTTTTTTCAATGAATTGCCAACCGCCCTCGTATTGTTTTTTCGAGACACTAATTTGAAAGTCGGCATTCGTACAAATCATTCTATATTTCTCTTTTTTTAAATCATTCCAGTTTTTTTCTTGCTCCAAAAAAGGTGTGATAACAGCATACTTCAACTGGTTATAGGTTTTTTTCAATTCTAATACAACTTCAGCAGCCCACGTTTCAACTCCTAATTGTCCGCTAATAATCACCCACTCGAGTCCCTCATCAATTTGTGCAACCAATTGAGATTCCAGTGCTTTTTTAATGATGACAACACCTGGATGTTTATCATCAAAAATTCCGAGCTCATGAGGTTTATATCCTGTCACAATTAAACGTTTAACCATTTCCACACCTCTTTCTAATTACAACATTTTTCACCGGTAACGCCCATGAGAATCAGTATAGACCTTCTAATACAACGGGTCAAAAATCAATTTACCCAACACTTGTATTTCACAACTTTTATTTTATCTTTTATTTGCATTATACAAATATCCGATATAAAAAGTATTTGTATAATGCAATTACAGCAATAAAATACAGCCATTCCAACAAGTTATGGAATGAGTGTATTGGATTGCTCTATTTAGTTGTATCTTATCTCATCTTCATCTTGAACATCCACAGCACCCGTAATGTGGACGGATGTTCTCAAAAATAGCTTAGCTTGGTCTTTATCATATTCCCAGCGCTCGTCCGGCATTATTTCAAAAGGAACCATTCTTGTTTCCTTCGATTTAACGGAGCCAATCGTTTCAATCATGTATTTTGCTACAACATCATTCGTAACATCAAAGTCACTGTCTTCTCTATGCCCTTCAGAACGTTTAATTACTTCTAGTTTAATAAAATCTATCATTTGTTCGCTTTGTCCCCCATCAATATAAATCTTTCCTGATAGAGACTCACCATGTGCTAAATCTGGTTGATCAACAATCGTATCCACTTTCATTGATCCAATTCCAATTGTTGATAAAAACTTTTTCAACATGTAAATTCCTCCTGATTTCTTTAAACAGTCACATACAAAAAATCAATTAATTATTCAATCGTTTCGGTTTGTTCGTAGTGAAGCTGTAAGTTTGTTTCATGTCGATTATATCGACGCTTGAAAAGTTTATACATATGAGTCACTAACACTTTTAATAAAGCATAACCGGGTATACCTAAAATCACACCAGGTACCCCAAATAATGAGCCTGCGGTTAATAAAACAAAAATGATTGTGATTGGATGTATATGTAATGATTTACCCATAATTTGTGGAGATATAAACTTTCCTTCGACTAACTGAACCACCGTCCACACGAATGCTAATTTCACCAACATGAAAGGAGAAGTGACAACAGCTATGATGGCAGCTGGCGTAATGGCTATAATCGGTCCTAAATAAGGAACCACACTTGTAATCATGGCAAGAACACCAAGCAGTAACGCATATTCCATACCGATTATTAGGAATCCTATGGAGATCATTAATCCAATACAAATCGCGACTAAAATTTGCCCCTGAATATAGGCGCTTATCTGTTTGTCTGCTTCCTTCATAACTTGAGCAGCATCTTCACGCATTCTCGGTGGAAGTAATTTTAAAATGTATTGAGGTAGCTTTTCCCCGTCTTTCAATAAATAAAATAAGATAAATGGAACCGTTACAATAGCTAAAACTAATCCTGTAAGTGTTGAAATTACTTTCCCAATTCCGTTCGCTACCCCACCAAGAGTTTCCGAGATGGTATTTCCAATATCTTGAGGTATTTGATTAATAATTTCATCCATATCAAAATTGACGTAATAACTTGAGAATATAGATGTTCTAAGAAATGCATCTATTTTAATCACTAATTTCCGGAAATACTCTGGAAATTCTTGAATTAAAGTTGAAGTCTGATCTCTTAAAAACGGAAAGACACCAACGATTAATAAAGTAATTAGACCAATTAAGGCAAGGAGAATAAAAATAATCCCCCAAATTTTCGGTACTTTTAATTTAATAAGTCCCTGCAATACAGGTCGCAATAGATAATAAGCAATAGTGGCTAAAATAACAGGCAACACAACATTAGCTAGAAGCACTTGAATGGGATAAAAAATAAACGAAATGATATCAAAAATCCAAATGATTAAGCCAACCATTAATATCATGAGTAAAGTGAAAAGTGTATTTTTCCCTCCTAGAAATTGAATGAATTTGGTAGAGAAAAATGATGATCTTTCTGGTTGCATTTAATAACCCTCACTTTCTAATTAACTCTCACAAGCTTACTTATCATTTTATATGAATTTTCTACAAACTATCAATTAATCATCTTAAAGAATAACCAATAAATTCACTAAGTGCTTTTTTGTTTTGCTCCACATCAATTTCAATTACTGATCCAACACCTTCATAGGAAGAAAATTGATAACTATGTTCTACAGGTATGGTTAGCTTTTCAATTTCCACTCCGCCACTTGCAGCTAGACTTAATACTCTCTTCACTTCTTCAGCGCTCGAGTAGTCTGTTTGAACATACCCTTGAAGGGCCCCTGCGAATTTCGGATAATGAACGACATTCACTGGTTTAAATACTTCTTCTTTTAAGGCTTCCATTACTTTTTGCTGTCTAGCTACACGTCCAAAATCCCCTTCTTTGTCTGCACGGAATCTTGCGTATCCAAGAAGTTCTTTCCCGTTAAGTTTGTGAATTCCTTTTTTTAAGGTAACACCAATTTTTTCTGACATATCTTTTTCTACATCAATTTCTACTCCATTTGGAGCAACGATATCAACTAGGGTTTCAAAGCTTTCAAAATCTATGAGTGCATAGTGATGTATCGGAATGCCAAACATACTCGTTACTGTATCTTTAACTAATTGGACGCCTCCTAAAAAATAGGCAGTGTTTAATTTAGTTGATTTATAGCCGGGTATGTCTGCATAAATATCACGCATAAATGAAATCACTTTTACTTCATCTGTTTCTTTATTCCAAGAGACAAGCATCATTGTATCAGTTCTTGATTTCTCTTCGCCTCGAGTATCTGATCCAAGAACTAAAATATTTTCGATAGTAGGATTTTTTACATCCAGTGAATCTCCATTAAATTCGATTGGATCTTGTGATTGACTTGCTGCTAACTTTTGCCCTGCTTTATACTGAACGATCGAGTATAGGAGAGTGCCAACAATGATTAATGTCAATATCGATAAGAAAAATCGACCGAATCGAAACTTTCTTTTTTTGCGTTCAATTCTACTTTTTGGATGCATGTCTTCCACAATACATCCCCCTTTCTTTATTCAATCAATAGAACGAAAACTTCTATCGAAAAGTTGCGATTAAAACTTACTCAATCATAGTTGTTGTGACGAGTTCTCGCAAGTGCTACAATAGCGCTTATGTAGGAAACGAGAGGAGTTTTTTGTTATGGAAAAAGCAACATTTGCAGGTGGCTGTTTTTGGTGTATGGTTAAACCATTTGATCAATGGGACGGCATTGAGTCTGTCTTATCTGGATATATGGGCGGACATATTGAAAATCCAACGTATGAAGATGTGAAAAAAGGCGATTCCGGTCATCTAGAGGTGGTACAAATTCAGTTTGACCCAAGCACGTTTACATATGAACAACTATTAGAAATTTATTGGCAGCAAATTGATCCAACGGATGATGGTGGCCAATTCCACGACCGTGGTGAATCTTACCAAACAGCAATTTTTTATCATACAAATGAACAAAAAGATCAGGCTGAATTGTCTAAACAAAAATTAGCAGACAGTGGACGCTTTTCAAAACCAATTTTAACTAAGATCCTTCCTGCTAAAACTTTCTATGTTGCAGAAGATTACCATCAAGATTATTACAAAAAAAATCCGAATCATTACGCGGAGGACCGCGCAATATCCGGAAGAGATACATTTATTGAAAATCACTGGAAAAAGTAACGAATGAATAACCTTGCCTACGCTGGGTTATTTTTTTTGTTTAAAAAGATAGTCACGACAAACATACCAACTAGTAACATCAATAGAACATAGTAAGTCATTTGATGGGTACCAGTGATATCATACAAAATACCCATTGCTAAAGGCGTGATTCCTCCCATTATAAAACCACCCGTTTGAACCATTGCAGTCCAAGCATTCGCTTCTCTTGCATCTGTTGTTTCGTCCAGGGGTAATAAAAGAGCTAATGGAAATAAACCACCCAATGTTAGTCCTAGAAATACGGAAGCTGGCCAAATGAGCAATGTGCTATTCGTTAGCAATAAGACCAAACCAACAGTACCAAGCGTTAATGAGAAATAAATCCAAAAAGAACGGTTTGGAAATTTTTCAAGCAACAACGGAATGACGATATTACCAGCAATTTGTGCGATTGTTAATACACTAATGACCGTACCAGCTTCAATCACATTAAAACCAAGTTCTCCCGCTGCAGATCCAAGCCAAGTAGTTAACGAGAAGAACAAGGATGCTTGAAAACCGAAGAATAATAAAATGAGCCAAGCACGTGTATTTGACCACGGAGATCTAAATACCGCTGATTCATCCATTTCCACAGGTTCTTTAACAGCTTTGGCATCTTTAATTGAAAGAATCCAAACGACATAAGCAAGTAAGGCTAAAGTAGACCAAATAGATAAGGCGATTTCCCACCGTTCACCAACTATCACATAAATGACGCCTGTAAGCCCGGCACTTAAAGTTGCTCCTGCCCCCATACCAAGCGAGTAAATTCCAATTGCAGATGCCATTCGTGTAGGGAACTTTTCCTTTATCAGTGAAGAGATAATAGGTCCGATTATGGCAATCGCGATACCTATAATAAATGCGGTTATCAATAAGGAAATATAATCATAGAACCAAGTCCTAAGAAGTGTCATACCGCCAATAATGATGATTAAAATTGAAATTCCTTTGCGTTGTCCAAATTTATTTAACCAATGAACAGCAAGTGGTGCAAATAACCCCATACAAATGACTGGAATGGCAGTTAAAAGACTTACTTCACTATTTGTTAAATGAAGATCATTTCGGATCGTATCTAATAATGGACCAATTGAAGTCACAGCTGGCCTTAAATTTAATGCAATTAGAAATATGGCGGCAAATAGCATGGTTATTGTTTTTTTCGTCGACATCGTTGAGCTCCTTTTTTAAACCAACTGATTACTAAGGTAAATTATATCAGACGTCTGACGAGTTATGTGTGTTCACTTTTACACATCAGAACTTGCGTTCGTATTTTATGTTCGTTATTATATAGTGTGGTAAAGGAAGTGAAAGTATGAACTTAATTCATTGGAGCTATACCAAAAAATATCAAATAAAGGCCATATACGATGTATTTCCAGATACAGTTTTCATTTTTCGTTCAATTGGTTCTTATTATTACATATTCACAACCAAAGGAATTTTAAGTAATGAAGGCCCTTCTCGCGAAGATTATGTCAAAATGGAACTTTTATTAAATTTAGAATTAGATAGTTTACCGGCTTATCTTAATAAAAAAAATCAATCAGACATCTCAATAATTAATAAATGGCTTCAAAAAAAAGAACTTCCAGATTCTATCCTAGAAGTCCTATCTTGTACAAAATGATTTGATTTCGCCCTTTAGCTTTTGCATCATAAAGTGCTTGGTCCGCATTTTTTATTAATTCATCTAAATCACATGATTCATCATATTCACAGACACCTGCTGAAAAAGATAGCATGACTTTTTCTTCGTTGAAGAATAATAAATCGGTCTGGCAAAGTCCTTGAATTCGATCTAATATATTTATTGCTTCTTGTGAAGTGGTCTGAGGGAACAAAACAATAAACTCTTCCCCACCCCATCTGGCGATTACATCTTCAGCCCGTACATTTTCTTTTAATAAAGATGCAAATAATTTAAGTGCTTCATCTCCAAAGACATGCCCATACTGATCATTTATTTGCTTAAAATAATCTAGGTCGAGTATCGCCAACGTAAAAGGTTTTTTAACTTGTTCGTAGCATATTTGAGCTTGTTCAATTTCTTCAACCATTTTCCTACGGTTATAAAGAGTAGTTAGTGGGTCGGTAATGGATAATTCTTTTATTTTTTCAAGGAGTTGTTCGAGTTCTGCATTACGAGATTTCAGTAACATTTCCGTTCGTTTGCTTTCTGTTATATCCACGTGTGTACCAATTAATCTAATTGCTCTACCCGTGTCATCCCGTTCGACGGCACGCCCTCTATCTAAAATCCAGCGATACGTACCATCTTTATGTAAAAGTCTATGCTCACCTCTGTAATAGTCCGATTCATTACTAAGATGCTTCTCGATAATTCGATCTACTTTAGCAACGTCTTCGGGATGTATTCGGCTTCGCCATTCATGCACTTCATTTTTCAATTCATGTTCCTCATAGCCAAGCATGCCCTTCCAATGTTTAGAATAGAACACGGTATTTTCTTTCGCATTCCAATCCCAAACACCTTCTTGCGCACTATCAATAGCAGTGGACCATCGATGTTCTAAAGCCATATGCATTTCTATTTCCTGTTTTAGATCTGTCTGATCGAAAATATAGGAGAAAATAGATGCTTCTTTTGTAAGTCCATTAAATTTGATATATGTATAGGTTTTTATAAAATGTATTTGTCCTGTTTTTCCATAAATTCTGTAGGTAGAATTCCAGAACGGATCTTTAGCAGCGATTCTTTTTCGCATCGTTTCAATAAATAATTCTCGATCCTCTTCAAAAAATAATCGACAAAAGAGGAATTTCTCCCGATGTAAGTTCATTAGGTAAATAGCCAAAAAGACGATGTACATTTGGTGTTATATGATCAACTGTTTGCTTTTCATCTGATAAAAACCAATGCATGAAGATAATTGGTCCGTTTAACGTAATCTCTTGAAAAGATTGAGAAAAATCTTGCTCCATATTACCCACTCCCCAAATCCCTTTATGTGCCATAAGTATATAACTTTTTCAAATTATTAGCTACTACTTCCGAACTGAAATTTCCGAAATTTATAACTATTAATATTGAAACTGTCTGAAAATGTATTTTCACTTAAGATTTCAGTGGTTATTCCGCCAAATGTAGTAAGTCATTGTATTACAAATATATATGACACTTCTTCTTTTCGAGCAAAGTTGTGTAGTTTTATGATACAATAGAAGTATTGTGAAAAATGAGGAGGTTCTAACATGATTGCTGTTAGTAATGTAAGTTTACGTTTCGGAGATCGCAAGCTTTTCGAAGACGTCAATATAAAATTCAATCCAGGAAACTGTTATGGATTAATTGGTGCAAATGGTGCAGGGAAATCAACATTCATTAAAATTTTATCAGGTGATATTGAAGCTCAAGAAGGCAATGTCATCATGAATCCAAATGAACGTCTTGCTGTTTTAAAACAAAATCACTTCGAATATGAAGAGTATCCTGTACTTGAAACCGTGATGATGGGACATAAACGTTTATACGAAGTTATGAACGAAAAGAATGCCATTTACATGAAAGAAGATTTTTCTGATGAAGATGGTATGCGCGCTGCAGAACTTGAAGGAGAATTCGCTGACTTAAATGGTTGGGAAGCTGAGTCTGAAGCTGCTATCCTACTTCAAGGTTTAGGAATTGGAGACGACCTTCATAGTAAGAAGATGGCCGATATTACGGGATCTGAGAAAGTTAAAGTCTTACTTGCTCAAGCTCTTTTTGGTAAGCCTGACGTTCTTTTACTAGATGAGCCTACCAATCACCTTGATTTGAAAGCAATTCAATGGTTAGAAGAGTTTTTAATCAACTTTGATAACACGGTCATTGTTGTATCCCATGACCGTCACTTTTTAAACAAAGTGTGTACTCATATTGCCGATTTAGATTTCGGTAAAATTCAAGTATACGTTGGGAACTATGATTTCTGGTATGAATCAAGTCAATTAGCATTGAAAATGTCTCAAGATCAAAACAGTAAAAAAGAAGAAAAAATTAAAGAATTACAAGCCTTTATTGCTCGTTTCAGTGCAAACGCATCTAAATCGAAACAAGCGACTTCACGTAAGAAAATGTTAGACAAAATTGAATTAGATGATATTCGACCTTCTTCAAGAAAATATCCTTATGTGAACTTCCAAATTGGAAGAGATATCGGTAATGATGTTCTTTCCGCACAAGGTATTTCAATGGATCATGAAGGTAAAACTTTATTCAAAGACCTACACTTCTCAGTAAATAAGGACGATAAAATCATCTTAATCGGTGATCCAATTGCTAAGTCTGCTTTACTTCGTGTGTTATCAGAAGAAGTTGAACCAAAAGAAGGTTCAATTCGCTGGGGTGTTACAACTACGCGCACATACTTCCCAATCGATTACAGTGAATACTTTACTGGAAACGAAAATTCATTAGTAGATTGGTTACGTCAATATTCACCTGATGATGAGAGTGAAACTTTCCTACGTGGGTTCCTAGGACGTATGTTGTTCTCAGGTGAAGAAGTGAAGAAAAAACCTGCAGTCCTTTCTGGAGGAGAAAAAGTGCGTTGTATGCTATCAAAAATGATGCTTGCTAATGCAAATGTATTGTTACTTGATGAACCAACTAACCATTTAGATTTAGAATCGATTCAAGCTCTAAATAATGGCTTAATTTCATTTAAAGGTGCCATGATTTTCACATCTCATGACCATCAGTTCATTCAAACAATTGCAAATCGTGTAATTGAGATTCTTCCAGACGGTTCAATCTTAGATAAGCAATTAACTTTCGATGAATTCTTGGAATGGAAAGAATCGCAAGGAATTAAATCTTAACTCATAATAAAAGTGCGGAAGGGTCTCCCCTCCGCACTTTTTTATTTACTCGTTTTTAAGAATCTTCCAAGTAAAGACCTAGCTGGTAACTTTCCTAATAACCCATTGCTTGTTTCGGAAATTTTTTGAAGTGATTGTAAAAGCTTTTGATCCCCTACCCAATGTTCTTCCAAAATAGATGGAGAGAATTTGTTTAACAACATATTGACTACAAATGTGGCCACAATAATATCATCCATAAATCCGCCAGGTCCTATTAAACCCTCAGGCATAATATCGATTGGTGTAATGAAATATAAAATACCACTACCAATCAATGCCTTGCTTTTTCCATCAATACGATTATCCATCATTGATTTAGTTAATAAATGAAATAAGTCAGGAGCAAATAATAAGTAAGGTGCGAACTTACTAGCACTCCCACCTTTTGAATCTAAAAATGCTTTCATTTTACTGCGAAGTTTTTCATAAAAATCTTGTTGCTTCTCTGGTGATGGTAGTTCTTGTTTTAATTCATATTCAGTCATGTAATATCCTCCTTCTTATCAAATTACTATACCAAATAAAATGAAAGTTGAAACATTTAAAGATTCATTTACGTCTAATATTAAAATATGACTAAAATGGAGGGTTAAAAATGAAAGGAATAAAAATTTTATCGATACTCTGCCTCCTCCTTTTTCTTTCTGCATGTGGTTTCCAAACTGAAAAAAATAGTAATGAAGGTTCAGATTCAAATGAAACTTCGAATGATAAAGAAAATAATACAAATGAAAATAATAATGAAGTCGAAGTTAATTCTGAAGAAAATAACAATGAAAAAGAACAACCAGATACCAATAGTGAAGACATGCCAATTGACCTCTCAAACTTTTTCATGAAGGATAAATCTGTAGCCAAGTATCTTGGTGAAGGAAATGAATATGCCACATATACCGCGCGTACACAATGGCATAATAATCATACCGTTTCGATCTTTGAAGACAATGGAGGAACGATTCTCTTAAGAACTTATCGAATTACTGATAAAGCGATTGAATTAATTAATGAACAGGGTGAATTTTACGGAGAATTTAATCCAACAGATGATGAATTAGATGCAATGCCTGCAATTTCAACTTTCCTTCAGCTTCCATTAGAAAAAGACAGAGAGTTTGATGGTTGGAAGATTATCAAAGTTAATCTCACGTTAGAAACACCACTTCAAAAATTTGAAGAAGTTATACAGATACAGAAGATTGATGAAACAGGAAGTATTCAAAATCGATATATCGTTGAAAACTTTGGAGAGATCAAACGTGAATATATTATGGATGAAGAGGATCTAAAGTTCTCTGTCACCTCTACAATTGCATCAATCGAATAAAAAAGAGAGGCATCCATTTTGGATGCCTCTTCATATGTGTAAGTTAGATTTTAGTTACATTAGCTGCTTGTGGTCCACGGTTTCCATCTACAACTTCAAACTCAACCTTTTGACCTTCATCAAGCGTTTTAAATCCTTCACCTTGAATAGCTGAGAAATGAACGAATACATCATTTTCTCCATCAATTTCGATAAAACCAAAGCCTTTTTCTGAATTAAACCATTTTACTGTACCTTGTTTCATGTGATTACCTCCAAAAATAAAGTGACAATTGAACTTTGCAGGAAAAAAACACATATGCAATAGCAACCAGCCAACGCCGTCACTATAGAACATATGTGAATACTCGTTCCCGGTAAAGTCATATCAATTGTTACAAATAGTATATCATTTCCAATAGTAAAGTCAATGGAACTTAAACAAAAAAACTAATTATTCAGCTATTTTGAAATCAGTTGTTGGAGATCCATCTTTGAACCATAAAACTCCGTGATATGTTTGTAAATCATCATCACATGCTTCACAAAACTCCTGTTCATCTTCCGTCCAAAAAGCCCAAAATGGTCCTTTTTCCGACCGTTCATGAGGGTAACTGTTTCTGAATTCTTCTAGTATTGTCTCCAAGTATTTTCGAGCTTCATCATCAGTAGAAAATGTTTTTTTCTCAACGATGTATTCTTCCCATCCTGAAAACAACCACCATGGTTCATATCCTGCTTTCATGTATATGATTTCATTCATATGTACACCCTCTGTTCCATGTAATATCTATTCTTTATTGTAGCAAATTGAGATGTGACGTCTAGAATTTAGACTTACCTAACCAAAATTCTATAACAATCAATCTACTCCCTACCAATCCCCCATCTAACGACCTTAAATGATTAACTTTCCTTTATTCAACATCATATTGTTCTAACATGGTTTTAAAAAACAATAACATTGATAATATTAGAAAATTGAGATAAGTTAAGGAGTAACAGGACAACCACGACAAATATAAAAAGTGATTGTTACTCAGGAGGTTACCATATGAAAAAACGTGCTCATTTTATTATGCACGGAGATGTACAAGGTGTAGGATTTCGTTTTCTAGCAAAACAAAAAGCGAATGAACTTCATTTAAGAGGATATTGTCGAGGATACGAACAAAATGAAATCGTAATGGAACTCGAAGGTGAAGAAGAACAATTGGACTTATTCGTAGCGTACATTCAAAAAGGAGTTTCACCTTTAGCATCTATCACATCATATTCCGTGACTTTCTTTGATGATTTAAAAGGATATCGTACAATGGAAACTGATATTGTCTGAAGGAATACTGTCAAAACGAAACCTTTTATGTCTTCATACGTAAGTATACATAGGACTAAACAAGGAGGTATTCAACATGCTACATGTTGCTTATTTTATAATACGACATCTTATAAGCTTCCCACTATTCATTACCTCTTGGATTTCTCTCCAACTAGGTGCTAATTTAAACTTTTTCATAGCTGGTTTAATTTCAGCTGGTGTTTATGCACTGTCAGTGAATGTTATTAAAAGTGTTCAATCGAGGCTTATTATAAAGAAATACAATATGACATTGCCTGAATATAAACATGTTCAGCAACAACTGAAGGAAGCCAAGCTTAAATTAAATAAACTAAACGGATATTTTATTAAAGTTAGATCGATACGAGCTTTTAAACAATTATTTGAAATGAATCGACTAGCAAAGCGGATTTTCCAAATTGTTCGGACAAACCCCAAGAAATTCTATCACGTTGAACCATTTTTTTATGCTCATTTAGAAACCGCTGTAGAACTTACAGAAAAGTATACTTTACTTGTTTCTCAACCTGTTAAAGCACCTGCAGTTCAAATTGCTCTTCAAGATACGAGAGAAACTTTACTTGAATTAAATCAAGTAATGGAAAACGATTTACATCAAGTATTAGCTTCAGATATTGAACATTTAAAAATGGAGCTAGACTTTGCAAAGATATCAATCGCAAAACATGAAAAACCTTTAATGTTGAAAGGAGATTTATCGCATGACGGAAAATCAAACGGCTTCTAAGCCTCTAAAAACTATGGACGATCTTTTGGACTCCCCCTTTGAACTACAGCCGACATTACAAAAAGAAGTGTCAAATCAAGAAGAACAACGTGTTTCCTTTTTAGAAAGACTTTCAGATGAAGAACAACAAAAAGCAAAGGTTCTCGCTTCTCAAATTCCAGCAGGTAATTACGAAGCAGTTCTAACTTATGGTGCAAATGCACAAACGGAATTGTCACGTTTTTCTCATCAAATGCTAGATCATGTGCAAAAACAAGATATAGGTCCAGTCGGTGACATTTTAAAAGATTTGATGGATAAGTTAACTCAACTTAATCCAGAAGAATTAACGACCAAAAAGAAGTCTGGAATAAAACGGTTGTTTGGAAAAGTATCTCGCTCAGTTCAAGAGCTTATGACTAAATACCAAAAATTGAGTACTCAAATTGACCGTATTGGCATTCAATTAGAACATTCAAAACGCGGCTTAATCGAAGATGTGCATATGCTAGACAAATTATATGATCAAAACAAAGCTTATTTCCAAGCACTCAATATTTATATTGCCGCAGCGGAGATTAAACGCGATGAAATCGTGAATGAAATAATTCCAGCTCTTCGTCAAAAAGCCGAGGCATCTTCTGACCAAATGGCTTATCAAGAAGTGAATGATATGGCGCAATTCTTAGATCGTCTTGAGAAGAGATTATATGATTTGCAATTATCGAGACAAATTACCATTCAAAGTGCCCCACAGATTCGAATGATTCAACAAACAAACCAAACTTTAGCCGAAAAAATCCAATCTTCCATAATGACATCAATCCCACTCTGGAAGAACCAGATTGCAATTGCTTTAACGTTAAATCGTCAGTTAAAAGCGGTAGAAGCTCAAAAACAAGTAACGAAAACAACTAATGATTTACTTCTGAAAAACTCTGAAATGTTAAAAATGAATAGTATAGAAACTGCGAAAGAAAATGAGCGTGGCATCGTAGAAATTGAAACATTGAAACAAACACAAGAAAATCTATTACAAACAATCGAAGAAACTCTCCGCATTCAAGCTGACGGTCGAGTGAAACGAAAAGCTGCTGAAAAAGAAATAGCTAGGATGGAAGACGAATTAAAACAACGCTTACTAATAGTGCATAACGAAAAAGAAAACCGACCTCAAACTTGAGGTCGGTTTTTTTCTCTTGAATTAAACTAAATCACTTAACAATTAAATATAACATCCTTCTTAGTAAACGAAGCGTTTGTGACGTAAACTCATCTACATTTTTAGCAACCGCAGTATTTGTTCCAAACATCATTCGAAATACATGTAATTGCTCTTCCACAGGTTCTTCTGAACTTAAAAATAAATGCAGAAAATGTATCCCTTTCTTCTCAACTTCAATGACAGCTTCAGCTGTATCAATAATGCCATTTGCAGCATAACCAAATGCGGAAGGTTCTCCATCGGAAAATAAAAGTATGAATTTATGTTTTTCAGAACGATTCTGCAATCTTTCAGACATCCATCGAATAGCTAATCCATCACGGTTATCTTCTTGAGCTTCTAAGGAAAAGATAGCTCCTGCATTGTCTAAAGTTCCATCTTCTACTTGATGGCAGTAAACAAACGAATTGGGCTGTTCTTTTTCTGTTGCTTCATAGGCATCTTCATTATAAGAAACAATATCATGACGAATTCCTAAATTTCTCAGTACGTCATGAAATAAGAGTACAGCTTTTTTGGTTTCATCCATTTTATCCATCATTGACGCTGAACTATCAACTAGTAGCCCAAAAACGGCATCTAATGGAATTGCCGGTTTTTGCTTTTTATAAAATGGTTTTGGACGATCATCAATTACCAATGTAGTTAATTTTGTCGTTAATCTTCCCATTGATAAGTTCGTTCTTTTGTTTGTTTGCTTTTGCTCAATTCGTTTTCGAATTTCTTTGATAAAAGATTTCACATATGGTTTTTGTTGTATACGGACTTCTTCAATTTTCTCTTTTTGAGACAAATGATTGTTTAGTGACATTTTCTTCTCAACATATGTGACATTCACATGTTCATCACCAAATCGTTCTCCAGACTGTTTTATGAAATCAGATTTTTTATTAGATGTTCCTTTTGCTTGTTGGTTTTCATTCTTATTTGAAAGCGAAGATCCCCCTGCCTCACTTTGGATTTCGTTCGTTTCATTGCCTTCTTCAAACCGACCATCATTCACCTTGCCTTTATTTCCAGCATTGAGGTCGAATTCAAGATGATTTCCTTTTTCCTTTTCATTTTCTCGGTGCCAGGAGTTAAACATTTCTTCGATTGAATCCGATTTAGAATCTTCTTTCGAATCTTCTTGATTGACGCTATTTTTTGCTTTTTCTGCGTAGTTTTTGTCCATTAAATTTTCATGTATCGACATAAAAGTATGGATAAGGTCTTTGGAAATAATGTCTTCAATAAAATACAAAATATCTAAACAGATTTTGCTATTTTGTCCGGTAGAAGCAGAATCAAATGCAAAGTGCCATTTCTCTAAAATCCGCTCAAAATAGGATGGATATAGTTCACTGTCAAAAACAAGTTTTTTCCGAAGTGATATATATAAATAACTATACAAGGCATCACTTAAAAACCCTTTATTCAAATTCACTTGAAGCTGCTGTTCGTGATATGCTACATATACTTCTTCTCTAATGGCAAAAGATTCTAAAGTTCCAGGTCGTTGTTTACTGATTAAATTAGATAGTCTAAATTCTTCTGCACTAAATAATAGTTGAAAAGCAAATTCTCTAAGGTGTGATTGCTTTACTTTTTCTCTATAATCTTCCCAGTCGTCTAAATCAAATTGTTGCCAAAAACCCAAAGTTAATAAATACAAATCAGAGAGTTGTCCCTTATGTTGAATATGCGTCTCACGATGTTGCCAAAAATGACTAATCGACATACTTTCAGTTTTGGGCTGAAATTCCATCAACTTTCGAATAGTGAGAGATATAGATGGATTTTGACTTAATGCCCTTGCTAAATGTTCCATTTTTATCATTTCTTTTGCATCAATCGTTTCATTGTTAAATTGTATGAATCGGTTGACTGATGTCAAACGGAACACCTCACTTCAGCCAAGTATTTGCAAGCTCAATAATCAAGTCTTTCTCAGTTT
The DNA here is from genome assembly GCF_057785155.1 of Paenisporosarcina sp. Classification (NCBI taxonomy): domain Bacteria; kingdom Bacillati; phylum Bacillota; class Bacilli; order Caryophanales; family Caryophanaceae; genus Paenisporosarcina; species Paenisporosarcina sp. The sequence goes on from NZ_JBYNRN010000012.1 coordinate 533,124, forward strand.
CATCTTCCATTTTCTCAGCAATAGCATATTGAATCGCACGTTTCGGGTCCATATACTGTGCTAATTCAGTTGCATCCAGTAAACTACGAATGGAAGCTGCTTCCTCACTTAGTAAGCCATTTTTCGCTTGAATGAAAATATCTTCAGATAGATTCAACATTGATGTAATGAGTGTTAAAGAAGCTGCCGGAAACTCACGTTCAAAAAGATCTTTTAACGGTTGACCTGAAAGATACGGAATTAAAAAAGAAATAAAGCGGTTTTTTAATGCTTCATTTAATGGTGAAGTTCCGATATATCCTTCATTAATTGCGGCAATAACCGTAAAATCTTCATGGGCAACAATCACTTCACCAGTAAACGGGTTAGTTAACATACGTCGATGATCCAATACGCTATGTAAAATTGGCAATGTTTCAGGTTTGGCCATATTAATTTCATCAATATATAAGATATGCCCTTTTTTCATAGCCTTCACGACCGGTCCTTCAACAAATTCAATTTGCGTATTTCCATTTTGTTGAACTAACGTTTTATAGCCAATTAACGCTTCTGCATCTAAATCTACAGAACAATTAATGCTATGCATGGGTTGATTAAATTCATAAGAAATCGACTCAGCAATTTTTGTTTTGCCCGATCCTGAAGGTCCTTTTAGCAAAACATTTTTATGTAGTGAGACAGACAAAAGGATATCTTCCCACAAGTACTTAAGTGGTGATACATATCCTCCATTACCGATCAACATTTGATCTAGTTCATCATGTATTCTTGCTTTGCGTTGTTTTTGAACGTCAGTAAATAGATTAGACATAAATATTCCTCCAATAGAAAAACCGATGATGTCGTCATCGGTTATTCGAAATATTCTTTATAAAAGCCGCCTATATTTCCGGTATTATCTATAACAAAAATGAATTCATCTGTTTCGTTTTTCACTTCGTATGTTTTGCCTGCGGTTAAGACATTAGATACTAAATATTTTTTGGCATCTGTATGTACACACTTTACGGTTTTAATTGTTTGAGCATCTTTCCATGTGTTATGAAGCATAATATGACCTCTTTTCTAATTTCTCTTCTTAAGTATAAACAAGCTAAATTGGTTTATCAAATGAACATAAGAATTAACTCAAGCCTTTTTTTACTTTTCTTTGTTTAAACCAATAACGGAAAACGAGAATACTAATCATCACTACCATTAAAGCAATTAGCAGGACCTGAATATTTTCAATAATCATGTGGTACGCATATGGGAAGGTTCTACCTAACTGAAAGTAAATCATCATCCATAAAAAACTCGAAGGCAATGCGTAGGTTAAGAAGGTTTTATAAGAAACTTGATTTGCGCCAACAACATAAGGCATAGCCCATCTAATCCCCGGAAGAAAGAAGCTAAATCCAATTGCTAAATTTCCTCGCTTATCTAAAAACTCACTAAAAGTTTGAATTGGACGTTGCATACGTGTCCGATTCAAACGATTGATTAATCGTGGTCCAAAATACTTTCCAATTGAAAAAGCAAACAAAGTTGCAGTAATGAGTCCTAAATAAGCAGATATAAATGCAGTAATGACATTAAAGCCATTTAGTTCAGTTAAAACCCCTGTAAAAGATGCAGCCACTTCATTAGGGATAGGTAATCCAAAAAGTAGTAGCCAATTGAAGAGAAACATACTAAAATAGCCATATTTTTGAACGAGCTCTACTAATAATGAGAAATCCATGGTCTTCAACTACTTTCTTATTCCTCTCTCCATTTTGACAAAAAAAAGACAACTTCGCAAATTCGAAGTTGTCTTTACTATTTTTAAGATTCAAGTAATAAATCTTCTGGATTTTCAATTAATTCTTTTACTGTTTTCAAGAATCCAACTGAATCTTTGCCATCAATTACACGATGGTCATAAGAAAGTGCTACATACATCATTGGACGAATTTGAACTTCATCACCAATAGCAACTGGTCGTTTTTGGATAGTGTGCATACCAAGAATACCAACCTGAGTACCATTTAAGATAGGCGTTGACATTAATGATCCAAACACTCCACCATTCGTAATTGTGAACGATCCACCAGTCATATCAGAAATTTGAAGTTTTTTATCGCGGGCTTTCTTTGCTAATTCCCCGATATTTGCTTCAATTTCAGCGAAGTTTTTGCGGTCTGTGTCACGTACGATTGGAACAACAAGTCCCTCTTCAGTAGATACAGCGATTCCGATATCATAGAACTGTTTCAACAATACTTCGTCTCCATCAAGCTCTGCATTTACATAAGGATATTTTTTCAAAGCAGATGTAACTGCTTTAGTGAAGAATGACATGAATCCTAAACGAACATCATGATCTTCAAAGAACTTATCTTTCTTGCGTGAACGTAAAGCCATCACGTTCGTCATATCGATTTCATTAAAAGTAGTCAACATTGCAGTTGATTGCTTCACTTCTAATAAGCGATTTGCAATCGTTTGACGTCGGCGTGACATTTTCTCACGCTTCACTCTGCCGTCATCTTCTTTTGCAGGAGCTTGAGCTTTTGGTGCAGCTGGTGCTGATGTTTGTTTTGGAGCATTTGAATGAGCATCAACATCTTGGACACGAACACGACCCATTGGATCTACAGTTGAAACATTTTGTAGATCAATGCCTTTCTCGCGAGCTAGTTTACGAGCAGCAGGACTTGCAATCGTGCGATCAGTTGAAGAAGACTCTTCTTTACTTTGAATTGGTGCAGCAGGTGCAGATTCTTTCTTTGGAGCTGCTTCTACATCTTTCACAGGAGCATCAGCTTCAGCTGGATCTGCTTCTACCGGATTTTTAGTAGCTGTTCCACTACCAGTTCCTTCACCAACAACGGCAATTACTTGCCCAACTTCTACTGTATCTCCTTCAGCTGCTAAAAGTTCTTGTACAACTCCAGCTTCTTCCGAGATAACTTCAACATTGACCTTATCTGTTTCTAACTCAACGATGAATTCCCCTTTTTCAACGGTATCACCTGGTTGTTTTAACCACTGAGCGATCGTTCCTTCTGTAATCGATTCTGCTAATTCTGGTACTTTAATCTCTGCCAATTTATTTCCTCCTCTAATCGTTGGTTCTTAACGAGTAACAGCCTCTTCTATAATGCGTAATTGTTCGATTTTATGTGTCTCGCCGTCACCTTCGGCAGGACTAGATCGTTTAACACGACCAATGTATCTAACTGCTTTATTTCCAGCAAGATCTCGTAAATAAGGATCCGCGAATGTCCAAGAACCCATATTTTGAGGTTCTTCTTGAACCCAAGCAATTTCCTTCGCATTAGGGAAACGTTCAATAACAGCTTGAATTTTTTCTGATGGGAAAGGATACAATTGTTCCACACGAATCATATGAAGATGATCGAAATCTTTACCATCTTTTACTTTGTCAGCTAAATCGATTGCCATTTTACCGCTTGCAAGAAGAATTCGCTCTACTTTCTTCGCTTGTTTTCCTAAACCTGGTTGTTCTAAGATCGTCTCAAACTGACCTGTAGTTAAATCATTCACATCAGCTCCAACTAATGGATGACGCAATAATGACTTAGGAGAAACGATAATTAATGGACGCATCGTTTCATCACCCAACATCTTCGCTTGTCTACGTAAAATATGGAAATAGTTTGCCGCACTTGAAAGGTTGGCAACTGTCCAGTTATTTTCACCAGCCATTTGTAAATAACGTTCTAAGCGAGCACTTGAATGCTCTGGTCCTTGTCCTTCATATGCATGAGGAAGTAACATAACCAATCCAGATTTTTGTCCCCATTTAGCTCGGCTAGCCGAAATAAATTGGTCAAACATGACTTGTGCCATATTTGCGAAATCTCCATATTGAGCTTCCCAAATAACTAATGCTTTTTCATTTTCTAAATTATAACCAAATTCAAATCCAAGAACGGCAGATTCAGTTAAAGGGCTATTATAAACAACAAATGAAGCCTTCGAATCAGAAATATGATGAAGAGGAACTAATTCCGCTCCCGTTTTTTCATCATGTAAAACTAGATGTCTATGTGCGAATGTTCCACGTTGAGCATCTTGACCTGTCATACGAATAGGATTTCCATCTTGTAAGATTGTTCCTAGTGCAAGTGTTTCTGCATGGGCCCAATCAATTTTCCCTTTGCCTTTAAAAGGCTCTTCGCGACGTTTTAGGATTTTTTCTAGCTTTTTGAATGCTGAAAATTCATTTGGCCAAGTCAATAGCTCTGCATTCATTTTCACTAAAGTTTCTTCTTTAACGCCAGTCGGCACTTCTGGGTATCCATTTAAAACCACTTCAGGAATGACGATTTCTTGATGTTCCGCTTCAGGAACTTCTTTCACTCGGTCATAAGCATCTTGTAGTGTTTTTTGAATGTCTTTTTCAAGGTCTTTCACATCTTGATCAGCTAATACTTGATCAGACACTAATTGCTTACCGTACAATTCTCGAACAGTAGGATGTTTATGAATTGCATGATACATGGTTGGGTTTGTAACTAAAGGTTCATCCATTTCATTGTGACCAAAACGACGGTAGCCGATTAAATCGATTAAAATGTCTTTCCCAAATTGTTCACGATATTCAAATGCTAAACGAGCAACTGCAATAACAGATTCAACATCGTCAGCATTAACATGAATGACTGGTACTTCAAAACCTTTTGCAGGATCTGAAGAGTAATGAGTTGATCGTGAATCATAATACTCAGTTGTAAATCCAATCATATTGTTAGCAATAATATGGATTGACCCACCTGTTTGGAATCCACGCACTCTACTATAGTTTAACGTTTCTGTGACTACCCCTTGACCTGGGAAAGCAGCATCTCCGTGAATTAAAACAGCATATGCAGATTTTGGATTTTGAACAGGTACTCCAGTTTCTGCAGTTTCTTCTTGAGCAGCTCGTGTAAGACCAGTTACGATTGGACTCACCACTTCTAAGTGTGAAGGATTATAAGCTAACTTAACTTTTAAACCTGACTTAGCAGTATGGGTAGCACCCATATGATATTTAACATCACCAAACCAACCCTTTGTAATTTGCAAAGAGTTATCTTTCGGCAAAAATGAATCATTTGGGACATGAGCAAAATCAGCAAACATCATGTCATACGGTTTGTTTACAACATGCGTAAGTACATTAAGACGTCCGCGGTGTGCCATTCCGATTAAGATTTCTTTCGTTTGTTGTTTTTCTGATTGACGCACTAGCTCGTCTAATAACACAACTAATGTATCAAGACCTTCAATTGAGAAACGTTTAGCACCTACAAATGTACGGTGAATAAATTTCTCGAAGCCCTCTATTTCAGATAAACGGTTAAGTAAGTCTTTACGTTCTTCAGATGATAATTTTAATTTCATTGATGATGATTCAATTTTTGATTGAATCCATTGACGTTCTTGCGAATTAATAATGTGCGCAAACTCATACGCAATCTTATCTGTGTAGAAAGATTTTAGATGTTCAATTACTTCTAAACCATTTTTGAGGTTATTAGGATTTTTCATTAACAAAGAAGCTGGCATTTCTTTAAGATCTGCTTCAGTTAAGCCATATGAAGATGGATCCAATCTCGTAGAATCTTTCGGACGATCATTTAATGGATAAATGTCCGCTGCTAAATGACCATGAGCACGTATAGCATCAGCTAATTGAACGGCTGCAAGGAATTTTCCAAAATTGTTTTCATCAATATGTTTAGACGCAGAAAAATCGACAGCATTTTCAGTAATTGCTGACGGTGCACCATATTGTTTAAATAATTCAGCAAGATCTGCCTCTACTAACTCAGGTGATTCGAGGTACAAATCATACATTTCTAACATATAACCTAAATTCGGACCAGAAAGTTTAGCCCATGGTGACCCGTTCGGTGTCCCGTATTTTAACATTTAGAAAACCCTCCAACTTTTGCCAAGCGGCATTTCCTATTTCTCTTTTATACAATCCATCTTATTTTATCACGTTACTCCTTCTTATCAAAGGATTGCTTCTTAACGCATAAGAAGAACATTTTTTCCATTTCAATCTTACTACTATCCATAGAAAATACAATGGGTTTTATTCAAATAAAGCAAACTTTTTCATAATGTCGAAATAAAGCGTTCAATTCACAAGATTTTAGTTCTTAGCTATGGGGAAAATCACAGTGAAAGTTGTTCCCATTCCTTCTTCACTTTTAACTTTAACGTTACCTTGCACATTTTCGACAAGCATTTTTACAATACTTAAACCTAAACCGCTACCCCCAGAATCTCTAGATCGAGCAGACTCAACGCGATAGAAACGATTAAAAATCTGTGATAATTGTTCTTTCGTCATTCCAATGCCTTCATCTTTTACATGAACCATCACTTTTTCTGAGTTTGTCCCATAAGAAATCGTAATCTTGGCTGGTTCCTTACTATAGCGAATGGCATTCGTTAAAATGTTTCTCATAATTTGTTGATATGAATTTGGTGAAATTCGAACCTGTAATGCTTTTAGTTCATAATCGGCATGTTGTATATGTGCACTTGGAAACAGTTGAACCATTTCACCAATTACTTCATCAGTTTCTAGCTTAATATTTATTGGCGGGTACTCCTTTAGCTGTTGACCTCGAGCAAGCTCCAGCATTTCATCAATTAACTGTTTCATTTTTTGGGTTTCAGCTAAAGACGTTTGTAATGACTCATCTAATATTTTCGGATCTAATTTCCCCCACCGATTTAATAAAGCAAGGTGCCCTTCTACGACCTGTATAGGTGTGCGCAATTCGTGAGATGCATCAGCCATAAACTGCTGTTGCTGTTCAAAAGATACTTTGAGCTTATTCATCATCGATTCGTAAACGGAAATTAGTTCGCCAATTTCATCCTTCTCCTTGTACGAGAGTTGAACTTCGCGCTCAAAACCATATTGATTCACATTTACCATTGTTTCTTTGAGTTCTCTTAAAGGTTTTAGCAAATAATTAGCTAGTGTATAACCGATCCACCCAGAAAGGAGTAGAGCTCCAATGCCAAACAAAATCATGGCAGTTAATATGTATGACATGGTTGACTTAAAGGCGTTAAGCGGATGAATAAGTTGTATATAACCATCAAAACGACCTAACCTTAAATGACCAGTGGCAGATATAAATTCTGACTCATCGGTATTAATTTTATAGCCTGTCCTAGGGACCATTGCATGGTCAAATGGCGGAAAAGTCGACGTATTATTAATCCGAACAATTTCAATGCCATCCACATTTAATAAGCGTACTGTTTGATCTTTATCAATGATTGAATTCATAAGCCCTTTGTTTGCTTGAATGTCTTGTATCGTTAATGAAAGTCCTTGAGTCTCAAAGAATGTAGTCAAGTCTTGCATCGTTCTTTTTACTTCTTGTTCTTCTTGTTGATACAGCCACCCATGTAAAGCAAGAAAGAGAACCATGCTCATTAATGCAAAGCTCAAAAAAATCACACTAGCTGAACCAATTGTCCATTTTTGCTTTAATGAAAGAGACCAGACATAATGTTTGTATTTATGAAGGATGTTCATTCTCTCATCACGTATCCGACTCCTCTGACGGTTTCAATATATTTAGCCGTTTGCATAGGCAATTTCGAGCGCAAGTGTCGGATATATACATCGACGACATTGGTTTCTATATCAGCTAAATAACCCCATACATTTTCAAGAATTAAGTCACGGGAAAGCACACGATTTTTTTGTTCTACCAGGTACGCAAGCAGATCGTATTCTGTTTTAGTTAGTTCAACAGTTAGACTGTTTACAGAGACAACGTGAGCCACTGTATCTATCTCAATTTCTTTAAAAATTAACTTATTTTCTTTCTTATCCTCAATTGCTGTTCTTCTAAGTGCAGCACGTATTCTAGCTAATAATTCTTCTATGGCAAAGGGTTTAATAATATAATCATCAGCTCCAGCATCCAATCCTGCTACTCTATCTAAAACCGCATCTCTCGCTGTAATTAATAGGATAGGAACATTTGAAAAACTTCGAATTCTTCTGCATACTTCAATTCCATTTAGCTCAGGCAACATGACATCCAATAAAATTACATCGAATTCCTCCGTTTTTGCAGAATCTAATCCAAGTCGACCATTACTATGGTGGACAACGTCAAATCCCTCATGTTGCAACTCAAGTTCAATAAATCGCGCGATGGATTGTTCATCTTCGACCAACAAAATACGTGGTTTCACCTTGTCCCCCCCTAAGTGAATAGGAATATGAATAAAAAACCGCTCCGAAAATCGGCACGGTTTTATTATTGATATTCGTCAAAAATTAAGTATTGATTTTTCCCTAATCTCTTCACTTCGTATAGAGCAACATCTGCTTTTTCTAAAAGCTCATCAATTGTTGCTCCGTGTTCGGGATAAAATGCGATTCCGATCGAAGATGTTGGTGTGAAGGATGTGTTCTTTATTTTCCATCCTTCTTTTAATGATGTTTGTATACGGTCAATAATAGAAGTTATCTGCAACTTTCGCTCGTTTGGAGTTTTAGAAACGTTATTAATCAAAATAACAAATTCATCTCCACCAATTCGTGCGACTAAGTCTTCAGTTCTCACACTTGCTTGAAGAGCGATTCCAAAGTGACGAATGAATTCATCGCCAATATCATGACCGAATTCATCATTTACAGATTTGAAATCATCCCCATCTAAATATAAAACAGCAATTGAAGATTCAAGTTGATTTGCTTTTTGGACTAACTCAGGAAATTCTTTTAACAAAAAACTCCTGTTTGGAAGCTGCGTTAAATTATCATGGTAAGCCATAAAACGGAGTCTTTCTTCAAGCTTCTTCCGCTCAGATATCTCTCTAGACACAATGACATGTTGGAATACTTTTTCACGGTCAGCGTCTTGTACAGCAATGATGGATGTCTCAGTCCAAATCAGTTCGCCATCTGCTCTTTTTAATCGCATCTCAAAACGCATTTCTTCCCCAGAATTTAACCGTTCGAACAATTCTTCATTCCACAAGTGCTGATCTTCTTCTGCAACCATTTCAGAATAGAATCTGCCTAACATTTGTTCATTGTCGAAATATAACAGTTTATCATGTGATGGCGAAGTATAAAGGACCATCCCATCATCATTCGTTATGGCAATTAAGTCATTCGTATTTTCAGTAATCAACTTAAACGTTTTTTCAATGTTTCGAAGTTCTGTCATGACACTCTTTTTATCCGTTATATCAAACTGAAAAACAAGAATATTTTCTAATTCGTTATGTTCATTAAATAACGGGATGACAGTTGTATCTCCCCAATATACTGAACCAAATTTCGTTTGATTTCTCATTTCTCCGCGCCATATTTTTTCGGAAAGCAAAGTATCCCATAGCGTATTTAAGAAATCTGACCCCTGACGATTTGTATTTAACGTTTGAAAGGGTTTTCCAATAATTTCATTCCGTTTGTATCCAGTAACGTCTACGAATAATTCATTCACATAGTCAATCTGACCATTAGAATCGATCATAATGACCATTGCAGCCGTACTTATTGCTCGTTTATAGCTTTCAAGAATATGTCTGGTATTTCTTAAACTTTCTTTTAATTCTAGTTCATCCGAGACCTCTTGCAGCAAAATATACATCGCGACTACTTGTCCATCTTTACGAATTGGTGAATAACTAACTAAAAAGGTACCTACATCACCTGATGATTTCGTTCTTTTAACTAAGACAGATGACTTTGCTTCACCTTTAAGATTAGATTCAACATGACTTTCAACTGAATTTCTCTCATCACTTGGAATGAAAGGCAAATTTAAATAATGCTTACCACGCCAATCTTTTAGTGTGTAGCCGAAAACATCTTCAAATTTTGGATTCATATCAAAAATTTTGCCTTCATTTGTAACCACAATGGTTGGATCCACGGTCATAGATAATAAAGACTGCATAAAGGCATACTTCTCTTCTATTTCTTTTTCTACAGAGACTTCCTTTGTTATAGCTAAAATGTATTGTTGGCCTTCAAACAAAATGGGCTTTACAGTAGTTTCATTAACTAATTGCACATCTGAGAATAAAAAGAAGTCTTGAAAAGTCGTTTCGACCTGTCCATCAATAGCTTTCATATAATTTGATTGAATATCATTCAAATGTTCAGTAGATACCATTTCCTGCATTAAACGGTCTATGGGACATTCTTTGAAAATAAGTCGTGCACTTGGATTTACATAGATATAGCGAAAAGTTTGGTCATCTTGTCGTAAGAAAAAAACCAAATCCTTCGAGTTTCCATATAATAAATCGAATTGAGTTTTCGAGAAAAAAGGAACATTCATGGTATCACCCCCTCTGGTTGTATAAATTTACGACCAGTTTTCTTTAACTTGATTTGAAGCGTATTCAGTCAATTTTTGATAGTCGGCTACTTCTTCTAGGTGATTCGTCTTTTCAATCCATTTAAAAAGGTTGTTATTATCATACTCACCAATAAAGGTGCCAATTACAGTCGCATTACCGATCAATGTAACTTCATGTTGATTTTGCTTTTTGCCAATCACACATTTAACAAAACCACCAGGATTGTATACCGTTACATCGCCTTTAGGAAGTAAATCTATTTCTGTTGCCACTAATGCAGAAGCACTCATCGCCGTGCCACAAGCATTCGTAAATCCTACCCCTCTTTCAAACGTTCGAACAAAAATACTTGTTTCATTAACAGGATGGACATAGCTTACATTTACGCCATCAGAAAAATATGGATTTACGCTATTTAAATATGTTGCAAGTTGTTCTTGATGCTCTAAGTTTTCAATATACTGTATAGGAACAATTCCTATTAAATGAGGATTTGGTATTGAAACCGCCGTGAAATGTATATCATCTGCAAATTCCGGAACAATTTGATTGATAACTGAGCTTTGATCGTTATAGGTCATAGGTAAGCTTGACAGATTAAATGACACAGGAGATATCTGTACTGAATAAGTAGGAATATCATTGAAAATAGCAGTTTCGTTTTGTACCAATAAATCTACTTTCATTGTTTCAATTATTGCGCGACTTTTTTGGGATTTATCTAACACATACCTCGCCACACATCTTAAACCGTTTCCGCACATAGAGGCTTCCGAACCATCTGAATTATATACACGCATTTTATAGTCTGCATATGCTGATTTTGACACTACCAATATTCCATCTGCACCATTTTCGTTCGTTGGATCGCAAATAGTAATGGCTAGACTTGGCCAATCATATTGAGTATTCTCTTGCTCTTCATGCAAGTAAAAAGTGTTACCTGAACCGTGTACTTTTTGGAATGATAATTCCATAAAATCTCCTCCAATTACCCTATTACTATATGATAAATGTAAACGCAAGTGGTGACAACTAAACAACGAATTTTAAGCATTTATTTTGTAACAAAAATTACACAAATTTTACGTAATTTTTTCTTTGCATTTTGAGGAAAAGTTAGTATAGTAATAAAGCAAACAATTTCATATAACGATTTATCGTCAAATAGATCGTTAGGGAAGGCAAATGGTGCGCCACCAGCAATACGTCTGGTCCTAGTGGGTTCGATTCCCACCCCGGAATTTTTTATGCAATACAAAATGAAAAATTTCGAGGGGCTAGGGCTTGATTTCTCTCTTGACCTGCCCCGTTACGGAGGCGTTCAACATGATTAAACGACGTGAATTACACGAATGTGGTCACTTATTCGAGTATTTATCGCACCCATCTGTCTTCCCTTACGTGCGTCAAAAAGCAAATTCTGCTGAAGAATTTATGTTTATGACGAAACAATTGATGGAAGAAGAAGAACGAGGCGAGGTTATCTCGCGTACGATTACCGATGACTATGGTCAACCTATTGGTACGATCAATTTATACGACATTCAAGATCAAGCTGGATTTCTGGGAACTTGGATTGGTCAGCCTTTTCAAGGGAAAGGGTTTAACCAAAAAGCAAAAAATCTATTCTTAGAAGAATTGTTTTATCAGCATAACATTAATACTGTATTTCTTAGAATTAATGCTAAAAATGAAAAGTCGATTCGTGCTGCTGAAAAATTAGCCTATACGATGAAAGCAAATGACACTCATCCCGTATTATTAGCGGAAATTAATTCAGGTGTTCCGCAATACGAGTTATACCAAATTCCAAAAGATTTGTTTTATCTTTCTACAGCAGCTGCAAGATTTGCTGAAGAAGAAGAACAAGCCATGTAATTACAAACAAACCGCTAAAGCAAAATGCTTTAGCGGTTTTTCTTTTGAAGAGTTAAAATTATTAATGGATATTTCAAAAAAAGATGACGGGTGAACCAAAAATCAGGACTTACCGAATTTTTGGAACCACCAATGTATTATTTAATCAACCTTAACTATTCTAAATCTTAAATAGAATATGATGTAATAATTTTAACCATTTCTTCAGGTGTTTTTGCCATCTCTGCTTCGTCCATCTTCGCTTTCAAATGAGGTGCTTCAGTTGCTAATTGTGAAATGGAAGCTAGTAAGGACTCTGTCGTAACCTCTTCTTCTTCAAGAACTAATGCCCACTCATTCTTTTTAAATAAATTGGCATTCAGTATTTGGTCTCCCCTACTTTTTTGTTTTGAAAGCGGGATTAGTAACATGGGTTTATTTAATGCCATAAATTCAAAGATTGAATTAGAACCTGCCCGAGAAATTATTAGATCAGAAGCATGCAATAAATCAGAAAGTTCATCCGTTACATATTCAAACTGTTTGTATCCTTTTGTCCCTTCTAACGCATCATCTTTTTTCCCTTTACCACATAAGTGAATAACGTCATACGTCATTAGTAGCTGCGGAAGATTATTTCGTATTGCGTCATTAATCACAGTGGACCCTTGGCTTCCCCCCATAACTAATATGACGGGCTTAAACCCCGAAAAATCACATTTTTGTAGTCCAGCTTGTTTATTCCCTTCAAATAACTGAGAACGAATGATAGATCCTGAACAACTAGATTTTTCTTTAGGTATATGTTTTAATGTCTCAGGAAAAATGGAAAAGATATGATGTGCAAAAGGTATTGCAATTTTGTTCGCTAAACCAGGTGAAACATCAGACTCATGTATAACCACTGGGATGTTAGCGATTTTTCCAGCGATGACAACCGGGACTGACACGAAACCACCTTTTGAAAAGATAACAGATGGTTTAACTTTCTTTAAAATGACCAATGATTGTAAAAGGCCTTTTGCTACACGAATGGGATCTGTGAAATTCTTAATGGATGCGTATCTTCTTAATTTTCCACTTGAAATCGCATGGTATTGAATATGAGGAAATGCATCACGGATAATTTCATTTTCAATTCCTTCTTTTGAACCAATATAATGAATGTCATAATTCTCTTTTTCTAAGGTTGGTATGATGGCTTGATTAAGCGAAACATGACCAGCTGTTCCCCCACCAGTTAATACAATTGTTTTTTTCTTCATTCATTTTCTCCTATCGATTTTAATTTCACAGAATCTCTATTGTTCATTTACATAAAACGTTTCATTCCTTTACATAATATACACTATTTCAGTGTGTTACAGATACGTTTTCAAGCAATGAAATAAAAGTGTAAAGGTGATAATCGGTTTGTTGTGGTAGAATTTTCTGACTTAATACAGACGGATGAATAAATGCTATACTTAAGGAAATTTTTTGAGAATCTTGGTGAAAACATATGCACGAAACGACACAAATGAAAGAAAAATGGGCTTTATTAATTAAAATTGTTTTTCCTATATTAATAACCCAAGTTTCCCTATATTTAGTATCCTTTTTCGATATTTTAATGACCAGTCGATATGGTAGTGAAGATTTAGCCGGTGTAGCTGTAGGTTCATCATTTTGGGTTCCGATTTACACGGGTTTAGCTGGAATTCTGTTAGCAACCACGCCACTTGTAGCTCATTTAGTTGGTGCGAAGAAAAAAAATGAAGTTAAAACAATTGTCCAGCAAGGATTATTCCTATCTTTAGCACTTTCCATTGTTGTCATAATCATATTATTATTTTCAATCAATCCCTTATTAAATGTGATGGATTTGGAAATGCGAGTTCATGATGTGGCCAAGTCTTATTTAACTGCTATGTTAATTGGTATCATTCCACTTTTTGCGTATACGGTTATTCGTTCATATATGGATGCTCTTGGGAAAACAAGGATTACGATGATTATAAGCTTGCTTTCGGCTCCTATTAATATATGTTTTAACTATTTACTTATTTTCGGTGCCTTTGGTTTTCCTGAATTAGGAGGAGCTGGGGCTGGATACGCATCTGCTATTACGTATTGGCTCATCTTTTTCATCGCAGTTTTCATTGCGCATAGACTTGAACCATTTAAAGAATATGAGCTATTTAAAAATTGGACATCTGCTCAGTTTTCTAAATGGCTTGAGATCAGCAAGATTGGAATTCCAATTGGCTTATCTATTTTTGCAGAAACGAGTATTTTTTCTGCAGTTACGTTGATGATGGCTAGCTATAGCACAGCTGTTATATCAGCCCATCAAATTGCACTAAATTTCACATCATTGTTATATATGGTGCCACTGAGTATATCTATTGGTGCAACAGTATTAGTTGGCTATGAAGTGGGGGCAAAAAGATTACGCGATGCTCGAACATATAGTTGGCTGAGTGTTGGTACTGCTATCATTTTTAGCTTTTTCTCAGCGTGTGTCTTATTTTTCTTCCGAGAACAAATCGCTTCTCTTTACACTACTGATAAAGAGGTCATTAAATTAACCATTCACTTCTTTATATTTGCTGCTTTGTTCCAGCTATCTGATGCTATTCAAGCTCCAGTTCAAGGGTCATTAAGAGGATATAAGGATGTAAATGTAACGTTTATAATGGCAATTATTTCATATTGGGTAATTGGATTGCCTGTTGGATATCTTTTATCTAAATTCACGGAATTTGGTCCATTTGGTTATTGGATCGGGTTAATCGTTGGTTTAACTGCAGGAGCCATTACACTATCTTATAGATTAATTAGAATTCAAAGAAAAGGAACACAATCCATTTGAGACTGTGTTCCTTTCTTACTGTAGACAAACAATAAAATGTTGATTTCCATTACTACGGAAGCTTTCTAGGGACACGGCTTCAGCCGCTTCCTTCGCGATGCTCAGTCCAGGGTCTTTAGCTCGTGCTAATCCCCTTAGAGTCGCCGTCTCCATTCCAATCAACTGAATTGCTGTAAATATAAATATTAAATGTTTTTTCTATTTCAAGTTAGCATTTCTAAACTCATCAGTTATCACAACTTTGTAAACTAAAAGAAGTGGAATTATATAATACATACTTCTTGATTAATACGTTTTTTACCGATCGATTAAAATAAGATGCCTGTTCGTTTAATTTGAACATCATATTTAATGTCAATCGTTAATTCACTAAATAGATCTCCCCATTTTCCTTTTTCCCAAACCTTTGGATGAAATGCTCGAACTCTTCTACCAATTCCTAGAGGATCACTTTTCGTTTGCTGAAGAATCTCAATCATCTCCAATGTGTCTTCTTTAAGTCTTTTCGATAAGTATTTTTCAAGTTCATTTCTCTTTTTATCATCTTCCAAATGATCCGCTGAAAATTCTTGCACATCAATAATTAAATCATAAGACATACTCACTTTCCCAGACCTTTCGAGATGACTGAAATCCCACTTTTTATGCACTCTTCTAACTTCTATTGATACTGGTATTCCCTCAAACATATACGTAATATTTGTATATTTACCGATTTCATCTTTAAGTATTGTTAATAATTTGGCTTGATTAACGTCTAAAAAAGTGCCTGAGTATACCCTTCCCGTAAAAAGAGCTACCCCTAAAGTTTCAGGTGTTTTCTCCTCATCATTAATACCAAAGTATGGTAATGTGAGGTCCATTCCGTCATCAAAAAGGATTGTACAAATTGTTTGCAAATCTGTTTCTGGATAAATTGATGATTGTGCCAATCCCTTGATAAAATCATCATAGTAAACACCAGCATCTTTACTTTCTGTATTTCCTATTTCTAAGTATGGTTTAGTAGAACCTTGTGTGATTCCAACAAGAGTACTTAATCGATTATGCGCTGTGCGAAAATAAACATCTAAATACTGATATAAATCAATTTTGACGGTCTCATCTGAAAAAAAAATAACTGATAATTTAGAGGCATCAAGATTTTGTGGTGTATTTGAATTCGCACGTATCCTTACTTCACGAGTGGAACGTCCTTCCCCTTTTACAATGATTGAACTCAACTCTTCTCCGTTAATGATCGGCACAGTAAAATAAGATATTAAGTCATTGGCTTGTCCATCGTGTCCAACCATTGAAGCTAATGCAAAATCTTTATATTGACGTTCATCCCAACACCCACTTAATAACAGAATACAGAAGAAGCAACTAAGTTTTTTGAACATCTTTTGACCTCCATGCATTTATGATGATCACGAAGAAAGGAATGATAAAAGCAAAAATAAAATATCCATACATGAGAATCTCATAGCCAATTTTGAATAAATCTTTCCAAATAATAACCAATGGAATGATAAACAATAATAGATGAATTCCAATTACTGAACGCATTCCTTTTTTTGTTCTCTTCATGTTAAATAATAAAAGCACTGTAAATACGAGATAAATAACCGTGATAACACTCCACGTCATCCAGATAATAATGAAAAACAAATCGAGCCTTTCAATAAACTGAACTTCTTGTGACTTTAGGATGTAAACGATTGGCTCTGCAACTATCGCTATTTCAGCCAGTGAAAAGAACATGATTGTAAATAAGATTGTGATTAAGTAACAACTTCCTATAAGTAATATATATTTCCCAATTGATTTCATTAATATTTTCTCTGAATTCAATAAATATCCACGATAAATCAAGTACATTTCCGTACCAACAAATGCAAGATTTGCTTCCCTTAAACCATTCACCCATTCCTTCATCGAAATATTGCCCATAGGAAATAGATTTGTCCATATTAAATCAGGTATGGCTAAAAATAAAAATAAGAATATTAGCGGAAACAAAGGAAATAATAATACACCTAAATTAACTACTGATTCAGGTTTACTCATATTCGCATATAGCGAAGTTGCTACTATTATGGCAACCATGACATAGGGTGGCGTGTTTTGAAAAACCCAAACTGAAAGTGATTTTTCAATATTTGCAACAAATATTACTAGTATCAACATGATATAAAACGAATATAACCATTTTACAAATCGATTCATTACAAAGTACTTATGGTATCTTTCATATAAAACAAGAAGTAGGAATTGTATAATAAGCGCAACAATAAAAACTATCCATGCGTCTTGTTGGGCAGCTTCAATCATTGGAGTTTGAAATGCAATTGAAATAGATCCCGTTTGAACAATAAATAAAAATATAAATAATTGATTTTTGGTAAGGGAAAATTTCATTCTTTGGAATCACCCGATTCTTCCAAAGGTTCTTTTGGACTAAATGAAGTCGCCTGATTATGTGGTTTGGTAAAAGGAAGTCTCAAGAAAACTTCTTTAAATACTTTTGGTCTAAAAGGAACAATCGGATAAAAATAAGGTTGTTTGAATGAACGTAAGTTAATGAGATGAATAAATAAAACGATTGTTCCAATGACAATACCAAAAAAGCCAAGAACAGTAGCAGCAAGCATAAATGGGTATCGCAGTAAACGAATCGTTGTATTCATTTCAATAGAAGGGATAACAAAGCTTGATATAGCTGTTAATGCAACGACGATTACCATCACGTTTGAAACTAGACCGGCACTAACGATTGCATCACCGATGACTAATCCTCCAACAATACCGATTGTTTGCCCAATCGGACTAGGTAAACGAATGCTTGCCTCTCGAATTAATTCAATTGTAATCTCTAATATCATTGCTTCTATAAAAGGACGATAAGGTATTTCATTAACAGCTATTTTGACAGTTTTGCTTAGCTCATATGGTAGTACTTCAAAATGAAAACTAACGATTGCAATATAAAATGCAGGTAAAAATATGGCTGTTAAAAAGCTAACAATCCTTAATATTCTATAAAATGTACCAACTAAAACACGTCCATTAAAATCATCTGGCGATTGAAAATAAGATGCAAAAGTAACTGGACCAAGTAATACCGTTGGCGTATTGTCTAACATTAAAACAACTCTGCCCTCCAATAAATTTGTTGCCACTTTATCTGGACGCTCTGTCGTCATTAATTGTGGAAATGGAGACCAAACCGTGTCTTCTAAAAAGTCAGCTAGTTGGCCTGAGCTGAAAAGATATTCCGTTTCAATTTTCCTTAAACGGTATTCTATTTCATCTAAGGTGACTTTGCTTACTTTCGATTCAATGTACATGTAAGTTATAGGTGATTTAGAAGATTGACTAATAATCATTTTCTTTACGACTAAATCGGGAATACTAAGTCTTTTGCGTACTAATGCAATATTGATATCCATATTTTCAACAAAACCGTCATGTGCGCCTTGAATGATATGTTCGCTATCGGGTTCCATAACGGATCTGTTTGTATAACTAGGCAAATTGATTCTTAATAGAAGATTGGTTTCACTAAATAATACGACCGATTCACCTTTGCTCACATATTCCACTAGTTTTGTAGGGTAAAATGCTTCGAGGGTTGAACAGGAAGTTTCCCCCCAATTAGAATGACCTTCTTGAAACTTCTTAGAAAGAGTATCAATATGTTCATTTACTGCTCGTTGATTAGCTAAAACTGAAAATTGACATAGAATAGCTTCACCTTCTGGCCAATCGAGGGGCCGTACAATTAAATCAGCTGAATCATGAAATAATGTTTTGATATATGGTGCGAGCTTATTATACGCTTCCATAAATTCCCCTCCTCATCTTTTGAGTATGGGAGATTTAGGCTTTATTTAAACTAAAAACTATGTATATATATAGAAAAGACCATCTCACCGAAATGAGATGGTCTAAACATTTATTTTTGAATGAATTGTTGTGTCCAGTAATGACCTTGAGCATCATAACCAATACCGATGTGTGTAAAATTACCGTTCATGATATTTGCTCTATGACCTGGTGATTCCATCCATCCTTTTACAACTTCTGCAGCAGTTCTTTGTCCCATTGCGATATTTTCAGCTGCGGCTTTGTATTGAATACCTTTTGCTTTCATTTGATCGAATGGTGAACCTAATGTTGGACTCGTATGAGAAAAATAATTATTGTTACTCATATCTGAAGATTTTGCACGAGCTGAGTCCATCAATGCAGAATCAGTAGCAAGAGGTTTTAAGCCTTCTTTCGCACGCTCTTGATTCGTTAATGTTAAAACTTGTTGTTCAATTGAAGAAATTGAAGCATCTGCTGCAGGTACTGCAGCTGGTTGTTGCGTTTCTGCTGGCTTAGCAGTTTGTGTTGGAGCGGGTGTTGGTGCTGCCGGCTGTGCAGCAGTTGCTTTCGCTGCAGGTTTTGCTACTTCCGCTGGTTTTTGAACCACCGGTTGAGCTTGCTCTTTCTTAGCAGGAGTAGCTGCTTTTTGTGGTGCTTTAAAATCTATTGTTTGTTTGAATCCGTTAGCAGCCAATTGAGCATTAATTTGCTCGACTAGTTGTTTTTGCGTTGCAGAATCAAACTCTATATTTTTATTACTAGTTGACCAGTCATATTTCACCTCAGTGTTACAAGTAGGTGTATTAGATGAAAATGATGCTTCTGCTGATGTAGCTTGACCTAATGAGAAAACCATTGTTCCCATTGTTAAACCGATTAACATTTTTTTCATGTTGTATCCCTCCTCGCAAACTAGCTTATCTGTTAATTCTCGTAAAAAAATACCTAATCATTTCCAATGTGACCATCGGATTTGAAAAGGTATGCTGTATAAGGTTTTCTATAGCAAAAAAATGTGTAGTATTAGAGAATTTCCCATAAACTTCATCTTAAAAGGTATTGACGCTATTAAAAACTTCTTCGTAAAACGCTTTCAGACTCGTTTTCTCATGTTCAGCTAAGCTACTTTCGTCAATTCGTAAGAAAGCGAGTTGTAATTTTTCGGATGAATTTTTCCTTACTCGTGGGTGTGTTAATTCATCAAGCAATTCAGTCTTTATGATAGATTCAAGGTCATTCAAAGAACTAATTGTTTGTGTTGCACCTCGAAATGGAAAGAGCGTTTGATAAGCTTCTATTAAACTTTTCATTCCTGCTCACTCACTTCCCGGTACTTTAATTTCAGATATTTGTTCTCCAATAATAACAATTGAAGGATTCATTTTCACAAATTCAGGTAGCCATTGCACCATCCCATATGAATATTGAAACAACATAGGATTTTTTATTCCTTCTATTGGAACGTAACCTTTCATTCGAAAAACTGTGGAAGGTAAAGTTCTTAACCAATCTTCAAATTGATCTTGGATAACTGGGTGTTTAAATGTAACAAGTCGCGTTGAAAGTGATAGATCTTTTCCTATTTGAGCTGGAACTATTTGATGTTCAGTAATCGATCCATTCATTTTTTCTAAATAAGATAGAGGACACTTAGCATGTGAAGTTTGAATCAGTGTAGCCGTTGAATTAAAACTTTGTAGCTCAAAAATGACTTTAGCCTGTTCACCATCTGTTAATAAATCCATTTTATTGGCTAACAAAAGATGTGAATGTCGAATTTGTTCTAAGAATAAAGAACGCATTTGAGGTGAAAGTTTTTCACGATCTAGCCAAAGTTTACTATCAACAACAGTAACGATTCCTTTTACATTCAGTTCCTTTGCAAATAGAGGAGAATAAACCGCGTCTAATGCTTCAACTGGATGTGCAGCTCCTGTTGTTTCTATTAATAACACGTCAAATGTTTCACCAGTTAATAAAGTTTGTAATTGAGCTTCCGTTTTCTCGGAACCCGTGCAACAAATACACCCTTCTAACATTTCTTTTAGAGGGACATCGTCTTCCACTAATTGCGAGTCGAACGGAAGTTTTCCTAATTCATTCATAATAACTGCAGGCTTTAACCCATTTTCTTTAAATTGACGTATGATGTCAGTTAATAAAGAGGTTTTGCCACTCCCTAAAAATCCACTAAGTAAATATACATCTTTCATAAAAAGCATCCTTTCACGATAAAATTCTAGGAAAAAAGCTGGCCGATTGAACAGGCCAGCTTCAAATTATTTAGCTAATTCTTTCATTAATAACTCTTTTGCTTTTAGCAACTGTGGATCTTCTTTTTCAATTTTAACGCGCAAGCGATCCATTAAGGCATATGTTGTGTCACCTGTTAAGATACCTGTTTCTTCAAGTTCACTCTCTTTTTGAATTTGTTTGATGGCTGTTTCAGTCTGCTCATCAAATAATCCATCTACCTTACCAGTTTCAATTCCAATAGCAACTAGCATTTCTTCTGCTGCCTTAACTTGATCTGAAAGAACGCCTGTTTTCAACTCGACTGATGCATCTAAATAAGGCAGTTGAGTATAAGATGGATATTCAATTTTAATATCTGGCGCAATTCCTTTTTCATGAATCCAGTTACCTTCTGGGGTTAACCATTTAGCTGTTGTAAATTTCATGTTGGATCCATCATTTAATTCATTAGCCGTTTGAACAGTACCTTTACCGAATGTATTCAATCCAATTAATTGTGTACCAGCGGATTCGCTCATGGCACCTGCTAGAATTTCTGAAGCTGATGCACTACCACCATCAATTAATAGAGTGACAGGAACTTCAACTTTCGTACCATTTGTAGCTGTATAGATTTCAGCATCTTTATCTTTTACTTTTGTTTGGAATAATGGTTTTCCAGCATCCACAAACAAATTAGAAATATCAATGGCTGATGTTAATAAACCACCTGGATTTTGTCGGACATCCAGAACCATTGCTTTCATACCCTTTTCTTCCATATCAGTAATAGCCTTAAGCAATTCATCATATGTGTTCTGTGAAAAACTTGTTATTTGAATATGGGCTACTTGGTCTTCTAATAATTCCGCATAAACAGTTTCAATCGGTATTTCATCGCGAACGATTGTGATTTCCATTGGATCACTCATATCACCACGTTTAATGGTTAAAGAGACAGATGTTCCTTTTTCTCCGCGAATCAGCAATACAGCTTCCGAAGCACTCATTCCTTGAATACTTTCACCATCTACCGCGATAATTTGATCATTTGGAAGAATACCTGCTTTTTCAGCTGGTGAGTTTTTAATTGGAGAAACGACGGAAATAAAACCGTTGCGTTCTTGTATTTCTGCACCAATTCCTTGGAAACTAGAAGAAATGCTTTCTTCAAATTGAGCAGCTTCATCTTGATTCATATAATCTGAATATGGATCGCCAAGTGCATCAATCATACCGTTAATCGCACCATTTACTAATGCTTCTTGGTCAATATCAGCGTAATATTCAGCTTTTAAATCATCATAAGCTTGATATAATTTTTGGAATTCTCTTCTCTCTGGTGAGCCAACTTCAACTACTTTATCTTCACCAAACGTTAAAGCGAATATAGTTAAACCTGCTGTACTTAATATCAAGGTGAAAATTAACATGATAAAGAAGAAAGGTTTTAACCGTATATATTTACTTGCAGGTGCGTTTTGATGGTCAATTTCAGCTTGTTCATTTTGATGCTCTTGATTGTTTTGTTGATCGTCCAAATTATTCACCACTTTCAAATCGAAACCTAAATAATACGCTTCAATGTATATGTATAGTTTATCAGTTTCTACGTATTAACGGAAAGAAAAAAGCTGTCAATTCTCATATGACAGCCTTTTCTCATGAACGTAAAATTAATCTTGAATAGCAGCGTCTAAAGCCACTTCAATCATATCGTTAAATGTTAATTGACGTTCTTCAGAAGAAGTCACTTCACCTGTAAGTAAATGATCACTTACCGTTAAGATAGATAGTGCTTGACGACCAAATTTAGCTGCTAGGGTATATAATGCTGAAGATTCCATCTCTAAAGCTAAAATACCGTATTGAGCCCATTTCTCGTGTTCAGCATGCTCATTATAGAAAACATCTTCTGTGAAGACATTTCCTACTTTTAAATTCAAGCCTTTTTCTTTACCAGCATTATATGCTTTTAAAAGTAAATCAAAGTCTGCTGTTGGAGCGAAATTAATTCCATTGAAAATAATTTCATTCATTTTTGAATCCGTTGATGCACTCTGTGCAATAATTACATCTCGAACTTTTACATCGTGATGAATAGATCCACAAGTTCCAACTCGAATTAGTTTTTGAACATCATATTCATTCATTAATTCAGTTACATAAATCGAAATAGAAGGAACACCCATACCAGTACCTTGTACTGAAATTCGTTTACCTTTGTAAGTACCTGTGTAACCAAACATGTTACGAACTTCATTATAAAGAACAACGTCTTCTAAAAACGTTTCTGCAATATATTTAGCACGTAGTGGATCTCCTGGTAGTAAAATCGTATCGGCGATATCGCCTTTTTTTGCATTAATATGAACACTCATTTTTTTAACCTCACTTTATTGACATTTCCGTACTATCATACTGTTTTTCTTCACTACATGCAAATACTTACGCATACCTTCCAATCTCTTGCTTTAATCGACTTTCAAGCTGAGGGAAATCTGCGGATGTTAAATGCAGTCTGAAATAAGATTCATCTAAACCAGCGGCTTCAGAAAGTAGGCTAGTAAGTCCTCTAACACGACGGTCCACTTGAACAAGTAATTCATATTGGTCGTCCTCTTTTGGTATGAAAACAAACTCAATCTCATCAAACTTTCCTTTAAATGGACCATTTGTTGCGACGAATTCAAACTCCTGAACAAATTTAGTCATTCCTTTATAAGCTCTAGGAGCTTCTTCACAATCCACTTTTCTTAAAGTAAGTCCTAAATTTTGAGCAGCATTTAATCCAGCTTGAACAAAAGCATTTGGTCGAATTTCAATTAAATCCTTATCTCCCGGGTCAACCGAATTTTTGATATCCAAGCTTGTTTGAATCCAGACTCTCGTTTTCCCCATTGTAACTGGTGTAATCAAAGGTAGGTTGAACGAAAAAGGAAATGATTTCATTTCATCTTTTTGAATTGTAAATGGTTCGTTGAGTTTATATGAGAAAAAGGCAACTGAATCTGTGTATTTTCTGTCATTTGATTCACGTTCGTATGTTGTAAAAACCTTTAGATAGATGCTCTCAATTTCTTGTGACGTATGACCACCAGTAACTTCGGTAACACCCGAAATCGTATTGCCAGCTGTAAAAATCGAATCACTTAATTTTGTATCTACTTTTGCATTTCCTACCCCGACAGAAGCTAAAATTTTATTGAAAAAAGACATTTATATTTCCCCCTTAATCTTTATATTTTCATTTACGATTGAGAAAGGACATTCGTTTCATATAAAGACCATAAATCATCAAAAATTGTTGCACTCATATCTTCGTGTGCTAATTCTTCTATGTAACGCGACAGCTCTTGAAAATCCGAAGATTGCTTTGGAAATGTTAAATCTGAGAACATTGCTTCTGCGAATTGTGATTTCAAGTCCGATTTAGGTCCCCCTCTAAATGTTAACGCGTATTTATAAAATGTGTGATTCATATTTACTCTCTCCCTTTAGTTAAGAAGTCTTATAATATTCAGAAAAGTATAGATAATTACGACTAAAACAAGTAAACTTATCAATATCATACAAAATTACATGAAAAGTTGGTGTGTTCGTGCTAAAGAAACTAGGTAAAGCAAGCAAGGTTCCGAAAATAAAATCAGAACAAAAGCAAGCAGCTAAAAAGCCATCAAAATCTTTCTTTAAAAATCGCCAAAACAAATCAGTAAATGTAGACAATCAATTTAACGATAAAAGAGCTAAATTTTGGGACTTAATTCGCGGGAAAATTGTTCTTATCTTCTCCCTACTAGTTATCATGCTAATCGCTATGCTTACTGTATCATCTACTAATTTAAAAACACTACAAAATGAATTAAAAGAATTTACTGAGAAAGATATGGCTGAACAATTACAGATTAATCAACTTGCAACAGATATTTCTAAAATGGCAAATGCTGAACAAAGTTATATCATCACAGGAAAAGATAATTTTCTAAATACATATAAGTCTAAAAAAGACGCAATTGGGACCAATTTAAAGAATTTAAACAAATCCTTTAAAAATAGAGAAAAAGAAATGAAAAGTTTAACTTCTATTGAACAATTCTACAATACATATATACAGTATTCTGAACGAGTTGTAAAAGCACGCGATGAATCAGGTATTGAAAACGCACAACGCTTAATCATGGCTGGTAACGGAAAAACAGCAATGGATTATATTGATGTTCATATAGGCATGATGAATGAGTTATTGGCTAGTCAAAATAATGCCCATATAAAGCAACTTGAATCAGAAACGAATCGTTCATTACTTATTTTCTTAATCCTTACCACGATTTCAGTGTTATTAGCCATTGCATTCGGATTCTTCCTTTATAAATCCATTCGTAGAAATACGTATGTTATCAATACCTCTATTTTAGATATTGCAAACGCAGGCGGAGATTTAACAAGAAGAGTTAAGGTTAAAACAAATGATGAATTTGCACAAATCGCTGGTAGTACAAATACATTAATCGAATCAATTGGTGAACTTGTTAAACGAGTAAGAGATCTTGCTGAAAATGTATCGTCAAGTGGACAACAATTGATGGCTTCGGCTGATCAAACATCCTATACCATCCAATCCATTGCAAATACAACGAACGAAATCGCTGCCGGTAGTGAGCAAACGATGCGAAGTATGACATTAGCTGTTCAAAAAATGAATTTACTTGAAGAATCTGCAAGATATTTAAGTAATGACGCACATCAAGTGATTAAAGCGACGGACCAGATGAAAGCAGCAGCCTATGAAGGTGGTCAATCTGTAATACATTCTTCTAACGTGATGATGTCAATAGAAGAAACGATGGCAAATACAACAGAAACTGTAGAAGCTCTGGGTAAAAAATCAAATGAAATCACTTCCATTATTCGCACCATTACAGATATTTCCGAACAAACGAATCTTCTAGCATTAAATGCTGCAATTGAAGCGGCGCGTGCAGGCGAACATGGACGTGGATTTGCTGTAGTTGCTGATGAGGTAAGAAAGCTTGCTGAACAATCCCAAAAGGCTGCTAAGGAAGTCACAGGCATCGTAAGCTCAATCCAACATGAAGTGAAGGCGATTGTGAAACAAAATCATGATGGAGTTCAAACTGTTATTCGTGGAGTAGAGGTAGCAAATGAAACGAATATTTCACTTGAAAAGATTATGTATCAAACGAACGATACCATTCAAATTATTGAGAAAATGGTCAACCAAATCGAACAAACCCTTACTTATTCTCAAGAAGTGGCATCGTCATTTGTAGAGGTAAATCAAATTGCTGAAAATACCGCTATGAATTCAGAAACAAGTGCCGCAGCTGCAGAACAAGGTTCAGCAGCCATGCAAGAAATTAATGCATCTGCTGTGGAACTATCCGAACAAGCCGACCAACTTCGAAAAGTCGTAAATGAATTTAAAATTTAACTTCAATAAAAGGGACCATCTCTCACGTCATTTAGTGACTGAGAGACGGTCCCTTTACTTATGAATGGATTTCCACATTGATATGATGCTTTTCCCGGAGGAAATATTATTGTCTACATTCTTTCTTCTTCCAATAAATATAATTATATAAAAGCTGGAGTAAGAAAAGGCAGAATAATATCACTCCAAAAGTAGTCAAACCTGCTGAATTAGTTTCTGTATAAATAAAAATTAATATGTACGCCACGATAAATAAAGGAAAACTTGTTAATGTACGAATCATCTTTCTTCTATAAGATAATTTATAATAATTTAATGCAAATCCTTTATCTATCTTGTTTTTTCGCATAAAAATTATTGAAAAGATACTTATAATGATTACCGTTATAATCACTGGAAAAACTAAACCTTCTAATTCTGGCATACTTCTCCCCCCTCAGATTATTTTTTTAATAAAACCCTTCAAATAAAATCCATTAGCCAACCTCAATGCATTCTATTTTTATGTATATTCTCTCTATATCTTAAGAAAGTTTATTCCCCTTTTGTTTTCTTCTATAAACAAAACGCCAAATATAGAAAACAATTATTGCGATCACTAACACTGAAAATCTAATATATTGATCTTTATAATCTCCAAAAATCAGCAGCAAGCTTCCTATAATAAAAGTTGGCACCATAATATAAAGCCACATTCGTACTTCCTTGTTTTTAAGACTTAAATCAAATCGGTCACTCATTTCCCTCTACCCCACTGTTTTAATTTTAATTGTCCTGTTCAAGTAATTAATATGTGGAAATCACTTTTTCGCTTTCTCATCTTTCAGTCTTAACAATATGTAAATCACTATAATTGAGGCAATAACAATTAATAAGGAATTTGATAAAAGATTAAAATCTAATTCGTTAATTACCTTTTCAACTTCACCAGCTTGATTATGATGTACAATAGTAAGTCCATTATAATCAAGCGTGAAAAATGAAATAACCAAGCCTACAATTAGTCCACCGACTATTGAAATAAAGGTTTTATTCAATTAAATCCCCCTTTTTTATATCACATTTTCAAAAATGAAATTTATTATGCTTTTAACTCCCTGTCTAAATAGCTGCTATTTAATTACTTCCCTTTCTTCAATTACATTCGTTAAGATTTCTACATTAGCTTTCTCATGTCCTTTAACAAGCGAAACATAGTAGTCACCATTAAACATCTGAAAGAAGCCTTGTGTATTCGTTTCCTCAAAAAATATAGTGTATTTGTTTCCATCCATTGATATGATTGGCCAGCTTCCCCCCATTTCCAGTTGGACATGTTCAGAGATTCTTTCCGCATAAAAACCTTTATTGGTTTCTATTAATATTCACCAACAAAATAGGAATTCTCAATCGATTTTGCCACTAGAAGTTTTTCATTGCTGAGTGTTGTTAGCAATTCAATATTTCCTTGAATGTTTTGATCAGAAATATAATTATCCAATGCTTTATCTTTATTTTTAAAATGAATAATGTCTGGATTTTCACTGCAAGCAGCGATTAGGAAAACAGTTATGATTATGAAAATGAACTTAATTTTTTTCAATCTATCATCTCCCGTCATCAAACTATCCTAATAATAAGTTATATACCTTATATATATATGATTACGTTATTAACTAACGATTAGTTTCAAAAATGGTAATAAACTACAAACCCTATTTACAAGACAAGATAAAGATGAACAAAAAAACCTTGGAAATTTAGTAATTTCCAAGGTTTTTTTTATGAGAATAATGAAAGATACTCGCCGTATCCTTCTTTTTCTAATTGATCCTTTGGTACAAATCGTAATGCAGCTGAATTAATGCAATACCTTAAACCATTCTCTCCTGGACCATCTGGGAACACATGACCTAAATGAGAGTTTGCTGTTTTACTTCGAACTTCGGTTCGTCTCATTCCATGTGACTCATCAAAATGCTCAGTTACTTCTAAGTTTTCAATTGGTTGAGAAAAGCTTGGCCATCCACAGCCTGCATCGTATTTGTCTTTCGAATGAAAGAGAGCTTTTCCTGAGACGATATCAACATATATTCCTTCATCGAAATGTTGATCAAATTCGTTACGATGAGGAGGCTCCGTGCCGTTTTCTTGCGTAACATGATATTGAATAGGTGTTAACTTTTGTTTCAATTCTTCTTTATTCATTCGTTTACCCCCCACATATTTTCTTTGAATCCAGCACGTCCAGAACCCACTTGATAGCGGTTGTAATGGGCAGGATTCTTTTTATAATAATCCTGATGGTAAGTTTCTGCAGGATAAAATGGTTTAGCTTCTAATATTGACGTAGCTATTGGTTTACTGAACTTGCCACTTGCTTGCAACTCATCTTTAGATTGTTCTGCAATTTCTTTTTGCTCAGGACTATGATAGAAAATAGCTGTTTGATACGAAGATCCTCTATCAAAAAATTGTCCTCCTTCATCAGTTGGATCAATTTGTTGCCAAAAAATTTCTACTAACTCTCTGTATGAAAAGATAGATGGATCAAAAGTAATTTGAACGGCTTCTTTGTGACCCGTTTGATTGGTACAAACTTGTTCATATGTTGGATTTTCTAATTCTCCACCAGTGTATCCTGAAATTACTGAGTGAATGCCATCATAGGAATCAAATGGTTTTACCATACACCAAAAACAGCCACCTGCGAATGTTGCTTTTTCTAACTCCATTTTATGTCCCCCTTATTTTGAAGGTACGGTAATTTCTAACGTAATCTCATCTTGTTGAAGATTAAATTCTTTAGCTCTTACTGATACGTTTGATTTCATTGGAATGCGAGACAAATCAATATAAACATCTTCTTCTTCTGGGCGTACAATCATCCATTCAGGTAACGATACAGAATCTTTCATTAACTTTAACACGCTTTCAGGCGGCAAATCTAATCTTCCGACTTCAACACCTGTTTGTTTTAATTTAAGATTGCCATTTTTCTCAACGATCGGATCAAACTTCATAATGACTGGGATATCTGTAGAGAAAATAGTCAGTTCAGTCGTCAATAAAATTTGGTTTTCAACGCTCATTGTTACAGGCATTGGTTGCCCCTTCATGGCTTCTTGTATGTACGAGTTCGCAATCCCTTCAAAGTCATCCTTTGTTGTCTTTAACGTCAATACATTACCTTCTACAGCGGTTTTCGGCTCTGGTACGATTGTTTTTTCTGAAGGTGAACTAATCCAAAATGCGAAAAAGATGATTGCAGTGACTAATATTGCGATTAATAATAAAAATGCGATTTTCCATTTGTTCATTTATGCATCATCTCCTTAGAAATCCATTTCCCCGTTTGTTAGTTCTTTTAAACCGCATGATTGAATTGATTCTAGCATGCGTTCAGACATTAGTTCATAGCCTTTACTATTTGGATGGAAAAAATCCGTATGGTAAACAAGATTCGTATTTGAACTAAATAAGTCGTCTACAGTTATGAAACAAGCGTTAGAATCTTGCTCTGCCATCGCTTGAATCGACTTATTCCAATTTAACAAAATCGTATCGAACTCATTTTTTTCTTCCGTTACGATAGAAAAAGGATTATATAAACCCATTAATATCAACGGAGCATCAGGATTAACCTTGCGAATTTCCTTCAAAATTTCATTGTATCTATTGGAGAATTCGATTAATTCTTTTTCAAACGTTTCAATTTTCAACTCAAATAAATCCTTTTTCACGATCGCCATCACGTCATTGCCGCCAATGGTCATCATAATCATATCCGCTTTCTTCAAGTTATCACTAACTTCGCCTGATTCTATTTGAGCAAGCAATTGATCACTTCTTCTACCGCGTTTAGCTAAATTTTCAATTTCTACATCCTTAACACCTTTAAATTCGGATACGTTACTTGCTAATCTCCCCATATATCCTCCGAGCTTTCTTTCATCACCTACACCTTGAGTAAGGGAATCACCGAGGCCAATGAGGACTTTATTTTCTTGAATGAAGGTCTTTTCTATACGTAGCTTTTCTAATTTTACGGATTGTCTTATTGTGAAGTCTCTTGTGTTCATAAATTCTAATTGACATCCTGTCAACAAAACAATCATCACTATGACAAGTATCAACTTCTTTCTCATGTTTTTCTCTCCTTCTCAAAAGAAAAACAGGGATTTCTCCCTGCTTCAGATTTCATTTTATTCAACCGTATACATAAATCCAATTGCTCCACTACCTGTATGCGTGCTTATTACCGGTGAGGTAAACGCTACTTTAACATCATTAAAACCAGATTC
This sequence comes from Paenisporosarcina sp., assembly GCF_057785155.1. NCBI lineage: Bacteria > Bacillati > Bacillota > Bacilli > Caryophanales > Caryophanaceae > Paenisporosarcina > Paenisporosarcina sp. The sequence goes on from NZ_JBYNRN010000012.1 coordinate 564,010, forward strand.
TTCTATACGTTTTTTAAGTGGGTCTGCCATTGCAAATCCATTAGCTTGTGAAATCCCTACATACTTTACTTTCTTACCCTCTGTATCTTTTTGATACTGATCGAACAAATATTGTACAACTTGCTTATGGCTTCTAGCTTTATGAACTGGTGTATATTCGCCACCTTCTAAAGAAGCGATTGGCTTAATCGAAAGAAGTGATCCGATTAAAGCCTTTCCTTTGCCTATACGTCCACCTTTTACTAGATTCTCTAATGTATCCACGACTACAAATAAATTAGTTCTTTCACGAACTGATTCAACGTGTTTGACAACTTCATCTAATGATGCACCTTGTGCAATTAACTGTGCAGCTTCTAACACTTGAAATGATAAAGCATATGATATAAATCGAGAATCGATTACAGTTACATCAGAAGAAGACATTTCAGCTGCAGCTTGTGCAGATTTCACTGTTCCACTCATGCCACCAGTCATATGAATAGAAATGATTTGATCTCCATTTTTACCTAATTCATCATATAATTCATGAAAAATCCCAACAGCAGGTTGAGAACTTTTTGGCAGTTCTTTAGAAGACTTCATAAGTTCTAAAAATGCTTCCGCTTGTAAGTCAACACCATCAGTGTAGGTTTTACCATCAATTTGGACATTTAAAGGTACAACATGGATATTATATTGAATAATTTGCTCAGAAGTTAAATCAGCTGTTGAATCGGTAACAATATGAATTTTTGACATGAATGACACACCCTTCTCTATTCCTATATTATAAAAAACGTTGTAATCATCTGTAAACTAATTGCATTTATCATACAAAGCAAAAACCCATCTGCTTCACTTTCGCATTTGGGTTCGCTCAAGATGTATTTCATTTACTTTTTGAGTAATTACGTTTTGAACAGTCTCTATAAGTTGTTTTGATGATAACTCTTTTATATGTTCAACGGGAATAGCTTCTAAAACATGTATTTCTACATGTGCAGCTTTTATCTTATTATTATTGTTTTCCATAATGTCCGATGTTCCTACAATTGCAATTGGAATAATGGGAACTTCAGCACCTTTTGCAATCCTTGTGAATCCTGATTTAAATTCCTGAACACCATTTTTTTTACTTCGCGTGCCTTCAGGAAAAATAATCATAGAGTGACCTGCTTGTAGGGTTGATATCATATCTGTGATGGAACGCATTGCACTCCTTCTGTCTGTTCGATCAATGAAAACACAGTTCATAGCTTCCATCCAATCTCTAATGATAGGAAGCTTTTTCACTTCAATCTTAGACATAAATGAAAAAGGCTTTGGTATGTGTGCAATCAAAGCTGGGATATCAAAATTACCTTCATGATTGCTAACAAATAAAACCGGACCTTCTGGAATTAAATCCAGTCCTTTTACATTAAAAGTGCTTTTCGTTCGTTTTAAAATCCCGTTTGCCCACTTTTTCGGTTGCTGATGGACCAGTTCGTCATACTCTGCAGTCGAAAGCAGCTCCTTTTGTTTTTGCACATTACGCAAATCTTTTAAGCTGAAAGGTAAATAGCCAAACAAAAATGAAAAAGTTCGAATGGAATTATACATTTTGTTTACTCTTATTTCTTTGTAAAATTTGATAAGTATAACGTAATCCTTCTTCAGTTATCATTTCTTCTGATTTACTGGAAATCGTCCATTCACTCTCATATGGCGGAAAGAATGTATCCCCTTCAAATTCACTTTCAATAACCGTAACATATAATTGATCAGCAAGAGGAAGTGCGTCTTTAAAAATTTGTTCTCCTCCAATTATCATCACTTCTTTATGAAATGTCTTTGCAATTGAAATTGCTTCTTGAAGTGAGTGAACAACTGTAACACCTTCTGGTTGATAAGACTCATTTCTAGTTATTACGATATTCAATCTTCCTGGTAATGGACGACCAATGGATTCAAACGTATTTCTACCCATAATCATTGCTTTCCCCATAGTCTTCTCTTTAAAATAAGCAAGTTCGTTTGGAATATGCCAAGGCATTTTATTTAAATGACCAATTACTCGATTTAAATCATGGACAACAATTAAAGAAATCATTATTTCCCTACTTTCTATACAGCAATTGGAGCTTTTATTCGCGGATGTGGATGATAATTTTCTATTGTAATATCTTCCGTTTCCAAATCAAATATTGATGTTTTTTCAGGTGAAATATTAAGTGTTGGCAGGTCACGTGGTGTTCTTCCTAATTGTTCATTCACCTGGTTCATATGATTGGAATAAATATGAGCATCACCCAGTGTATGAACAAACTCACCTACTTCAAGATTACACTCACGGGCGATTAAGTGGGTTAATAGAGCATAAGAAGCAATATTGAAAGGAACGCCTAAAAAGACATCTGCACTACGTTGGTATAACTGACATGATAGTTTTCCATCGGCTACATAGAACTGGAAAAAAGTATGGCATGGTGGCAGTGCCATATCATCAACTTCTGATGGGTTCCATGCTGTAACGATATGCCTTCTTGAGTCCGGGTTATTTTTAATAGAAGAAATGACGTTCTTCAATTGATCAATGGACTGACCATCAGCAGTTGGCCAAGAACGCCACTGTCTTCCATAAACAGGACCTAAATCACCATATGTATTTGCAAATTCTTCATCATTTAAGATCTTATCTCTAAATATATTCATTTGTGCATCAACAACTTTTTGAAATTCCTCGTCTTTTGATGCACGAAGTCCAAAGTTAGTCATATCTGGGCCATTATAATCCGAACTGTTTACCCATTTTTCAAATGCCCACTCATCCCAAATATAATTCCGTTGTTCGATAAGGGATTTCACGTTCGTGTCCCCTTTAATGAACCATAGTAATTCAGAGGTGATTAATCGCATAGCTGTTTGTTTTGTTGTCATTAATGGAAAGCCCTTTGTTAAATCAAATCGCATTTGATAACCAAAAATACTTTTTGTACCAGTTCCAGTTCGATCATTCTTCGTAGCACCATCTGCTAATATTGTTCTGCAAAGTTGTAAATACTGATCCATTCGTAGACCCTCCAGTTCTATCTTTTTATAAAGTAATTACTTCAACTACTCTAAAGAGTTTTCATGATAAGAATGCACCTATCTAAATTTAATTATAAAAAAAGACACCATCATATCCCTAGATTAGGAATATGATGTGTTTTTTTGAGTTCTATGATAACCATTTTGGGGGCATATTTTTGGACCAATAAATATCGCCTAACTTATAGTGTTTTGCAAACTGGTCTTGGACTGTATGATAATGAAAATTAAAGTAATAACCTTCTTGCGGCTTGCGATCTGTTCGTACATGGAAACGTATAATATCGCTGCCAGTAGTGGATTCATAAATATGGAACATTTTTTCACTATGATTACCTGAAGGGTTCTCACTAATCGCTAAAGAATTCAATTTTTGCTGGTCTAAATCAACTAAAGTCATTTCAATCGCTTCTTGGATTTTCGGAAAAATAATCTCATCGAACTCATCCGCAATGACCGGACCAATACGGGAACCGAATTTCAATAAAGACTGTTCTTTTGCTAATAGGACGGCATCTTCTAAAAAACTTGAAGGTGATTGTTCTTCAGACCACTCTACCGAATATGTATGCTCCGTATTGTGAGAAGAAATTGATTTTTGATGCGCTTTCTCATCTAATAAATTTTCCCAAATAACATGGTTTGGCGAAATAACACCAAATGTAAGAAGGGCTACAGCTACAACTAACGATTTTTGAATCCACTTTTTCATCATTGTCACCTTCTAATCTAAACATTTTTGACAAACACTTATGTAGAAGTACGATTTCAAGAACTAAAGGTTTCATCTTTACACTATTCATTGTACAATAAAAAAGTATAAACAGCTTGTTTTTTTCACAAGGAGGCATATGAAATGGATACACAATTAGTGATTGGAATTGGTTTCTTACTCTTACTAGCTTATTTAACATCATTAAATTTCACAGATTAATTAGAAAGACACAGTTTGCATCCAGAATGGTGCAAATTGTGTCTTTTCTTATAAAAATACCTATATTGAATTAACAAATGAAGTAGCAAGGAAAAAATTCAATTTGATCGAAAAGCCACAGTATCTCGGAAAAAATGGGATACTGTGGCTTTATTGAACTAATCGTTTTTCTAGACCGTTTTTTCTAAACAATCTATGTAGCCATAATGGAATTTTGTGTTTTTACGTACAATTTGGTTAAAGTGAAAATCATTAAACCATGTGGATTGAAAATGGGCTTTCAAAACAACTCTTTTTTTCGCAACTCTAGTCGCTTCTGACACCCATTCTTCTGTTAATGCATCAGTACGGCCTACATGTCTTAGTGGATTTATGTTACCAGACTCCAAAATAGTTTCCTCGAACATTGGATCCATATAAACGACGTCAAAAGAAGAATCCTTTTGTGTTTTTAAATAGGACAAAGCATCACTAGAAATGACGTCGATTTTCTTCATTAAAGATAAGTATTCTTGATGATCCGTTCGATCTCCATGAAATGCTTCTTTTAGGATAAATGCCTGTACTTTTGAGGCTTCACAACCAACAACTGTACCCGCTTCTCCAACAACAAAAGCCGCAACCAAGCTATCTGATGCATATCCGAGCGTACAATCTAAGAAAGAATCCCCTTCAACTAACTGACATGCATCAATCAAAGTGTCAACCTCTCCTCGAGCTAGCCTTTTCAATCGAAACATAGCAGAACTTGGATGAAAATAAAAGGGCTGTTCTGAGTGAACACCATAATATTCCCACCTAGATTTAGTCGCAACTAAGACATCGCTTTCATATTGTTTTTGAAGCTGAGTCACTGTTCTTTTTTGACGATCAATATAAGGAAGTCCTAAATGCTTTCCTGCATCATTTGCTAACTGAATCGTGAAATCAGTTGGCCTACCCGCCGTCGTAACGATTGTTTTCACGATGATACGACTTGATTAAGTACTTCAACTAAATGATCTTTAATTTGTTCCATTGGAAAACCTTCTATCTGTTCACGTGGAATAAAATAAGCCAAATTTCCATCTTTCCAAATTGCAATAGATGGTGAACTTGCTGGCACTTCTTCAAAGTATTGACGCATTTGAACAGTAGCTTCTGGATCTTGACCGGCAAAAACAGTTACTAAATGTTCCGGTTTATTAGCCACCTCAGATAATGCTTGGGATACAGCTGGACGCGCAAGACCAGCTGCACAGCCACACACTGAATTAATGACAATTAAAGAAGTACCTTTAGCTGAGTTCATATGCTCATTAACCATTTCAGCATCCGTTAACTCTTCAAACCCAACTTGTACTAGTTCTGCTCGCATCGGTTTGACAATTTGCTTCATATATTCATCATAAGCGTTCATGTAGTTTCCCTCTTTCTATATGTTTGATTAAATTATTTTGTGTTAAATAGAATTTGATCCATTTCCAAATATCCTAAAGGATTCTTATGGAAATAGATGAATAAATTGATTTTCCGAAATACTTTTTATCATGATAAAATATAGTTAGAAAGAAGAGATAGTAGACTTCTTTCAAAATTAGGTAACGATTTTCATGTCCAATATAACTTTTCCTGTTTTGTGTTATGTTGGCTTAATTTTAGACATCCGGGGTGGTTGCCGGATGTCTTTTTTGATGTTAAAGGAATTGTTTAGAATAAATAAACGCATATAAACATCATATGCGTTTATGTCAAACATCTAATTCATTTATTTGAGGGATTCTGTCATTTGCTTCCAAACAGAACCCTTCGCTTCTTCACCGTCTTCAATACGTGCAATCGCCATATTAATTTGAAGCTTTACTTCAAATTCCGGGTCTTCATTCGCTTCTTTTAAAGCTGGCAAGGCGTTTTCTGTACCTGTTTCAAACAAATACATAGCTGCACGCCAGCGTACTAACTTGTTTTTATCTTTTAACGCTTGAATCATGGCAGTCTCAAAGTTCGTAAATCCTAAATCACTCATGCAATCTCCAGCAGTTCTTCGAACAGATGGACTCTTGTCATTCAATGCTTTTTCTAAATAAGGAACAACTTGTTCATTATCAATCATTCCTAGATAGACAGTTGCTAATCGACGAATTGCCATTTGTTCATCATTTAATGCTACGTCTAATAAAGGTAGGTCATCCACATTTGGGTCGGCCATTTGATCTAATAATTGAAAACGCTCTTCCCACGTATTTAACTGAAATTCCTCAAGTGTAATATGACGACCTCTAGTCGGGACTTCCTCTTTAGGGCTTTTAGCATCAGTAATTAAGGTCTGTAAACGTGACTCAGGATAAGTTGCTTCGATTTCTTGTACCACTTGTTCAGCAATTTCCTTTTTGTCACCATACCGTACACCATAATCCACCCATTTGCGTTGAAGAATATAATTTTCATCTTGGTCATGCATACTAGCATTCATGGCTTCCACGAATCGAGCAGAAAGACCTAATCTTTCTTCAGCTGTCTGATCGAATACTTTTACTTGTAGTGGAATACCCTTTATCTGTTGAACATGCACGTAGACTTCACCAAAATGTTCCTCTACTTTTTCTTCTTGAGTACTCGTTTCATGATCTTCACCAAAAGCTCGTCGCACTTCAGCTAAAATTTGTTCCCAATCATTTTTTGCAATACGTTCAATCGCTAAAAAGTCAGCTACATGATAAATTCCTTTCACTCCCGGAATTTGTAATATGGCTTTTATTTCAGATGGGGCATCTACATTTTCATCTTTTTTATAATTAAAACTTTTCCCAAAAGGTAGCTCATTGTCTACGACAACTTTCATCGTATTTGGACTTGGTGTTGGTTCAATTGTAAGTATTTTCACATAGATCCCTCCTAAACGTATTGTATCATGACCCCATAATATCTTGCAGATAGGACCATCTTTCAATCAAAAGATTATACTGATTATTCAACTGATCTAATTGAGTCGTAGCAAGTTGAAGCTTTTCAAAATCTGCACCAGCTGATTCCACTTCTTTTTCAGCAGCCATAATTTCAGCTTCTATTTTTGCAATATCTGCATCAATCGTTTCCCACTCTTTTTGCTCTTTGTAAGAAGGTTTTTTCTTTTGTTCTTTCACCTGTACAGGTTCAACTTTTTCAACGATGATTTCTTCTTCAATCGGAACTACTACTTGTTCTAAGAAGTCAGAATAGATTTCTTGAACTTCTCTCGTATTCCCTTTACCATCCAGTGCCCATAATTTTTTAGCGATTCGGTCCAAGAAGAAGCGATCATGAGAAATGGTAATAACAACACCTGGGAATTGTTCAATGAAATCTTCTAAAACCGATAATGTTTGAATATCTAAATCATTTGTAGGCTCATCCAATAATAGAACATTTGGTTGTTCCATTAATAATTTTAGTAAATGTAATCTTTTACGTTCTCCACCAGAAAGTTTCCCAATTGGCGTGCCATGCACTTTTAATGGGAATAAAAAACGTTCCAACATTTGAGCTGCAGAATGTCGTACCCCATCTGATCCTTCTATATCATTCGATGATTCTCTTACATATTCAATCATACGAGTCGTTGGATTCATCGGAGGAATCGTTTGTTCGAAATGAGCGACTTTAACCGTTTGTCCAATTAGCAATTCACCTTCATCGGGTTGAATTTTTTCAGCTAAAATATTGATCAATGTACTTTTGCCTGCTCCATTTGGTCCTACTATGCCAATGCGATCTCCTGGCTGAAGCAAGAACGAAAAGTTTTTGATGATTTGTTTGTTATTGTAAGCTTTTGAAAGGTCGATACCCTCTAACACTTTTTTACCTAGTCGTGTCGTAGCAAGTTTCATATCTAATGATGTTGTATCATTGTTACGATCCACTTGCTCATCTAATACTTCAAAACGTTGAATTCGAGCTTTTTGTTTTGTAGTACGTGCTTTTGCACCTCTTCGTATCCATTTTAGTTCAGAACGGAATCGATTTTGAAGTTTTAATTGAGACGAAGCAGCCATTTCCTCTCGGATTGCTTTTGCTTCTAAATAATCTCCATAATTCCCTCTATGTGTATACATGGTTTGATCTGCAATTTCATAAATATGAGTGGACACCCCGTCCAAAAAGTATCGATCATGGGTAACGAATATAATGGCACTGCTTAATTTAGCTAAGCTTTCTTGTAAAAACTTAGAAGATTGAACATCTAAATGGTTGGTAGGCTCGTCTAATAGGATTAAATCTGCTGGTTCAATTAATACTTTCGCTAAAGCTACACGTTTTAATTGTCCACCAGATAATTCATTCACTTTACGATCGAACATATCAATTCCTAATCGTGACAATGCCGTTTTAGCCATAGCATTGACATCCCATGCGTTATATTCATCCATTTTTTGTTGAATATCCATGTATAAGTTTTGATTTGCTTCTGAAGCAGAATCGATTGTCAATTTCTCTAATGCATCTTCATACTGACGATTAATTTGAAGTACTGGTGAATCTCCACTAAATACCGCTTGCAGAACAGTTAAGTCCTCAGCAAATTGTGGATCCTGCTCTAAAAAAGAGATGCGGTATTGATTTGGATGATCCATTGTTAATTGATCCGCTTCAATCTGACCCGCTAAAATTGAAAGGAAAGTTGATTTCCCGGTTCCATTAACTCCAATTAGTCCTGCGCGTTCCCCAGCATAAATAGTAAAATCAATATTTTCGAATAACGTTTTTTCTCCAACAGTCTTAGTTAAGTTTGATACGATTAAATGACTCATTCTTATTCACTCGTTTCTATTTTAAGTTGGTCAATAAATGCCAACATGAATTCATGACGCTGTAAAGCTAATTTCTTCCCTGTCTTTGTTACCATTAAATCTTTTAATAGAAGTAACTTTTCATAAAAATGAGTAACTGAAGATGTTTTTTCATGACGATACTGACTTTCTGTCATATTCGTCCGTGGAACTTCTGACCAGTCATACAACTTTCTTCCTTTCGCACCACCGAATGCGAAGGTCCTTGCGATGCCAACTGCTCCAATAGCATCTAAACGATCGTCATCACGAACAATTTTGGCTTCTAACGTGCTAGCCACTTTTTCCTGTCCACCGCTAAACGATACGGATTCAATAATGTCCACAATCCATTGTCGATCGCTTGAAGAGAGTGAAAGTTGATTCAAAATATCATTTTCTTTCTTTTTGCCTTCTGGTCCACTGTATTTAACATCACTTACGTCGTGAAGCAGAACTGCTAACTCTATAATATCAGAGCGGACATCTCCTTCTTCCGCACTAATTTTTCTAGCATTTTCAAGAACACGTTCTATATGTTGAAAATCATGGCTCGCATCAAAATGAAGATAAACATCTTTGACAAGTAGTTCACAGAGTTCAATGTTATTCAATCTTATCGCCCTTCCATATACCTTCTATCCTATCTATAAAAGTATCATGACATATATGTTGCAATGTGTGCAAGGTAACTGGTTCTGCATGTAATTGACTAGTTTCGACAAATCATGTATAGTATAGCCATCCATTCACAGAATGTTTTGTATCCTGTTGAAATGGGAAATGACATTTCGCTAAAGTAGTAGGGAGGAACGTTCATGCACCAAGGTAAAGTAAAATGGTTCAATAACGAAAAAGGTTATGGCTTTATCGAATATAATGATGGTGAAGATGTGTTCGTCCATTTTACTGGAATCCAAGGAGAAGGGTTCCGAACGTTAGATGAAGGTCAATCGGTTTCATTTGAAATCATTGAAGGAAATCGCGGTCCCCAGGCAGCGAATGTTTTTTTAAACACATTAGAAAAACAAAGTTAAAACCGAATGGTGATAGCTCAAGTATTTTCTAATACTGATTTCTTATTATCCCTATTTCTAATCAGTATAATTAAACGACCCACTAATCTATAAAGATTAGTGGGTTTTTCTATGATTAATTATTTTGTTTCACTTTATTTAACTCTTCACCTAAGAAATGGAGTTGATCGCCAACTGTGCACGTTTGAATGCAAAATCGATGAGCAAAGGTTTTCCCACCTTTTTGACGCATTTCCGTCTTTAAAAAACAATCTGTGCAATACGTATCGAGAAGATTATCTATTTCACGAACAATTAATTCTTTATTCATTGTGATCACCTCAAATAATAGACATAATAATGTCAGAATGAAAATCTCACGAGTATCATTAAAAAATTATACCTTACCCCATTAATGCAATTTGAAATTTTACCGAACAAAGTTCGTTTCAAATCACATCCTTATATTTTACACCCTCATTGCATTTCTATGCAACTGACATTATAATAGTCAAGTTGGAAATCAGTTGGATTTCTACAGGCGGTTCGTAAACTCCCGCTTTATCAAAACTACAGGAGGATTTATATGCACAACGAATTATTAGGAATTGGATTTGCCCTTTTAAACATGATTTTTGTATTGATCATGTATAAGTTTTTTGGAAGAACAGGTCTCTTTGTTTGGGTTGGCTTTGCAACGGTCTTAGCCAATATTCAAGTGACAAAGATGATTGAAATCTTTGGTTTAACAGCTACATTAGGGAATGCTATATATGGAAGCATATTTTTAGTAACAGATATTCTAAATGAAAAATACGGTAAAAAAGAAGCGAAAAAAGCTGTTTGGTTAGGTTTCGCATCATTAATTATGATGACGATTATTATGCAAGTAGTTTTGCAATTCACGCCTTCACCAGATGATTTTGCACATGATTCACTATCTACGATTTTTGGCTTAATTCCTCAGATAGCTCTAGGTAGTATCATTGCTTATCTTGTTAGCCAATATACGGATGTTTATATTTTTAGCTTCCTACGAAAATTATTCCCATCTGACAAAGCTTTTTGGATCCGCAACAACGGCTCAACGATGTTAAGCCAATTGCTAGATACACTAATTTTCACTTCGATCGCATTTTATGGAGTTTTACCATTAGATGTTTGGATGAGCGTATTCTTTTCAACGTATCTATTGAAATTCTTAGTATCAATCCTTGGAACACCGTTTGGTTATATCGCTAAGAAAATGACCCCTTTAGACGAAAAATAAGGAGGTTTTAGGATGTTAGAGGTTTATATAGATGGTGCAAGTGCAGGCAATCCAGGCCCTAGTGGTATTGGTCTTTTTATTAAAGGCGAAGGTCATCATGTCCAACTTTCTGAGTATGTTGGCATATATGATAATCATACAACAGAGTTTATGGCTTTGATTCGTGGTTTAGAAGAAGCGAAGAAGCGGACCTCAGGCATTGTGTCAGTTAAATCAGATTCTCAAATTGTTGTAGCAGCTGTTGAAAAGCAGTATGCAAAAAACCCGGTCTTTAAAGAGTTATTAGATCAAGCAATGGAAATTGCTGAATCATTTGAATTCTTTTTCATTAAATGGATACCTGAAAGTAATAACAGAGCAGCTGATCAATTAGCTCGAAAAGCCATTCAGCAAAAACAAACACTCGACTAAAACAATTGCTTAGACGAGTGTTTTTCTTTTGGACAAACAAAAAAACAGACTCTCAAAGAGAGCCTGTTTATGGTTTAATATTTGAATTAAGCTTTGTTTACGTTAGTAGCTTGAAGACCACGTTGGCCTTGCTCGATTTCAAAAGTAACTTCTTGACCTTCATCAAGAGATTTGAAACCTTCGCTTTGAATAGCGCTGAAATGTACGAATACATCGTCTCCGCCGTCGCGTTCGATAAATCCAAAACCTTTTTCTGAGTTAAACCATTTTACTTTACCTTGTTCCATGTGTATGTTCCTCCTCGTGTACGTAAGTACACATTGTGTTACTATCCTTGCTCAAATCGTGGAGATAAAATCTTATAAAAGTCTTTCTCAAATCCGAACAAAAATAATTCTCTCTAAATATAACATGGTTATTTTTCATTTGCAACTAAGATGCTTGTGTATATTTGTAATTATCTTGTTTTTCAAACAATAACAAATTATTTCATTCTACTTAATAAAGCACCTATTGCTCCACTGAAACCATTGTCTTCTAAAAAGATGGGCGTTCGATTTTTCCGCTTTGTATAGTTCCCAATAATGGTCTGTAATGGAACGTTTTCAGATAATGTGGAACCTATATAAAGGATGTGTTCAATGTTTTCAGAAGTAGCTGTTTGGATACTTAAGGTAGAAATAACTTCCCCAACTAAACCTTGAATTGAAGCAATTAAATCCTCTTTTGTTCTTGAAATCTCAATATGTAAACCGGCATCCCCAAAATTACTAGCAGTTAATCCACCATCGATTGGTGTTTTATTTCCAAAATAAATATCACTTACTAAAATATCTACTTTAGCTCTACTTCCTTTTGACGATAACTCAACGATTGTTTCGAAATCCACAATCCCCGTCATCAAATTAGATAGGCCGAGTAACGTACCACCACCTATACCAGTTCCACCTACACGTTCATGCAGATTTCCTTTCAATAGATGAATAGATGTACCTGTTCCTATGTTCGTTACGATTGCTTCATTAAACGTATAACCTTGTTGCTGTATTTGGAAATTGACTCCTGCAACCGTTGCATCAAACTCCACTATATAATGAAGATTTTTATGTTGTTTTAAAAATGGTTTTAATTGTTCAGAACGGCCACCGGTTAATCCAATCAAAGCATCTTCTGAAAAAGAAGCAATCCAATTACTTACTTCTTCCATATCACTTGAAGGAAAGTGTTCTAATATTAATTGATTTTGATCATCGTAGTAAGCGATCTTGGTTAATGTCCCACCTACATCTATTCCTAATGCTTGAACCATGCCTGCACTCCTTTTAATACACAAAAACTGATTATTCTTCTTTTTAATCATCTCATGTTCATTATATAGTACTTCTTAATTGTGTACTTGAATATTTCACATTCATCCAGAAGTATCAATTTATCATAAAAGTATGCATACTGATTATTAATATAGGGTACATCTTTAGTAGTTGAGAATTTTTCATAGGAGATTACAATTCATTTGCAATTTGCGATCAAGTTACTCTTTGTTTTATTGCTCATCTATCTTCGTTCTCAGAAGACTTTAACAATACTTTACTAATGAAAGAGGTGAAAAAATGCCTAGATTTAATCATGGATATTTATTGTTTAATGGACAAGCAGGTCAGGATTCAAGTGAAATTGCCCTCAGTAAAGTGGTACCTATTTTAGCTACTCATTGTAGTCAATTAACCATCGTTCAAACGATGTCCCCTGAAGATTTTCAAGATGCAATTTTACAAACAGAATCTGCTGATGTCTTGTTTTTACTAGGTGGCGATGGTACTTTACACACGGCAATTCAAGTTTTTGAAACAATGAAAAACGTTCCAGCCATCGGTATTTTACCAGGTGGAACATGTAACGATTTTTCACGAACACTTGGAATTCCTCTTACACTTGAACTAGCTGTCGAATCACTCGTTAATGGAAATGTTGCACCGATGGATTTAGCACAAATAAACGATCGATGGTTTATGAACTTTGCAGGAGTTGGATTAATAGCTGATGCCTCAGAGAACATTAACCCTGATTTAAAAAGTAAGTATGGAAAGCTTAGTTATTTCATGAGTGCGATCCAATCTTTCAAACAAAGTGAACCCATCCCTTTTCAACTTCATATCGACGGAGTTTCCTATTTGGAGGAAGCAGTTATGGTGTTAGTTATGAATGGAAATTCTATAGGCACTCATCGATTCCCACTTGAAATAATTGACCCTTCGGATGGAATGCTTGATATTATCGTCGTACAATCCTCTACGATGGTTGCTATTAGAGAATGGTATTCGTTAAATCAACCTCATATCGTACCTGACGATTTAAACAATATTACACATTATCGAGGTAAACAAATTAGTATTAAGACCAGTGAGCCAAAGAAAGTGGATACAGATGGAGAAATTTATTTAGAGACCCCTCTTCAAATTCAAGTACATTCTAAAAAGATCAATTTTTTAATTCCATAAAAAATAGCCGTTTCGCAGAATATGCAAAATGGCTATTTTTCTGTATACGATTTAGTTTACATAATAATATTATTTATTTGCTATATAAACTTTTAATTTTTTTCCTTTAACGGTTGTATCTTTCATTTGTTTTAAAACGGATGAACCTTTCCCATTTAAAATCTCAACATAAGATACATTTTCTTGAATCGTAATAATTCCGATATCATCCGAAGTGATCCCCTTCAAATTTGAAATTGTTCCGACAAAGTCAACTGCTCTAAGTTTCTTTTTCTTCCCACCATTAAAATACAATTTAATGATGTCTTCATTTAATTTTTCCTTCTTCTCAACTTTTAATTCCGGCTCCTCTTTCATCTTTCGGTTGAAAGCTTCACGGCCTTTAACGACTTGTTCTTTAGTTGGAGAATCTTTTAATGGAATAATAAACCCAATATACTTCTCAACAGCTGCTAAGAATTTATCTTCATATGGTGTAACAAGTGTAATGGCTTTCCCCATCTGTCCTGCTCTACCTGTTCGCCCAGTTCGGTGAACATAGCTTTCATTTTCAAGAGGCATATCGTAATTAATAACATGTGTAATCCCGTCAATATCGATTCCACGTGCTGCAACATCCGTAGCGATTAAATATCTAAACTCACCACGTTTGAAGTCGTTCATGACTTCAAATCGTTCATCTTGTTCCATGCCACCATGAATTTTATCTACAGAATAACCAGCGTCATCTAGTGCATCTACTAGAGTATCTACATTATCTTTAGTTCGGCAAAAGATAATACAGCTATCAGGATTTTCAACAATCGTGATATCTTTCAATAAATCCAATTTATTTTTCTCCGGAACAGTATAGACTTCATGCTGAATAAGTTTTTCTTTTTCTTCTATTTTTTCAATCTCTATGTCGACAGGCTCGATCATATATTTATGACATAGTTTTTCGACATCTTTAGGTAAAGTAGCTGAGAACAACATCGTTAAGCGTTTTTTCGGAAGCATTTTCATGATTGACTCAACTAAATCAATGAACCCCATGCTTAACATTTCATCTGCTTCATCGAGAACTAATATTTCAACTTTACTTAAATCTAATGTGTGTCGTTCAATATGGTCCATAACTCGTCCTGGAGTACCAACTACCACATGAGATTTTTGTTTAAGTTCAGCTCTTTGCTTAGCGAAAGGTTGTTTCCCAAAAACTGCAGTCGCTTTTACACGTTTAAAGCGTCCGATATTCATGATATCTTCAGATACTTGTAGTGCCAATTCTCTAGTAGGTGTTAAAACTAACGCTTGTGGCTTATTTTCGTCCCACTCTACTAATTCGCATATTGGAATACCAAACGCTGCGGTTTTCCCGCTTCCTGTTTGAGACTTTACTGAGATATCTTTTTTTTCTAATGCTAGCGGAATTACTTTTTCTTGTACTTCAGTTGGTTCAGTGTACCCCAGCCCATCAAGGGCACGTAAGATTTCTTCAGATATTCCATAGTCTTTAAATTGTTTTGTCATAAATCCATTCTCCTTTTAAATCATGAGAGTTACATCTCTTGATTGCTTTTACTAAGTATACCAATCATTTCTCTCTGATAGCTTATAACTGAAAACTATGTTATAATTAAATGTAAATACTTAATAGAAATATATCTTTATTTACGTTTTAGAGCCTCAGAGAAATCTGAAGCATTTTTTATTAGTCTATGAAATCCAAGTGAAGAAATGGGGAATTTACATGACATTCCAAAAACATGAAAAAGAAGTATCAGCATTTGTACAAGCTCGAAAAATCCGCGAAAAGATTACATTTACTCGTCGTGATGTCGAAGTTGAAGGTGCTATTTTTAAAATCCTCGAAAACTCTTGTATCGTTGAGATTTCTCAAGAAGACGCAAAAAAAATTGGTGCTGCATCTACTTTAACTGTTGTATCACATAAAAATTATCAAGTAGCTGATGGTTCGACACTATAAAAAGTGAGCATATTGCTCTCTTTTTTTTTGTTTTAAATAGTATAGACAACTCATCGGTATCTTATGTTATTGAAAAAGAAAAATAGGGGTGTCCCTAAAGTCATGATATGTGACTTTTGGGATACCCCTTTACTAAAAAAACGGCTGATTTTCATTGCTGCGGACGCTTTCCGGAGGCACTGCTTTAGCTGCTTCCCTCGCTGCGCTCAGTTGCACCTTCCATGTGCTTAAGTAAAAGGAGCAAAATCTTAAAATTAAGTAGAAGAGACAAATTAATCAACGCTCTTCACCTATTTATCCTACTTTCTTCTTGGAAGCCCCGTTTTCTATATTTATTATTTATTTGAATTGATCAACTGGATATGATGTTATCCAATCACTATAACTACCTACATAAAGTCTTACATGCTCATAGCCAATTTCTTTAAGCATCGCATAAAGTGGTGCAGCTGTTACTCCACTTCCACAATAAACCGTTATTTCTTCATCTTTTGATGCCACTTTTTCAAGCGATTTTTCAATAGCTTTACCGTGTTTAAACTGTCCATTTTCTTTGAGCTGTTCCCAATCAAAATTTCGTGCAGTAGGAATATGGCCAGCTACAAAGTCGATTGGCTCATTTCTACCTTCATATCTCTCTTTCGATCGAGCATCCAGCAGGCCACCTTCTATTGCTCTCTCTGATATTGATTTAACCAATTCCTTATGAGCAAAAATTCCTTCGTTCCACTCTAAGTCTAAGTTAGACTTTGCAAACTCAGGAATATCCTTCGAAATAGCAACATTCATTTCCTTCAATTGTTCAAAACCTTCACGTAGAATAAAGACTTTTGGAAATCCTGCATACTTGAAAATCCAATAAGCACGAGGTGCAAATGGCATGCCGCCTTGATCATAAATGACAATTGTATCACTATATTTCAATCCATGATTTTCAAAAAACATATTCAACTTATCTTTTGAAGGCATAGGATGTCTACCATCTTTGCTATCCATATTGGACAAGTCGTTTTCCAAATCCATGAAGATGGCTCCGGTCAAATTACTTTCTTCATATAATCGACGTCCCTCTTCTTGATCTGTTAATGAAAACCGTACATCAATAAAGCGTATATTATGATTGTCCAACTCGTTAAAATGTATCCAGACATTGCTCATAATTCGTCTCCTCTATCACTTTAATTTGTCGAAAATAGTCTTCCATTGAGTTAACTGGTTAGACTCCTTAAGCACCAGACGTTCGGATTCAATTTGATTAATCGATTGTTGTAATAGTAATTGTCTAAGTCCCTCTGCTTCTAACTCAATATTGTGATCGATCCACTGACGTAACTTCTTGTTTTCATTTGATAAGAAGGTTTTTGCTTCAACTTTTGTTGCTTCTTCTAACGCTTCACGTAACTTAACTTTCTCATTCTTTTCAAAAAAAGCTTTATTGTTTTTATAATAACTTTTCACATGTTGATAAGGTGAACTATCTTCAAATGGACCGTTGAACTCGAGAAGTTCCATTTTGTTTATTTCATATGGGACAATTGAAAAATCACGGTTATATTCTTTTAATATGCGTGTTTCTTCCATTTGTCTTTGAGCAAGTTTCTTCTCAATCCATTGACTTAAACGGAAGTTGGTAACTCTCATTTCTTGTTCAAAATCAAAACTTAACATAGCTAATGTCTCTGTTAATGCGTATTGCAACGCGTCGCTCGACGATTTTGATGAAAAGACAGCTGGGTTATAAGACTCTTTAAAGAAATCTGAAAAGCGATAGTACACTCGTTGTAGTACATAGTGAAGTAAATCATCTAATTCTTGATAGGCTTCTTTTGTCATGACAGAAGCAAAGGATTTCGCATACCTCGACCGAATGGTTTGTTCTAATTTACTCAATTCAACGAGTCTTTCTTCTTTACGAAGTAAATTCAACTCTGTTTTGTCAATCAAATTCTTAAGGTTTTCGACGGTCTTTTCAGTTTCCTCTTTTAAAGCTAATACAGCTAATGATTTAATCTCATCAGATAGGAAATGATGGAACGACTGCTCAAACTGACTCATGCCTGATGCAAGATTTTCTTTTTGTTGTTTCTCTTGTAGTGCTTGCAAACTCGATACACCAAATAATCGTGGGAAACGTATACCAAACTTCTGTAACTCCGCTGCCACATAGTTTTTCACTTCATCTGCTTCATCTTTACTTGCAGCTAGATCAATCGCATTGACAATGAAAAACATTTTATCTAATTCAAAAGCATCTTTTATTCGCCCAAGTTGAATTAAGAATTCACGATCTGCACGTGCAAATGCATGATTATAATACGTAATAAACAAAATTGCATCAGCATTTCGAATATATTCAAAAGCTACACCAGTATGTCGTGCATTGATCGAATCTGCACCAGGTGTATCCACTAGTGTTACTCCTAAGCGGGTCACATCGCAATCGAAATAAAAATCAATGGTATCGACGAAACAACTTTTGCTTTCTTGCGCAACAAATTGCTCAAAATCTTCTCGATTTACACGTAAAGTTGTTCCTAAATTTTGTTTCAGAGATGAGTATCCTGTTTCAAAGGCTTTTATAAAAGCAAGGTGAACGCGTGATTCATCCCCTACTCCTTCTAATTCCCCTAAATTTTGCGACTCTTTATATGCTTGTTCTAAAGAAGCAATTTCCATGCCCACTTTTTTGTATGAAAGTTGGACATCAAGTAATAGTTGGTCTTCTGTTTTAAAGTGAACATCTGCTGTTTCATGATGATGTACATCCGATACAGGACGTATTTTTGTAATGGCAGCTGTCGTTGGATTTGGAGAAACAGGTAATACATTTTCTCCAAGTAAAGCATTCGAAAATGAAGATTTACCTGCACTGAATGCACCAAACAATGCAATAGTGAAATCCTTTTTCCCCAGTCTCTCTGCTTTTTTCTTTAAGAAAGTTGCTGTTTCTTGAAAACCATGTATGGATGAAATAGCGCTAGCGACGTCATTTGCTCGATCAATAGTTTGTTCTACTGGATAACTTTCAACAGTTTTGGATTCAAAGTGATCAGTTTGAACAAGTTCATCAGATTTAAATTCTTCAAAATCTGCAGCCTGGTATGGTTGGATAGATTCTTCCTTTTCACGGAATTCGTTCAGCCATCGATTTTTAATTTCTTCAGCATGAGATAATGTTTCTTTTGAAGGCTTTGTATTTTCTTTATTAAATTTCTCCAAGTGATTTTCCAATTCTTCTATCGAACGAATGGCTAAAGCTTTTTCTTGGTACTCAGATAATTTTGTGTCAGCTAGTCCATAATGATCGTCAGGAAGCTCGTTAATCTGAGCAGCTACCTCAATTTTCCATGGATCAGTTTGTTGGATAAACCATTTACGAGTCGCATCTGCTACGGCATTTGCAAAATTTAATACGGAGTCAGCCGTCAATAATGCACCTTCACGAACTTGATCATCTATTAATTGAATGGATGGATTGAATTCCTTTTCATCAATTGTTATAGATTCTTCGTCATTCAATAATCCAACGTCTTTTAATGACTGTTTCATCAAAGACTTTATGTGACCTACAATTTGTGATTGAATAACTTTTGAATATTCTAGTTTAACAGCCTCTGCTCGTTGGTTTCGTTCTTCTTCGGTCTTTTTCCCACTAAACAAAACACCAACTTTAAAGTTCTTTTGTTTTGCTTCTAAATATTGTTTTAGTTTATCTCGAAGCTCATACGGAACTAGTGTTGCATTATCTAACAATGATTTCCGATTCGTTTCAAACGATCTTATCCATACATCAGAATCTAATAAGGATGATTGTTTTTCATATCTACTTGCCTCTTCTAGAATCTCATCTTTTGATTTCCATTCAGCCTCAGAAAGAATATCAGCGAAAGTATTTTTACATTCTTCAATTTCACTTTCTAGGTATGAAACATGTTCATCTTTAAGCTTCTCTAGTGTCCGATCAGACGTACCTGCCAAATGTTCTTTCCAATTGCTCATACTATCTATCACAATTTCTTTAACTTCTGATAAATCATTATTTGGATGATCAAGTTGTTTTAGTGTTGTGAAAAAGATGTTCTTAGGTTTGACGCCCCATTCTAAAAATGATTGATGAACCGATTTTTTAAAGTCTTCAAAACTTAACTCACGATCACGATGTTTGTCGATTTGATTGACAATTAAATAAACATTTTCATTATATTTTAATAGTTGCTTTGTGAATCCGAAATTTAATTCAGATTGAACGTGATTGTAATCCATCATATAAAAAACAATATCGGCTAAATGAAGTGCCGATTCAGTTGATAGTCGATGAGCATCATCCGTAGAATCTACACCTGGAGTATCCATTACAGTTACACCTTCAGGTAATATCGAGGTTTTATGTCCAATTTCAATTTGAGAAATAGACTCGCCGTCTTTACAAAAGTTTTTCACGGTATCAAAATCATAATCTCCCGAAAACTTAACCGGATGGAGTTCTTTCCTATATACAATAGCAAAATCCTCTTTTGCTTTATGGACTTTGACAATGTTGGCGCTCGTTGGTATTGGACTTGAAGGGAGTAATTGTTCTCCTGTTAAAGCATTAATCATGCTTGATTTACCAGCTGAAAAATGACCTGCAAAACCTATGGTAAATTCACGCTCCAAAATTTTGTGCGCGAATAAATTTGTTTTATTTATACGATCCTCATCTTGAGTAGATTGAAAAGAATTTTGAGCAATCGAAGTATTTGTTATAAGTTGACCCATTTTTTCTTCAAATAATGACATGTGAATGTGAACCCCTTTTAAAATGATCTCGCTCTATCATACCATGTTTAAATATGTCGTATCATGCAATAATTGTACGTCCTTCGAGGGAGAAAACCCCTAAATGTTTACAATTTTTTGAGACTTTTCATAAAAAACGTATATAATTATTTTAATATTCATGCTAAAATGAAAAAAAGTATAAAGATGGGTGAGTGGATTCTTGAGTACCTCAAAACATATTCAAACCGTTTTAAACGGTATCATACAATCATTAAAATCCGTAATCCCTTTAGAAATTGATGTTAAACCCCCTTCTTTAATGGCTCAACCCTTCGAACAGCAAGAGATGGGTGTTTTAGTTGGTATGATCGGGGATATTAAAGGGAGAATTGTCATTGATTCCACTCCTAAAACATTTAGCAGTATTGGAGCTACTATGTTCGGTATGGAACTAGAAGGCGAAATGCTAGAGTCCTTCACAGGAGAACTTGGGAATATGATTTCAGGGAATTTATGTACTTTCGCTGCACAAAGCGACATTGAATTAGACATTACCCCTCCAACAGTTATGGTTGGTCATACAAGATTATTTGGTTTTCAACATGCGTTTAAACTGCCAGTCCACATAAAAGACACAGGTGATTTGACCATAATCATTACAATTGACGAAGAATAAGAAACGCAACTCACGAAAAAATTCCGTGAGTTGCGTTTTTAATTTCCTTCAAATTGTAAGAAAAAGTCGAAATGACTTTAATTTGTGACGAATTTATGAATTTTATTATCCTTTGCACAGTTCGACAGTTTTTTTAATATCCATCATTTAAAATAAATTTATTCAATTTAAATTATGTTGCATATTGCTTAGGAGGAATTATGAAAACAATTAGTAAGAGTAGCCAATTGGCTCTAATCATTAATGAAAGAAAAGTAAATATGTATAAGAAAGCACAGGTTTTAGGTTTTACTCATCCTGAAGTAGTCGCTTATAGTCAAGAACTTGATGATTTGATTAACTTCATGCTTGGAATCCGAGTGTCCTAAAAACTAGACTCTCTTTTCTAAATTTCGAGCCGTCTCACTTTTTTCAACTAACGCTTGATCCTTAAAAGTTCCGAACGTCTTGTCAATCGTTGTATGCGTTACGCCATACCAATAATTTTCGTTTTTGAAATGATGCCATAAATGAGCATTTTTTATCTCTTTGCCAAGTTTAGTTAGTGGCTGCAGAGGCTTATGTGCAACAAAGTGTTTCCATTCATAAAATAAGAAGTAGCCAATTAAACCTGTTGCAAATGCAATTGTTAAAACAAGATTTGATGTAATCCAAAACGTTAGGAGAACTGTAATTGCAAAGCTTGGAATACTGAACCATAAAGGTAAAAATAATAGATGTAAATCTGTTGGGTTTTCATGGTGATCAAAATGTAATCGTTTGATCATTTTTAATAAAAAAGGATTTTCTGGCGTTTTCATATGAAAAACAAAACGGTGTATTCCGTATTCACTTAATGCATATACGATTGCTCCAACTGCAATTGCAATCCATGTTGCCAATTCATTAAGATGTGAAACGGTGAATCCAGCAACGATTAGAAATAGTGTTAGCATAATCAATACATCAGGAAACATTAAAAATTCCTTTACATGTTTATTCAAACGTTTGTCCCCTTTTCTTGTTATTGTATTCTGAATTTTCATTCAATACGATAACTATATAGGACATATTTCATTGAAACAATATAAAAAATCCTTCCAGGAATCAAGAAGGATTTTAAGAATACATTTATCTGATTATTTCTCAAAAACTTGATGGATAATTTCATGCGGTTTGCTGTTATTTAGATTTTTATAAATACAACTTTCTGGTTTTTTTCTAAGATTTTCAGAAAACGCAATGGCTAATTCTGCTTCCCCTGCTACATGAACCTCTTTCCAACTTCGTTCTTTCATTAAGCGTTCAACATGTGTACCCATTCCTTTATAAAATCTGTTCAAATTCTCTCTAAGTCGAGATTCAATGAAATCCACTTTACTACTCCCAATAACATGCTTCCCGGTGAAATCCATTTTCTTTTCCTCTCCCCAAGTTTCTAGGTTCGGATCAAATACAAATGATAAATCGTCCCGAAGAAATCCCATTGCCGTATCAAGAATTCGTACTTCCCCAAAGCTAGGTAATACAATTGCTGCTTCTGGATATGCTTTATACATGTATTCAAATTGTTCAAGCACAGGCTTGTCTTCCCAATCAAAACTTGTCTTAACCGGGACTTGAACATAATGAACGGACCAAAGTTCTGGGTTGTCAGAAGCAAAAATAACAACGCCTTTGTGCAAATCCTCTTTATTGTCTTCTATTTCACTCATTACTTTTTTCTTTAACCCTTGAAATGACTTCAATTCTTCTTCTTTATCTGAACCGGCTAAAAATTTTTCTAAGTCTTTCATGCCATTTTTTAAATGAATTTTCCATGCACCATTTGTTTGTTCATGGTCACCTGGGTTGGTATTTAAATACATACTTAAGACATTTCGTGACCCACTACTGTATTCTTTTAACGAATGAATTTCATTACTTATGCTCATATGTGATATTTCCTCCTCTTAAATTGGCTAGGAATGCAAACATATTCATTACCATACTTGTAGTATGTATATAAAATCATCAAATTATTGATTTGAATTGATTAAATTTGTGAAATAAATCGATTTTATTTATGTTCTTTTATATTTAAAAGGAAATTCTTATAAAAGAATTTGTAGTTGTTAATTTTTATAAAAATACTCTTTACAACCGTTTCAGACGGACGCTTTCCGCGGGCATGGCTTCAGTCTCCTCATCACTTCGTTCTTGTGGGGCCTTCAGCTCATGCTATTCCCGCAGGAGTCGCCGCCTTGCACTAAAATCTATAACTAACTAAAATAGAAATTTATTAAAAGCAGAAAAATACAGGCTTTGATATGATAAATTCTTATTTTTCTTTCCCGTATAGGAGTTAAACAACCTCGAAGACTATTTTGGAAAATGCCCAATAAAAAAACAAGCAGAGAAGAAACAATAATTGTTTCTCTCTACTTGATTTAACTAGTATTTATTGGAAAGCCTGCATTTGTATTTTTTTAATATGTCAAACTCGATTCAGTGTTTTTTCAATCAAGTCTGGTAATTCTTTTACACTTGGTAATGTGTAATTAGCTTTAATTGTTGAATCCTTCTCCATTTCTTCAGTAGTGACACCGGATAATACTAAGATGGTGGTTAGCAGTGCATTATTCCCCATGAGAATATCGGTTTCTAATCGATCTCCAATCAAGAAACATTCATTTGCGGGCATTTGTAGCACTTCTTCTAGAACCAAATCAGCCATAAGACGAGAAGGCTTACCACCGATCTCTGTTATTTCATGACCAGAGGCTGCAGTAAAAGCAGCCATAATTGAACCACAGTCTGGTACTTCACCACCATCTACTGGACATGTACGATCTGGATTAGTCGCAACAATCTTCGCGCCATTTTTCCATGCTTGATACATATTATTTAATTTGTCATATGTGAATTGGCGGTCCCAGCTCACGACAACATAATTTGCATCTAACGGGTTATCTGTCATCCCGATTTCCGCTTGATTCAACTCGTCCATTAGCGGCTGCTCTCCTACGACATAAACTTTGTCTTCTCGATCTGCATATTTGGTTAGATAAATCGCAGTAGCATAACTTGAATTTATAATTTGATTGACAGTTACATCAAATCCAAATTTTGTTAGTTTTTGATGGTAGTCTTCTTGAGAGGCAATTGGTTTATTTGTCACAAACACCACTTTATGTTCATTTGAAATCAAATAATTATATGTTTCTAAAGCTCCGTCAATTAATTTATCTCCCAGATATATGGTTCCATCTAAATCAAAAATATAACCTGCCATGTAATAGCCTCCTACTGTAAAACGCTCAGTCGATTCTTAAATCTCTACCCGTTTTCATCAGAAGTCATGCCATTTAAAATTAATCCATCATCTCTGCAACAAGTTCATAAGAACGTAATCGGTCTTCCTGGTGGAAAATGTGTGAGTTGATAATGATTTCGTTTGCTCTGGTAGCTTTAATAAAGCTTTCAAGTTTTCGTTTCACTGTTTCAGGACTACCAACTATCGTTGAGGTAGATGCAAGTTTTTCTTCAAATGTTGCTTGTTCTCTCATTGTCCACGCTGCATTAAGATCATCAATAGGTGGTTGGAATTGTTTTGGCATCCCTCTCATCAAATCGAACATTTGTTGTTGCTGAGAAGTTGCCAACCATTTAGCTCTTTCATCTGTATCTGCTGCAATCACATTAACACCGAGCATAGCATAAGGTTCCTTCAGCACTTTCGATGGCTTGAAATGTTGGTGGTATATCTGCATTGCTGGTAATGTGTAATCGTTTGAAAAATGACTAGCAAATGAAAAAGGAAGTCCTTTTTCTGCAGCTAGTTTAGCGCTAAAGCCACTTGACCCTAAAAGCCAAAGTGGAATATCTAGCCCTTCACCTGGAAATGCGCGAACTCTTCCTGCAAGTCCTTGATCAAAGAAAGATTCTAGTTCTTCTACTTGAGCAGGGAAATCATCTCCTGTACTTTGCAAAGTACGACGAAGCGCATACGCAGTTGCTTGATCACTTCCTGGTGCTCGACCAAGACCCAAATCAATTCGACCAGGATATAATGATTCAAGTGTTCCAAACTGTTCTGCAATGACCAAAGGTGCGTGGTTAGGCAACATAATGCCTCCTGAACCTACACGGATGTGGTTTGTTGCGCTGGCGATATGGCCAATGATGACGGAGGTTGCAGAACTCGCGATACCAGGCATATTATGATGCTCTGCTAGCCAATAGCGATTAAAACCTAATTTTTCTACATGTTGTGCCAATTCAACACTATTTTTAAATGATTGCCCTGCATTACTACCTACATTAATTGGTGCTAAATCAAGAACGGATAATGGTATATGATTAAATGTTTTCTTTTCATTAGATGACAAATTGTTTCACTCCTTATAATTAATCGAAAAATACTTTGAATTAAAAGCTTTCATTAAGAAATAATACATGCTTAAGTTGAAATCCTCTAATAATCAGCTTGATAAAAATAAAAAACGACCGGAAATATCCGGCCGCAGAATTTCAAAATCGCATAAAATTATAAAACCATTTTTAATATGGTCTTAAACTTCTCATTCTCTGCATCTATGTTTACTTTTTGACATAACGCGCTATTTAAACGCAGGAGTTCTGGATACATCTTACTCATGGTTTCAAAAATTCTAGTGGCATCTCGGTTACAGTCCCATGATGCTAATATTTCAAGTTGTTCTTCACTCAGTTGACTGCGAGATCCTTCAATTTTGGACCATACCCCATATGAGCTGTCCAAATGTCGTTCCATTTCCATATACCATCCATCTGCAATTAACCATCGTACGCGATCTAAATTGGAGAGTGCATAGTATATTTCATTACGCATGGTTGAACGGTATGTTTCGTGCATAAATGCTAATACTTTTGTTTTCCAATAGGTTACATCAGCTTCTTCAAGTACTAGTTGTTTATTCGAAACCTCCTCTATTATCGGGTTAAGAATTTCAGAAGGATCATACAATGGTTTTATTCCTTTTAACCAAATAGATGGCTCAATTTCATCTAACGTATGATACCAGCTATCCACTTTAATAAAATTATCGTAATGAGTGACGATTACGGGGCTAGCCGAGATGCCTTCGTAAAATAACACATTCCCCCACTTTGCAGCCCGATTTTTCTTATCAAGTATAAATTCCTTTTTAGTGCCTTCTTTAACAACTACATGTATATCAATATCAGAGTACAGATCAAAATCTCCTCTTCCAAGAGATCCTGCGAGATAAATAGCGATCACATTTAAATCTGCAGTTAGGTCTGCTAACGCATTTTGTAAAAGTTGTTCACGTTTAGCAGGTAATTCTCGGTCTCTCTTCCTTTGCTTTAAATCAAATTCCATATGGATCCCCCAATTTTCATTTCGCATTCCAACTAAATTAAATTTATGATAGATTGTAAGTAACATTAACATTTTTTGTCTATTTAGGAAACCTTACTTTCATTCAAACGTATTTAAACAAAACACTTAAATTTAATTGGAGATGTTATCGATGTTCGGAGAGAATCCAAAATGTTCGGTTTGTCAAAGTGACATTAAAGATGATGAAGTGGTTTTCGTAAAACTAAAATTCCCAAAGCGTAAAGGATTTACAGAAATCAAAGCATATTTGAAAAATGAAGGAATTTTTATTTGTGAGAAATGTTCGTGACGATAGAAATAACTAAATGAATATGAAAAGGATAGAAATTATATGATATTAATCTTAACAAGTGAACATACCGTGCAGTTTTTTAATATCGGTGATGCGCTCTTCCAACTCATATTACTTGCTATTTTGGCAGGAATCATCGGATTCATTATTTCAATTGTACGTTCTAACAAAAGACGTAAAAATCAGCTTGATAGAATTGAGAAGAAGGTTGATTTTCTCAATAAACTTTAGTTAGGTTATATATCAAACAACTTAATAAAAATCTGTTTTTTATTTTTAGAGCTCGAATTAATGTTTTTTGACATCTATAAAGGCAGCCCAAGATATAATCTCGGCTGCCTTTTATATTTCAGAATAAATATCACAATTGTGCATTATTCATTCCTTGTTGCTATTCATATAACACAATTCAATCTCTGTAACCAATTGATATGTTGCTTTTTATAATCTAGGATCTACAATGTCTGATTCCAATGCTAAAGTACCTAGAACACATTCATGAACTCTTTCAATTGATTCCTTTTGAACATATCTTTGTATGCCTTCGACTCCTAACGCAAATTCTTTAAGGGCCATTTTTTGCTTTCTACCAGTATTTCTAGACTTTAACCTATTAAGATTTTGTGGTAGTAAATAATCCATACCATAAATGATTTTAAGGTATTTTCTCCCTCTCACTTTGATAGCGGGTTGAAGTAATTTGCCTTTATTTCTTGCTACATAAAATTCTGGTTTAATAACAATCCCTTCATGTCCATCACTTGTCATATCATTCCACCATTTAATGACTTCTTCTTCACTTGTTTCATCTGTTATGACTTTGTAATCTGTCACTACAAATATTTTGGATTGATTTGCAAATTCACGATTCATTCCCATATGCCATGTATGTGGCTAATCAAAGAATGTTTGATTACTATGTGCTAGTAAATGGAATGGTGCTATTTGAATGGAATTGATATCTTCAATCGTCCAACAATACTTTTGAAATACTTCACTAAAAGTATGAGCATTATTCAATTTCTCTTCGTATTCATGCAGCCAAACATTTAATTCGTCATTTTGACCAACAACAACTTCAATCTTTTCCTTCAGCTTTGTGCGATCAAGAATTGCATTTTCCGCAACATGGGCATATTGGCTGCTGATTAACTCTTTCGCTTTAAGGTTCCATGGCATGATTTCAGCGTCTAGAATCAAATAGTCAGTATTATGCTTATCAAAATATCCTTTATCATGTAATTCAAGATTAATTTTTGAAACAATTTGTTCTTCTGTTTCTGTATCAAAGAAGCGTTTCCCACTTCTTGAGTAAATGACTCCTAGTGACTCAATAGTTGTATGCTTGATAGCAGATTCAATATCTTTAAACAGGAATAAAATCCCTCTACTTCCCATGTGTTTCTTTTCAGCCACCATAGTTTGAATGCCTTGACCTCTATAGTAATCCATTGCTTCTTTCGGATGCTCCAAGTAGTCATCTAATGCGGATGAAGCGGGTGTCGGAATCATAGTTGGAGGAATATAAATTAATTGTTCAATCGGAATGGTAAAGTGTGAAACTGTATCAATCGCAGGTTTTACATTATCTTGATGAATTTTAATTTCACCTAGTTCTTCGGTATTTACAGAAAATCCGTTAATAAACTTTGCTAGGTTTGGCGGATTAAAACGGGTTTTCTCCCACTCTTTTAATGGATTGTTTGTGTCTCCTGAGTAATCATGATTTGCGTTTACCGAAACAAACTCCTCTTCTGGATACCGGAAAGCAGTTAATGCTCCACCAAAAACAACACCTTGATCAATATTGATTGTATTGTTGATCACTAATGGTCGGGGCTTCGGATCATGTCCCCAGACAATAAGTGAACTTCCTTTATGGTTAACGGTCCAATCTTTACGGTGTAGATTCCCTTTTTCATCAAACCCACATGTATCTCCAAAACGACAGAAATCACTTACGGAATCAGATTCCTTACCGATCATGTCATCTTTAATACCCGCATGTGCACAAATTAGTGTTTGAACACCATTCTTGGTAAAGACATAATGGGATGGAGCTTTTAAAAGAAATTCTTTTAGTGTCTGTTTTGTTTGATGTGTTTTTTCAATTCCATTTTCCGCTTCATAGGAAATAAATTCCTCTATAACTTTTTCATCTCCATGGCTCATTGTTACATCTCTTCCCTCAAGCCATCTTGCAATTTTCCAACCATGATTACTGTCTACCATATAGGCAGCATGCTGTTGAACATGTGCGTAGAAAAAAAGCATCGTCTTAAGTGAATGAGGACCTCTACTCATGACGTCTCCTATGGAAACAAATTTTCTTCTTTCAGGATGGATATAAAGACCATTTAAATCTTTTTGATAACCCAACTCTTCAAGCAAGGTAATCATTTCGTCATAGCAACCATGAATATCCCCAATAATATCAATTCCATGTTGAATGTCTATTTCAATCGAGCTACTGCGTCGAATGAACTCGAGATTATTTGTTTCCTTAATGCTGTAAACAGATAAATATCCTTCTTTTTTGATAAACCCTTTTTCTCTTTTAAACGTTTGGTATTGTTGTTTGATACGTCTTTTTCCCCGTGGTTTATCTCGTTGTTCATCTCTAATTATTAGTTCGATTTCAGGTACATCTAGAACAAGAGCTAAGATTGGTACATTATTTTTACGAGCCAAACTAATATATCGTTTACGATCATCAGAGTGTAAATGAGTTGCATCTACAAACGTTAATTTATTTAAACGACATCGAGCTTCAATAATTGAATCCATCATTAAAAAGGCTTCTTTGGAAATCGAACTGTATTCATCCATCAGACTTGCTGCTTCATCCTTTGGTCTATCGTTCCATTCAATAAAGTCTTTATCACTGACTAAAACTCGAAAGTCATCTGAGCTAATTACTTCAGAAGATAATATTACTTCTTTTTCAATCATGCTATTTAATAAGGTTGACTTTCCGCTGTTGGATGGTCCAATCAGTAAGACAATCCCTGTAGATGGCAATTGGATTTGCACGATTAATCCTCCTTTCTTTTAAACACACACATCTGTGTTGGAAAGCCTTGTGTGTTATGTTCTTCACCAATTCCTTCAAAATTAAGACTATATGTGTCTCGATGATTTCTTTCTGCACACCACTGTTGAAATTCTGCTCTTGTCCACTCAAAACGATGATCGGTGTGACGAAGAGTACCTTCCATATCGTACACTTCGTTATATTCACGATTTGGTGTTGTGATAATTAATATTCCAGGTTGATAGTCCCCAAGTATCGTTTCCATAACCTTGGGAAGACGACTCTCATCAATATGTTCGATGACCTCGCACAAGACAACAACATCCTTACCTTTTAATCTTTCATCATAATAGAACAGTGAGCCCCATATTGTTTCTGGCATCACAAAATTGGACTGACCCTTCACTTTGTCAAAGCGTTTTAATGCTTTAAGCATAGCTGACTGGGATGGCTCCACTGCCAACACTTCCTGAACTCCTTGTACAAAACCAAGGAGTTCAGAGAGCTTTCCTTCCCCAGAGCCAATATCTACAATGCTTTTCGGTTGCATTTGACTTATGGTGCTTACAATCTTTTCATAACGAAGTTCATTCAAACGAGTCTTTTTAACAACATTTTCTCTGTCCTCATCTGATTTTTTGTTTTCGACGATACTATATACTTCTTTAAATCGGAGTGATTGACGATATATATATTCTTTCATCGGATGATTTTCTAGCCATCCCTCTCCATACCGCTCCAGCTTTTCAATTTCTTTTTCATCAATAAAGTAATGTTTATAGTTGTCGATGACAGGTATCAGAACAAATAAATGTCTCAAGCCATCTTGAAGTGTTTGCTGACCTTTTAAAGAAATATATCTAGCCGAACTCTCGTCTTTAATATGGAAAGAATACTGCAGTTCCGGTCGTGTAATCATCACTTTGTAACCAATCGGTTCAAATAAATCTTGTAACTGTTTATCTGAAAGAGAAGATGCTACAGGTCCAAATTCAAATTGGAACGAAAAGGGATGATTCACCCATTTAACATGTTCCTCTTTTGGTTGCCCATTTAAAGCTGTGCCAAGTGCAGAGCGGATAAAAGAACAAAAAATACTACTTACTGCAAACTCACGATCATTTATATAGTGGGTAATATCATTTGACTTGGAATTATTGCGAACCAATTCAATTGGGTCCGGTGTGACAAAAATCGTCACCTCAAGCTCTGTTTCTGTAAACTTACTATAAAAAAGGCGCACTAAATGCCCTTTATGATTTCGCTCATACAAGTTTTCCGGGTTTTTTGACAGCAAAAATGATATCGCCTTCACATTATCGCCCGTGGCTTTAATCGTTAACTGCATTTACAACCCTCTTTTCCTTTACATATTTAAAGTATAGCTAAATTTAATATATCACATCAAATGGAAATCACTCCCTATGAATGAAGCTACGGTTTATCCTTAATTCAAATATTTTCCTTTACTTAAGAATAATCCTTAGAATTTTTTAGAAAGGTTAAGTAATAGCTTTTAAAGTACGCTAGTGGAATTTATGTGCGGAGAAATTCTAGATTTTTTGATATAGTAGAATTATTAAGTATTGGAGGTTATATATATGGCAAAAGAAAGCTCATTTGATATTGTTTCAGAAGTTGATTTCTCTGAAGTTAAGAATGCAGTAGCGTTGGCGACAAAAGAACTCAAAACTCGATATGATTTTAAAGGAAGTAAAAGTAGTATTTCTTTAGACAACGAGGAACTTGTCCTTATTTCTGATGATGAATATAAATTAGATCAGTTGAAAGATGTGCTAATAAGTAATTTGAATAAGCGAAATGTATCTATAAAGAATTTAGATCACGGTAAAATTGAAGGAGCTTCAGGTGGAACTGTACGCCAACGCACGAAATTAATTCAAGGTATTGATAAAGATATGGCAAGAGAAATCACCAAAATCATTAAAGAAAGTGGCGTTAAAGTAAAGAGCCAAATTCAAGATGATCAAGTCCGTGTAACTGGGAAAAACAGAGATGACTTACAAGCAATTATTGCAGCTATAAGAAAAGCGGATTTACCGATTGACACTCAGTTTACGAATTACCGATAAGTCGAAAGAATTTAGACATAAGTTCACCTTTACAACGATTATTAGTCGCATCCTCAAAACAATTAGCCGAAAAAATAACCCTTTCGAGTACTAAACTCGATAATGGGTTATTTTTTATGGATAGCTAAACTTGTTTACTCAACTAATATGATATCGTTTTCTTTTAACCATTGAGTAACCTCTTTCGTTACATAATCATTCTCATATTTATACCAACTGTCTTGTACACCAAGCATAAAAACTTTATCTTTACGCAACATGACCGCTTTTGAAAACATGTCTGAAAAGGTCGAAATGTTTTTATATTAGAATTGTGAAATCGACAGCAACTGACTGCAGAGTTTTGTTATGTTTAATGTAAAAAAAGAGAGGTAATTAGATGCTTAATAATTTTGGTTTCTCAGAGTGGGTCATTTTATTTTTATTTATGGTAGTCATAATGGGTATTGTTACAATCAAAGCAGTTGAACATGATAAAGATAATAAGGATGCAAATATGCTTTAAACTCTACACTTATAAGTAAAGATGGTTTTTTAGAAAGGCAATGAATCCATAAAATCACTCCCAATTGATGATTACATTGAACTCTCCTCTCATTGGGTGCTGTTAGGAAATGATCGAGAGCTAAGATAGTCAGTAAAAGTTGAGTCGACCTTTTCGTTGATTCAATAAATTACATTTTGTATAATGATATTAGAATTTGAGTACAATAAAAAGACCGTTTGGTGGGTCAACACCAAACGATTAATGTATCAGCAGGTTCCCTTTAAGGGGATTGACTAGAACAGGCAGTAACCCATCTGAGCGCTAACTCAAGGATGGGTTATTTTTTATGGTAATAAATTAGGTACCTTACTTAAGACGAAGTCTACTTTTTCTATGAGTTGATTCACTTATTTCCCTTTGGTATAATGAAGTTAGAATTTGAGTACAATAAAAAAGACCGTTTGGTGGATCAACACCAAACGATCAATGTAACTGCAGGTTCCCTTCAAGGGGATTGGCTAGACGAGAGTAGTAACCCATCTGAGCGCCTAACTCAAGGATGGGTTATTTTTTATGGTTAAATGAAAGTACTAGCACAATTAATGTTGCGAATGCTACTGCGAACATTAGTGCTTCGAATACTGACATGGCACCACCCCCTTTCGAACGGGAGTGAGCCAACCACCCTTGAGCTACCCTATTCTATTACCCTACTATTATACCACACATACGTTCTACTTTCTTTTTATCAATGGATGATTTTCACAACAAGAAACGCTTCTACTAGCTATAAAAATGCCAAATTAATTCATTTAAGTGTCGATTTCACAAAATCCATGAATTTATCCTCTTCCTCAACAAATGGATTATGGTTACTTTCCCCGAAAGTAGTAAATGTAGAGTTTGGTATTAAATTTGCGATCTCTATACCATATTCATATGGACATTGCGCATCATATTTCCCAGCATATATGTAGCT